>NZ_JBQFUW010000006.1:0-280972 GCF_056539385.1 Ruegeria sp. BB6
CGCAACCAGCGTCAGAAAACCCCAACACAGCCCATTCAGACTACAATTGATCCACCGGATCAATTGCTTAACGTCTTCACCTCGTCAGGCTCATAACCTGAAGGTCAGAGGTTCAAATCCTACTCCCGCAACCAAACTTCTCGGCTAGATAACAAACACTTGGCGCCACAAGAGGCGCTTTCTGCGTTCCAGGCCTTTTTATCGTGTCGCGACCTTGAAAACTCCTGCAACCAAGCAATCTGAGGTGAAGCAAAACCCACCGTCATCAGGACGTTTCTTCCGGCGAAAACTCAATCATGGGCTCCAACGCATTTTCCAGAGCGACCTGCAAATTAATCGCCAACCTGTTGAAACTGGTATTTTCAATCAACGAAATTGTGGTTGGCAAATATTAGAAGCCGGCATTCCCACAAGCACAGGGTAGTTTCGCCAACTCCGCATGCCGGACCAGGCGGATGTGTCAATACGTCCGAAGGAATAGAAGAACCACAAAAGCGTCTAACTGATCAGGTTGGGCGCTTGCACCCTGCGCCGAGCCAAACCCTTTGATCAGGAAAAATTCTGGCTGACTTCTGTCAGCTCGAAAAGAGGTTCCATGAAACCAGCCTCAAGTCAGTGGCGGCGTATCAGAACGGCTGACGAAAAAGTTGCCTCAAACAGAGGTTTCGGCGATAGTTTCAGAATTAGTTGAAAATTGTTGGGGGCTTTCCGGTGTTAAAAAATCTCCATTCTGCGCTTGCAATTCTATGTGTTGGTTTTTCTGGGGCTGCGAATGCTCAGATCTATGGCCATGAGTTTGAGGGCACTCAGTCTCCTATTCGAGAGGGGGAACAACCCGTTATTCCTCTGGATACTGAGGATCCAACTTACAATGCTTGGCGCACGCCTCTGCCAAGTTTTGAAGGAGAGCGTGAAGGACGAGAGCCAGGACTTGTTGATCCTCAGCGTTTCTATGGTCAGGGCTACATGCAACTTCCGACGTTCCTGCACCAACCATTGGCTTTCACGCCCGGCGATCTTGCTGCCGCTGAAGTCGACGTTGCCATCATGGGTGCATTTACCGATATGGGCGGTGGCGCACGCGGTGCCTCACGCGGGCCAAACGCCGTGCGCAACTCGTCGATTTATCTAGGTTATGGGGCACGGCAACCGCACATGCATGTCATGGTCGACCCGCTGCAGGACATGACTGTTGTCGACTACGGAAATGCCCCGAACGATATGATGAGTACAGAGCGCACGATTCATGCCGTTCGGTCGTTCGTCGGTCAGGCCGCGTCGGTGCAACACGCCGACGGTAGCCATGTGATCCCCTTTATCGTCGGTGGCGATCATTCATTGATGTACCCGAACGTCGCTGCGATGACAGACGTTTACGGAAAGGGCAATGTGGGTGTTGTTCATTTTGATGCGCATTACGATGCCGGAAAATATGGTCTAGGTCACCTGATAAACCATGGCATGCCTGTTTACAGATTGATCGAAGAAGACTTGGTCGAAGGCAAGAACTTCATTCAAGTCGCTTTGCGGGGATACTACCCGGACGAAAAAGCGTTTGAATGGATGCGGATGAACGGATTTCGTTATCATACCATGGCTGAAATCGAACATCGCGGCTGGGATGCCGTTATGGAAGACGTCATTGCCGAGGCGAATGAAGGGCCGGAATACATGTATATTTCGTTCGACATCGATACGTTTGACCCGGCGTTTGTTCCCGGAACGGGGACGCCCGAACCCGGTGGGCTGATGCCGCGCGAGATTTTTCCAATTATTCGCCGTCTCTGCGCTGAATCAAATGTGATCGGGTTTGAAATCGTCGAGCTTGCTCCGTTAATGGACCCAACTTACGTTTCCGCGTTGAATGCCAATCGGACAATAAGAGAATGCTTGACGGGCATCGCGATGCGCAAACAGGGGCTAACTGAACCGGATTACAAGAGCCCGCTTACTGTTTCGCACGGTCAAAATGAAAACTAGACTTCTGGGCTGCTCAGTTGTTCTGGTGTCTTTGATCGGATTGGCGGCACATTCTGAGCCACAGAAAATCTCTTGGTCGGATCTAAAAATAGGTCGCCTTGCCGAGTGCTCTGAGTTCTTAGACGACTACCTGTCCAATCCAAGTTGCCAACCGCGGGACTTGAATGATCGCATGTTGTCGATGCAGATCGCCGAGTGCGTCCCAGGAAACTCAAGTTTGGAGGGTAATCTTGTCCTCATTGCTGGTTATGCTCATCCTGTTGAATTCGAGTTCAAAGATGTAGAAAACTTTCTGTTGGTTCCTCCGTTGTCTCAGACGTGCCGACATCCAACGGCTCCACTTCCGGATCAAGTTATTTCCGTTAAGTATCCGGACGGCATCGACATAACGGCGGATCCGGTTTGGGTTACGGGACAAATATTTATTCGCCAAAACCAAAGCGAACTCGCACCTTCGATCTACAGGATTGAAGCTTTGGATATCGTCGCGGCAACAATTCCTGACGTCTCGCCTGCCGAGTGAATCGGTCTACCTAGAGATAAGTTGCCGTAGTGGGGGCAAGTGCTAAGGTTGCTGCAAAACGGATCGAATTTTCACAAGTGAGTTGGAAGGATAAGATGAGACCAACATTGATAGCGGTGTTTGCGATCCTGTTTTCAAGCTCGGGACTACTGGCCCAAGAGGAGAGAAAAGCACAATACAGCGAAGCTGCGAAGTGCCTAATCGAGGCGGAATGGCCCTTGATTGAAGAACTGAGCATCAAAACAAGGTTGTCACAATCGTATCTGTTGGAAGTGGTCGGCGTCATTCTGCGAGATGTCGAGAACCCGGAAGAAATGATCAAAGCATATACAAAAATTGCAGAAGACTTTGGTGATGACCCTTCAGGCCTGAGCGCGTCCCGAAGGATAAAATGTCTGGAACCATTGTTGGCAGAGTGACAATTCCTCGGTCGGGTCAGTTCTGCCGTGCGTTCATTGAAAGAATACGCAAAGACAGAGACGCGCCCGAAATCAGAACGGCTCATTGATGTCTGAACTTATTCTGTCGACGGTACGAACACCTGGCGGCCGATCTCCGAAATCACAATCAGGACTTCTACCCGGGCAAATTTTGAATTTAGACTTTTGTTCAGCGACGTTGACAGTTTGTCCATGCCGCTTCCTGAAATCTGCTTTTTGGGATCCACGAAGACAACCACGGACAGTGTCCGACCTGCTTTCAGGACAACGACGTCGACCAGATCCAGGTCTTCGTTGGCAAGATGCTCTTCTGCGGCAACTCTCACGTCTTTGACGATTTCTTTTCCCGCTGAGATACCGACCAACTCGCCCAGGCTGTTTTTAAAATCAGACCAATAGGTGCCGGACGCGACGCAGCACAGACAAACGACGATAATCGAGTCTCCGATCGGAGCAATTATCGCGAGAGGACCATTTTGAAACAAATACACCAAGCCAAAACCGATGCCGGCCGTGCCGGTAATAACCCCATCAAAGGCTGCGGCCCGAGATTCCAACTTCAAAATATCGCTCTGTTTTCCCGTTTTTCGCCAGCACCGTAAGTGGTTTGCCCAAAGCGCTGCGCATATGAGGCAAATCGCGATGGTGTAGATGCCAATGACTTCAAACTTCACCGGCGCGGGCGTTGTGCCGCCAATATACGACGCAATTTTGGCGATGGCGTTGGTAAAAGCAAACGCGACCAAACCCAAAAGTGACAGGGCACGAAACGTGGTGAAAACGGCTTCATCGGCGGCGTAGCCAAACGGTCTGACATCATCAGGTCGGGCCGATGACTGTTTTCCGACGCGAACAGCTATAATTGCAGCAAAAAACCCCACAAGAGAGAATAGACCATCAACAAGAAGGGCTTGAGAGTTCGATAGAATAGAAGCCAAGACACCGGCAAACCCCATAGCAAGGTTGCCTATCATTCCAACCCTCAGGGCTGAGCTTTCGACGTTCTGCGCCGTAGCCGACATACTACCTTGCTTCCACTCGCTTTGGTTGCCTTGCGTCTTCCTGTTTTTACAAAGACTTGCTTTTTCATACAGTCTCTGAGGGTCCGGCAGGATTTATTCTGTCATCCCCCAACGCAGTTATACTGATTGAACCAATCGTTGGATAGATGTTCGTTCACAGCCTGTTCCCACGATGTGTAAAGCCTCAGTTCAGACCAGCAGCGCATCCGTACCGGTGAAGGGGCACCTTTGACCCCGGATAAAAACCCTCTGGGTCTGCCCGGTAGTTGAAACTGTTGTCGCCGGTGCAGGATCTTCTTTACGGTTCGCCAGAGATGCGCGGGTGGATATAGTCCGGTTCGATCCCGTCCTTTTTCATCGCGATACCAGTTAGAAACTGAAACATCGTTCGCCGAACAAGTCGCGCGGTCTGCTGGCCACGGTTATCGTAGAAGGGGTTGAACTCTACAAAATCAACGCCAACGATTGTCTTGGTAGCCGCAAACTGGCGCAGCATCGGGAAAAGGTCTTCTGGGTGTGAACCAATGGGCGACGAGGAGCCAGTGCCCGGAGCGTAGCTCATGTCAAAAGTGTCGATGTCAAAACTCACATAGACCAAATCGATGTCCGCGAGGTCTTCGTAGATTTTGTTGAATGTTTCCTCGACCCCGTCGCGGCGGATTTCGTGGATGTGATAAACTTTGCCACCTTCCGAGGCCACCTGATCCCATTCTTCGGGGCCAAAGACTGGTGTGGACATACCGTATTGAATGACATGTCGTCCTTCGACCATTCCTTCCTGAACCGCACGATTCATAAAGCTGCCTGAATGGTAATAGGCACCAAATTTACCCATGCCGGCGTCTCGGTCGAGGTGGACATCGAAATGTACGAAAGCAACGTTGTTCTTTCCGTAGACGTCGACGATACCGCGGAAAGTACCGTTTGGAACCGAGTGGTCCCCACCAACGATGAAGGGAATTGCGCCGACGGAGGCAACCTCCCGTGTCATACGACGGATTTCCTCTAGCGTGGCCGACTGATTATAGGCGTTCAGGCCAGCATCGCCGTAGTCAACGGCGTTCAAGATTGTGAATGGAGCGAGAAGGGTTTCGTATTCTACCCAGCTTAGTGGGAACTTGGGGTCGCCGTAGCCGCCATAGTCACGGGTTGTCCGTACCTCCGCCGGTGCCCACATATTGCCGGCCGAATGCGGCAAGGCACCGGTAGGAGCGCCAAATATCGCGACATCAATTTCACCGGCTTGCAGGTCTTCGGGGGTAAGAGCGACGGGCAGCTTAAAGAACGTCTGAATTCCCACGGGTTCCATCTGGAGTTGGTATCGCTGTACGTCCATCGGTCCGGCTGGACGTCCAGACGGCTCACGTTCTGCCCGCCAGATATCCGTGGACTTGTCTTGTTTGATATTCATCTTTGTCGGGTCGTCAGGGACCTCGTGGGGCATCGGCCCGATGTTTTCATTTGGCGAGGACGTGGCGATATCCTTCAACATTTGCGCCGAAGTTTCTAAAGGAATGGCACCAAGTGCGGCGGTGAACACAGCGGTGGACAACAACTTGCAGTAATTCATCGTCTGTCCTTTCAAATTCAAGGCAATCCGGTTTTGTCATTAGATTGCGTGTGATTTTGTCGGACAGGTAGCAAGGGTGCTACGTAATAAGTGCATTTGGAACCTATCTTTGCAGAATTAATTCTTGCCGAATGCCGTGCCGCGCATACAGACTAAGGGCATGGGTACACAGCGTATTCTTCTGCACGAAGCCGAAGATATTTCGGAGTTTCTGTTCCGGGCCACTGGGATGATGCCCGGCTATACCCAATTTTCAGCGGGCCCGGCCAAACTTGAATACAAGGTTGTGGATCTAGATGGCGTTACGTTGTTGTGGGCTTCGGGAATTGCTCATTGCAGGTGGCAAGACCAGATGTCTGATGACGGTCGCGTGCATTTCGGGATTGTCCTGAACGCACGGAACGGCGTCAGATCGCTTGGCCACGAACTTGGTCCTGAAGATGCGATGTTGTTTCGCCCGGGTCAGGAGATGGACTATGTTTTTCTGGGGCCGGTTGAAACGCTGGAAATCGGCGTATCCAAGGAAATTGCAGACAGTCTTGGGTGGACCTTTTCAGGAGCGCCTTTGGCACGCATCCACGGAACGCCGTTGAAGCGGCTTGAATCTGCGTGCCGCCAAGCAAGTAAAATCGCTGGGTTCAAAGGCAAAGGGACAGGGGTTGCATCAACGGCGGCGGCGCAGGGGATGGTTCTGGACGCCTTGGAATGTGCGTTAGCTCCATGGTTGCCCCACGGTGCCGGATCGCATCCGGAACTTAGCGAATGCACGAGCCGGTATTCAGTGCTTAAAAACTTTGATCACCTCCTTTCCGAACTGGGCGACGCTATGCCTGATCTCGGGTCCATTTCCAAAGAACTCGGAGTGGGGCGTCGCACGCTGTTTTATTCACTGCGCCAGTCGCTTGGAATTACACCGAGGCGGTATGTAGAAATCCGTCGCCTTGCAGAACTGCGAAACCGGCTGAAAAACACTAGCCCTGATGAAACTACAGTAACGGAATTGGCAATCGAATTCGGGTTTGGTGATCTCGGTCGGATGGCCGGAAAGTACCGTCAACAGTTTGGAGAGTACCCCAGCCAAACGCTACGCCATTAGTTCAACAGCCTCTGCCTTGGACGTCTGAGAGTTTCGCTTGGAAGTTCTCCGAACAGAGACCGGTACTTTCCGGCCATGCGTCCCAGCTCTGAGAAACCGTGGTCATTCGCCAGCAAAGTTACTGACGAGGCATCCGGTTCGCTACGATAGAGGCTAGCGCGAAGCGCGTTCAAACGCACGATTTCTCGAAATCTTCGGGGGCCAATCCCATATTCTCTTTTGAAGGCTTGAAAGATGCTGCGCTTTGAGACGCCAACTTCCTGAGCCAAATCCTCAACACTGAAACACAAGTTATTGTCGTTGTCCTGTAGCAGTCTGCGGGCCTTGCGCAGCAAATCGACCTGTGCCTCACGCGAAAGAACATTGCCGCGATGGTTTTCGGGCGGAGCCCAAGGTTGCAGAGCAATATCAAGCGCATCGATCAGTTCAGACCGAATATCTGAGAGAGCGGCCGAGTTGCAATCGCCGGAACCGGACTTGAAAGCCGCGCAAAAACCGGCCTTCGCTATTGCGGTCAAGGTTCTAACGGTGCCTTCAAAAACATCCGCAGTTTGGCCGCCACGACAACCCCACCCCAGTTTTTCGGCAAGTTCTTCCGAGAAGGTAAATTCGAGGGTCGTGTAACTGCCGCTGGTAAACAGTTCGGCCGTTTCACCCGGTCTCAGAAGATGCGCGGTGGTGCGAGAAATGCCAGACCGTCCAATTCGCGGGCTGCCATTGGCTGAAACCATGATCGCAAAACGCCATTCACGTGCGAGCATGGTGTCTGTCCACAGATGCCTGCCTTCACCGGACACCTGCAAAAGCCTGATGTCGCCAAAATCGATACTGTGGGCGCTTAGGATTGCGGGGCCAGAAGTGAATTGCATGAAGTTGGTGTCAGTATTGGTTTGCTCAAGATAAAAATTTTCGAGCGTGTCTTCATCTGCAAGATCAATGGAAAAACGATCGAAAGCCAAAGCCGTTCCCTCACCATCACTACAGTCTCGGGGACTTGGTATCCCGTTCGAGTGCCGACACCGGATCAGGCAATGTATGTCGGCTGATTGCAAAGATGCGTGCCAATTGCACTTTTTGCACAGTCATAGATAGCCTGAGAAATTATCCTCTCCGTAGTCAAGTTAAATTTAGTCTTAAAATGAGAGGATTAGAAAGTGGCGCGTCGCTTATCTCTATTGTCCAAATGGTCCGCTCTGTTCGTAGCTACCGTAGCTGGAGCGGTCTATGCAGAGGACAATCCAGCACCGGATTTTTCATCTGATCCGGTGGTCGATGGGTTCCCGTCTTCCATGCAGCCGTGGAGGGATCCAAGCAACCCGAATGTTCAGATCCTCGATCCCGGTTGGAACAAATACTATCTGCGCAAGGATATGGTGGGTGACAACCCTCCGCGGGAACCAGGCCCAATTGACTTGCAGCGCTATTATGTTGTGCCTACCAAGCACGCTTTCCCAACGTATTTTGGTCTTCCGGTCGCGCTGACAACAGAAGACCTGATTGCCGGAGAGGTCGACGTGGCCATCGTTGGCGCGCCAAGTCAGTTTAACCCCGCAGACGGCAATGGCTGGGCCGCGAACTATATGCGCGTCAACCACAACTACGATTTTGCCCAGTCGGGGCATGATATGTGGTTCAACAACCAGTATTTCGACATTTTAAACGTTGTGGACTATGGAAACGCCAACGCCCACCCGTCTTTGATGATGCAGAACTTTGCTGACCAGGCTGGCGTGTTCAAGGAAATCCTGGATGGCGGTGCGATACCCTTCGTCATAGGGGGCGACCACGGTACTCAGGTCGCTTCGCTCATGGCGCTGATTGACCACTACGGTCCGCAGAGTTTCACAACAGTTCACTTTGATGCCCACACCGACCTTGCACCGCCAGACGGACGCCTTGGCATGTTTACCCACGGCGGAGCGGCGCTCCGCTTTGCGCATGAACAGGGGTGGACGACAGGAGATCAGATTTTTCACATCGGCCTGCGCGGTGCGTATGAAAGCGTCGAGAGAATGGATTGGATGTTCAACAATCAGACCAACTACTACTTTATGCCGAAGTTTGAAAAAAACGGATTTGACGCAACGGTTGACGAGCTGATCGCGGAACTTGAAGGTCGCCGACTGTATATCTCAATCGATATGGACGTTTTGGACGGCTCTTTGGCTCCGGGTGTGTCGAACCCTGAAATTGGTGGTTTCACTACGCTACAGTTCATGCAGATCCTCCGAAAGCTGGCGCTGCAGAATGAGATACTGCTGATCGATTGGGTCGAATACTCTCCGCTTCTGGATGACCGCCGTCGTTCTACAGGTAACGTCATCAGCCGTTTGCAGAGACATACCCTCGCCGCTATGGCCGCTCGGAAAGAGGGCATAACTGACCCGAATTATGTTCACCCTGCAATGCTTCAGGATAACAGTAAGTAGTATTGCAAGCCGCGTAATCGGTGCGTTGCACTCCTTACGCTTGCCTTTGTCGGGAAAGGCGCCTTGAATTGAGGCGTCTTTTTCGGGTGACGTAAAACAGGTTCAAGAATGTCCATTAGCACTTCAAGCAATCGAACGGAAAATCCAGCCGGTACCGACAGAGGTGACCCGAACTCATTCCTTTCCAATATCGTCAGAGAACCCTTGTTTCAGTTTCTCGTCCTCGCGGGGCTTCTGTTTATCGGACAGGCGTTGTTTGCAAAGGACGACCGAGATCTGATCGTGGTGGACGCAGCGACACAGGAATATCTATTTGATCGAGAGGCGGAGTTGCTTTTGCGCCCCCTGAGTGAAGATGAAAAACAAGAGCTGGTCAGAAACTTCGTTGAGGAGGAGATTCTGGTCCGCGAAGCAGTGAAGCGAGGTTTTTCTGACGGTTCTCGTATTCGCGCGTTACTTCTTCAGAATATGCGGTTTTTCATAGCTGGAGATTTGGCAGAGCCGACCGAGGCGGAACTCAAAGAATACTTTGACAGCAACCCGGAAAATTTTCGGAGTCCGCCCAGCTATGACCTTGATCATGTGATGTTTAACTCGGTCAACGAAGTTTCTCCCAAAATTCTGGACGCGTTGAATGAAGGCGCTGATCCCAAGACGCTTGGCGATGCTGACATCACCTTTGGAAGCACCTTGAGATACATGGATCAAAAGCGCCTGGTGCAGGCGTTCGGCGGTGAAACGGCAAATGAAGTTTTGACAGCCATTGCCCAAAACGACGAATGGCACGGGCCGTTTCAATCTCAGACAGGGTCAATCCACTTTCTGAGGGTTATCAGGGAAAACCCTGCTCAGTTGCCTGAGTTTGCGCAGGCCAAGGATTGGGTGGCGACCCGGTGGATGACAGACAAGTCACGTGAGTTGCTAGAGCAAGAACTGCGATCCGTTGAAATTGACTACAAGGTCGAAATTGCGCCGCTGCAAGGGGACAGGGAAGGTGAGTAAGCTATTCCCGATCGTTTTGTGGGCGGCGGCATTGATTGCAATTCAGGGGATTTGTGCCCACGCGCATACGCTTGGCTTGGATCGCGCGGAACTGAATGAAACGGCACCTGGCCAGTATCGGCTGATTTCTAAAGTGCCCAGTCGCATATCCGCAGCGATATTGTCTCCGCATTTGCCTGATCATTGTGAGTTTGTGGGAAACCCGAATGGTGAAAGGGGTTCCTATTCCGTAACTTTCAACTTTGCATGTTCGGCCTCTCTTACATCCGATGATCGGCTGTCGCTTCCCTGGAATCGCGAAGGCGCTTTGCTGACAGTTCGTTGGTATGGGCAAGAACCGGTTACGCGATTGGTAAAACGAGAAGGGACGACCATCGAAGTCAATCTGGAGGAATGGCTGGCTGGTTCGGGGTCGGCGGTGCGCGCCGCCCAACGTTACACGGTTCTGGGCGTAGAACACATTCTTGAGGGATTGGATCACCTGCTGTTCGTTTTGGCCTTGCTCTTTCTTGTGGAAGGCTGGTGGATGCTGGTTAAGACAATAACTGCGTTTACGGTTGCCCACTCGATCACTTTGGGTTTGGCAACGTTAGGGTTTGTTTCGCTACCTTCAGCGCCGGTAGAGGCGGCAATCGCTTTGTCGATCGTGTTTCTTGCGTCCGAGATTGTCTGGAAATCACGTGGTCGTTTGTCTCTGGCAATAAGGGCACCGTGGGTCGTCGCGTTTGCTTTCGGGCTCTTGCACGGGCTTGGATTTGCCGGTGCGTTGGCTGAAATCGGACTACCCCCGTCTGAAATCCCGATCGCGCTTTTGTTTTTCAACATCGGTGTGGAGCTTGGGCAGCTGCTTTTTGTCGGGGCGGCCCTCATTGTCGGGTGGTTGTTTTTGCGTATTCCTGCCGCAAGACGTTTGGAGAACTACGCTCAAATGATGCTCGTCTACGGAATTGGAACTGTTGCAACCTACTGGATGATCGAGCGGACATACTCAATTTTTGCTTAGAAACTCTGCAAGTGGCCTTGAAGGATACAAACGCAGCGCGAGGTTATTGTCTCGGGGCGGTTAACCCAAGTAACCACCAAAGAATGCCAGGAACGCCAGCAGCACGCCGACTAGGATTGCGACCACCATCAAAGCTCCGTTGCCCTTGGCGAAGTACCCGAGCATGAGAAGGCCAACGACGAAGATACCGACCAGAAAGAAAAGAACCGTATTGTCCAACGTAGCCCCCGTTTATTGGTTTAGCAGTTTATGTGTTTCCGCCTGTGCCTTGTTTTATGATCGGCGTCCTTTTTGAAAGACGTACTACACATTGGGCGCAGTGGCTTTGATGCCGTTCAGGGTTGCGAACAATACTGGAACCAGAATCATTGTCAGCATCGTGCCGACCGTCAATCCGCCCATGATTGTGATGGCCAAGCCCACCCAGAACACGTCCGGCAGAAGTGGAATAACACCCAAGACAGTTGTTGCAGCGGCCAACACGACCGGCCGAAGCCTTGAGGCACCGGCATTCAATATAGCGTCATAGCCCGGTTGACCCTCGGCCAGATTGTCGTTGATCTGATCAATAAGAACGATTGCGTTCTTTATCATCATTCCCGCCAAGCTCATCCCTCCAAGCAGTGCGACGAACCCGAACGGAGTGTTCGTAAGTAGCAAGCTGGGGACGATCCCAATGATAACGAACGGCACAGTCAGGAAAATGACCAGCGGCCTGCGGTATGAATTGAATAGCCCGACCACTATAAGCGCCATGATCGAAAAAGCGGGTATCATGCCAGGGATCAGGGACGCTTGTGCAGATACCGTATCCTCATATTCTCCGCCCCATTCCAAGCTGTAGCCGGGCGGAAACTCGGCTGCCAAAGCGTCATAGTCGGCAAGAACGGCTGCCCGGTAGCTTGGCAGGGTCACGCTGTCGATCGGGTTCGCCTGAACGGTCAGCACCCGCCGCCTGTCGCGGCGATTGATTGTGGGATCCTCGGGTTGGACATTGACGCCCCGAACGACCTGGGCCAGGGGCACAGGTTCGACTGAAAACGGAGATTGCAGTTGCAGCAGCTCAAAATTGTCAACGGCAGCGACATCATCAGCGCCGGGGCGAACGATGATCGGCAGAAGTTCGTCGCCCTCGCGATAGAGGCCAACTGATCGCCCATCAAATGCGCGTTTCGTTGTATTCCCGAGATCCTCGTAGGTAATGCCTGTCCACCGGGCGCGATCCTGATCGTAGTCGGGCACGGTTTTCAGAACGCGGTTGCGCCAATCGGTGCGCGCAACCTTGGTCCATTGATGATTGTCCAAAATTGCGACGGCCCTGTCGCCAAGGTCTCGCAGAGTTTCCGGATCCGCATCCGCAGGTCCGATAATCCGCGTTTCAAAGGCCCAGGTGTTGCTGGGTCCAACGCCGAACTGACGTGTGAACGCGGTCGCTTCGGGCATATTGGCCGAAATCCAAAGCGAGATATTCTTGGTCATTTCAGGGATATCGCGATAGTCATCGACGTTTACGATGATTTGCGCATAGGACGGGTTGGTGCCTTCCGGGTCGACTGGAAGATAGAAGCGAGGAGGCCCGGCTCCGATGAAACTGGCGATTCCGGTGACACGTTCGTCCTGCTCCACCTGTTCTTCAATGCGCGTGATGGCTTCGGATACGGCTTCGATCCGCGTTCCTTCGGGGGCATAATAGTCAATCATGAACTTCGTCATGGATGAGGTTGGGAAGAACAACTGAGTGACAGACCCAAAGCCGACCCCCGCCACAACCAAAGCGGCCAAAGCGACGCCGATTGTCAGGAACCGAACCCGGATCGCAGCGGCCAGGAAACGACGGTAAACGGCATAAAGACCGGTGTCGAAATTCTCACTGTTTTCTCCTTTGGGCTCTGGCAGCATGGCGACGCATTGCAGGGGTGTTACCGTCATTGACAGAAGCCAGCTAACCAAGAGTGCAATGCCGACGACCGAAAAGAGGGTCCGGCAGTATTCTCCAGCACTCTCGACCGATGCGAAAATCGGGTAGAAGGCCATAACCGCAACGAAAGTAGCGCCAAGCAGCGACATTGCGGGTCGCGTGGCTGCATCAATTGCGGCCTTTGCGCGGTCCATTCCCTGAGACATCCGAACCATCGCGCCATCCGCGACCACGATTGAGTTGTCGACCATCATGCCAAGGGCAATGATCAGCGCGCCCAGAGACATGCGCTGTAGATCAATGCCCAACATCGCCAAGGGAATAAAGGTTGCAAGGATCGTCAGGATCAGCCCGCTGCCGATGATGATACCCATCCGAACGCCCATCGCCAAAGTCAGAACGACCAGAACGATTGCCACGGCCTGGCCAAGACTCACCAGAAAACTGCTGACAGCAAGATTTACGTCATCAGATTGCCAATGCACACGCTCGACTTCGATACCCACGGGGAGGCGTTCGATAAGCTCGGATACCTTGGCGTCCACGGCCTGCCCCACGCTTACAACGTTGACCCCGGACTGGAAGGATATCGCCAACCCAATCGAGGGAAGCCCATTGAACCGCATCAGTGTTGTCGGTGGATCGGCATACCCTTCAACAACGTCAACAACTTCGCCCAGCCGCAATAACTCTGGACCCCGTCCTTGGCCGCTTTGAGCCTGATCTAAACCACTGGGCCGTACGACCAGGTCCGCGATGTCATCGGGGCTGCCGAACGTGCCGCTGGGCGCAATACGCATGCGGTAATCGCCGATGTTGACCCGACCGGCATCCACGATTGAATTTTGCGTTTGCAGTGTGCTGAGGAGGGTCTGTGCGGACACACCGAGTGCAGCCAGAACTTCCTCTCGGGTCTCAAGGTAAATGACCCTGTCGCGTTCACCCCAAAGATCAACCCTTCCGACACCGTCGATCAACGAAAGCTCGCGTTTGAAGTCATCTGCGAACGCGTCAAGCTCTTGATACGAAAACCCATCGGATGTCATCGCAAGCAGCAGACCGAACACGTCGCCGAAGTCATCGTTTATCGCGGGCCGACCTGCGCCGGGCGGGAGCTGGGTCTCAACGTCCCTGACCTTTCGCCGCAGCGTATCCCATATCTGGGGCAACTCCTCGGACCAATAGTTCGGCCGGATTTCTACCTTGATTGTCGACACCCCGGCCCGGCTTTCGCTTGAGATGTAGTCGATCTCCTTGATTTCCTGCAGCTTGATTTCGATCCGTTCGGTGACCTCTTGCTCAACTTCTTCCGGGCTTGCGCCGGGATAGAGTGTTGTCACCACCGCCGTCTTGATGGTGAATTCCGGGTCTTCCAATTGTCCGAGACTGAAAAAGGCGGATATGCCGCCCAATGTCAGCATCACGACGGCAAACCATACGAATTTGGAGTTACGAATCGAAAACGCAGCGAGCCCCATTACTCAGCGTCCTCAGACAAAAGCGAGACTTTCTGGCCTTCTCTCAGGGAATTCGCTCCGGCGGTGACGATCACGTCGCCGAAATCCAAGCCCTCGCTGACGGCAACGCCCTGCGATCGGGGCGTTCCCAATGTGATCTTTCGTGCGCCCACCGTTTCGGAACTGGTATCGAACACCCAGACATGCGGATCGGTCTCACCTTCGGGCACAAAAACTGCGCTGGCGGGAACCATTATGGAGTCAAACGGCTCGTACCCTTCTTTCGGCTTGCCGCGAACCCGCCCTGACATACCCGGAAGTACCGGCGAGCCTTCCGGTTGCTTCATTTTCAAGGTGACGGGAAAGGTCCGGGTCGTGGCCGAAGCCTCCGAGCCGATCTCGCTGATTTCGGCGGGCAGGGTGACGTCTCCCAGGGCGTCAAATGATACCGTGATATCCTCGATATGTGGGATCAGGGCGATATACCGCTCGGGGATGTCGATCACCACTTCGATATGCTCGGCATCCAGTATCCGAAGAACCGGAGTCTGCGCTGCCACTTCTTCAAAATCCTCAATGTACTTTGCGACCACCCGGCCATCGAAGGGTGCGACCAGGCTAGTATAGGTCAGGTCCAAGGTCGCACGGTCCAGCGCACCCTGCACAGAATTGATCGCGGCCCTAGCCGACGTCTCGCCCGCGACGAACCGGTCAAGCGTTGCCTGCGCCGCTACGTCCTTTTCCACCAAAGAGCGCTGCCGGTCAGTTTGCAGCTTCGCATTGTCAAACGTTGCCTGCGCGCTTTCCAATTCCGCGGTCAGCCTGTCCACCTCTGCTTGAAACGGGGCGGGATCCAAAGCTGCCACGACATCTCCGTTCGCGACCGGATCGCCAACCTGAACGTTCACGCCGACCACATTGCCCGGCACACGAAACGCCAGCGACACCTCGCGCGCGGCCCTTGCTGTGCCTACGAAATAACGATCATGGATGCTGGAGAGATCGGCAATCTCGGTTGTCCGGACGGGTCGGATGACTGTTTCGGCGGTTTCTTCTTCTTTTTCCCAGCACGCGGCCAGCACCAAAAAGACCGACAACCCGATAGAAAATCTCTTCACATTCCCCTCCCGTTTTGGCTGTTGCCCTTTCTCTGAACCCAA
Source organism: Ruegeria sp. BB6 (assembly GCF_056539385.1). Lineage (NCBI taxonomy): Bacteria > Pseudomonadati > Pseudomonadota > Alphaproteobacteria > Rhodobacterales > Roseobacteraceae > Ruegeria > Ruegeria sp. BB6. The sequence continues at coordinate 15,601 of NZ_JBQFUW010000006.1, forward strand.
AGTGGCCAACCAAAATCGTGCTTAAGCGCTTGAACTTAGTCGCAAGTGTACGCCCTTACAGAACAAAGTCAAACATATGAATTCGTTTGAAATTCTCCGTCTATTGAACATCGGAAAGTTGCCAGTTGGCACAGACGCCGATCTGTTTGTGCGACCACATTAGTATGGGCGGAACATTTGCAAAAAAGACCGCCGAAGGCGCAAAACCAAAAGCCTTTTGTCGTCACATAGGGTGACGGGCTGCACTGAAATTTGGTCAAGACAATTGCGACTGGAAGCCCTTCCACTTGGATTTGGCGACTTTGCACATGATTGATCTTTTTGATTTCATTCGTCTATCCTTGGAGGGGTTCGTCAAGAAACAGGAGGTTCTTGTGAACAGCTCTATCTCTGACGAAGCGATGTCACGGCTTCCATTTTGGGTGACTGCGCCCGGCGAGACAGATGGGTTCCTGATCGTGGTAGGATTGTGTCTTGTTGTCGTTCTGCTGGGTTTTGGCGCGCTCTATTTCACTGTGCAGGCTATTCCGGATCGTATGGCGGCGGGTGCCCACAAGGTGCAAATGCAGCTTGTTGGGGTGCTTGGGTTGATCTCTCTTTTCACTTTGAACAACGCTTTTTGGATCGCGGCAATCTTGATAGCCGCCGTGCCCTTGCATGAAATCTTTCCCCTAAAGCCAGAGGTGAACGGCCCGGAGCGCACCGATGCTTGAACTGATATTTTCCGCCCTGATCACTATTGTTCCTGACTTTCTCTATCGCAGATACAAACAGGGTAAGCGGTGGGGTCATGAAATTACGCTTTTCAATGTCTGGTACGAGCTGCGCTGGGGGTTGACCGCCTGCGCAATTTTGGCCGTTACCTTAATCACCGTCATATTTTACTTTCATCCGTCGACGCGCAACGTTTCCGCAATTTTTCGCACCGTCACGATCCTGTCGGACAGGGGCGGCCGGGTCGCCGAAGTTTACGTCGCCAACAACGAAGCCGTGAAAGCGGGCGATGCTATTTTCAGGCTGGATACCACGCGGCAAGAAGCTGCTGTGGAAACCGCGCAGAGCCGCATCAACGAAATCGACGCCGCGCTGGGTCTGATCGTGACGGAAATTGCCGCCGCAGAAGCGAGGGTCGAGGCGGCCGAGGCCGATCTGAGTCAGGCTGCGAACGATCTGCAGAGACGACTGTCCCTTGCCGAGCGAAACGACACAGTCGTAAGCGAGCAGGAACTGGAGCGTCTGCAGACTGACGTATCCAGTGCAGAAAGCCAGCGTACTGCCGCGATTGCGGCCCTTGATGGTGCCAAGCTGCGGCAGACCACTCTGCTTCCCGCTCAGAAAGAAAGTGCCCTCGCCGTCGTGAGGGAGGCAGAGAATGAAATCGCGAAGTCTACAGTGTTCGCCGAAGTGGACGGAACAGTAACGCAATTTCTTTTGAAACCTGGCGACATCGTAAATCCGATCCTGCGCCCTGCGGGAATTCTGGTTCCCGACGTCACGGGGCAGGGACGGTTTGTTGCGGCTTTCGGGCAGATTTCGGTGAATGTTCTTAAACCCGGAATGCTTGTGGAAATCACCTGCGCGTCCAAGCCGCTGACTGTTGTGCCAATGTTCGTTGACGAGGTGCAGGACGCCATTGCCGCGGGCCAATTCCGGCCGGGGGATGCGCTTTTGGATCAGCAGGACCGTGCCCGACCGGGAACGGTGACTGTTTTCCTTGCGCCGATCTTCCCAAAGCACCTGGAAGGTATTCCGCCGGGCAGTGCGTGCGTTGGCGTCGCCTACACAAGTCGCGCCAAGGAAATCGATGCCGGTGAGATCACCGGGTTTTCAGCATTTATCGCACGGATTGTGGACGGCATGGGGATTGCCAACGCCATCGTGCTCCGAGCGCAAGCGATCTTGTTGCCAGTAAAGGTGCTGGTCTTTTCCTGATGTCTGTCTCTGGCGGAGAAGCACATGCTGACTGCGTTTATCAAAGCAATGCCAATCGCGGTGGGTATACTGCTTGCTTCGTTGCCACTGGTCAGCGTCTCTTTGTTATTAAGCCGACGGCCCGAGCAAAAAGCTTATACCGCGTTTCTTTGCGGTTGGATCGTCGGTGCACTCACCATCGGGATTGCCGCCATTGCAATGTCGGACCTGAGCACACCGGGTCAGCAGGCACCATCTGTTTGGGTCGTGTGGGTTCGTCTGTTTCTGGGGCTGGGTTTGGTTGCTTTGGCCCTGCGCAAACTGAGCCTAAAATATAATTCGGACGAAAACGCGCCTCCAAAATGGATGCGTGTTCTAGAGCGGATGCAACCAATCAGGACGTTTGGGCTTGGCGTTGCTCTGGCGGCCCTCAACCCCAAGAACGCAGCCTTGTTCATATCTGGTGCGCTGACCATAGCCGCAGCAACATACGCTCCGGTCGAGCAGATCGGGGCAGTGCTGGGATTTGTTGTCGTGTCCAGCATGGGTTTGGCTAGCCCTTGGATTTTGTCGCTATTTTTCGGCGTGCGGGCGGAACCTGCCCTGATCCGGTTAAACGACGCCATGGCAAAGTATAGCGGCTGGATTGTCATTGCGGTGCTGGTTGTCCTCGGCGGCGTCGTGTTCGCAAACGCGGTCGCGGACTTGCAGGCAGAATATTAAGTGACGCGTGTTTCAGTCTTTTGCCGGAGCGATACGGAACCATGCGGACAAAAGCGCCTTTAGGACGCACGCATTACAGCACAGGGGCAGGGCGGACCTGTCTTGTTGCGAACGGCGCGCCCGTACAAGCACGCTGTTTTGCACGAAAACAGGCCGCTTCCAGCCCTTTTATTAAGCACCGGTACAAAAAAACGGTGCATTTTTGGCTAAAGCGATGTGAGGACGGAAATGAAGCTGGCCTTAACTTGCCCTGTCACAACGCCTTGAGCTTTGCTGAAGGCGCAGGACGCTTAGGGTTCCGCCGCCATTTCAGCGGGTCAGGTCCGAGAAGCGTCACCTAGCCGGCAAACTCCGGCGAGGCACACGGCGGGGCAAAATCCCGGGAGATTACTGCGCAGGTTTGTTCGCGCCCGATCTCTTTGTTCCGCCAGCGGACCCAAAACCGAAGACCTCGGCGGGACGCAACAACGGGGAAAGACATGAATATCTCAAAACTAATGTCCGCAACCGCCCTTGCGCTGGGTGTATTGGCAGGAGCGTCCGCACCTGTGGCTGCTGCAGAAAAGACCGAATTCAAACTCGCCTGGTCGATCTACGTCGGCTGGATGCCGTGGGGTTATCTTGAAGACAGCGGGATCATGGACAAGTGGGCGGACAAATACGGCATTGATGTCGAGATCGTGCAGTTCAATGACTATTTCGAGTCCATCAACCAATACACTGCCGGGGCGTTTGACGGTGTATCCGCCACGAACATGGACACGCTTTCCATTCCCTCCGGCGGCGGTGTCGATACCACAGCATTGATCGTCGGTGATTATTCAAACGGCAACGATGCGGTCATTGGCAAAGGGGTCACTAGCCTGTCAGAGCTGAAGGGCAAGCCGGTCAACCTCGTTGAGTTGTCGGTGTCGCATTACCTGCTTGCGCGTGGCCTCGATAGCGTCGGGTTGGAGGAGTACGATCTGGATGCCGTGATCAACACCTCTGACGCCGACATGATCGCGGCCTATGCAACACCGGATGTTGAGGCAGTGGTCACGGAACCCGCTGGTGTCGGAAATCCTCGATACCAGTTCCGACGCTGTGAACCTTTTTGACAGTTCGATGATCCCCGGAGAAATCCTGGATCTGATGGTCGTGAACACTGAAACCCTGGCCGACAATCCGAATTTCGGCAAAGCGGTCGCCGGTGCCTGGTATGAGGTCATGGCGCTTATGGCCGCTGGCGACGAGGAAGCGCTGACCGCGATGGCCGAGGCGTCCGGTACGGATCTTGCTGGCTACAAGGCGCAGATGGCGTCAACCGAGTTGTTCTTTGACCCTGCTGACGCTGTAGCTCAGGCAAGCGCGGGCGATCTTCCGAAAACCATGACGAATGTGGCCGAGTTCCTTTTTGAGAAAGGCATTCTTGGCGAGGGCGCGCCAAGCGCTGATTTCGTCGGCATCGAGTATCCGGACGGCTCCGTCTCCGGCAGTTCGGAAAACGTCAAATTCCGGTTCGACACGACGTATATGCAGATGGCTGCGGATGGCGCCCTGTAAATGAACGGACAGGGTGAAGCCAGCGGGCTTCACCCCATGTTTTGGCAGTCAAGGAGCGGCACGCATGCGACTGATAAACACGATTCCCGGAAAGCCTGCGGGCATTTTCATCGCCGCCCTTCCTTTTGTCGCGGTTATCCTGAGCTACTACATCGCTTCGGACATTCGGTTGCAGGCCAACCCGCAGGATAAACTTCTTCCGGCCCTGACGACGATTGCGGAAACCGCGGAGCGACTCTTTACCGAACCGGATCGCCGGTCGCGAGAAATACTCTTGTGGAGCGACACGGCCGCAAGCCTTGCCCGTCTGCTTGGCGGCGTAGTCATCGCGGCCATGCTGTCCTTGGTTCTTGGTTTGGCCATTGGGCTTTTGCCGTATGCGCGGTCGTTTCTCTCAGGCTTCATTGCTGTGCTGTCCATGGTGCCGCCGCTTGCTCTTTTGCCGATTTTGTTCATCGTGTTCGGGTTGGGTGAAGTTTCCAAGGTCGCGTTGATCGTCATTGGCATTACGCCCTTTATGACCCGCGACCTGGCGCAGCGGGTCATGGAAATCCCGAAAGAGCAAATCGTCAAGGCGCAGACGCTGGGTGCCTCCAGCGGGGTGATTGCCCTGCGTGTGGCCTTGCCGCAAATACTGCCGAGGCTCATCTCAAACGTTCGGCTGTCGCTTGGGTCGGCATGGCTGTTCTTAATCGCGGCCGAGGCGGTTGCGTCCAATGTGGGCCTTGGCTACCGGATTTTCCTCGTCCGCCGGTACCTCGCGATGGATGTCATTCTGACCTACGTGATCTGGATCACGGTGCTGGCATTTACGATAGACTGGTTGCTCAAAACCCTGTCCCGCCGCGCATTTCCGTGGATGGAGGCAGGTCTGTGAGCTTTGTAAGTGTAAGAAATGTCTGGCAGAAATACGGTAGTCGCTCGATCTTGGAGCGTGTGAACGTCACGGTCGATGAAGGCGAATTCATCTCTATCGTCGGCGCGTCTGGCTGTGGGAAATCCACGTTTCTGCGCATGCTACTTGCAGAAGAACGCCCCTATCGTGGCGAGATAAGCATCGATGGCGGCCCAACCGCCAGAGAACCCAACCTTGAGCGCGGTGTGGTCTTTCAACGCTATTCCGTTTTTCCACATTTGTCGGTTCGCGAAAACCTGATCGCCGGTGAAGGGTTTCGTACCCGGTTTGGTCGTTTGGTCGGATCACACCGCAAGGAAGCCGAAAATCGCGCTGACGAGATGCTGGAGCGGATTGGGTTAAATCACGTGTCCCATCAATACCCGTCCTCTTTGTCGGGCGGTATGCAGCAACGGTTGGCGATTGGGCAGGCGATGGCCGCAAAACCACGCATTCTGTTGCTGGACGAACCATTCGGAGCGCTCGATCCGGGAACGCGGCTTCAAATGCATGAGTTCCTTTTGGAGCTGCGTGAGGAAACCAACATGACCGTTTTCATGGTCACCCACGATCTGGACGAAGGGTTCAAGCTGGGTGACCGCGTTCTGGTGTTCGATAAACCGCGCTGGGATCCACAGGACCCGGGTCTTTTCGGGGCAACGCTCACCTATGATTTCGATGCGCGCAACGGCGGAATGCCGTTTCAGGATCTGCTTGACCAATATCCGTCTTTGGCTGCCGCATGACCCCTTGCACGGCATGCGCTCCCGGGCTCCGCATGTTGTGTTCACCAAAGCTCGGAAGCGTCCCGGCCAAATTCGACGGGACATTGATTAGGAGACAACTACGTGTTTTCGGATCTCAAGCGCAGCCGGTCGCACCACCCGCGTGACCAGCGCGACCGCATTGCACTGCGTGAGCAGCGTCATCACCATCCAGACCTCAGCAAATTGGCGGGCTGGAAAGCGATGCATTTGGAGGCTGACCTGCCGGAAGGCCGAATGGAGGAAGAACGCCAATGGGCGCTGCGTATGGGTCTTACCGGAGCAGACAGCATCGAAGACAAGTCGATCCCGACATTTGCACGAGGTGAACTGCCTCACTTTGCAGGGATCAACACTTTTCTGAAAGCTCCGTATGCCGAGGATGTTCTGGAGGTCGCGGACTATGATGCCACGGTCCTTGGGATTCCGTTTGACGGCGGCACCACCTACCGCCCAGGAACCCGGTTCGGTCCTCAGGGGGTTCGCAAGATTTCCGCGCTGTACACGCCCTACAACTACGAAATTGGCGTCGACCTTCGCGAACAGATGACTCTCTGTGATGCCGGTGATGTTTTCACGATCCCTGCCAATATTGAAAAGAGTTTCGATCAGATAAGCCGGGCGGTCAGCCACGTGTTCAGCTCGGGCTCACTTCCGATCATGATCGGCGGCGACCATTCCATCGGCTTTCCTTGTGTGCGCGGCATCGCGGAATGCACGTCAAAAAAGATCGGAATCGTTCATTTTGACCGACATGCCGACATACAGGAAAAAGACCTGGATGAGCGGATGCACACAACGCCGTGGTTTCATTCGACCAACCTTCCCAACGTTCCGGCGACCAACCTCGTACAAATCGGGATCGGAGGCTGGCAAGTTCCACGCGAAGCCGTGAAGGTCGCGCGAGAGCGCAACACCAACATCATCACCATGGGCGATATGGAAAAAATGGGCGTCGACAAGACCATCGAAATGGCGCTTGAGATGGCCTGGAAAGACGTGGACATGGTTTATATGTCATTTGACATCGACAGCATCGACTGTGGTTTTGTCCCCGGAACAGGCTGGCCCGAACCTGGCGGTTTCCTACCGCGTGAAGCATTGGCGCTGGCTTCGGGTATTGCGGCCGAAGGAATCTGCGGTCTTGAGCTGGTTGAAGTGTCACCGCCCTATGACACGTCCGACATAACGGCACTGATGGGTACGCGGGTGATTGTCGACGTGCTTGGCGCGTTGGTGTCAAACGGCAAGTTGGGTGCCCACAAAAAGTTCATCGATAAACCTGTGAAAACGCCTCATGGCGAATTTGAAGGCAAACGATGGTCAAATGGCAAACCGCACAAGGTAGGTTCGTAATGCCGCACGATCATTCGCACCATCACCACCACGATCACGACCATGCCCACCACGGGCATGGTCATAACCACGCGCATGGGGACCACCTGCACAGCCATATGCATCACGAAGACGAAGCGGCCGACCTGCAGGTTCTGGCAACCCAGTTTATTGACGGGTTTTTGCAGGCCGCTGACAAGACAAGTTATCTGAAGCTGGCGGGCGTGCCGTTTGAGAGGCCGGGGGCAGGCGGGGCAACGGCGTTGAAGCTGATTGACGTCGAGCTGAAAACCGATTGGCAGGTGGGCACGGCCTCACCGTCATTTGGTTCCCGTGAACTCAGCTATCTGCCTTTCCCGGGTCAGATGGTTCAGGAACGCACCAATATGTCGCTTGTCTATGTCTCGATGGATGAAAAATCCGTTCTGGATATCCGCGACTTTCTTCATCAGCGAAAGCAGGAAATTGAAAGATGAAAGTGAAACTCTTGACGCTTGCGGTTTGGGGTGCAGCAACCCCGGCTTTTGCACATACTGACACGTCGTTTCACACACACGGCGCAGAATTTTTCGTAGCGGTTGCAGCAATCGGAGCCGCTGTTTTGCTCGCCGTTGGGTTCAAAAAATAGACCTGAGCCGTGGCGCAGAGTTTTGATGCTGCGCCACGGATCGAACTTCCGGCGTCCTGGCATTATTCGGTATCAGGCTGTAATCCTTTGCATTTTGGCGGCTTTTCGGTCATTATGATTGTTCATATGTAAGCCCAGTCAACGTGTTTGGATCTCAGTGCCGTCTTTGGTCGAGCAGAGCCATCCTTGGGTGGAAACAGGCAGATGTCACAGGGCGCTGCGTGTAATTGCGCAACGTCGTAGAAAGCCGAGCCTGGTCTTTTGAACAACGCCTCGCCTCCTGTGACTCGAGAAAATTTGGGATAAATGAACCTTAAATCGTTGATTTAAGGCATAAAATTGACACTGACAGCACGCAAGCAAGGCGTCGCGCCTTTCTAGTTCCGATCCATACCAATCTGGAACGGAGACATTGCGATGCTGAACCTGTGTGCGAAACCACCTGTTAATCCTGAGAGTAAACTCGGATCGTCTGTCCGGCGCGCAGTTCAAAATCTGGCGCTTCTTCCTGCTGTTTGTTTTCTTTTTCTTGGCTCAGCTTTTCAGGGGTTGGCCGATGTCCAGAAGCCCTATGTAGTCGGCAACGACCGAGGAGGGTACCTGCATGACCGGCTGATAGAATTGGAGAACCTGCAGCGAAACAGGGTATCGGTCGAAATTCGCGGACGCGTTTGCTTTTCTACGTGTACAATGTTTCTTGGTTTGCCCGACACATGTGTCGATCCTGAAACCACGTTTGGTTTCCACGGGCCATCGCAAAGCGGTCGCCGACTGTCGCAAGAGGATTTCGACTATTTCAGCAAGGTGATGGCTGACTTTTACCCCGAGCCGTTGAAGTCCTGGTTCATGAACAAAGGGCGCAATCGCATTTCGGGCGTGTATAAAATCAAGGGGGCCGAAATAATTCGTATGGGGATTGCGCCTTGCAGAACTGCGTGATTGGCGTTGACTTGCCCAGGCTGACGGACAGTTTTATCAAACTCCAATCCACATGCGATTGAACTGACCTTCAGTGTTTGCCCAAACTGTTCGAGACGGAGCTGTCCTATCATCTTTTCTTCCCTGATCCAGAGGTTCAGCCGGTCCGCGACCTTTTCAAACCCCGAACCCGAAAGTCCAATTTGTGTCATCGGAGACGTTCACGGCTGCGTTGTGCAGTTGGAAAAACTGCTGGACAAAATCCCGCAGGATCATCGGGTCGTTCTGGTCGGGGACTATGTCGATCGCGGAGAGAACAGTGCCGAAGTGCTGCAACTGATTAAGGGACGTCCTGATTTCACCTGCCTGATGGGAAATCACGAAGAAATGCTGCTGAAATTTCTGAAAGACCCTGAAAGTCACGGACCGCGCTGGCTGCGGTATGGTGGGTTGCAGACTTTGGCGTCATTCGGCGTGCGTGGCGTGCGAGCGGAAATGAACAAGGACGAACTGCAAGACTGTCGCGACAAGTTGCAGGATGTCATGGGCCAAGGCCTGTGTTCGTGGTTGAAAGGTCTGGTTAACTATAAACTGTCTGGCAATGTGCTTGTAACTCATGCAGGGGCCGACCCAAAGGAACTGCCCGATCAGCAATCTGCAGACACTTTGATTTGGGGGCATCCGTCATTCCCAACCACCGACCGAAATGACGGAGTATGGGTCGTTCATGGCCATACGATCGTGAAAGAACCAAGCGCTGTTCGTGGTCGTATTGCCATCGACACCGGCGCTTTCGCGACAGGTGTTCTGACTGCTGTATGCCTTGATGGGACAGAACCCAAGTTCATGTCTGCGCGTCCCTGAGCTCTGACATGGTCGCGCCGCGCGTTCGCAGGTCGTTTGGGAGGCCTTACCGGACTGCGCCATTGTACAAATCAGATTTTGCGCAAAAAAGGGGGTGTTCGACTTTGCTATGCGCAGCCTATAATTCTTTCTCGGAGCTGCCGGTCCAAACTCTTGTCAGCGTGAGGCTCCTTTTATAGGACCACGCTAAGTAGATCAGATTTCGGGCTTTTTATGTTGATATCACCTGTCCTTCTCTGTGGTGGTTCCGGTACGCGCCTCTGGCCCTTGTCCCGGAAAAGCTATCCAAAACAATTCGTTCCTCTTGTTGGTGAGGAAACCCTTTTTCAGGCGTCGGCGCGGCGTCTGTCCGGGAAAACCGCAAAATTGCAGTTTGCGGCGCCTGTTGTGCTTACCAATTCGGACTATCGATTCATCATTGCGGAACAACTGCAATCTATTGGCATAGATCCGGGAAAAATCCTGATCGAACCGGAAGGTCGCAATACTGCGCCTGCAGTTCTGGCCGCTGCGATTCAGGCATTTGGCGAAGACGAGAATGCGATCCTTCTGGTTGCTCCGTCCGATCATGTTGTGCCAGATTCCGACGCGTTTCAGGCCGCGGTTGCCCGTGGATTGGACGCGGTGGCAAACGGTCAGCTGGTGACGTTTGGCATTACTCCGACACACGCGGAGACTGCCTATGGGTATCTGGAACTGGCCTCGGCGCCGGATAGCGACGGATCACCGGTTCCGCTGAAACAGTTTGTGGAAAAACCGGACTTGGCCTGCGCGACCGAGATGCTTGCCGCCGGGAATTTCAAATGGAACGCCGGTATCTTCCTGTTCCGCGCCGCCGACATCATCGCGGCATTCCGACAGCATGCCCCTGAGTTGATTGAGCCTGTCCAGGCTTCGGTCGACACCGCAACGCCCGATCTGGGCTTTCTGCGTTTGAACCCGGATCATTGGCAAAAGGCCAAGGACATTTCGATCGACTACGCGGTGATGGAAAAAGCCGATAACCTATCCGTGGTTCCGTTTGACTCGGCCTGGTCCGACTTGGGCGGCTGGGACGCGGTCTGGCGCGAGAGCGGACCAGACGAGCAGGGCGTCGTCACAAGTGACGGTGCCACAGCGATTGATTGCCAGAATACGCTTTTGCGGTCGGACAGCGAACAGCTTGAAATCGTGGGTATCGGTCTGGACAATATCATTGCGGTTGCGATGAACGATGCGGTTCTGGTTGCGGACGCGTCGCGGGCTCAGGACGTTAAACAAGCCGTGTCTGCGCTGAAGAAGAAAGACGTTCCTCAGGCCACCGCATTTCCGAAAGATCACCGGCCTTGGGGATGGTTCGAGAGCCTTGTTGTTGGCGATCGCTTTCAGGTAAAGCGGATTTGCGTGCATCCGGGGGCGTCCCTCAGCCTGCAAAGCCATTTTCACCGGTCCGAACATTGGATCGTGGTCGAAGGCACGGCGCGCGTCATCATCGACGACACCGATCAGTTGGTGACGGAAAATCAGTCTGTCTATATCCCGTTAGGTGCCGTCCACCGCATGGAGAACCCGGGCAAAGTGCCGATGGTCCTGATCGAAGTGCAAACAGGCGTGTATGTAGGCGAGGACGACATCGTTCGGTACGAAGACAAATACGCGCGCGGCCAGGGCGCAAAGGGCTGAACCATGTGAAAATAGCGATTGTTCATTATTGGCTTGTCGGTGTGCGCCGCGATGAAAAGGTGCTTGAGGCGTTTTGGACATGCAGGAGTTCGATTTGACCGCGTCCAGAGACTCCGAACCTGCAAAGGGGATTATCCCGCGTCCTGATCTTCCCCGCTGAGGGGGCTTCAGGGATCATCCCCTGCGAAGCATTGAATGCCGCAATCGACAGGTTTGAAGCAGACCCGTCGCTGATTGGTTTGCCGCAGGACGTGCGCGTGCTTATGCAGGGCTTCGATACGCCCGCTTTCGAGGAAAAGATGTCGGGCTTGGCCGCCCCAACGCTACATTATGTCTGAACTAGCAACGCACGCAGTGCTTTAAGGTCGTTAATCGGTTTTTCCTAGTGTCCCGCTGATTGAATAGAACAGCGAGATCTGAACCATGACGAACCCCTTCTCCAGCCACGTATCCAGCCTGTCCGGTCCCGCGCGCGACATTGTACCGGTCACGCCATCCGACACCACAGACCTGCCGGACGCGGCCATCGGGCTGTATGTCGAAACGGGCGGCACCGTTGTGTTGACTAGCGTTCGCGGGCAGACGCGCACAGTCGATGTGGCGGATTTCTCGATCCTGCCCGTTGGTGTACTGCGCGTGCACACTACTGGCACGACAGCGGCAGGCATCCACGCAATGGTGCTCGCGCAAAGCTGATCGGGATGTTTCCATGACATCGCATCCTTCCCGTAGGAGACCCGCTGCGGCCCCTGTCGCTTGATTTCGAGCGGCAGGTCTACCGGTGGTCCGGCGCGTCTGTCGGGCTTGGTTCGCCCCTGAGCTTTGCGCGGCGATTTTCGGCGCTACGGATGAATGCGTCGCGAGCATTGGAGACCGTTGCCGCAGAATGCTGAGGTGCGACCACGCGTTTGGCACCGGTCTCGATGCGTTTTGGGCACGCAGACGAGACGACTAAGCCCAACACTACCACGATACTCAAGCGAAGGCTGCCGCCGCCGACTTAAACGGCGACAGCGTCAAAGCCAGCGGCAATGACAAAAACTAAATCAGCCTTCCACATATTTAGTGCCATTCTTCTATTCATTCCGTCCGTTCAAAATAGCCAACCGGTTGCGATCTGCTTGGGTCACCACGAAAGGGCCGCGCCAGAAGGAAGTGCGACAGGCGTAGAAACCGTTGGGTATGGGCGGCGTTGCGCCGCTTAGTTTATCGCTGCGACCAGAGGTGTGGTGATCAGCGAAGGCGTAATCTGGCTGATGGTACGGCCCCAACGCGTGACAGGGTTTTCTGCGATGAAGATGATGTCGTTGTTGCGCAGCTCAAACTGTGCCGCCATCGTCAGTTGCGCGGCGTTGCGGATATCAAGGTGCCAGGCGGTTACAGCGCCGAATTCGCGGGCATTCTGCGAGGCACGCAGGACATAGACCTCGGATGCGTCGCCGGTTTCTTTTGCGATCCCGCCGCCGGTATCAAACAAAGCATCCGCCAGTGTCGCGGTGTGGCCGAACGGCAGCGCGTACCGGCCCTGACTTCTCACCTCGCCGCTGAGATAGACATAGTCGCGATCCACGGCGTCCAGCTCAATCGATTGGATGAAGTTGTCACGGCGTTCGTCCAGATCGTCCCGGCGCAGATTGACGGCGGTCGACAGTTCCTGCAACGCGGTTTGACGCCCTTCCAAAACGGTTTCACGCAGTTGGATTTGCTGGGCAAAGTAGCGCTCGGCGCGGTCCAGGTCATAGTCGGTATCCACAAAAACCGAGTCATCTGCGATCAGGTTCAGGTTCTGCAGATCGGTGCGGGTGTACAGGTCCTCCATCGGGATCTGATACATGCGGCCATCGCGGTAAATCCGCACCGAGCTGTTGTCGATATCGCTGACCGAGACCGATCCGGCCGCAGACAGAGCCTCGTTCAGCGTCAGTTGCGTAAGGGTGATCGGTTGCACGCCCGGCTGACCGACCGCACCCCCGACCGAGACGCGGCGGGAATTGAACTCGGCAATCTCAAGGCTGAAAGTCGGGTCGATCTGGTTTTCGACCAGACGCTGGAACAGCAGCGCCTCTGCCTCATCCACGGTCAGGCCAACCAGCCTGACGCGGCCGACGTCGGGGATGTTGATCGACCCGTCGTCTTGCACGGTGTAACCGTTGCGGCTGTTCTGGGCGGCCAGCAGGTTCCAGATTTGCGGAAGCTCGTCGAGGCTGGTTTTCCTGAGCACGTCACCAAGGCGGTTGATGCGGGGATCATTTGTCAGCTTGTGGTCACGCGCCCACTCATCCGCGGCATCTGGATTGGCGTCGAGATAGGCTTGCAGTTTGTCCTCTGCATCGACAACCATGCTGCGAATCTTCCAACATTTGAAAGGTTTGCCATCTTTCCCGATACGAGTATGCCCAAAAAAGCCAGGGCCGCCGTCTCTGCGGACCAGGCACCACAATACAAAAATGACTGGCATGAGAACCGGCAGCAGAAGAAGGGCAAAACCCACGTCAAAAAGTCTTTTGCCTACGCCGGCATAGATACCTGTTGGGGTTGTGACAGTCTGAGAAGATGTTGTCGTGTGGACACGGGGGCGGAATGCATATGAAAAATCTAGCATACTGGAAAAACCTAAAACCCTTGGCTGCCGGTAATGCAGCATTAAGCAGAATGACTAGAGTCCTGTTAAACTTTGAATTTTAAAAATTTAAGATCAAAAGTGAATTTTCGGTGAATTTTTTTGGCACCTGTTCAATTGTTGGGCGAGGACCGTGAATTAGCGGCAAGAGGAAATGTTTACGCAAGGTAATATTACACTTTTAAGGAGATTCTCCGTTTATACAGATCGATATGACGCGACTTGCCGCTAGGTAAACTCAAAGCGGTTTGGCTTTCTGGCATGTGGGCTACGATTCCTGCGCAAAAAATGACCACAGTGCTGTCTTGTCCATCGCCGGATGGTCGAAAAAATTGACTGAACAGTAAAAAAATGCTGCCATCCCTCAAAACAGGAGAGTGTGATGGCCCAAAATAACATGACAAGAAGACTGTTGCTTGCCGCTGTTGCGGCGGCGTCAACGATATACTCTGTCGGCGTGGCTGCGGCTGAAACGGTCAAGGTTGCTGCGATTTATACGCTGCCCGTGGAACAGCAATGGATCAGCCGTATCCACAAGGCGCTCAATACGGCGGCTGAGAGGGGCGACATCGAATACGTCTTTTCCGAGAATGTGGCGAACACCGACTATGAGCGCGTGATGCGTGAATATGCCGAACAGGGATCGCAGTTGATCGTGGGCGAAGTGTTTGGGCTGGAGCGCGCCGCGCGCAAGGTGGCCAAGGATTACCCGGATACGGCGTTCCTGATGGGCTCGTCCTTTGGACCGGTTGGTCCGAACTTCTCGGTCTTTGACAACTGGATTCACGAACCGTCCTACCTGACCGGTATGGTCGCTGGTGCGGCGACGGAATCGAATGTCATTGGTATGGTCGGCGGCTACGCCATCCCCGAGGTGAACCGGTTGATGAATGCCTTCATGGATGGCGCGCGCGAGGTGAACCCGGATGTCAAATTCCTCGTGACCTTCATCGACAGCTGGTATGACCCGCCCAAGGCCAAGGAAAGCGCGATTGCAATGATGGATGCAGGTGCGGACATCATGTATGCTGAACGCTTTGGTGTATCGGACGCGGCAGTGGAGCGTGGCGTCAAAGCCGTGGGTAACGTGATCGACACGTCGGGTGACTATCCGGGTACGATCATGGCGTCGGCCCTGTGGCACATGGAGCCCACCATCGACAAGGCCATTGCCAATGTCGCCGGCGGGTCGTTCGAGGCCGCGGATTACGGCCAGTACAGCTTTATGGGATATGGCGGCGGTTCCATGGTTCTGGATGAAGAACTGGTGCCCGCCGAGGTGGTCGAAGCGGTAAACGCACGACAAGCCGAGATTATGGACGGGCTGTTCCGCGTCAACGTGAATGACGACCGGCCGGTTTCGGACAACTGATCGCGTTCGGGCCGGCCTCAAAACCGGCCCGTATCTCCAATGACGGATTCCACGGTTCTGAAACTCAACGGGTTGAGCAAGCATTTCGGCCCGGTCATCGCCAATGACAATGTCAGCCTGACCCTGAACAAAGGCGAGGTTCTGGCGTTGCTGGGCGAAAACGGCGCGGGCAAGACCACGCTGATGAATATGCTGTTCGGGCATTACCTGCCCGATTCAGGCTCGATCGAAGTCGCAGACGAAGGCGGGGTGTTGCATCCTCTGCCGCTGGGCCACCCGCAGGTGGCGCTGGCCTCGGGCGTGGGTATGGTGCACCAGCATTTTACACTGGCCGAGAATATCTCGGCCCTCGACAACATAACCTTGGGATCGGAACCCCTGCTTTCCCTGCGCCGCAACCGACGCGCAGCACGGCGAAGGATCGAAGGCATCATGGCGCAAAGCGGCCTGTCTGCCCCCCTTGATACGCCGGTTGGCCGTTTGTCGGTGGGCGAGAGGCAAAGGGTGGAAATCCTCAAGGCGCTGTACCGCAATGCCCGTATTCTGGTGCTGGATGAACCAACCGCCGTTCTGACCCCGCAAGAAGCAGACACATTGTTTGAAAACATCCGCCTGATGACCGCTGAAGGGTTGTCGGTCATCTTTATCAGTCACAAGTTGCGCGAAGTTCTGGCCTTTTCGGATCGCATTGCCGTTCTGCGGCATGGGCGGAAGGTCGGAGAGATGGCCACATCCGAAGCGGATGAAAAGTCGATCGCGCAGATGATGGTCGGTGCCGAAACGCCCGAGCTTGCCGGATCACACCTAACGCCCGGTGATCCGGTCCTGACCATGTCGGGCGTATCGGTCGCGGGGCGGTCCAAACGCGATACGCTGACAGAGGTGGACCTGACGGTACACGCGCATGAAATTCTGGGGATCGCCGGGGTTTCCGGCAACGGGCAGAGCGGACTGGCCAATGTCATCGCAGGTCTTGCGCGCCCGGAACAGGGTCTAATCAAGGTGGACGGGGTCGAAATCACCTCTCCCACTCCGGTCAAAATGGTGCGTGCAGGGGTTGGCCGTATCCCCGAAGACCGCCACCACGAGGGCATTGTCGGCGCCATGAGTGTGGCCGAAAACATGGTCATAGAACGGTTGAACGACCCCGAGGTTCAGTCATACGGTTTGTTGCGCCGCGAAGGCATCCAAGATAACGCCAAGCGTTTGTCCCAAGCCTATGACGTGCGCGGGCCGGGCGTGGATGCGCCTGCGCGCCTGCTGTCCGGGGGCAATATCCAGAAACTTATTCTGGCGCGTGTCTTCGACCTTTCCCCCCGCCTCATCCTGGCCAACCAGCCGACACGCGGTCTGGACATGGGTGCCGCAGCCGAAGTGGGCAAGCGCCTGCTGAACGCAAGGGCGCGCGGCGCGGGCGTGGTGCTGATTTCCGAGGATCTCGACGAATTGCTGAGCCTTGCGGACCGCATCGTCGTGATCCGCGACGGAGAACTGCACGAGGCACCGGGGCGCGACCGTGAACAGATCGGGCTGATGATGGCAGGAGAACCGGCATGATCCGCATTGAACCACGTCAGACTCAATCGCGGGCTTTTACGTTGGGCGTTCCCATCCTGTCGGCCGTGATCGCACTGGGCTTTGCCGCAATTCCGCTGCTGGCGGCCGGTGCGAACCCGATCGCCGCTTATGCCGAGATGTTCCGGGGCGTCTTCGGTTCGGTCTTTGCCTTTTCCGAGGTGCTGACACGCGCCACGCCGCTGATATTCACCGGCCTCGCCGCGGCTTTGGCCTTTCGCGCCAAGCTGTGGAATATCGGGGCCGAGGGTCAGTTGTATCTGGGCGCGATGGCTGCGGTGGCCATCGGGTCGGGGGTGCTGGATATCTCGGGCATCCTGCTGTTACCGCTGATCGTCGTGATGGGCGCAGCGGCAGGGGCGGCGGGGATGGTTGCACCGACCTATCTGAAAACCCGCTTTGGCGCGGATGAGGTGGTGACGACGCTATTGTTGAACTTCATCATCCTGATCTTCGTCCAGATGATGTTGGAAGGGCCGTTGCAGGATCCGATGGGGCTGGGCTGGCCGCAATCGGCACCGGTTCTGGATCAGGGAATGCTGCCACCTTTAATGGAGCGGATGCGGGTTCATTCGGGGCTTGTTCTGGCTCTAATACTGGCGGGTTTGGCCCAATTCATGCTGGCGCGTTCTGTCTGGGGCTTCAAACTGCGCGCTGTAGGAGAGAACGCCGCCGCCGCGCGTCATGCGGGGATCAACGTGAACCGGTCGCTGTTCGGCGTGGCCATCCTGTCGGGTGGACTGGCAGGGCTTGCAGGTGTGAGCGAGGTCGCGGGTCTGAAAGGATACCTGACCGCCGATCTGTCGCCCGGCTTTGGCTATACCGGCATTGTCGTGGCGATGCTGGCGGGGCTTTCGCCGATGGGCGTGGTGATTGCCGCGCTGTTCATCGCTTCGGTCTTTGTGGGCGCTGACAGCATGAGCCGCGCCATGGGCGTGTCGTCTTTTCTAGCTGATCTGGTTGTCTCGGTCTCGTTGCTCTGTGTGTTGGTCGGCGGGTTTGTCGCCCGCTATCGCATTGTCCGGGCCAGCACTGCGAGGGCCGCGTCATGATGGATATCCTCAACATTCTGCTGTCCGAAAGCTTCTGGGCCGCGTCCCTGCGCATCGCGACACCGCTGATCTTTGGCGTACTGGGCGCGCTGATCTGTGAGCGCGCGGGTGTGCTGAACCTCGGGATCGAGGGGATTTTCGTTGTCGGTGCCATGTGCGGCTGGATGGCCGTCTGGCTGGGCGCGGGTCTGTGGGGCGGCGTGTTGGTCGCGGCGCTGGCAGGGGCGTTCTTTGGCTTGCTCCATGCGATCCTCACAGTGCCGCTGGGATTGTCACAACACGTCTCGGGGCTGGGGATCACGTTGTTTGCGACCTCGGTCAGCTACTATACCTATCGCACGGCGCTGCCGAACGTGTCGTCACCGCCAAGGATAGAGCCATTTCAGCCGCTGGACCTTCCAGTTCTGTACGATTTGCCCTTTTTAGGCTCTGTTTTGTTTCAGCAAACGGCGCTGACATGGCTGGCGCTGCTGCTGGTTGCGGTGGTCTGGTATGCGCTGAACCGCACCGCGCTGGGCGTGGCGATCAAGGCCGTGGGCGACAATCCCGACAGCGTCGATGCGCAGGGTCTGTCGGTTTATGGGCTGAGGATCGGGGCCATTGTCGTTGGGTCTGCTCTGATGGCGCTGGGCGGAGCCTTCCTGACCATGAGCGCCTTTGACGCCTTTTTCTTTGGCATGGTCAATGGGCGCGGCTGGGTCTGTATCGCACTGGTCATTTTCGCCAGTTGGCGTCCGGGCAAGGCGCTGCTGGGCGCGCTGCTGTTCGGCGCGTTCGATGCGCTACAGGTTCGCTTGCAGACCGAGGTTGGCGCGCTGGTGCCCGGTCAGGTCTTCCTGATGGTGCCCTATGTCCTGTCGATCATCGCCCTTGTGATCGCCGCACGCTCGGCGGATTATCCAAGGGCATTGCTTACCCCATGGTTCAAAGGTCAACGCTGAAAATGGTCGATCTGCTTATCAAAAACGCCACACTGACCGACGGTCAGACCGGGATGGACATCGCCTGCACGGACGGCAAGATCACAGCGGTCGAGGCCGGGATCACCGCCGATGCCGCCGAGGTCATAGATGCCGAAGGCCAGTTGATCTCACCCCCCTTTGTCGATCCGCATTTTCACATGGATGCGACCCTATCACTGGGCAATCCGCGCATGAATGTCTCGGGCACTCTGCTTGAGGGGATCGCGCTGTGGGGAGAGTTGAAGCCGCTGCAATCGGTCGACGACATCGTCGCACGCGCCCTGCGGTATTGCGAATTGGCGGTGGCCAAGGGGATCGGTGCGATCCGCAGCCATGTGGACACCTGCGATGATGAGCTGAAGGGCGTGCAGGCGCTGTTGCAGGTGCGCGAACAGGTGAAGGATTACCTTGACCTGCAACTGGTGGCCTTCCCGCAGGACGGTGTGCTGCGCGACCCGACCGCGATGCAGAACACCATCCGCGCACTGGATATGGGCGTGGATGTGGTGGGCGGCATCCCGCATTTTGAACGCACCATGGCGGACGGGGCCGAATCCGTGCGTCTGCTGTGTGAAATCGCGGCCGAGCGCGGCTTGATGGTCGATATGCATTGCGACGAAAGCGACGATCCACACAGCCGCCATATCGAAACGCTGGCCTATGAAACCCAGCGTTTGGGTCTGAATGGCCGGGTTGCGGGCTCGCATCTGACCTCGATGCATTCGATGGACAATTACTATGTCTCGAAGCTGATCCCGCTGATGGTCGAGGCCGGGGTACATGCGATCCCGAACCCCTTGATCAACATCATGCTGCAAGGCCGCCACGACACCTATCCCAAGCGCCGGGGACAGACCCGAGTGCGTGAGTTGCGCGATGCGGGGATCACTGTGGGCTTTGGGTCGGATTGCGTGATGGACCCGTGGTATTCGCTGGGCAAGGCAGACATGTTGGATGTGGCCTTTATGGGCCTGCATGTTGGGCAACTGTCCAGTCGTGCCGATATGACATGGTGCTTTGACGCGGTGACACAGAACTCGGCCCGGATCATGGGGCTTGAGGGGTACGGCGTCGCCAAGGGCTGTGACGCGAACTTCGTGCTGTTGCAGGCCGCCGACCCGATCGAGGCGATCCGCCTGCGCGCCCATCGTCTGGCCGTGGTGCGCAAGGGGCGGGTGATCTCGCGCTCGGCCCCGGTCACGCACACGTTGAACCTGCCGTCCGTTCAAAGGACTTTGGACGAGGCACGTGTGCCGTTTGAAGAGTAAACGTCAGACCTTGGGCAACGGCAGGCAACCGGGCAGGCCCGCCGGCAGAACCAACCGCGCGCCGCTGGAATAGAGCGCCTTGGCAAAGCCGGGCGCATCGGAGGCGACTGTCACACTCAGCCTGGAGGCCGCCAGAACCGCCGTATCCTCGGGCAACCCGTCCAGCAACCTGTCCTGCGGTAACAGGACCACATAGGCTGGCGCTTCGTCCGTTAGCAAAGCCACGACCACGAGTGTCGATAGCCAGCCCAGCACCAAAAGGGGCAGGGCGATCAGAACGGACCTAATAGTCATGAATATGTTCCAGCGTCAGGCCAGAGCCGTCCAACTGACGCAGCTGTTCGGCAAGCTGTGGGACTTTGACCACGATCAGGTGGCGATAGTCGTCAAATCCCTGGCGCGGCGCACTGAAAACCGCGCCACTTTCGGCCGGCTTTTGGGATAGGGCGGTGAACATGATGTCATCATTCCCCGCGATTTCGACCAGATCAACGCCATCGCGCGCCATGTCGACCAGAAGGTTGGTTAATTCGCGATACCGGGGCGTCTCGATCTCGATCCCGTCGGGGCCAGAGCCGACGATCTGCACGTCCGGGTAAGCCAGCAGGTTTTCTGGCCCGGTGACGATCATGCGCAGGGTCAGCTCATCCGCGCCAACCTGACCGACCGCCTGTTCGATAAGGCCAGCGTAGCCGTCCTTGACTGTGTATTCGAGCCCCAAGGCGATTGCGCGTTCGCTGTCGCGCAATGATCCGCTGGACTGGTTCAACAGGTCCTGAGCATCCTCGGCAAAGGGCCATTTGTACCAAGGCACCTGTTGCAGAAACTGGGCGTACTCTGCGGCCTGTTGCGCCGACAGATCATCCAGCGGTGCACGCTGTGGTCCGCGCAATGCTGTGAACAAACGCCCCAACGTCTCTTCATACGCAGCTTTCAGAGCAAGCTCGGCCGTGAAACTGGTGCCGATGACATAGATCATCTGCTTGGTCGCAGCATCCACCTCGCCATGCGCCGATGCGCTTTGCGACAGCGCGCAGAGCGAGCTCCAGAACCCCGTGATCCCCTGCCAGAATCCATAGTCATGCGGATCACCCTGCCGCAGAACCTCGGCGTAATCTTCATACGCGTGTACGATGTGCCATTCCGGATAGGTCATCAGCGTCCGGGTTTCGGGGCGGTGGTGTTCGGGCGGTAGCAGGGCGTCATAGGGCTGAAACTGCGCGGTTCCCTTGCAGCTTGTCTCGACATAGATGATCGGGGCAACCAAGCATAGCGCGACGACCACAATCAGCAGAACCAGTCGGCGCATCCAGCGCAGAAGAAATCTCATGTCGTTCTCCTGATATCGCGCAGACCGGCCCAAGCCGCGATACCGCCCAGAGCCAGATGGGGAAGGTTTGCAAAGATACGTCCCATCGACAGGTCAAGTCCCGCCGACGCGTTGGTGAAGATACCCAGATCCAGATAGCCATAGCCGGTGAAGAACCCGAAAACGCCATCCCCCAGATAGGCCAGCCCGAACAGGATCAGAAAGGTGCGCGCGGCCCGGTGCGACCACAGCCCGGCCACCAACGCCCAGACCGCCGAGGCGACGTGCAGCGCATCGTCATAGATATCCAGCGCAAAGATCCCGAACGCCAGCCCGTTTTCGTCCGTCAGGCCGGGGACATAGTTCAGCGATGCCGCGATCATCAGCGCGACGAAATACACAAGGCACAGTTTTTGCAGATTGGTCATAGTTGCCCCAGATAGCTGTCCCAAAGGTTGTTCCGAAGCACAAGCTGGGGGTCCAGCCGGCGTTTGGCCTGCGCGAATTCCGGTGCCCGCGCATAGGCCGAGGTTAATTGATCCAGCCGTGCATGCGGGCGGTAGGGCAGGTAATATGCCCCTCCGATCTCGACGATCCGGTCTATCAGAGCCTGCGTCATCCGGGTCATGTCCGCCTCGGCGCGTTGGGTCATCTCTTGACTGAACGACATTACAGCGGCGATCCGGGGCTCGGACGCGAAAGATAGAACCGCCTGATCATCCTGCGCAACATAGCGCAGGGTGACGTTCAGAAACTCTTGATACGAAGCGGGGATCACCTCGCGGCAGGCGGTCAGGAAATCATCGAACGCATCGAAACCCACGAAGTATTCGTGCAGGATATCGGTGCGGTCCGGGTTGCGGTCATCCAGCGTGACGACCGGTTCGTTGATCAGGGAATTGCGGGTTGCGTCGCCGCCGCCCAGTGCGGGTCCAAGCGTTGTTTCGTTCCACCAGCGGAAGCTTTTGAACGCTTCGCTTCCCAGTTGCGCCCGATACAGGCGGCTGGCCGCGTGCGACATCCACCCCGAGCCCACCGCCGGTGGCAAATCGGTTTGGTCAGCGGTTTCGCGATAGGTGATCAGCAGCGCTTTTTCAAAAAACGTCTCGCGCTCTACGTTGAGCCGGCCATAGGCCATCGTGACCGCCGGGTCGTCGATCGCGGATTGAAAGGCCGCCGCGAAGTCCCGCGCCTCCATCACATCAAAGGACGGAGACAGGCGGGTGTTGGGAACCATTTCAACGTCCATATCGACGATGATCCCAATCAGGCCGTACCCGCCCATACCAAGATTGAACAGGTCGGTGTTTTCGGTGGGCGAGCATGTCACCAGCTCTCCGGATGGCAGGAGCATCCGCAGCGACCGAACGGTTGAGCCCATCGGACCAAACGGTACGGGCCAGCCGTGGGCATTGACCGAATACGTGGCCGCAACGCCGAAATCATGGTTCGACTGCATCACCTTGGGCGACCACCCCGCCGGATCCAGCGCGGCAATCACCTGCGACCAGCGCGCACCGGCATGCGCGCGGTAGGATTGGGCTGCTCTGTCGATCTGCACCGCACCATTGTCAAAGGTAATTGCCGTCCCGTCGCGCGGAATGGCCTGCCCACCCATCGAATGGCGAGCTGCACCCACATTGACAGGGCGACCCTCGGCGCGAGCTTCGGCAAGTTCGTTGCGAAGCGCTGCGATCAGCTTGTCCCCAGCGTCCTCGGTCAGAACCAGATGTTTGTTGACCGGCGTCGGAGACAGCCCGCTGGCGTCATTCATGATGGTTTCTGACGTTGAGGCAATAGTTCGGTTTGTCCCGTCATATACCGGCAGATCAGAGCCTAACCAACGCGAAAGCCCCCATCCGGCAAGCCCTCCGGCGGCAAACAGGGCGGCCCTTCTGGTGAAATTCGTCATGGGCAGGGTTCTCCCGACAGTAAATACGACACGAACTGAATGTCCCCAATCCAAGAAGCCGAAATGCTCCAAGGATAGTTGGCCGCTTGTAAATTTAATGCAACCGCAGGAAATCCTTACCGGTTCTTGGTCGTGCAACTTGGCCACGCTGCCGGATTGCCCTGACGCCCTCAGCGTGGATCACGATATTGATTTGAGCAAAACACGCATTGACGGCCCAACAATTCGGTTCGCGCACAATCTGTTGTTGCAACTGTCAAAATGATCTGGATGATCAGGTTCACCAAGACCAAAGAAAAGGTCGGCCGTTGAAACGACGGCGTTAACGAAAACTGGGGAGAAAACAATGATCCTAAGAAACCTGATGATTGCCGCCAGCGCGACTGCAATGATGGCGGCAGGCGCATCGGCAGAAACCCTGCGCTGGGCGCGTGCCGGTGATGCACTGACGCTGGACCCGCATGCGCAGAACGAAGGCCCGACCTCTGCTCTGGCGCACCAGATCATGGAACCGCTGGTCATGCGCGACATGACGGGCGCGATGGTGCCCGCTCTGGCGACCGAATGGGGCCCGTCCGAAGAAAACCCGAACATCTGGGTGTTCAAACTGCGTGAAGGCGTCACCTTCCACGACGGTGCCGAGTTCGACAGCGACGACGTCGTGTTCTCGCTGAACCGCGCGATGACGCCGGATTCGGACTACAAGGAACTGCTGGCCTCGGTGAAAGAGGTGCGCGCGACCGACAAATACACCGTCGAGATCGAGACCGATGGTCCGAACCCGATCATGCCCAACAACCTGACCAACATGTTCATGATGGACAAGGACTGGGCCGAGGCGAACAACGCCGTCAAGGTGCAGGATTATGAAGGCGGCGAAGACACCTATGCAGCCAAGAACGCAAACGGCACCGGCCCCTACAAGCTGATCAGCCGCGAGCCAGACGTTAAGACGGTTCTGTCGATCAACGAAGACTATTGGGGCAAAGACGAATTCCCCATGCAGGTGACCGAGATCATCTACACCCCGATTCAGAACGCAGCTACACGCGTTGCGGCCATGCTGTCGGGTGAGGTTGATTTCATTCAGGACGTTCCGGTGCAAGACCTCGAGCGTGTTGCGGGCACTGACGGTCTGGACGTGCGTACCGCGCCGCAGAACCGGGTTATCTTCTTCGGCATGAATATGGGCGATGCGGATCTGACCTCGGACAACGTGGACGGCAAGAACCCCCTGTCCGACGTGCGTGTGCGTCAGGCGATGTCGATGGCGATCAACCGCGATGCGATCAAGCAAGTTGTGATGCGGGGCCAGTCGGCTCCTGCCGGGATGATCTCGCCCCCGTTCGTGAACGGCTGGGATGAGGGCATGGACAGCTCGTCGACCACTGACATCGAGAAAGCCAAGGCGTTGATGGCCGAGGCCGGATACCCGAGCGGTTTCTCTCTGACGTTGAACTGCCCGAATGACCGCTACATCAACGATGAGGCGATCTGTCAGGCGGCTGTCGGCATGTTGGCCCAGATCGGTGTGACGGTGAATTTGGATGCCAAGCCGAAGGCACAGCACTTCCCGCTGATCAACAACCTGGAAACCGATTTCTACATGCTGGGCTGGGGTGTTCCGACCTACGATTCCGAATACATCTTCAACTTCCTGGTTCATACCAAGGGCGAGAAGTACGGTTCGTGGAACGGCACGCGCTATTCCAACCCGGATCTGGACGCCAAAATCGTCTCGTTGGCATCGGAAACCAACCTGCCCGAGCGTGACAAGCAGATTGCTGAAATCTGGCAGGTCGTTCAGGACGAACAGCTTTACATCCCGATCCACCATCAGGTTCTGAACTGGGGTATGAAGTCAAATGTCGGCACGGGTGTTGCACCGGATGACACCGCTAAGTTCAAGTATTTCACGCTGAACTAAATCACTCTGATACGTGATCAGGCAGGGCGCGATTTTTCGCGCCCTGTTTTGTTTTGAAGCCGGTCTGAGAATTCCTTGCGCCAACGCGAAAAACCAAGAACACTCAGCCGCAGAAAACAGGGAGACATCACAATGATCCTCAGAAACAGCGCCATTGGCCTGGCTCTGCTGGCTGCGACCAGCGTTCAGGCCGCCGAGTTTAAATGGGCCTCGACCACCGATCCGCAGACAATGGACCCGCACGCCGTCAACTCGGCTCCGGTTCTGGGCTTTCTCAACAATGTCTACGAAGGGCTGGTGCGGCGCGGCAAGGACATGACGGTCGAGCCTGCGTTGGCCGTTAGCTGGGAGCCGATCGGTGAAGGCGACGGCTGGCGGTTCAAGCTGCGTGAGGGTGTGACCTTTCATGACGGCAGCAGTTTTGATGCGCAGGATGTGCTGTTCAGCTATCAGCGCGCCTCGGGCGAGGCCGCCGATACCCGCAGTTGGTTCGCGCCGGTCAGCGAGGTGATTGTGGTTGACGATTACACCGTCGACATCATGACCACTGCACCCAATCCGTTGTTTCCGTCCTCAATCGCCAACTGGATGATCATGGATCAGGGCTGGACCGAAGCGAATGACGCGGCCGTGCCCGACAAGGAGTCCGGCAACTATGCCACGATCAACGCCAATGGCACCGGCGCGTTCAAGGTGACCGCGCGGGAGCCGGGGCTAAAGACCGTGTTAGAGCCGCATGGCGATTGGTGGGGCGAGGTTGAGCACAACATCACCCGCGCCGAGTTCAATCCGATCCAAAACCCCGCGACCGCTGTGGCGGCGCTGCTGTCGGGCGATGTGGACATGATCAATCCCGTCCCCATTCAGGACGTGGCGCGCCTGAAGGAAAATGGCGATGTCGACGTCATTCAGGGGATCGAGGCGCGCGTGATCATGCTGGGCTTTGATCACGAAGCCGAGGCATTGAAATACACTGATGATGCGGGCAACCCAAACCCGTTTCGTGACGTGCGTGTGCGTCAGGCCATTGCACAGGCCGTAAATGTCGACGCCATTCTCGCCACGATCATGCGCGGCAATGCCGAGGCCGCCTCGCAACTGGTCAGCCCGGCCATGAGCGGATATTCCGCCGCCAATGCTGATCGCCCGGCCTTTGATGTCGAGGGCGCAAAGGCACTGTTGGCCGAGGCGGGTTATGCCGACGGGTTCTCGTTTGGCCTGAAATGCCCCAATGACCGCTATCTGAATGACGAAGCCGTCTGTCAGGCGATTGTCAGCATGTTGGCGCAAATCGGGATCACGGCGGAACTGGATGCCATGCCCGTCCGCAACTATTGGCCGGAACTGCGCGAGGACAATTATGACATGTACCTGCTGGGCTGGAGCCCGGGCACCTTTGACGCCGAGCACCCCGTTCGTTTCCTCGTGGCCACGCCGAACGAAGAAAAGAAGCTGGGTAGCTGGAATTTTGGTGGATACTCGAACGCGCGCGTGGATGAGCTGTTGCCGATGATTCAATCGGAGCTGGACGAAACCAAACGCCAGGCCATGTTGGACGAAGTTACCCAGATCTATCAGGACGAACAGGTCTATGTTCCGATGTACGTGCAGCCATTGGTCTGGGGCACGCGCAGCAATGTTGAGCTGACGCAGCGCCCGGACAACTTCTTTATCCTGCGCTGGGTGACGGTGAACTGACCACATGGGTGTGATGATCGACGGGGTCTACCACACGGAAGACCCCGCCCCGGATACAAGGCTTGACGGCGCATACCGCCGTCAGGCGTCGACCATTCGCAACGCGCTGCCGGACGGCCCGTTTGAGCGGGGTCGGTTCCACCTTTATGCCGCGTGGAACTGCCCTTGGGCGCATCGGGTTTTGCTGACCCGAGCGGTCAAGGGTCTGGAGGATGTAATCTCGGTTGCCTATGCGCGTCCGCGTCGAACGCCCGATGGTTGGGTCTATGACGCCGATGGTGAGTATTCCGACCCTCTGTTCAACGTCACCGCGCTGCATCAGGTCTACGCCAAGGTTGATCCTGCCTATACCGGGCGGATTACGGTGCCCCTGCTGTGGGATCGCGCCGAAAACCGCGCTGTGTCCAATGAATCCG
This sequence comes from Ruegeria sp. BB6, assembly GCF_056539385.1. Classification (NCBI taxonomy): domain Bacteria; kingdom Pseudomonadati; phylum Pseudomonadota; class Alphaproteobacteria; order Rhodobacterales; family Roseobacteraceae; genus Ruegeria; species Ruegeria sp. BB6. Next base: position 42,957 of record NZ_JBQFUW010000006.1, read on the forward strand.
CCGATCTGGTGAGGATGCTGGGCACGCTTGAAGGCTATGGGCCGAACCTTGCCCCGCGGGACAAGCTGGACCAGATCGACGACTGGAACGCAAAGATTTACCCGCGCCTGAACAATGGCGTCTATCGCGCCGGGTTTGCGCGCACGCAAGAGGCGTATGAAGCCGGGTTTCAGGACGTCTTTGCCATGTTGGACGAGATCGAATCGCATCTGGAAACCAACCGCTATCTTTGCGGTGACGTTCTGACCGAAGCCGACCTGCGCCTGTTTCCGACGCTTGCGCGCTTTGATGTGGCGTATCACTATGCATTCCGCTGCAATTTGCGGCGACTGGTTGACTACCCAAACCTGTGGGGATACGCGCGAGATCTCTATGCACGACCCGAGATCGGGCGGACAGCCAAGCCAGACATCTATAAGGCAGGGTATTTCTCACCATCCGAGCTGAGAAATCCTCTGGGTATTGTCCCGCTGGGGCCAGAGGTCGACTGGACGGCCCAGCAGGATAGACGGTCGCTGTTACCCGCGACATCTTGACCATCTGGTCAAGGCGTGCGTAGACAAAAAGATCAATGGGGAAAGTGAATGTTCGCATATATCGTCCGAAGGATGTTCCAATCCGTGATCGTGTTGCTGGTCGTGGGTCTGGTCGCGTTTTCGATGTTCCGTTTTGTCGGCGATCCGATCGACAACATGCTGGGACAGGAACGCACGCAGGCTGACATTGATCGCCTGCGCACCGAGCTTGGTCTGGATCAGCCGTTTCCGGTTCAATACTTCAAGTTTCTGAAGGGGGCTGTGCAAGGGAACTTTGGTGTCTCGTACCGTCAGGGCCGCCCTGTTTCGACCATCATCGCAGAACGCGCACCCGCGACGCTGGAACTGGCCTTCGTGTCGGGTTTTCTGGCGATTACGTTGGGCATTGCCTTGGGCGTCTTCACCGCGATCCGACGACAAGGGGTGGCCGCGAATGTCATCATGACCGTCAGTCTGATCGGGGTGTCCCTGCCAACCTTCCTGATCGGGATATTGCTGATCTATATCTTCTCGGTCGAACTTGACCTTCTTCCCAGCTTTGGGAGGGGCGAGACCGTTATGATTGGCAACTGGTCAACCGGGTTCCTGACGACCTCGGGGCTCAAGGCGCTGATCCTTCCGGCGATCACACTGGGCCTGTATCAGATGACGCTGATCATGCGGCTGGTGCGGTCCGAGATGCTTGAGGTGATGCGTGCCGATTACGTTCGCTTTGCCCGTGCACGCGGATTGTCGGACCGGGTGATCAACTTCCGCCATGCGCTGAAAAACACGCTGGTGCCGGTGATCACCATCACCGGTCTGCAACTGGGCTCGATCATCGCGTTTGCCATCATCACCGAGACGGTGTTCCAGTGGCCGGGCGTTGGTCTGTTGTTCATCAACGCGATCCAGTTCGTCGATATTCCCGTCATGGCCGCTTATCTGATGCTGATCTCGGTCATGTTCGTGACGATCAACCTGATTGTCGATCTTCTTTACTATGCCATTGACCCGCGCCTGCGTGTCGACGCGAGGGCCACATGACCGATACTCTCGATACCCCCAAAGCCCCTGAAAAAACGCGGTTTGCCAAGTTCTGGGACAGTGATTTCGCGTGGTCCTTCCGGCATTCTCCCGTGGCGATCATCGCGACTTTGGTTGTGATTGTTCTGGTGCTGGCTGCGGTCTTTGCACCGCTGATTGCGCCCTATAACCCGTTCGATCCGGCCTCGCTGAACCTGATGAACGGGTTTACGCCGCCCGGCACGCCCAACGCGTTCACGCAAGAGACATTCCTGTTGGGAACGGATGATCAGGGGCGCGACGTCTTCTCGACCATCCTGTACGGGATGCGGATTTCCCTGTTCGTTGGCGCGGCTGCGGTGCTGTTGGCAATGATCATTGGTGTCGTGCTGGGGCTGGTCGCGGCCTATTTCGGTGGCTGGATCGAGACGCTGATCATGCGGATTGCCGATGTGCAGCTTACCTTCCCGGCTATTCTGGTCGCAATGCTGATCTTCGGCATCGCCAAGGGTGTTACCCCGCCGGAATACCGCGACGAGATGGCGATCTATGTCCTGATCATCGCGATTGCGCTTTCCGACTGGGTGCAATTCGCGCGCGTGGTGCGCGGCGCGGCGCTGGTTGAGAAAAACAAGGAATACGTTCAGGCCGCGCGCCTGATCGGGCGCGGGTCTGTCCCAATCATGTTCCGCCATATCCTGCCCAATGTCCTCAGCCCTGTTCTGGTGATTGCCACGATCTCATTGGCGCTGGCGATCATTGCCGAGGCGACGCTGAGCTTCCTCGGTGTCGGTGCGCCTCCGACCCAGCCCTCGCTGGGGACACTGATCCGCATCGGGCAGGGCTTCCTGTTCTCGGGTGAGTGGTGGATTCTGTTCTTCCCGGCCTGCACCCTTCTGGCGCTGGCCTTGTCCGTAAACCTGCTGGGCGACTGGCTGCGCGACGCGTTGAACCCCAAGCTGCGGTGATTTCATGAGCCTTCTGACGATCAATGACCTGACGGTCGAATTCCCGACCCGCCGCAAACTGTTCACCGCTGTGGATCATGTGGACCTGTCGGTGGAACCCGGCGAAATCCACGGGCTTGTGGGCGAATCCGGTGCCGGTAAATCCACCATCGGCGCTGCCATCATGGGCCTGCTGGACCGCCCCGGCCGTATCGCAAGCGGTACGATCAAGCTGAGCGGCGACCAGATCAGCGGTTTGGACGCCGAGGCGATGCGTGGGCTGCGCGGCAAGAAAATCTCGATGATCTTTCAGGACCCGCTGACCTCGCTGAATCCTTTGTTTACCGTGCGTGAGCAACTGGTCGAGACGATTCAGGCCCATCTGGGTGGTTCGGACGCCGAGGCGAACAAACGCGCCCGTGACCTGATCGACCGGGTGGGTATTCCCGACCCAGATACACGGTTGGACCAGTACCCGCACCAGTTCTCGGGCGGGATGCGGCAGCGGGTGGTGATCGCGCTGGCGCTGTGCACGGAACCGGATGTGATCATCGCGGATGAGCCGACCACAGCGCTGGATGTGTCCGTGCAGGCGCAGATTCTGGACCTGATCAAGGAGCTGGCGACCGAGCGTCAGGTGGGCGTCATCCTGATCACCCACGACATGGGTGTGATTGCCGACACCACCGACAAGGTGACGGTGATGTATGCGGGTAAAGTGGTCGAAAGCGGCCCGACCGCGCAGGTCATGGGCCAGCCCAGCCACGAATACACCAAGTCGCTGATCGCCGCCGTGCCGCGCCCGACGCTGAAGCTGCACCGCTTTCCGCAGATCAGCTATGGCGGGCGCGAGACCCGCTTTGCGATCGAGGATATGGCCCGCCATTGGCCCAAGGTGGACAATGACACCAGCAAACCGGTCTTTGAAATTCGCAACCTGACCAAGAAGTTCCTGCAAAAGCGCGGGCTGCTTCCGTGGGATCGCACCTATTTCACCGCCGTTGACGATGTCAGCTTTGACATTCGCGCCGGTGAAGTGTTCGGCGTCGTGGGCGAGTCCGGCTCGGGCAAGTCCACGGTCGCGCGGATGATTGCGGGGCTGTATCCCGTCGATGGCGGGTCGATCACGTTTCAGGGGCAGGTGGTCAGCGACCTGACCAACAAGACCGCGCTGGATGCCTATCGCAAAAACATCCAGATGATCTTTCAGGATCCGTATTCCTCGCTGAACCCTCGGATGCGCGTGGATGAGATCGTGGCCGAACCGATCCGTCATCACAAGCTGATGGAAGGGTCCGACATCAAGCGCCGCGTGGATGAGTTGTTGGATCAGGTGGGTCTGGGTCATGAAGCGGGCACGAAATACCCGCATGAGTTCTCGGGCGGTCAGCGCCAGAGGATTTCGATTGCACGGGCTTTGGCCACTCAGCCTCGGTTCCTGATCTGCGATGAACCCACAAGTGCGCTGGACGTGTCGATTCAGGCTCAAATCCTGAACATCCTGAAGGATTTGCAGGAACATCTGGGCCTGACCCTGCTGTTCATCAGTCATGACCTTCCGGTGGTGCGTCAGATGTGTGACCGGGTGGCGGTGATGAAACAGGGCAAGGTGGTCGAGCTGCAAGAGACCAACGATCTGTTTGCCAATCCGCAAACCGAATACGCAGGCGAGTTGCTGCGCCTGATGCCCAAACTCGACGATCTGTCGACCGAGGGGCTGGAAGCAGAGACCTGACCCCAACGCCCGGTTTACGGGCCTTGGGCGGCGCCTAAAAATTAAATTCGTTAACGATTGCAGACTCGGACGGGTCTGCTGTGCTACGCCTGTGTCTGAAGTTGGGGGCTTCAGAGGGGCGATATGTCTCAGGACCTTAGGGACTGGCTAAGCGCACTTGGTTTGTCTGACTATGCGCAAGCCTTTTTGGATAACAAAATTGATTTCGCGATTTTGCCCGATCTGACGGGCGAAGACCTGATCGAAATCGGAGTGACCGCCGTCGGTGACCGCCGGCGTCTTTTGCGCGCGATTTCCGAACTTGAGCGGGTCGATCTTGTTCAGCCCTATGAACCGCAAACCCCGCTTGAGCCTGCCAAGCGACAAGTCACGGTCATGTTTGCGGACCTGACCGGGTTTACGCGGCTGTCCAGCGAGTTGGATGCCGAGGACATGCACGCGCTGCTGAACGAATTCTTTCACAAGGTGGATCACGTCGTCGAGAAATACGGCGGCCGGATCGACAAGCATATCGGTGACGCGGTGATGGCCGTGTTCGGCGCGCCGATCTCGCACACCAACGATACCGAACGCGCGGCGCGGGCCGCGCTAGAGATTCATGCGGTTCTGCCCACACTGACCCGGCCCCTGTCCTGCCACATCGGGATCGCGTCGGGGCAGGTCATCGCCAGTACGACCGGCAGCGAGGCCCATACCGAATACACCGTCACCGGCGACGGGGTGAACCTTGCCTCGCGGGTGACGGATATGGCTGCGCCGGGTGAAACGCTTGTGTCACACGACATTCAACGCGCGTTGGGGCCGCTTTTCGTGGGCGAGTCGATGGGCGCCAAGGCCATCAAGGGGCTGAACGAGCCTATCGAGCTTTGGCGGTTGGACCGGTTGGCCCGGAACATCCGCTCGCGCCGTCATCGGTTTGTGGGCCGCGAGCGCGAGATGTCTTTGTTCTCGGCCACGTTCGACCGATGCCAGCGACACGGCAAGGGCGAGGTCCATATCGTTCTGGGTGAACCGGGTATCGGCAAGACGCATCTGTCCGAACAGGTTGCCGAGGTTGCCGGCAGCTTGTCTTACGCCGTGCATACCGGCGTCCTTATGGATTTCGGCGCGCGCGAGGGGCATTCAGCCATTCAATCCGTGGCCCGCAGCATGTTGGGGCTTGAGGCAACCGACAACGCCGAGACCTGCGCAGAAGTGGCCAAAAGCGCGATTGGCAAGGGTTGGGTGTCACCATCCAATGCCACGCATCTAAACGCGCTGCTGGAGCTGGAGCAAGATCCCGGACTGGCCGAAGTTTATGCGGTCATGGACAACGCCACGCGCCTGCGTGGGCGGCGTCAGGTGATTGACGAATTGATTGCCGCCTGTAGTCAGGACAGCCCGCTCTTGATCCAGATCGAGGATATTCACTGGGCGACGCCCGACATCCTGACGGCCTGCGCCCATATCGCGGCCGCAACGCGCGATCTGCCTTGCGTGCTGCTGATGACCAGCCGTGTCGAAGGCGACCCGATTGATCGCGATTGGCAGCTTGGCACCGAAGGCGCGCTGGTGTCCAAGCTGGAACTGGCACCGATGGGGGATGATCAGGCCCGCCAACTGGTCGAGGAATTCACCGGCATCGACCCTGAACTTCTGGACGCCTGCGTGCGCCGGGCAGGTGGCAACCCGCTGTTTCTGGAGCAGTTGTTGCGCAATATCGACGTGCTCAAGCGTGACTCGGTTCCCGGCAGTATCCAAGGCATCGTTCAGTCGCGGCTGGATGCGCTGGACCCGCCCAGCCGATCCGCGATTCAGGCGGCCTCGGTTCTGGGGCAACGCTTCTGGCCCGAGGTTCTGAACTTCATTCTGGGTAAAGGGCATCTGGATACCTCGACCCTGATCCGGTCGGCCTTGATCCGCGAAGCCGGGGCAGACCTGATGTTTGCGCATGCCCTGATCCGGGATGGGTCTTACGCCACGCTGGTAAAGTCTGAACGCGCGCGGCTGCACCGCGAGGCTGCCAAGTGGTTTGAAGACCGGGATGCGACCCTGCGCGCCCAGCATCTGGATCGTGCAGGCGCAAGCAACGCGGCACAAGCCTATCTTGAGGCTGCCGAAAACCTGATCCAGGGCTTTCAATATGATGAGGCCAGCCCCCTGATCGAGCGCGCCCTGGACCTACCGGCCCCGGCTGGGGTTCGGTTCGATCTGTTGTGTGCGCGGGGGGAAACGCACCGGTTGCAGGGATATTCAGAAGACGCGCTGCGAGAGTTCAAAGAGGCGGCCAACCTTGCCGAGACCGATGAACAGACATGCCGCGCCTATATCGGATTGGCGCAAACTGACCGGCAGGCGAGTCTTTACCAAGAGGCCTTGGATAGTCTCGAAATCGCCGAGACCGCTGCTGAACGCTGTGGATCGGAACGGGACATCGCGCAGATCAACTATGTGCGCGGCAATATCTATTTCCCGCTGGGTCAGGTTGAAAAGGCAATGGCCAGCAATGAAAGAGCTCTGACCCTGGCACGTAAACTGCAATCGGCGCGGCTGGAGGTTGGTGCGCTTAGCGGGTTTGGCGATGCCAATTTCATGAATGCGACCATGCAATCGGCGACCGGGTTTTACACGCAGGCCGTGGAACGTGCGCGCGAAGAAGGGTTGGTGCGGGACATGGCCGCAAACCTGCACAATCTCAGCGTTGCGCGCAGCTATTCCGGCGACGTGGCGCAAGGCAAGGTGGATGCGCAGGAAGCCATAGAGATATCGCAGAAGTATTTTGCCTTTGTGCCGGAATGTGTGGCTCAAACATGTCTTGGCGTGGCGCAGACCTTTTTGGGTGAACTGGACGGTGCGCTGGAGTCGTTTACCGTCTCGGCCGAAATCGCCGCCCGTGTGGGGGCCAAGCGGCTGGAGGCGCAGGCGCTGGAGCATCTGGCGCGGACGCAGGTCTATGCCGGGCAAATGGATCAGGCGCGCGAAACCGGTCAACGGGCCGTGGACATTGCGCTGGAACATGGGCGCAACTTCGTGGGGCCAAAGGCGCTGTCGGCACTGGCCTTGGCTGAGACAGACCCTGATAAACAGGATCAACACCTGAAACTGGGCGCACAGATCATTGCCGAAGGCTGCGTTGGACACAGCCATTTGCATTTCTATCCCGACGCAAGCGCCGTCATGCTGGCGCGGCAGGAATGGGACAGAGCCACCGAGTATGCCGACGCCCTGGCCCGGTTCACCGCCAATGAGCCTTTGCCGATGGTCGACCTTTCGATCCAGCACACCAAGGTTCTGGCCGCGTGTGGCGGCTGGGGCATCCCGCTAAGCGCGCACGAAGAGTTCGAGGCGCTGGGCGCGGGTTTCTCTGAAATGGGCATCACACAGTCCCTGGTCGGACGACTGGACCATGTTTGAGAGGGGCTGAATGAGCATCGAAAAGAAGGTTTGGTTTATCTCCGGTGCCCTGACGCTTGGACTGCTTATGTTGTTGTTCAGGCTATTGGTGGCGCTGAACCATTTCGAGGGCGACCCGACGCAACTGCCTGATCAGGCATCGGTCGACGACTACCTACAAGACTTGGAAAACGTGCCGGAGTATCAGGTCAGGACCGGTATTTTCATCAAGTCCTTTGTGTTCACCGATGCCAGCGATGTCCATGTCACCGGATATGTCTGGCAGCACTACCAAGACGGCGTGCATGACGCGATCAAACCGACAGGCGACGCGGTTGGGTTCGTGCTGCCCGATGCCTCGGACGCCGCCAGCGGGATGATCGAAGAAGCCTATCGCATGGATCAGGACGGCGAAGAACTGATCGGTTGGTATTTTGAACAAACCCTACGGCAGAATTTCGACTACACCAGTTATCCCTTCGACCATAAAACCGTGTGGGTCCGGTTCTGGCCTGCCAGTTTCGACACCTCTGTGGCCCTGATCCCCGATTTCGCGGCATATCCGGCCACCGGCCCCGACGACATATTCGGGATCGACAACCGCATCGTCTTGGGCACGTGGGAACGCGAGAATACCTATTTCGACTATCGCCTGTCCGATCTGGGCACCACGCTGGGCATCAGCGATACCGAGTTCCAGACCAATCTGCCCGAGCTGCACTATAACTTTGTCATCAAGCGCAACTTCGGCAATGCTTTCGTCGTGCACATGATCCCCCTGATCGTCGTTACCATGCTGCTGTTCGGGGCGGTCATGACCGTGACGCGCCGACCCGAGTTGATCGAGCGGCATGATTTCAGCACCTCCAGCGTGATCGGTACCTGCTCGGTTCTGTTCTTCGTGATCCTGCTGGCGCATGTGCAACTGCGCGAAGGCTTTGCCGGATCGCCGGTGATCTACATGGAGTCGTTCTTTTTCCTGATGTATTTCCTGCTGCTGGCCGTGTCAGTGAACACCTACCTGTTCGCGTCCGAGGCCGTGCCGTCCCTGCGGTTCATTCACTATCGGGACAACCTGATCCCAAAGGCTGCGTTCTGGCCCTTTGTATTGCTGTGCACGGTGGCGATCACGGCCTACAACCTCAGCGTCAAGGCTGACCCCGAGGATGCAGTCGTGATCGAGATGCTCAACTAGGGCGTTGGATGAAACCCCGGTTTCGGCGTGCCCGTGGCCATGTCCAGCGTGTATTCCGCTACGATGCCCGACGTGCCGTCGGCCCATTGGTCCAGATACTTGGTTGGATGTGCAATGACGTAGACATAGGCGGGCTTCTTGACCCCGTCCATCAGCACGTTGATCCGCTTGCGGACATAGACATTCTCGGGCGAGCCGGGGCCGTGATAGCCTTCGAGCTTGTCCAACTCTTTCAGGCCCGAGGAGGAGACGCGATAGACCTCACCCCGGATCGGTTCGCCGCGCCCTTTCTGATCGACCAGCGTGGCCATCCGGTGCAGGTAGCCGCAGTTGGGATTGTCGCAATGCGGCTCGTGCGGGACGATCAGGGGCATACGTTGCCGGGTCACGGCCTCTCCCACGAAATCGTCCAGCACCTCGGCGTGGGCATCGTGGTTGGGGAACCCTTTCTTGAGCGACCCGTAGGTGAAATACAGATAGGTCCGCTCGCGGTCGTCGATCAGATCATTGTCGTGGTCTTCCTCGGGCGCGATGACGGTATGGGCGTTGGCCCAGTCATCCAGCATGGCCCGTATCTTGGGTTTGACCTGTTTTACGTCCTTGGCGTTTTTCGGATCCCGCAGGAAGTTGATGCAGTTGCTGGCGTCGATACCCGGCGCGCCCAGCAGCACTTCGACCATTTTGGCCGAGTTGTTCATCACCGCCACATGCAGGCTGGTAAACCCGTGATCGTTGGTGGCGTTGACGTCGATGCCGCGATCTATCAACTCCTGCGCGGCCTCAAGATCGGGCTTGCCAAGGTCCTGCCCGTTTTCGTGCAGCTCGCCTTCGCCCCCTGCCGCATAGTGCAGCAGCGTATCGCCGTTGCTGTCATCCACGATGTCGATCCCGGCCATGCCCTTGTCGATTGCGTCGAAAACACGGGTCCACTGCGCGAACTCGTCCGAGGCCGCGGCCTCCTGCGCCCATTTGCAGATGTTGTGTTCCTGATCCGCCAGTTCCTCGAACGCTTCGTCCAGAACCTCCATGATCTGGTCGGGGGTGGCCATCATGCCGATTCCCATCATGCCGTTGGACAAACGGCCCTTGCGCGGCCCCACGATATCGACCCCCAGATCACGCAGCTTTTCGACGTTGTTCTGGGTGGTGACGTTGTTCCACATATTTGTGTTGCAGGCGGGGCAGAGGATCACCGGCTTGTTCCGGTATTGCCATGCCACAAAGACCGAGGTCAGCAGGTTATCGGCGATCCCGTTGGCAATCTTACCCATCGTGTTGCAGGTCACCGGCGCCACGATCACGCAGTCGGCCCAATCGCACAGCGCCAGGTGCGAGGCGCGCAGGGGCATGCCGAACTCGGTATAGCGGAAGTTCCACTCGTCATCGTCGCGGTAATAGTCGTGATGCGAGATATAATCCTCGATCGTTTTTGGCTTGGTTTTCCTGATATTGCCGGTTTCTTCTTCGACCTCGATATCGCGGAAAAACTTCTCGGCCGAGACCGAGGGGATCAGCTTGACGTTATGCCCCGCATCCTTGATCCGCTTGACCAGATCGGGAACCTTGTCCGCCGCCGATGACCCGCAGGCACACAGCAGCACGTTGCGCTTTTCGCTGGGCGCATCGGTCAACCCGCCCTTGGGGTAGCCAAAGATGTTCTTGTCCAGACTGGGCGATTCATGACGCAGCAACACCGGCAACCCGGCTTCCTTGACGCTTTTCTGAAAGCTGCCATCCAGCACCACATCGACAATGTCTTTTCTGCGACCCAGACATTCGCCCTTGAAGAACAGGTAGGGTGGGTTTTCCTTCCCGGTCATTATCGTCAACTGCCGCCGCATTTTCATCACGTTGGCCCCGTGACCTTCGACGTCGATCAGCCGGGCGCTGGTGATACCGATATTGGCCAGCATACTGCGCAGCATATAGGACCACGGGTCTTCGTCCGCATAGAACAACACGATCGGATGGGTGTTGACGATGCGTTCGACATCCGTGGGATCTTCGGGCGGTTCATGTTCCTCGATCACCAGCATTGCCGGGTTCCCGAGGTCCCGTAGACCACGGAAGATATGTCCGCGCGGAGCCTGCCAGACTTGCGAGGTTGCAGGGCTCATATCCACGACCGTTACCAGATCGGTCTTTTCGTCATAGGCGATGCAGAGGCACCAGAACTCCTCCAGCAGGGCCGTCTCGCGATAGACGTTCGCGGGGGGGCGGATGACCTCGAACCCCAGCACACGGTTGAAATCGATATTGATCATCAGATGGCGATCGTCGTGCTCATTCAGGCTGTGCAGCTGATCCCGGAACCAGTCCTCGGGCGTTTTGGCGTCTTTGTTCGGTCGTTCCGCATAGCTACGGAAGGTGCTGCCCAGATGCACGTGAGGTGTCTGGCTGAGATAGCGTTGCGCCAGCGCGTGCATTTCCTTGGCCGTGGACACCCGGCTGAGCGCGTCCGTCAGATTGGCCTGTGTCGCAATCAGCAGCTTGTCTTCGTCGACCTGCTGGTCGCCCAGAATGTTCAGGCTTTCAGCCAAAACCCCCATCGAGTTCATGTTCGGGCTGGCCCGCCGGAACAGGTTGCGGCGTTTCTTGGGGTCTTTCGCCAGATATTCGGTGCTGTCCACGTAATTGCAATCCTGTTGCAGCGTTTGCAGCGTGGTCTTCACCGCCTCCAATGCCGAGAACCGCAAAATCCCCCGCGACCGCATCGAGGTTCCGTCACGGTCCGACATCCCCGCCCAAAGCCGGTCAATCGTCGTGACCCACAGTTTGCCGTATTTCTCGGGGTGGACATCCATCATGTGCACCAAACCGGTGCTGGGGTTGCATTTGGCGATTATGGCAAAGTGACCGCCGGGCATGTTCAGTTTGCCATGCGCCACGCCGACCTGAAAATTCGCCACCAGAATGTCGTTGTCGCCGCCCACCCGGTTGGATTCGTCGATCGCCTCAAGCAGCAACCGGGTCGAGGTCGTGGCCTCATCCATGAAATAGGCCTGCACCTGTATCTTCTTGCGCAGACCCTGCGAGTGGATGAACGTGCAGGCGACGTCGTAAAGCTCGCCCAAGGAAATCCCGTCATTCACCACGAAAGATGTGGGCAGGGCACACTCGCGGAAGATGTCGTTGACCTCACAACTGAAGCCTAAGGCCGACATGCTGAGCGCGGCCGCCGTGACGCTGCAACAGTTGATCGGTTGCTGGAAATTCTGCAAGTGCACGCTGACCAGATCACCGAACAGGGTTGCATAACAGGCTTCGCGGATTTTGACCGGGATTTCAAACCACAGGTTGCTGGACAGGTAGGCCAGCCTGGTGCCGGGCGTTGCCACGGCCTCGAGGCTGACGGGAATGTCGAAAATCTCAAGGTGTTCTTCGTAGAAATAGTCGCCGGTATCGGCGGTGGCCAGAACGGACCCGTCCTGCTGCAACTGAACGATGCCGGACAGCACGACATACATACCTTGCGGGGGCAGTACCGTGTCCTGCGAAACTTCGATGAATTCAAAGTGCGAATTTATCGCAGACGTGTCATCCGAGGACAGCACAGCGTAGATGAGCTTCCAGTCATCATCCGTTGGATTGAACGTCTTTGAGTTATAAATTGGATCTTTTGGCACGCTTTTCCCCCCTGAACTCGTCTTGAAACGCATCAAAACCAACACCGGGTCTTTGCTGGCGACGGGCATCCTTCGGTCTGTCGCAAACAAGACCGGCCCAATCGGATCCCAGCGCTGGCCGGGCCGAGGTTTTGCAAGGAATTAGCGCGAAGGTTTCGGCCCAATAGAGCAAACCCTACCCTATTCACGGGTAAAAATCACTGATGTTGTTGATATGTCTGCGCGTCTTTGCTGTGCCGAACGTCCTCGGGTGAAGCTGCATGATCCAGTCGGATAGGCTGGGCAGATTCACGGACTTGTCATTGTGTCGGTATGTCCGCCGAAACGTCGGAAGTTTTTGTCTTTTCGTCAAGATTACCCCTGCGGATCGAACAAGCCGCCCGTCATACTTTCAGAAAACGAAAGAGGAGGCGCGTTTTGAGCTGGAATATCTGTGTCATCGGAGCAGGCAAGATCGGTCAGATGATCGCGACCCTGCTGAAGTCTTCGTCCAATTACTCGGTCACGGTTGCGGATCGTGATCTGTCGGCGCTGTCGGTGCTTAACCGGCAGGGTATAGCGACCCGGCAGATCGACGTCAGCGACGCGGCGCAACTGGCCAAGGCGCTGACGGGTTTCGATGCCGTCATCTCGGCCGCTCCGTTCTTTTTGACCCCGCAAATCGCAAAGGCAGCCAAGTCTGCGGGCGCGCATTGCTTTGACTTGACCGAGGATGTCGCGGCCACCAACGCGGTGCGCGAATTGGCCAAGGACAGCGCTACAGTATTCATGCCGCAATGTGGTCTGGCCCCCGGTTTTGTCGGTATTGCCGGGGCTGCGCTGGCGTCGGAGTTCGATGAGCTGGACAGTTTGCATATGCGGGTCGGCGCTCTGCCGCTCTATCCGACCAATGCGCTGAAATACAATCTGACATGGTCCACTGACGGGTTGATCAACGAATACTGCAACCCGTGCGATGCCATCGTGAATGGCGAACGGGTCAAGACCGCGCCGCTGGAAGATTACGAACTGCTGGGTCATGACGGGGTCGAGTATGAGTGTTTCAACACATCCGGCGGCTTGGGCACGCTGCCTGAAACGCTGGACGGCAAGGCGCGGGCGGTGTCGTACCGCTCGATCCGCTATCCCGGCCATTGCGATATCCTGAAGCTGCTGCTCAAGGATCTGGGGCTGGAACGTCGCCGTGATCTGATGAAGGACATCTTTGAGACCGCCCTGCCGCGCACTGATCAGGATGTGGTTTTGGTCTATTGCACGGCTAAAGGCATGATCGACGGGAGCTTGCGCGAGAAATCCCTGATCAACAAGAGCTTCGCGCGCGAGATCAACGGGCAGGTTTGGAGCGCCATTCAGGTCACCACCGCCGCAGGCGTTCTGGGCGTGGTCGATCTGATGCGCACGGGCGCGCTGCCTGCCAAGGGCTTTGTCCGGCAGGAACAGGTGACCCTGTCCGATTTCCTGAAAACCGAATTTGGCCAGCTTTACCGCGCTGGCGATGCAACCCAACAGAACAAGGCGGCCTGAGATATGAAAGACATCGTTATGACTGCGCAAACCACCCTCGCCAATCTGGACCTGACGGCGGCTGAACTGACCGGCGGCACGTTGCCAGTGCATTCCCCCATCGACGGCAGCCTGCTGGCCGAGGTGCATGAAACCCAAGCTGGCGACATAAACGCGGTCTTTGCCAACGCCAAAACAGCGTTCAAAGCCTGGCGTACCGTACCCGCCCCACGCCGGGGTGAATTGATCCGCCTGCTGGGTGAAGAACTGCGCGCTGCCAAGGACGATTTGGGCGCGCTGGTCAGTTGGGAGGCCGGCAAGATCACCTCCGAAGGTCTGGGCGAAGTGCAAGAGATGATCGACATCTGCGACTTTGCCGTGGGCCTGTCGCGTCAGTTGTATGGTCTGACCATCGCCTCCGAACGCCCCGGCCACCGGATGATGGAGACATGGCACCCGGCGGGTCCGGTCGGTGTGATCTCGGCCTTCAACTTCCCGGTTGCGGTCTGGTCGTGGAATGCGGCGATCGCGTTGGTCTGTGGCGATACGGTGATCTGGAAGCCGTCCGAGAAGACGCCCCTGACCGCGATGGCCTGCCAGAAGATTTTTGAACGCGCGCTGGCGCGGTTTGGCGATGCGCCCGACCACCTGCTGCAAACCCTGATCGGCGGTGCCGCGCTGGGCGAGGCGCTGGTGGCCAGCGAAGACGTGCCAGTAATTTCCGCCACCGGTTCCACCCGCATGGGCCGCGCGGTGGCCCCGGTTGTGGCGCAGCGGTTTGGCAAGTGCATTCTGGAGCTGGGCGGTAATAACGCGATGATCGTTGGACCCTCGGCCGATCTGGAAATGGCGGTGCGGGCGATCGTGTTCTCGGCCGTGGGCACAGCCGGTCAACGTTGTACCACGCTGCGCCGTCTGATCGTGCATAACTCGATCCGCGAGGAACTGGTGGCCCGCCTGAAAAAAGCCTATGCCGGTCTGCCCATCGGCAACCCGCTGACCGAGGGCACGCTGATCGGTCCGCTGGTGGATGAAGCCTCAGGCGCGGCCATGACCGCCGCGCTGGACGCAGCCAAAGCCGAGGGCGGCACCGTGTTCGGCGGCCAGCGCGTGACCGAGGGCGTGCCGGATGGCGTCTATATGCAGCCCGCCATTGTCGAGATGCCCGGCCAGACGGCTACGGTAAAGACCGAAACCTTTGCGCCGATCCTCTACGTGATGGGCTATGACGATTTCGACGATGCCATTGAGATTCAGAACGACGTGCCGCAGGGGCTGTCCTCCTGTGTCTTCACCCTGAACATGCGCGAGGCCGAGCAGTTTCTGACCGCAGCCGGATCGGATTGCGGCATCGCCAACGTCAATATCGGACCGTCGGGGGCCGAAATCGGTGGCGCGTTTGGTGGCGAAAAAGAAACCGGCGGTGGACGCGAAAGCGGATCGGACGCGTGGAAAGCCTATATGCGGCGTCAGACCAATACGGTGAATTACTCGGCTGAATTACCGCTGGCGCAGGGCGTCAAATTCGACATCTGACCCAAAGATCCGGCGGCTCACACCTGAGCCGCCGGATCGTCAATCTGCAAACAGGTAATCCAGGCGCATAACGGCATGCGCTTGTTTCGCAGAAATCCCAAGAAACGCGGCAAGGGACGCTTCGTTTTCAGCGCGCGAGTCAGTTTCCCGGATGCGCACGTAATCGTTCAGACCCGCCCCCCGGATCAAATCTGACTCGTGGGCGAGGGAATTGCGCAGCGTTGGAACCAGGCCCGACACCGTATCGGCGGGGCTATCAATGCCGGCCAAACCAACCCGACGGGCGTGGCCGATCAGGTAGTCGTCCGAATATTCACACTCGATCTCAAGCACGTGCGTCTTGGCCCGGTCAGAGTTGAAGTCCTCGATAATGTCCAGGTTGGCGGGGTCGACGCAGATGACCAATTTGTCCGTATCGAAGCTGTCGAACAGCATCCGCACGACCGCGCGTCGGTGGCGGGATCGCTTGACCAGCGTTGTTTCGATGCCGCCGAGATCGGGCAGGGCAGTGTCCTGTTCGTTGAACAGGTACTCGACACATGGAATGTCGGTCTCGGAAACGATCTGGTCAACCAGCCGCTTGGCGACGTGCCATTTCTTGCACACGATCAGAAAGACTTCGCGGTCAGACCCCAGCGTATTTCCCGCTTCCCAGAACCGCTGCCCGTACCGGCGGCCAACCCGCCCCCGGCCGGTCAGAAACCCGTAGAGATATCGCCCTTCGTCGGATATCGGAAAATCAACGCCCTCGGCTGCGTAGAGCTTGCCCAACCTCTCTTTCAGCTCGTGTGCTTCTGGGCTGATCTTTCGCGCAAAAAGATAGTCCTGTCCCAGCAGCATGTCGTAGTGATCATTGTAGAATGTTACCGGCATCCCATAGTCCGAGAACATCAGGAAGGTCGGTGTTCGGTTCTCGATCTCTTCTCTTGGCACCAGGTGCCGAACTAGGGTCTGGAAAAAGGTTTCATCTGGAATCCACGTGGTCGAGAAGAAACGGATCACATCCCGGCGCTGTTTCAGGAAGTCCAGAATCATCTCGACCGTCCGGCGGCGCAGACACCACCATTGACTGCCGATCTTGACCTGGATGTCGGCGGGAATTTCGCGGGTCAGGCCAAAGCGTTTCTGAAGCTCATACGCGGCATAAAACCAACGGGATTGCGTCCGCTCGTTGAAATAGTGGCGATAGATCAGCCGGTCCTCTTTCATGCCGGTCTTGATCCATTTGCTTTCAAAGAAGTCGTGGCTTTCGACAAAATCCTTGTCACGTTCGTCCAGAAAACGGTGTGCGTATTCCGCCGTCTTTATCGCCATGCAGTCGCCAGACAGCATGTAGAAATGGGTGGCGCGTGGAAAAGCGTCCACCGCTGCTTCGATGGCGTGCAATGTGGCCTGCACCAACGACCACTCTCCCCAGCCACACTTGATCCGCTTGGCGGCAAAAGTGACGTTCGGATTTGGGCCCAGCGCGTCCTGAATGCGCGCATATGCGGCAGAGCTGGCACGCGCGTCAAAATGAATGGCCATGCAATCCCCGGCGGCCGTCAGTTGCTCGGCCTGCGCAATGATTGCGTCAGGGTCTTTGTGGCACAGCAAAATATAGGCGATCCTGGCCATTTCGGTTCTATGATTTCCGTTTCTGCCCGTTTCCAACCGTGATACTGAGGATGAACGATTGAATAAACAGAATATTTTTGGTTTTTTGATTTCAAAAGCGGGCACGAATAACAAGTTCTGACCCGCAGAGGAGGCGCAGCAGATGGGTTTTCCCGGTACATGGATGACCGAGAGCGAAAGCATGGTTTACCGTGTGGTGCCGAAGTGCGCCTGCTCGACCATAGGGCAAATCATGTACTACTCGGATCACGGTCGGTTTTTCGAGGGTGACATTCACGACGCAAGTGACGGGATGCACAAATGGGCGTTTGAGCCCAGTCAGGACGCAATTTCCAGAATTGTCCGCGATCATGCGGGGTATTCATTTACCTGCGTGCGGAACCCTTACACGCGAATTCTAAGTTCTTTTTTCGACAAGATTTGTGGAATTCAGCGAAACGGAAAACGGTACCGGGGCAATCTCGTTCCGACGCTGATTTACAACTATGGAATCGAAGTCGGGGGCGACGATGGCAAGGGCGAATTCGATCAGATCGCCAGCTTCCGTCGGTTTCTTCTGTTCGCACGAGACACGATCCGATGGCGCAGGCCGATGGACCCGGATATTCACTGGTCGTCGATGTCAGGACATGTCTCGACCTTCATCGCGAATGGCGGGCGATATGACAAGATTTTCTGGACCGAGAAATTCAACGACGGGATGCAGGGTGTCTTGGATCACCTTGAAACGCCCCACGCGGTGAACCTGTCCGATATCCCGCGCTTTAACGAGTCCGAAGGGCACGGGCCCAAACGCGCCCATCCGGTCGAAGACTATTTTGACGACCTCTCGATGCATCTGGTCTACGAAATCTACAAACAAGATTTCGATCTCTTTCGATATGATTTCGAGAACCCGGCCAACAAGATGCCAATTGGTGAAATTGATCTGGATGAAGTTCACGCCAAACTCGGCGACTGATTCAATTCCGGGGATGCTCCCGTTCATCGTCAATGTCTCTGACGAGACATCTCCTCTGGTTGGGCCCGGCGCCGCGCAAAGCGCGGCGCCGGGCCCAAGACCGAATGGAGTATCGGCGCAGCCGATGGCTCAGTTCGGGCGCGGGAGCGTTTGGTTGTCTAGAAAACCCGGTTCAGAGTCACCTTGAACCGGGCTTTCAGAATCACAACTGGCGTACCGCCCCTTTTGCGGCACTCGTAGTCAGCTTGGCATATGCCTTGAGCGCCGTGGACACCTTGCGCTTGCGAGGTGCCGCAGGCTGCCACCCTTTTTCGTCTTGAATCTTGCGGCGTTCCGCCAGCTCTTCCTCTGACACAACAAGCTGGATCGAGCGGTTTGGGATGTCGATCTCGATCCGGTCTTCGTTTTCTACCAATCCGATGACCCCGCCCTCGGCCGCTTCGGGTGAGACATGGCCGATCGACAGGCCCGAGGTGCCGCCCGAGAACCGCCCGTCGGTCAGCAGGGCGCAGGCTTTGCCCAGACCTTTGGATTTCAGATATGAGGTCGGGTACAGCATCTCCTGCATTCCCGGACCACCGCGCGGTCCTTCGTAACGGATGACGACCACGTCGCCCTCTTTCACCTTGCCGGTCAGGATGTCGTTCACTGCCTGATCCTGACTTTCGCAGACATAGGCCGAGCCGGTGAAGGTCAGGCTCGCCGGATCAACGCCCGCCGTTTTCACGATACAGCCATCGCGCGCGATATTGCCGAACAGAACGGCCAGACCGCCATCTTGACTGAATGCGTGTTCCTTGGACCGGATCACGCCGCCTTCGCGGTCGGTGTCCAACTCTTTGTAGCGGTTCGACTGGCTGAACGCCTGTGTGGTGCGCACACCACCGGGCGCGGCCTTGAACAAGTCTTGCGCTTTGGGGTTATTGGCGACCTTGATGTCCCAGTTGGCAATGGCTTCACCCATCGTCGCCGAATGCACGGTGCTGCAATCTTCGTGCAGCAGCCCCGCGCGGCTGAGTTCGCCGAGGATCGAGAAGATACCACCGGCGCGGTGGACGTCCTCCATATGCACGTTCTCGGTGTTGGGCGCGACCTTGCACAGGCAGGGCACCTTGCGGCTGAGGCGGTCCATGTCAGACATGTCGAAATCGACTTCGCCCTCGTTGGCGATGGCCAGCAAGTGCAGCACGGTGTTGGTGGACCCGCCCATAGCGATATCAAGGCTCATGGCGTTCTCGAACGCATCGAAGGTCGCGATTTCGCGCGGCAGAAAGCTTTTTTCGTCCAACTCATAGTGACGCTTGGTGATCTCGACGATGCGGCGGCCAGCTTCGAGGAACAGCTCCTTCCGGTCCGAGTGCGTCGCCAGCGTCGAGCCATTGCCCGGCAGCGCCAGACCCAGCGCCTCGGCCAGACAGTTCATCGAGTTCGCGGTGAACATGCCCGAGCACGACCCGCAGGTCGGGCAGGCGTTTTCCTCGATATGCTGGACCTGCTCATCGGTGTACTTGTCGTCAGCGGCGGCCACCATTGCGTCCACGAGGTCGATCTTTTTCACATCCAGATCGGCGATGTCGATCTTGCCGGCCTCCATCGGCCCGCCCGAGACAAAGATCGCGGGGATGTTCAGACGCATGGCTGCCATCAGCATACCGGGCGTGATCTTGTCGCAATTCGAGATACAGACCATCGCATCGGCACAATGCGCGTTGACCATATATTCGACCGAATCCGCAATGACCTCACGCGAGGGCAGCGAATACAGCATCCCGTCATGGCCCATGGCGATGCCGTCATCCACCGCAATGGTGTTGAATTCTTTTGCAACGCCGCCAGCGGCCTCAACTTCACGCGCAACCATCTGGCCAAGGTCTTTCAGGTGGACGTGACCCGGCACAAATTGCGTGAACGAGTTGACGATGGCGATGATCGGCTTGCCGAAATCATCGTCGCCCATGCCGGTTGCACGCCACAGGCCGCGGGCACCGGCCATGTTGCGGCCATGGGTTGAGGTTCTGGATCGGTAGAGTGGCATGACGCTGTTTCCCTTTTGCCTCGGGTTGCATGTCTTGGGGTTCGTACGTTATAGCGCACGTATCACATGTGCGCTATAACGCACAAGAGGATTCGCGGGACGCTAAGATGGACTCTGACGATATTACGCTGAAACTGCGGGACGTGCGGGCGGCAACCGGCTTGAGCCTGTCAAAAGTGGCCGAGTTGACGGGCGTCAGTAAGGCCATGCTAGGCCAGATCGAGCGCGGCGAATCCAGCCCGACCATCGCCACCTTGTGGAAAATCGCCAAAGGGTTCCAACTGCCGCTCAGCGCTTTGATCGGATCGTCGGCGCTGCGCGATCCGGCGGATGCCAGCCTGTTCCGAACCGTGACCTTTCCCGGCAGCATCGAGGTCAAGATCGTCTTTCCTTTTGACCCTGTGCTGGGCGCGGAAACCTTCCATGTCGATCTGGCCCCGAACCAGAGCCACGAATCCGCTGCCCATGCCGCCGGTGTGACCGAGGAGGTCTTTGTGCTGAACGGGTCGCTTGAGATTCTACGCGATGGCGAATGGGTTCCGTTGCAAGCCGGGCAGGGTCTTCGCTTTGCCGCCGATCTGCCGCATGGCTATCGGGCGGGTGATGAGGGCGCTGCATTTCTGAACATGCACCACTATCCATCGTCCGTGGTTATGGAAACGGCCCCCTGAAAACGCCATCCAGCCTTGAACCCGCAACCCTGCGCGTATAGGGAAAACCCAAGCTCGCTTTGGGGAGACTTTGATGCAGGACGATCCGAAAACCCTCGTTTCAACCGAATGGCTTGCAGCCCATCTCAAGGACCCGGACCTGCGGGTTCTGGACGGGTCGTGGTATTTGCCGCAGCAAGGGCGGGATGCAAAGGCCGAGTATCACGCGGCCCATATCCC
The DNA here is from genome assembly GCF_056539385.1 of Ruegeria sp. BB6. Classification (NCBI taxonomy): domain Bacteria; kingdom Pseudomonadati; phylum Pseudomonadota; class Alphaproteobacteria; order Rhodobacterales; family Roseobacteraceae; genus Ruegeria; species Ruegeria sp. BB6. The sequence continues at coordinate 63,915 of NZ_JBQFUW010000006.1, forward strand.
GGGTGCGCGGTTCTTTGACATTGACGAAATCTCTGATCACCGGTCGGACCTGCCGCACATGGCGCCTCCGGTCGAGAAATTCATGTCGCGCCTGCGGGCGATGGGCGTTGGGGATGGTCATCAAGTGGTGGTCTATGACGGCGCTGGGCTGATGTCCGCTGCACGGGTCTGGTGGCTGTTCCGTCTGATGGGTCAGGACAATGTGGCCGTTCTGGATGGCGGTTTTCCCAAATGGCAGGCCGAAGGGCGTGAGATTGAAGACCTTCCCCCGGTTATCCGCGATCGCCACATGACGGTGCGCGTGCAAAACCATCTGGTGCGGGATGTCACTCAGGTCTCGGCGGCGGCGAAACTGGCCGACCACGAAATTATTGATGCGCGCTCAGCTGCCCGATTTGCAGGAACCGGAACCGAGCCGCGTGAAGGGCTGCGTTCGGGTCATATTCCGGGCTCGCGCAATGTGCCGTTCGATACGCTGCTGAACAAGAATGGCACGATGAAATCCCCCGAGGATTGCCGCGCCGTTTTCGAGGCCGCAGGCGTCGACTTGTCGAAACCCGCCATCACCTCATGCGGGTCGGGCGTGACAGCCGCGATCCTCAGCCTTGCGCTTGAACGCATGGGCAAGAAAGACCACTCGCTTTATGACGGCTCCTGGGCTGAATGGGGTGCCTTCCCGACCCTGCCCGTCGCAACCGGAGAGAACTGATGTTCGAGAACCTCAAACCGCAGCCCGCCGACAAAATTCTGGCGCTGATGCAGATGTACCGCGAAGACCCCCGCGATCAAAAGATCGACCTGGGTGTTGGCGTCTACAAGAATGCCGAAGGGGTAACCCCGGTGATGCGTGCGGTGAAAGCAGCCGAAAAGCGCATTTTGGAAGAACAGGAAAGCAAAGCCTATACCGGGCTGGCCGGTGATCCGGCCTATGCCGATGCAATGATCGGCCTGATCCTTGGCACTTCGGTCCCGCGCGGCAATATTGCGGCCGTGGCAACGCCCGGCGGCACCGGTGCGTGTCGGCAAGCGTTTGAGATGATCCGCATGGCCAACCCGTCGGCGCGCGTCTTTGTGTCGAACCCCACATGGCCGAACCACCTGTCGATCCTGAATTATCTGGGCATGGAAACCGTCCAGTACCGTTATTTCAACGGCGAGACCCGAGGCGTGGACTTCGATGGCATGGTCGAAGACCTGAAGACTGCCAAGGCGGGCGACGTGGTGCTGCTGCATGGTTGCTGCCACAACCCGACCGGGGCCAACCTGAACATGGTTCAGTGGCAAGAGGTCGTGAACATCATCAATGAGCTTGGTCTCGTGGCAATGATCGACATTGCCTATCAAGGGTTCGGGGACGGTCTGGAAGAAGATGCGCAGGCCACGCGCCTTGTGGCCTCGTCGGTCAAACGTTGCCTGATCGCGGCGTCCTGTTCCAAAAACTTCGGAGTGTACCGCGAACGGACCGGTCTGTTGATGGCGATCAGCGATGATGCGGCGCATACGGCGCTGAACCAGTCGACACTGGCCTTTCTGAACCGTCAGAATTACTCCTTCCCGCCCGATCATGGTGCGCGTGTAGTGACCACGATCCTGAATGACGAGGCTCTGCGCGCGGATTGGGCGGCCGAGTTGGAAGAGGTGCGCCTGTCCATGCTGGGTCTACGCCAACAACTGGCTGACGAACTGCAAAGATTGAGCGGCTCGGACCGTTTTGGTTTTATCGCCCAGCACCGCGGCATGTTCTCGCGTCTGGGTGCAGCACCCGAGCTGGTCGAGAAACTGCGTGCCGATCACGGCATCTACATGGTGGGTGACAGCCGTCTGAACATCGCGGGTCTGAACGCGACAACGGTTCCGATTCTGGCCAAGGCGATTGTCGACGTCGGCGTTTGACCTTTATCTGCCACACACATCAAAGCCGCGCCCTCCAGCGCGGCTTTTTTGCGCGCTATCGAAAACGGCCATCTTCGTCAGGCCACGTCCAAATTTTCGGGTCGCTGGTGATCGCGTCTACAACCTGTGCCGCACGTTCACGTGTGCAGGGTCTTTCCGTAAGTCCCATATGCACAAGTTCTATTTGCACAAGGTATTCAGCCACATCCTCTTTACTCGTTTCTCTTCTGATCTGACTAGCCGCCTGAATCAAATATGAATCGTATTCGTCGGCGAAAGATAGACAGTCCTCGTCATTCCAATTCTCTTCCGGCTTCAAAAGGCCGATAGGATCCCAAAGACGCCAGCCAATGTCTCGGAGTCTGGAAAGTTTGATACGAGGAGGTGGAGTAAGTTTCATTGCAATCGACTTAGTCAGAAATTGTTCCGGACAGTTTCACAGCGGCAGTCTTGGGGTAAGCGCCTAAATTCAAATGATTTGTTGAAAGACAAAACAAAAAAACCGGGCGCGAACGCCCGGTTTCGGATTTGGTACTTGATCAGGCGTTAGCCCTTGGAAAACTCGGGATAGGCTTCCATACCCAGTTCTGCCATGTCGAGGCCGTTGATCTCGTCCTCTTCGCTGACGCGGATGCCAACGACTGCCTTCAGGATCGTCCACAGGATCAGCGCACCGACGAAGGTGAACACACCGTAGGCTGCGATACCCAGCAACTGAGTGCCCAGGCTTGCTTCACCGTAGAAGATCACGGCGATGGTGCCCCAGATACCGGCAAACAGGTGAACCGGGATCGCACCGACAACGTCGTCCAGCTTGAACTTGTCCAGCATCGGAACGGTCAGGACAACGATAACGCCGCCAACTGCACCGATCCACAGAGCGCCGAACAGGGTCGGGGCCAGAGGTTCAGCAGTGATCGAGACCAGACCGGCCAGAGCACCGTTCAGAACCATCGTAAGGTCAGGCTTTTTGTACAGCAGTTGGGTCAGGATCAGTGCGGTCACTGCACCCGAAGCGGCTGCCATGTTGGTGTTGGCAAAGATGCGCGACACGTCGGAAACGTCACCCACGGTGCCCATTGCCAGCTGCGAGCCGCCATTGAAGCCGAACCAACCCAGCCACAGGATGAACGTACCCAGTGTGGCCAGCGCCAGGTTTGAACCGGGCATCGGGTGGACTTTGCCGTCTTTGTACTTGCCGATGCGCGGGCCCAGTACGATGACACCTGCCAGAGCTGCCCAGCCACCGACCGAGTGCACAACGGTCGAGCCAGCGAAGTCCGAGAAGCCAGCTTCAGACAGCCAGCCGCCGCCCCACTGCCAGGAACCCGAGATCGGGTACAGGATGCCGGTCAGGACGATGACGAAGATCAGGAAGGGCCACAGCTTGATACGCTCGGCCACGGCACCCGAAACGATCGAGGCAGTTGCGGCAACGAACACAAGCTGGAAGAAGAAGTCCGAACCGATCGACGCATAGTCCAGCGCCGCTTCTGCGGGGTCAACGCCCACGGCATCAAGCGATGTGGTCGAGAAGAACGGGCCCAGCCAACCAGCGATGGACCAGCCGTCGCCGGGGTACATCAGGTTGAAGCCGATCAGCCAGTACATGATCGCGGCAAAGGAAAACAGCGCCACGTTCTTGATCATCTGCATGGCCACGTTCTTGGAACGCACCAGGCCACCTTCCAGCATGGCAAAGCCTGCCGCCATGAAGAAGACCAGGAACCCTGCCATCAGGAACAGCAGCGTGGTGAAGATATATTGGGTATGGAGCGCGGCTTCGCCGTCGGCGGCCTCTTGCGCCAGACCCATCTGCGGCAGCGCGACGATCGCGGCAGCAGGGATGAGAGATTTCATCAGGTTCATTGTTAGTCCTCGAGTGATTGTGAGTGGGGGCGCTTACAGCGCCTCTTCGTTCGTTTCCCCGGTCCGCACGCGCAGGGCCTGCTCGACATCGAGGACGAAAATCTTGCCATCGCCGATCTTTCCGGTCTTGGCGGTTTTGGTGATGGTCTCGACGATCTGGTCGGCCATCGCAGCGGGAACTACGATCTCCAGTTTGATCTTGGGTACGAAGTTCACGGCGTATTCGGCCCCGCGATAGATTTCCGTGTGACCCGATTGCGAGCCGAAGCCCTTGATTTCGGTCACCATCATGCCGCGTACGCCAGCGTCGGTCAGTGCTTCGCGCACCTCCTCGAGCTTGAACGGCTTGATTGTCGCGATGATCAGTTTCACGTTAGTCCCCTCTGCTTCTCCGGTCTGTCCGGTCGGTTTGCACTCGCAGAAAAAGAGCGCGCCTGACCGCAGTAAGGAACGATTCAGGGGGGCGGACGCTGGGGAAAATAGTGGCAAGGTGCACAATTTTTGCACAAATACGGCGCAATGATTAAAAATTGAGCAAATTGAGGAAGGCTTTTAGGCGTATTTCATACCTCTACTTCATCTGTGTGGCAGGGTATGGTGCCTCAAAACGATAACCGGGCAGAGCTTGAGCATGACTGAGTCCAGGCGCGGCAAGAAACCTCTTGTTGCGGACAAACGATACCCGTCGAAGGGGCGAAAATCCTCGGCGTCAAAGCGCGCCGCAGGCAAGAAGGCGACTGCGCGAAAGACAACGACGCGCAGAACGGCCCGCAAGAAAACACGCAAGTCCACCAAGAACGGCGGCGGGTTTTTCCGCCGTATGTTTCGCTGGCTTTCGCGGCTGGTCTGGGGTGTGACCTGGCGGGTTGGCGCGGTCTGTGCCCTGCTGCTGGCGCTTGCGATAGGGGTTGTCTACAGCACGTTGCCGGATGTTGATGCCTTGCTGGACGGTCGTGCGCGCGGATCGGTCACGATGCTGGACCGTGACGGCAAGGTATTTGCGTGGCGAGGCGATCAATTCGGCGGGGTCATTACGGCCGATACGGTGTCTCCGCACCTCAAGCACGCGGTCGTCGCGACTGAGGACAAGCGATTCTATCGCCATTTCGGTGTCAGCCCGCGCGGGGTTGCCAGCGCCGTGCGCATCAACCTGAGCGAGGGCCGGGGGCCGCTGTCAGGTCATGGCGGTTCGACCATCACGCAGCAGACGGCCAAGCTGCTTTGCCTCGGCGTTCCTTATGATCCGGCTGATTGGGAGTCCGAGGCCGCCTACGAAGCTGACTGTCGTCAGGGATCGTTGTGGCGCAAGGCCAAGGAAGCCGTTTACGCGATGGCGATGGAGGTCAAATACTCCAAGGACGAAATCCTCACCATCTACCTGAACCGGGCGTTCCTTGGAGCAGGCGCGCGAGGGTTCGAGGCCGCCAGCCAGCGGTATTTCGGAATTTCAGCCGCCGAGGTGTCCCCGTCCGAGGCCGCGATGCTGGCGGGCCTTCTGGTCGCGCCGACCCGGTATGCGCCGACGAACAACCTGCAACGCTCGCAGGATCGGGCGCGTCTGGTGGTCGGGTTGATGGAGGATCAGGGATACCTTTCCCCCGCGCAGGCCAGCGAAGCCCGCACCCGTCCCGCGGAACTGTCCGAAGCCGCCGCCGCGCGTGCAGGTGGGTATTTCGCCGATTGGGTCATGGCCAGCGGGCCCGAGTTCTTTACCCGCAACACCACCGAGGATGTGGTGATCCGGACGACTCTGGATCAGCGCCTGCAGAAATCGGCAGAGGAGGCGCTGCAATACATCTTTCAGGAAAAAGTTCGCGAAGGGTCCAAGGCGCAGGCCGCGATTGTTGTGATGTCCGCAGATGGGGCGGTGCGTGCCATGGTCGGCGGTCGCAAGACGCGCGTATCAGGTGCGTTCAATCGCGCGACGCAGGCATTGCGACAGACCGGATCATCCTTCAAACCCTTCGTGTACGCGACAGCGTTAGAGCTTGGGTATTCTCCGCTGGATACGGTCGTGGACGAGCCGTATTGCATCAATATCCCCGGTTCGGGCCAGTGGTGCCCCAAGAACTATACCAACAAGTTCTATGGCCGGGTCACGCTTGCGGATGCGTTGAAGAACTCGCTGAACATACCCGCTGTCAAAGTGGCCGAGGTTGCGGGGCTTGAAAACGTGCGCACCGTTGCCAGCGGGTTTGGGATTGCCAATGATCTGGCCGAAGGACCGGCCCTTGCTCTGGGCGCGTCGGAAAGCACCCTGATCGAGATGACCGGGGCTTATGCGGGTATCCTGAACGGCGGCTCGTCCGTGGAACCTTATGGTCTGACCGAGTTGAAGCTGCTGGGGGATCAGACGCCCGTGATGGTGACGACGACCGGCATCGGAGAGCGTGTCATCAACGACAAGGCGGCCAAGCAACTGACATGGATGATGGAGCGCGTGGTCTCGGAAGGCACGGGTGCGCGGGCGCAGCTTCCGGGCTGGCAGGTGGCGGGCAAGACCGGCACAACTCAGGCCGCGCGCGATGCGTGGTTCATCGGGTTCACGGCGGATTACGTGGCGGGTGTCTGGATGGGCTATGACGACAATACGCCGCTTTCCGGTGTTACTGGCGGCGGATTGCCTGCGGAAATCTGGAAGGAAACCATGCTTCGTGTGACCGAAGGGATGACGCCGACGCCCTTGCCGATGTTGGCCCCGGACCCGCCCGTGCGAACCGCGCAGCCCCGGCAGCAACGTCGTAGGCAGGGCAACGGGTTCGAGAACGCCATTAACAACCTGTTGAACAATATCTTCGGCAACTGATCGGCAAAGAAAAAGGCGGCGCGCATGGCACCGCCTTTGAAATGCGTTTGGCCGCCTGATCAGACGGTTTCGTCCAGCGCCGCCAGAATCGCGTCACCCATTTCGGTGGTCGAGACCGGCTGCACGCCTTCTTCGGCCAGCAGATCGGCGGTGCGGACACCATCGGCCAGAACCTTCTCGATTGCCGATTCCAGACGGTCAGCCTCGGCCCCCTGATCAAAGCTATAGCGCAGCGCCATGGCAAAGCTGAGGATACAGGCGATCGGGTTCGCCTTGCCCTGGCCCGCGATATCGGGGGCCGAGCCGTGGACGGGTTCATACATCGCCTTAGGGCGGCCATTGGCCATCGGTGCGCCCAGCGACGCGGATGGCAGCATCCCCAGCGAGCCGGTCAGCATCGCCGCACAATCCGACAGGATATCACCGAACAGGTTGTCGGTGACGATCACGTCGAACTGCTTGGGTGCGCGCACCAGCTGCATTGCGCCATTGTCGGCATACATATGGGTCAGCTCGACCTCGGGGTAATCCTCGGCCACGCGATCCACGACCTCGCGCCACAGAATGCCCGACTCCATGACGTTGGCTTTTTCCATCGAGCACAGCTTCTTGTTCCGGCGCATCGCCAGTTCAAAAGCCGAGCGCGCGGCGCGTTCGATCTCGGATTCAGTGTAACGCTGGGTGTTGATGCCCACGCGTTCGTTGCCTTTCTCGAAGATGCCGCGCGGCTCTCCGAAATAAACGCCGGAGGTCAGCTCGCGCACGATCATGATGTCCAGACCGGCCACGATATCCTTTTTCAGCGACGAGAAATCCGCCAGCGCGTCAAAGCACTGGGCCGGGCGCAGGTTGGAAAACAGGTCCATTTCCTTGCGCAGGCGCAGCAGCCCGCGTTCAGGCTTTACGCTGAAATCCAGATCGTCGTATTTCGGGCCGCCAACCGCGCCCAGCAGCACCGCGTCAACCTCTTGCGCCTTGGCCATGGTCTCGTCCGACAGGGGCTTGCCATGGGCGTCATAGGCGGCACCGCCGACCAGATCCTCGCTCACGTCGAACGCCAGACCGCGGTTCGCGCCGAACCAGTCGATGATGCGGCGGACTTCGGCCATAACTTCGGGGCCAATACCGTCTCCGGGCAGGATCAGCAGCGAGGGGTTGGACATGAAGGATCTCCTTGCGTTTCGTCGCAATGGCCCTAGCGCCTGCGCCGCATCGGGTCAATGAGACGAACAGGCCAAAACAAACAGAGTCGACGGGAATCTCGGTTTCCGTGACGAAACGGCACGGTCAAAGCAGGTTCACCGTCAAAGACTGGCCTTCAGACCGTCGGCAAGCAGGTCCCAAACGCGCCGGATTCGCGGGGTTTGGCGCATCGCCTGCGGAGCGGCCAGCCACACGGGTAGGACCGGGATTTCCACGTCCAGCGGCAGGATTTCGACCAAGGGGTCTGCCTCGGCAACATGCGTCTGGGTAAACCCAATTCCGCAACCGGCTCGGATTAGTTCCCAATATGCACTCTGAAGGTCGCAACGGGTTGCGAAATTGTCCCGGCTCGCGGGCCAGCCTTTGTTGTGCATCTCTTTGATGATCTGCTCATTGGCGTCAAAGCCGACCAGATCGTGATTGAACAATTCTCCGGGGTCTGCCGGGCGGCCTGCTCGGTCCAGATAAGACCGGGCCGCGCAAAAGCACATGCGCACATCGCCCAGATACCTTGAGACGATGTCGACCTGCTCGGGGCGATACATGCGAACTGCAATATCAGCCTCGCGATACAGCAGGTTTTCGACCGTGTCCGTTGCGACAAGCTCAAGCTGTATCGCCGGTTCTTGCTTGCGGATTTGGGCCATGATGGGCGGCAGAAGATGATGGGCTGCAAAAACCGAAGTGGTTATGCGCACTGTCCCTTCCAATTGTTGCGACTGGCCTGCCGCGGTCAGGCTGATTGCGCTCATGGCAGAGTTTATCTGCTGCGCCATAGGTAGCAGTTGCGCGCCGACTTCACTCAGCCTCAGACCGCGCGCATGTCGATCAAAAAGAGATACGCCCAACTCGTCCTCAAGCGCGTGAATTTGTCGGCCTAGCGTCGGCTGGCTTCGCTCTAACCGCCGGGCTGCCGCAGATAGTGAACCGGTTTCAGCTACGGCCAGAAAGCTTTGGATCAGGGACCAGTCGGACGGGGTGATGAGTCTATCCATTCATGAATGAATACACGTTCTGCACATGCAGGCAATTCCCATATCCCTTTGAATGGATCAGTGTTGAGAGTGACAGGAGGTTGCCATGACACAAACAGCACTGATTTTGGGCGCAACAGGCCGGTTCGGGCGCAATAGCGCCGAGGCATTTCGCAAAGCGGGTTGGTCGGTCCGCAGTTTTGACCGCAAATCGCAGGATTTGAAGCACTCCGCAGAAGGAGCCAGCATCATCGTAAATGCCTGGAATCCACCTTACCCGGACTGGGCCAGACTGGTGCCAAAGTTACATCGACAAGTCATCGACGCAGCCGAACACGCCGGGGCGACAGTGATCGTTCCCGGCAACGTGTATGTCTTTGGGGCTTCTACGCCTTTGCCGTGGTCCAGTTCTTCGCCCCATTTCGCTGAGAATCCGCTGGGCAGGATCAGGGTCGAGATGGAAGACGCCTACCGCAGTTCCTCGGTCAAGACGATCATCTTGAGGGCAGGAGATTTCATCGACACCTGCGCGTCAGGCAACTGGTTCGATCAGGTTTTGATCAAGCGTTTGTCAAAGGGACAACTGGTGTATCCGGGTCGGCCTGACATTGCCCATTCCTGGGCTTATTTGCCGGATCTCGCCCGAGCCGCCGTTGCCCTGGCTGAGATACGAGACGACCTGCCGCGTTTTAGCGACGTGCCGTTTGCAGGTTACACCCTGACAGGAAAGGAACTGGCGCAATCGCTATCGCGGGTGACGGGTCACAGCGTGCAGGTAAAGCGCATGAACTGGTGGCCGATCCACCTGAGCCGAATGTTCTGGAACCTTGCGCCGCATCTGATCGAAATGCGCTATCTATGGGATGCGCCGCATTGTCTAGACGCAGAGGCTTTCAACGAACTGGTGCCGGGGTTCACGCATACTGATCTGGATGAGGCCATAAACACGGCCATTTCGGACGGGCAGCCTGGGCTGTATCCCACCGCAACCACGGCCAGAGTTTAAGTGGTTTCAGGGCGCGGCCAGTTCGACCCACACCAAGCGATGTCTGCTGGCGGTCTCGGCCGCTGCGCGCAGGTCTGATCCGGGCGCTGGCCAGAACACTCCGGCATCCATGACACGCAAGTCAGACGAGGGCAATACGTAGTCCACGCGCATGTCCCCGACGCCCTTCCACACGACCGTGGTTTCTTTTCCGGTTGCATCTTCTGGTACAGGGTCTTGCAAGCGCGGGTCGCTCAATAGCTGCCGAATTGCCTCTTTTCGCCCCTCGCCGCGGTCGGGATCGAGGTTCGCATCCCCCGCCAAAACAAATGATCCCGTCGGCGCCTGAGTGATCTCGCCGTTCAAAAGGGACATCCAAAAGCGAATCTCATCCCGGTTGCGAAGTCCGTTCCGATCCTCCGGCCCGTCAAAAACTGGGGGAGCGGCGTGAAACGTCATCAGATCGACAACTCCGATCGGTGTTTCGATGGGCACAAGCCAGTGTGCGGTGGAAGACAGGCGTTGAATATTCTGTGCCTCGTCCGAGGGAAAAGCTGCCGAACCCTTGCGGGGAAGCTGGGCGCCGGGAAGATCCCGCCACAGCAAATCTGTAAAACCCCGAACGTTTTCGGTCTGGATGGGATAGCGCGACAGGACCGCAAGGCCGCCATGCCCCGTGAACCGGCCCCAGCCCTGTGCATCGCCCGGACCATGTGTTCGACCATCGCCATCCATATCCAGATCGGTTTCAAGCCCCGAATTTGGCCGTGCCGTAAATTGATGAGGGTAGTCCAGACCGGCCTGGCGCAGCCGCTCGGTCAGCGCAGCTAGGGTCTGTCCATGAAAATCCCAGTCGATCCCCTGCAGGGCGACAATATCGGGGTGTGACGCCACCAGGACTTCGATGACAGCTTTGGCCTGCGCGTCTCCGCGCTGAATGTCGCGCAGCAGCAGGCCCGGCCCCTTGCGGCTGAGTTCAGTGTTGAAAGTAGCAACGCGCACGGTTTCTGCCTGCGCCATCAGGGGCAGCCAAAGCAGGACAAGAATTCGGATCATGCGGTCTGAGTGGACTCGGCCGTGGAATAGGCGCGGCGTTTTTCAACAATCAGGTTCGCGATGCGCAGGGTAGCCATGCCGCGCATGATCATGCTGGCGGGCAGGAAAGCCCATGCGCTCATGGTCCAGATCAGGGTCTGAGGATTGCTGAGCGAAATGGGATCGACATAGTTCGTCAGCATCTTGATCATCGCTGGGATCAGGAAGGGCAGCAGCACGCCGATCGAGATGTTGAGCCGGCCGTCGCGCTGAAGGCGCGTCACCACATCACCGCCCTGCGTCGGATCGAACAAGGGCAGGTTGGTCCAGACGTTGAAAGCACCGTTTCCGGTGGGCCAGCCACGTAATTTCACCGCGTAGGCAAAGCTGCCGATCGTGACCAACGCGGTCAGGTACGCGACGCTGGCGGATATGCGCACCAGTTCGATAAGGGGCGCACTGGCATCTCCGGGCAACATCAGAACGATCAGCCGCACCGGTGAATACGGAAAGTCGACCACATTCGCCAAGCTGAATCCTATCGAATAAAACAGGGCGGTAAGCTGTGTGGGCAGATATGCGTTTTTGCAGATCAGGGTCAAAAACATGATCATCGTGACCAGCCCAACAAAGCGCAAACGGTTCACAGGCGGAGCATCGCGGAACTCGATAAAGCTGGGAAAGGCCGAGTTATATTCAGCAAAGGTCAGGAAAAACGCGAGAATGGCGAGAAACACGACGATCTCGGTCCCATTCGTTGACGATGCGGGCAAATACAACGCGGGGGTCAGCACAATCAGTGCAACCAATAATCCCCGAATTGCCGCCCCTGTTGTGCGCGCAATCACTATCCGAACCCTTTCAAACTGGATCGGTCGGTTCTTTGCCGACTTCAATTCCAACTTGTGCCCGCCGTTTGTTTTTTGACGGATGCCTCTATAGCGCCAACACTGGCCCCGTTAGGCATTGCGCTCAAGCCAAGGTGCAGAAAACACGTGATTTTGGGCAAAATGATGGCAAAACTGGTGCGGGTTTGCATCATTCCTGACGCAAATCCGACGTGTAATTTAGCATTGCCGCTACATGTTGTGGTTGCTGCAAATTCAACCCCTAGAATGCGAAAGGGGCCGCCGAAGCGACCCCTTTAGGTTGAGTGCCCACAGAATCATCCACAGAATCAAACCCAGGGGCGGGCCTGACTTGCGTGCTCCTCGAACTTGTCGATGTGATGTTCCTTCTCCATCGACAGGCCGATATCGTCCAGGCCGTTCAGCAGGCAGTGCTTGCGGTGCGGGTCGATGTCGAACTCGATCACGACGCCATCGGACGTGGTGATCTGCTGATCTTCCAGATGCACGGTCATGCGGGCGTTTTCACCCTTGTGCGCGTCATCCATCAGGATCGCGTGGTGTTCGTCCGCAACCACGATGGGCAGGATACCGTTCTTGAAGCAGTTGTTGAAAAAGATGTCGGCAAAGCTGGTCGAGATCACAACCTTGATGCCGAAATCCTTGATCGCCCAAGGTGCGTGTTCACGCGACGAGCCACAGCCAAAATTGTCGCCTGCGACCAGAATCTCAGTTTCACGATACGCGGGTTTGTTCAGGACGAATTCTTCGTTTTCCTGCCCGTCGTCGTGATAGCGCATTTCGTCAAACAGAACGACGCCGAGGCCGGACCGCTTGATCGTTTTCAGGTGCACTTTCGGGATGATCATATCGGTGTCGATATTGATCAATGGCATTGGGGCGGCCACCCCGTGGACTTTTTCAAACTTTTCCATGTTCACACTCCTGCGGGAGAGGGCCGACCCCGTGCCCCGCGTTTAAGCTTGTTTCGCTTCAGTTGTTGCGTCGTTGGGGGCGTTCTTGACGAAGAACGCCATGAAGACCAAACCGAACCCGTTGAACAGCATCTCGATCCCAAGGAAGATGCCCAGAATGCTCATCAGCACTGCGGGTTCACTTCCTACATAACTCCAGATGATGCCCGCGAGGACGATCGACAAGATGCCTGAGATGATCGTCGGCCAGAAATACTGCGTTCCGCGCATCTGGAACGACAGAATGACCCGCGCGATGCCGCCTGCCATGAACAGGATCAGCATGACCATCGCCAGGGTGAGCGTTCCGGCCAGCGGCTGAGACATGAAGTTCCAGCCAAGAAACAGCATCACGGCACCCATGATAAGCGACAGAATCTTGTTGCCGGCTCCTTCAACCGTAAAACCGCCGACAACTTGCAGCGCGCCTGAAATCAGCAGAAACACTCCGGTCACTACTGTCACAGCTATCGAAGCCACCACCGGCGCGCCCAGCACAAAGATGCCAAACGCAATCGAAAGCAGCCCCAACAAGAGCCATTTGACCCAATCACTCATCTCAGTCTCTCCCTCAAATATTCAGATATGAGGGCACCTTACATCAATTCGCGGACGTCTGTCAGCCGTCCTGTTATCGCTGCAGCGGCAGCCATCGCGGGGCTCAGCAGGTGGGTACGTCCACCCCGTCCCTGACGGCCTTCAAAGTTGCGGTTCGAGGTCGCGGCACAGCGCTCGCCCGGTTGCAACTGGTCGGGGTTCATCGCCAGACACATCGAACATCCCGCCAAGCGCCATTCAAACCCGGCCTCTTTGAAAACGTCTGCCAGACCTTCTTCCTCGGCCTGAGCGCGCACCAGACCCGAGCCGGGCACGACCATGGCGCGCAACCCGTCCTTGATCTTTTTGCCTTTCAGGATTTCAGCCGCAGCGCGCAGGTCTTCGATCCGACCGTTGGTGCAGGAACCGATAAAGACCGTGTCGATCTCGACATCGCTCAGCTTTTGGCCGGCTTCCAGACCCATGTATTCGATCGACCGGCGGGCCGCGTCGACCTTGCCGCCTTCAAAATCTTCGGGGTTGGGCACGGTCGCGGTGATCGGCAGCACATCTTCGGGGCTGGTACCCCAGGTCACGACGGGCGCGATATCTTCGCCGCGCAGGGTGATGACCTTGTCAAAATGCGCATCCTCATCGGTATAGAGCGTTTTCCACCAGGCCAGAGCCGCTTCCCATTGTGCGCCTTTCGGGGCGTGGGGGCGGCCTTTGACATATTCAAAGGTGGTCTCGTCCGGGGCGATCAGACCAGCGCGGGCGCCACCTTCGATGGCCATGTTGCAGACGGTCATGCGGCCTTCCATCGACAGATCGCGGATCGCTTCGCCGCAATATTCGATGACATAGCCAGTGCCGCCAGCTGTGCCGGTTTCCCCGATCACGGCCAGAGTGATATCCTTGGCGGTCACACCCGGCTGCAATTTGCCGGTGATTTCCACCTTCATGTTCTTGGATTTCTTCTGGATCAGGGTCTGCGTGGCCAGAACGTGTTCGACCTCGGACGTGCCGATGCCGTGGGCCAGCGCGCCGAACGCGCCGTGAGTGGCGGTGTGGCTATCGCCGCAGACAACGGTCATGCCGGGCAGGGTCCAGCCCTGTTCGGGTCCAACGATGTGGACGATGCCCTGACGGACGTCGTTCACAGGATAGTAGTGAATACCGAAATCCTTGGCGTTCTTGTCCAGTGCTTCAACCTGAATACGCGATTCCGGGTTCTCGATCCCGTTTACACGATCAGGCGTGGTTGGAACGTTGTGGTCCGGCACCGCGATGGTTTTCTCAGGCGCGCGTACCTCACGACCGGCCATGCGCAGCCCTTCAAAGGCTTGCGGGCTGGTGACTTCGTGCACCAGGTGACGGTCGATATACAGCAGGCAGGTGCCATCATCGGCTTCGTGCGCGACATGGGCATCCCAGATCTTGTCATAGAGTGTTTTGGGGGACATCGGTCCTCTCCCGTATTGTAATGAGAAATAGCTGGCGAGTGGCTGGGCCGCTTATAGGCGGGCCAGAACCGTGCGGGCGGCCCCAAAGAACCGTTCACGCAGGCGCGTGCGGTCTTGCAACGTCGGAGCTGGGGCCAAATCGAGTCTCATGCGCACCAGATATATCGCGTCTTCCCGTCAATCAAGGTTCAAAACCGCGTCAGGCTTGCATCAATGGACTTTGCTGTCCAAGCTGTCGGGCAGGAGACGTGAATGAACCAAGACCTGATCCCAAGTTCTCTGTCGGACCTTTACGATGACATGGTCGCGGCCTTTTCCTCTCAGTTTGAAAACTTTGCCGAACTGATCGTCACACCGGGCTGGCGGCAATACCAGCTTGTGATCATCCTGTTTCTTTGGGGTCTTGCCTTTGTTCTCAAGCTGTTGACCCAAGGTCGATGGGAGTCATGGGCGCGGTCTCGCACCGGGTGGCCGAAATGGAGGCTGCGTGTTCTCGTCCAGTTGATGCAGCGCCTGACGCTGGTCTATTTCGTGGTTCTGTCTTGGGCGTTGTACCTTGTGATGCAGCAGATCACATGGCCTTCGCGCAGCTATATCATAGGCGTGATCGCAACGCTGGCTGCTGCGTGGCTGGCGATTGCGTTGGTGGCCCGATTGGTGCGCAACCGAACGCTGCGACGAATCTTCAAATGGGCGATGTGGATCTACGCGACGCTTGTGGCCCTGAACCTGACCGACGACGTGGCCGGGTTTCTGGACGGCGTGGCGATCTCGATCGGTGATCTGCACATCTCGGCACTGGGGATTATCAAGGCGGTTCTGCTGATCGGCATTCTTCTGACACTGGCGCGTGTCGGGACCCGCGCGGCCGAACGCGGTTTGATGAGGAATGATGACATCACCCCGTCGATGCAGGTGCTGCTGGCGAAGGGCATTCAGGTGCTTCTATACGGCGCGGTCTTTCTGGCCGCGATCCGCACGCTGGGATTTGACCTGACCGGTATCGCGCTGTTGTCCGGGGCCATTGGTGTGGGGATCGGGTTCGGGCTGCAAAAGGTCGTGTCGAACCTGATCTCGGGGATCATCATCCTGATGGACCGCTCGATCAAGCCGGGCGACGTGATCTCTTTGGGCGATACGTTCGGTTGGATCAACGCGCTGGGCGCGCGCTATGTTTCGGTGGTGACGCGGGACGGGCGGGAATACCTGATCCCGAACGAGGACCTGATCACCAATCAGGTGGTGAACTGGTCGCATTCCGACAAATTCGTGCGGCTGGATCTGGAGTTTGGCACAAGTTACGAAGACGACCCCCACAAGGTGCGCGCGACGTCAATCAGCGCGGTAAAATCCGTGTCACGGGTGCTGAGCGGCGGGTCTCATGAGCCTGTTTGTCATATCACGGGGTTCGGAGACAGCAGTGTCGACTATGTCCTGCGCTTCTGGATCAGCGACCCAACAAAGGGGCTGACTAATATTCGGGGGAACGTCTATCTGGCGCTATGGGATGCGTTCCAGTCGGAAGGTATCTCGATCCCATTCCCGCAGCGCGAAGTGCGCCTGCTGTCAGACGCAGACTCGCAACAGATCGCCGAAGAGTGAACGGACGTTGCGGACCTTTCGCGCCCGTTCATTGAAATGTTGCAATCCGCTTGTTACCTTAATAGTACCCCGGCGCCGGGGATTTGCGGCGCGCAGCAAAGGAGGACTATGTCCTGTCTCTACATACCCAGGCGGGTTTGCCCGCCGATGACGGGGCCAGCGTGATGGCCCACTCTCAGTCAATCAGCGACAAGCTGCTTGAGCGTATCCTTTCCTCACTTTCCGATGACAAGGCCGAAGACGTCGTGCAGATCAACCTGCAGGGCAAATCCTCGGTTGCGGATCACATGGTGATTGCCTCGGGTCGGTCGACCCGTCAGGTCTCGGCCATGGCGGAAAAGCTGACGGATCGGATCAAGCAGGAATTCGGTTTCACCTCGAAGGTTGAAGGTAAGGATACCGGCGACTGGGTGTTGATCGATACGGGCGACGTGATCGTCCATATCTTCCGCCCCGAAGTACGTGAATTCTATCAGCTGGAAAAGATGTGGCTGCCTGCGGGTGGCAGCGCCTCGGCGAACTGAGGCGCTATCCCGGCCTGTATTGAAAGGCCGGAGGCGAGAGAAATATGCGGATCAGCATAGTTGCGGTCGGGCGATTGCGCGCCGGACCCGAAAAGACACTGCTTGACGATTACCTGACCAGATTTGACCGGACCGGCCGGAGCTTGGGCCTTGGCCCCGCGCGGGTGATCGAGGTTGAGGACAAGAAAAACGCGGGCATGGGGGCCGAAGCCGCGCTGTTGCGCAAAGCGCTGCCCAAAGGTGCGGTGATCTGCACGCTGGACGAGCGCGGGCGGATGATGTCCTCGCCTGATTTTGCGAAAAAGCTGGGCGGCTGGCGCGATGCCGGGCGGCAGGATCTGGCGCTGATCATCGGCGGGGCGGACGGAATAGACCCTAACCTAAGGGCTGAGGCCGATTTTTCGATCTCGTTCGGGGCGATGGTCTGGCCTCATATGATGGTCCGTGTGATGTTGGCGGAACAGCTCTACCGGGCCGCAACCATCCTGTCGGGCGGTCCCTATCACCGGGTCTGACATGGCGCAGCTTTTGATCGTTTACCATTCACGCACCGGTGGGTCCCGGCAAATGGCCGAGGCTGCGGCTGAAGCCGCGCGCAACGAGGCAGACGTGGTTCTGAAAGCCGCTGATCAGGCAGGCCCGGATGATTTGCTGAACGCGGATGGCTATGTTTTCTGCGCGCCCGAGAATCTGGCCGCAATTTCCGGCGTGATGAAGGATTTCTTTGACCGCAGCTATTACCCGGTTCTGGGCCGGATTGAGGGTCGGCCCTATGCGCAAATGATCTGCGCCGGGTCCGATGGCGAAAACGCCGCCCGCCAAACCGCCCGCATCGCAACCGGCTGGCGGTTGAAAGAGGTGCAGCCGCCTTTGATCATTTGCACCCACGCGCAGACCCCCGAGGCGATACTTGCCGAGAAGACCATCCCCGCCGACCAGCTCGAAACCTGCCGTGAGTTAGGTTTGGCCATGGCTGCCGGGTTGCAGATGGGCGTCTTCTGACCTTAATTCAGGTCAACCACAAAAGTCTTTTCCGCCCAGCCATCCACGTTGGTTCGGGCCTGCACCTGCACTTGTGCCGTTCCTTTGGGAATCGCCACACCGCTGAGCGATCGTGTGAAGGGCTGCTCGTTCTCGTGCGGGTGATGCAGCACGCGCATCCCCAGTTCGGCCCCATTCATATCCAGCACCCGCCAGCCATCGGCATAATCGTCCCAACCCGTTTCGGGATGCGAGACGGTGACGTCGAATCGCCATGTATCGCCGCTTTGTCTGGCAGTAACGTTTTCAATCACCGGATCATCGGCAAGGGCCGGGGTTGCGAGCAGGGCGGTCAGAACAAGATATCTCATGTTGTGAAGCTACCCTATTGTGAGGGGCCACATGATCACGATCCGGTGTTGAGAAGTACTGTCCGTGAATGCGACGCAAACTCTCTGCGGTAGAGCATGGCCAGTGTAATCAGCGTGCCCGCGATCAATGCATAGGGTCCCAATATCCACGCCACGGACGCCAAGGCGAAATAGGTGGATCGCAGACCTCGGTTGAAGCTGCGCGCGGCGGTGACGCAAATCTCGGCGGCTTGGGCGGCACGGGGGTAGGCCGCAGGATCGGCTGGTTCATTCGGCACGGCGGCCATCAGCACCGCGCAATAGCCAAACAGCCGATGCGCCCAGACATATTTCAGAAACGCATTTGCCAGAAACAGCAGGATGGTCAGGATCTTGATTTCCCACACCAGTGCAGGGGCTGTCCCCAACGCAAGATCCTGAGCAAGCCCGGCCAGGCGTTCGGTGTTTCCCAACAGGGCCAGCCCGCCCCCAATCGCAATCATCGTGGTCGAGGCAAAGAAAGTACTGCCTTGCCGCATCGTGCCCACCACCTGCGCGTCGAACATACGGGGTTGGCGGGTCACCATTTCCTTCATCCATTCGCGGCGATAGTCGTCCATGATCATGCTGACAGACGGCTTTTGCGGCGAAGGATTCTCGATCCGCCATCCGATCAAAGGCCACGCGCCGATTAGCAGCGCGATGCCGATGAAATCCAGCGGTGAAAACAACAATGACTGATCAATCCAAGACATAAGCGCGACACTAAGTCGTGACGTCACAACTTGCCAGATCGGAAAATTGGTAATATTATTTTACCAAACGGAGGGTCAGCCATGGAAATGCCAACACCAAACCCTGATATTCTGCGGCGCAAGGATGTGGTCCTGCGGCGTCTGCTGCAAGTTCTCCCCGAAGACGCCGTGATCCACGAACCGGCTGAGACGCGGGCCTATGAATGTGATGCGCTGACGGCCTATCGCTGCCCTCCGATGCTTGCCGTGTTGCCGTCCACGACTGCTGAGGTCTCGGATGTGCTGCGCATCTGCAACGAAGAAGGCGTTCCGGTCGTTCCGCGTGGCTCGGGGACATCTCTGGCCGGTGGCGCGCTACCAACGGCCGATAGTGTCATTCTGGGTATCGCGCGGATGAATGATGTGTTGGAGGTCGACTATGACAACCGTTTCATCCGCGTTCAGACCGGCCGTACCAACCTGAGCGTGACCGGAGCCGTGGAAGAATACGATTTCTTTTACGCCCCCGACCCTTCGTCGCAACTGGCCTGCGCCATCGCCGGGAATATCGGCATGAATTCCGGCGGCGCACATTGTATGAAATATGGCGTGACCACGAACAACCTGCTGGGCGTCAAGATGGTGATGATGGATGGCAGCGTGGTCGAAATCGGCGGCGCACATCTGGACGCGGGCGGGCTGGACCTGCTGGGCGTGGTCTGCGGCTCGGAAGGGCAGTTGGGTGTCGTGACCGAGGCCACCCTGCGCATCCTGCGCAAGCCCGAAGGCGCGCGGCCTGTGCTGATGGGGTTCGACGACAATGAGGTGGCCGGGCAATGTGTCTCGGACATCATCAAATCGGGTATTTTGCCGGTGGCAATCGAGTTCATGGATACGCTGTGCATCAAGGCGTGTGAGAATTTCGCCCATGCCGGCTATCCCGATTGCCACGCCTTGCTGATTGTCGAGGTCGAGGGGTCCGAGGCTGAAATCGACTATCAACTGTCGAAGATCATCGAGATTGCCAAACGTCACAACCCGGTCGAATTGCGCGAAAGCCAATCGGCTGAAGAAAGCGCCAAAATCTGGCTGGGACGGAAATCGGCTTTCGGGGCGATGGGCCAGATGAACGACTACATGTGTCTGGATGGCACGATCCCCGTCTCCTCTCTGCCAGAAGTGCTGCGCCGGATCGGAGAGTTGAGCGAGGATTACGGATTGCCGGTAGGCAACGTGTTCCACGCAGGTGATGGGAATATGCATCCACTGATCCTGTTTGATGCGAACAAGCCCGGTGACCTTGAGAAATGCGAGGCGTTTGGGGCCGATATCCTCAAACTGTGCGTGGACGTGGGGGGATGCCTGACGGGTGAGCATGGCGTGGGGATCGAAAAACGGGATCTGATGTCGCACCAATACGCGCCGCAGGACCTTGAGGCGCAGATGGCCGTAAAGGATGTGTTCGATCCCAATTGGCTGCTGAACCCGGCCAAAGTGTTCCCGCTGGATGTGTCCGAAGTCCGCAGGATCGCCGCTGAGTAGGGGGCGCTGCCCCCATCGCGGCAAGCCGCGATTCCCCCGAAGTATTTTTGAACAGAAGAAGTGTCATGAGACCTGAAACAGAGACCGAACTGGCCGAAATCGTGGCCGGATTGCAAGGGCCCGTGCGAATTGCCGGTGGTGGAACCCGAGGGATCGGTGGGCCGGATGATCTTATTGAAACCGGCGGATTGAGCGGGATTACCCTGTATGAGCCGGGCGCGTTGACGATCGTGGCGCAGGCCGGAACCCCGGTGGCCGAGATCGAGGCCGCGCTGGACGCCGAAGGTCAGCAATTGGCGTTTGAACCGATGGATCATCGCGGTTTGCTGGGGACCAATGGCACTCCGACAATTGGCGGTGTCGTGGCTGCCAATATCTCGGGACCGCGCCGGATTCAGGCGGGGGCGTGCCGCGATTTCCTGCTGGGCGTTCGTTATGTCGATGGTCGTGGTCAGATCGTAAAGAATGGCGGGCGTGTGATGAAAAACGTGACCGGGTATGACCTGGTCAAGTTGATGAGCGGTGCCTGGGGAACGCTGGGTGTGCTGACCGAAGTATCGCTGAAAGTGCTGCCCAAGCCTGAGGCGACGGCAACCCTGCAAATCCCGGTAGCGGATGCAGGGGCGGCAATTCGGGTGCTCTCGGCTGCTTTGAAATCCCCGTACGAGGTGAGCGGTGCGGCCTATGATCCGCAAACAGGTCGTGCGCTGCTGAGGATTGAAGGTTTCGCGGATTCGGTGGCCTACAGGGTCGAACAGTTGAAATCCACGCTGGCCAGCTTTGGCGCGCCTTCCGAGGTTGAGGGATCGGCTGACTTGTGGCGCGGCATTCGGGATGCTGCAGCGTTTCATGACAAGGATGGCGATGTGTGGCGTATTTCAGTCAAACCGACGGACGCGCCAGAGGTATCCGCGCGTCTGGATGCAAGCCAGACCCTGTTCGATTGGGGCGGCGGGTTGATCTGGGCGCTTGTCCCCGCAGGCACCGATCTGCGCGCGCGGCTTGGTGTGTTCAACGGTCACGCGACGCTTGTCCGGGCGGAGCGGGAAACTGCGGCGACACTGGGCCGGTTCCAACCCGAAACTGCTGGGGTTAAGGCTCTGACAAAGGGGTTGCGGCAAAAATTTGATCCGCGTGGTTTGTTCAACCCGGGACTGATGGGATAGAAATATGCAGACGACGTTTTCCGAAGAACAACTGCAGGATCCGGGCATCAAGCGCTCGAACGAAATCCTGCGCAATTGCGTGCACTGCGGGTTCTGCACGGCGACCTGTCCCACCTATCAGGTGTTGGGGGACGAGCTGGACAGCCCGCGCGGACGCATCTACCTGATCAAGGACATGCTGGAGAATGAGCGTGTTCCCGATGAGAAGACCGTCAAGCATATCGACCGCTGCCTGTCTTGTCTGGCGTGCATGACAACCTGTCCTTCGGGCGTGCACTACATGCATCTGGTCGATCACGCTCGCGAATATATCGAACAGAACTACAAACGGCCCTTTTCGGATCGCGCATTGCGGTGGGTTTTGGCGCAAATCCTGCCCTATCCGATGCGGTTTCGCTGGGCGCTGATCGGTGCGAAACTCGGCCGACCGTTCAAATTCCTGATGCCCGACGCGCGGCTGCGGGCAATGCTGGATATGGCACCGAAGCACATCCCACCGGTTAGCCGCAACGATGATCCCCAAAGCTTTGCGTCAAAAGGCGAGCGCAAGAAGCGCGTCGCGTTGATGACGGGGTGCGCACAGAGGGCTCTCAATACGGATATCAACGATGCCACCATCCGCCTGCTGACGCGCATGGGCTGCGAAGTTGTCGTGGCCGAGGGTGCCGGGTGCTGCGGTGCCCTGACCCATCACATGGGCAAATCAGACGACAGTCACAAGGCCGCCGCCGCGAATATCCGCGCCTGGACAGCCGAGATGGACAAGGACGGGCTGGATGCGATTGTTATCAACACCTCTGGCTGCGGCACGACCGTCAAGGACTATGGCCACATGTTCCGAAATGATGCGCTGGCCGAAGATGCGGCGCGGGTATCCTCTATCGCAATGGATATCAGCGAGCTGTTGGTGCAGCTTGACCTGCCGGAAGGCGCAGATAAGGACATGACCGTCGCCTACCATGCAGCGTGTTCTCTGCAGCATGGCCAAAAGATCAAGACGCACCCCAAAGACTTGCTGAAACGAGCGGGCTTCACCGTGGTCGAGCCTGCGGACAGCCATCTGTGCTGTGGCAGCGCGGGCACCTATAACTTGATGCAGCCCGAGATTTCTGGAAAACTCAAACAGCGCAAGGTCAGGACTCTTGAGGCGAAGAACCCTGATGTTATCGCCGCTGGCAACATTGGTTGTATGATGCAGATCGGTTCGGGCACCGACGTTCCGATCATGCACACGGTGGAATTGCTGGATTGGGCAACCGGAGGTCCCATGCCCAGAGCGATGCTGCAGGATCGCAGACCAGATCGCGAGGTTCCGATCCTCAGATAAGGTTTGATGCAGCGACGCATCAGTTCGGCATTGATATGACCGGCCAAGTCAGCGCCCTATTTTCGCCTCACCCGGTGCGTAGGAAGATGCGTCGATAGCAACGCCGGAGAACCGCTTGCGAAACTGGATCAAGGCTCTAGTGCTGGCATGTTTGCCGATGACGGCCAACGCACAGGATTCCAGGCTGAAAAGCCTGGATACCACGGATGCGGGGCGCGCTTGGATGGCTGTGGGTCGTCTGGATATCGGCGGTGCGGGCTTTTGCACGGGTACTCTGATCTCTCCGACGTTGGTTTTGACGGCGGCCCATTGCCTGTTCGACAAGGTCACGGGCCAACGCGTGGAACTGGCTCAGGTCGAGTTTTTGGCGGCGTGGCGACTGGGGCGTGCGTCCGCTTACCGCGCCGCACGCAGAGCCGTGATTCATCCTGACTACCAGTACGGCGAAGAAGCATCTGCCGCGCGCATCGGTAGTGATATTGCGCTAATCGAACTGTGGCAGCCGATCCGAAACACGACCGTCATTCCTTTTGAAACAGGCAACCGCCCCGCAAAAGGCGAGGAGGTGGGCGTGGTATCTTATGCTCAGGATCGGGCCGAGGCTCCGTCCTTGCAAGAGGTCTGTTCGGTCATGACCCGCAGGTCCGACGTACTGGTCATGTCGTGCGACGTGGAATTCGGATCGTCCGGCGCGCCCGTGTTTTCGTTTAGTGGTGACAGGCCGCGTATAGTTTCCGTTGTTGCAGCAAAAGCTGAGTTCAATGGGCAGCGCGTCGCCGTAGGAACCGCAGTTGAAAAGTCCCTTTCGTTATTGCAGGCCGAACTGTCGGCGGGTCGCGGTTTTACCGCTTCGACGGAACAGAATGGATCAGGAAACAACGTGGGCGCTCGGTTCATCAAGCCATGATCCGCTTTCTTCTTCCCGCCCTTTGTTTGTTTGCATTGTCCGCTGCGGCGGCTGCGCAAAGCGGTAAGCGCACCTTGACGGATCGGGATGATCTTTACGGATGGGAGGCCGTTGGCCGACTGGACATCGGGCAGGACGGATTCTGCACAGGAACGCTGATTTCTCAGGACCTTGTACTGACAGCCGCGCATTGTGCCCTGAACCGGGCGAATGGTGCGCCATACGAACCCGGAAAGGTGACATTCCGTGCGGGGTTGAGCGACGGACAAGCATTGGCCGAGCGAAAGGTTGTTCAGATTGCCGTTCACCCCAACTATGCCAAACATCCCCATCTTTCGGCCGAGGCCACACGCGCGGACGTTGCGCTTATGCGTCTGGATCGGCCGATTCCCTACTCGGTCGCAGATCCGTTCGCGTTGCATAGCGGTCGGGTCGCAGGCAGCGAGGTTAGTATCGCCTCGTATGGGCGCGGTCGGTCCGAGGCAATAACGCGAGAGCGATCTTGCCGTATCCTCGATCGTCGGCAAGGGCTGATTACTTTCAATTGCGACGTCACATTCGGCTCGTCCGGGTCGGCTTTGCTGGCCCGAAACGGTCCCCGCTGGCAGATTTTGTCGGTCGTGTCCGCTGTAGGGACGGATGGTCGGCAAAAAGTTGGATTTGGCATGGAACTGTCTGGAATCGTGTCGGAATTGAAGTCTGCATTGCGGCGCGATGCCCCGCAACCCAAGGCAGCGATACGACGGTTGCCGGTTGGGTCCGGCAAGTCCAGCTCGGGTGCGAAATTCATCAGCCCCGGCGGGGGTTGAACTCGGTCAAATCTCTACCCATGTGAACTGTATCGGGTCGCCAAAAACGGGGCCTGATAAATCATCGCCCGTCCGGTTGGAGGGCACAATTCGATCATCGCTCTGACATGAGGATACGACACATGCGTACATTTGACTTTGCACCGCTGCACCGCGCCACCATTGGTTTCGACCAGATCGCCGACATGATGGATCGCGTTCTGACGAACGACGTGGCTCAGCCCAGCTACCCGCCTTACAATATTGAAAAAACCGATGCCGACACCTATCGCATCTCGGTCGCTGTTGCCGGTTTTTCCGAAAATGACCTGTCGGTCGAAGTAAAAGAGAACTCGCTGGTCGTCGCAGGCAAGAAAGCTGCCGAGGACAAGGACCGTTCTTTCTTGCACCGCGGCATCGCCACCCGCGCGTTCGAGCGTCGTTTTGCTCTGGCCGACCACGTCCGCGTGACCGGCGCCAGCCACGAAAACGGTATGCTGAACATCGACCTCAAGCGCGAAGTTCCTGAAGCACTCAAGCCCCGCCGGATCGAGATTTCGTCTGGTAAAGCGATTGAGAAAGATGTGGTCGACGCCAAGGCCGTGAACTGAGGCCGTCTGATCACATAGCGATAGTCCCGCCTCTCTGGATTGTCGCAGACTGCACGCCCCGCGTTCCTCCAGACGCGGGGCGTTGTTTCTTTGGATAGCACTGAAGGTCTGTTTCACGGGCAAGTCGGATTGAGGTTATGACAGTCCATCGCCCATTTCAGCGAAAGTCCCGTTGAAAAATCCAAAGCCAAGTTTGTGCGTGAATTCCATAGGATTTCGGCACGGCTACAGCGCGCCGCGTCATTCTTGGATGCCCAAGTTGACGACTTCCTATCGCGTTTCAGCTACAACTTTGTCAGCGCCAAATTTTCTTGCGGGTGATTATCCGTTGGCGAAGGTCGGCCCTCGGTGAACGCTACTCATCTTCATTGGAAGTTCACCCGCCGCTTCTTCCCTGATGGCATCAATCTTCGCCTGCGCGGAATCTGCTGCCGCTTCATCCGCGTATTTTGTGACAACAAGAAAGCTCAAATCCCCGGTTCTCACCATGTCGACGCTTTGGGCCCCTAACGCCATGACCATCGGAACGTATTTGTCTCGCGCGAGCGCTTCCATCTCGGCGGTCCAGTCAGTCGCAGACCAATGCGATACAGAAAAATAGGCCATTTCAACTCCCCCCTACTACTTTTCCTAAGAATGCTTAGGAGTATCACAATGACACAAGTCTGGCCTTTACCATAGGGCAATTCGAGTTGGAGCTCTCTGAACTGGCAAGGGCCTAGCTTCTAGCCTCAACCTCGACCAGATCAGTCAACGAGGCCACCGCCGGAACGGTGGCCCATTCAGTTCAGACCGACAGGCAGACGTATTTCATCTCAAGATAATCTTCCATCCCGTGATGGCTGCCTTCGCGCCCAAGACCGGATTGCTTGACGCCACCAAAGGGACCCAGCTCGGTCGAGATGATGCCGGTGTTCACGCCGACAATGCCATATTCCAGCGCCTCGGCCACTTTGTAAACGCGGCTCAGGTCCTTGGCATAGAAATACGAGGCCAGACCAAAGATCGTGTCATTGGCCATAGCGATCACGTCATCCTCGTCCTCGAACTTGAACAGCGGGGCCAGCGGGCCGAAGGTTTCATCCTGAGCAACCAGCATGTCCTGTGTCACACCGGTCACGATGGTTGGCTGGAAGAAGGTTCCGCCCAGATCATGCGGAAGGCCGCCGGTCAGGATCGCACCGCCCTTGTCGGTGACGTCCTGAATATGTTCCCGCACCTTGGCGACCGCGTCATCGTTGATGAGCGGCCCGGTCGTGGTGCCCTCCGTCAGACCATCGCCCACGTTCAGCGCTTCAACTGCGGCTTTCAGTTTGGCGGCAAATTCGTCATAGACACCCGCCTGCACATAGATGCGGTTGGCGCAGACGCAGGTCTGGCCATTGTTGCGGAATTTGCACAGCATCGCGCCTTCGACCGCTGCATCCAGATCGGCATCGTCGAACACGATGAACGGCGCGTTGCCGCCCAGCTCCATCGAGCATTTCATCACCTGATCCGCAGCCTGCCGCAGAAGAATGCGCCCCACTTCGGTCGAGCCGGTAAAGGTCAGTTTGCGCACGCCGGGGTTTTCGCAGAATTCCTTGCCAATCTCGCTGGCCCGCGATGAGGGAACGACACTGAACACACCTGCCGGAATGCCCGCCTGTTCCGCCAAAGCCGCCAGAACCAGCGCCGACAAAGGCGTTTCCGCCGCCGGACGCGCAACAAAGGAACAACCTGCAGCCAAGGCTGGCCCAGCCTTGCGGGTGATCATTGCGTTGGGGAAGTTCCAAGGCGTGATCGAGGCCGCCACGCCGATGGGCTGTTTCAGCACCATGATCCGCTTGTCGCGCTGATGGCCCGGAATCGTCTCGCCGTAGACCCGTTTGGCTTCTTCACCAAAAAACTCGATGAAGGATGCGCCATACCCGATCTCTCCAACGGCTTCGGCCAGCGGCTTGCCTTGCTCGGCGGTTAGAATCCGGCCAAGGTCTTCCGCGTTTTCCATCATCAGGTCATACCAGCGCCGCAGGATCACTGCGCGTTCCTTGCCCGTCAGCTTGGCCCATTCCTTTTGCGCTGTTTCCGCTTGCGCGATCGCGCCTGCAACTTGTGCGCGGCTGACATCTGCGACTTCGGCAACAACATCGCCACGTGCTGGATTCAATACGGCAAAGGATCCATTGTCGCCCTCTACCCATTGGCCACCGATGTAAGCCTTTGTGACCAGCAGGTCGGGGTTCTTGAGGATGGATTTCAGGTCAGTTGTTGCATCCAGCATGGGTCAGCCTCCGGGGCGGATATGATTTATGCGCACCCAATCAGGTGACGTCGAATATGTCTATGTCCACAGTGGTGCTCGGATCAATCCAGATTTGATCAAAAAAACCGCAAATGGGCCGTATTGGATCGCTCCTATCTTTTTGGGGCCGAGTTTGCCAAAGTTCCGGGGAATTTTGGGCGCAAGGGGATGTAAATAGTTATAACATTCCCTATCTTATTGGGTAATTGAACAAAAAAGGGGATAGTGCAGATGTCGAACCATCAATTT
Organism: Ruegeria sp. BB6; assembly: GCF_056539385.1. Taxonomy (NCBI): domain Bacteria; kingdom Pseudomonadati; phylum Pseudomonadota; class Alphaproteobacteria; order Rhodobacterales; family Roseobacteraceae; genus Ruegeria; species Ruegeria sp. BB6. The sequence goes on from NZ_JBQFUW010000006.1 coordinate 91,567, forward strand.
GACGCCTTGATCGAAGAGACGCAGGCGAAAGTGCGCGAGAGTCAGTCGCAGATTGAGGGGCTGACTTCGCGGATTGACGCGGCACGGGCCAAGATCGGCACCGCCGAGGCCGATATCGACATCGAAAACGCCACTTTGGAGGATGTGCACGCTCATACCGAGGTGATGAACGCCAATATCGCCGAACTGATCATGGGTCTGGACGATGTTACCAACGCGTTTTCCAAGGATTTCGACGAAATGCGCTCGAAAACCGGGTGGGAGAGCTTTGTCGGTATCTTCGCCAAAGGTAAATCCGAATCCATGCGGCAGGAACGGATGCGCACCGCCAATATCGACGACAAGCTGCAGGATTTGATCGCCAAATCGGACGTGATTGTGAAACTGCTGGAAGGCCAGTTGTCCGTGCTGGAAGAACAGCGTGTGAAAGTCGAAGACAACCTGACCGGCACGCTGGATGATCGAGAGGCGACCGTGGCAGAGTTAGAGGCGCTGCGTGTTGAAATTCAGGGCATGGACCCGACGATCATCACGCTGGAGAACAAGATCAGCGTCGAACAGGACGCCGCCGTGCGCACGCAGTTGGAAACCGAACTGGCCGAGTTGAACAAGCAATACAACGCCAAGGTTCAGGAAGAACAGGTCAAGCTGGCCAAGTCCCAGACGCTGGAGCGCTATATTGAAAAGGGTAAGACCTGGGTCGATTCACTGCAAAACCAGGCGGCGACGCAAATGGTGCTGATCAACAAGTTGCAGACAGACACGCAACAGCGCGTGGTGCTGTATGACGCCCTGACCAAATCGCTGAAAACCGCGCAGCAGCAGGACGTGGCCCACCGCATCAACGAGATCGGCGTTCAGACCGACCAAGAGGCGCAAACCGCCATGGCCGCCATCGGCACCGCGACCAATCAGAAAATGGCCGATATGCTTGAGGCGCATGAGGACCACATGGTCTTTGCCCGCGACGTGTTGGAGAAGAAGGCCAAGGCGGATGAACGCTTTGCCCGGCGCTTTGCCTCGATCGTTGAGAAGCATGATAAGAATTTGTATGGGGGTTAAGTGCAAAGGGAAGGCGGAAACAAACTCTTTTGGATCGGCTTTACACTGGTGGTCTGGCCGTTTGCGACAATGTTCCTTCTGTGGCTTTTTGCCAGCACTGAAATTGGAAAGGACATATCGCTTTTATGGGGTTACCTCACTTGGTTGTTAGGAACTGCAAGCGTTCCAATTGGACTGTTGTTGATTGTCTGGTTTCTATCCAAAAAGTTGATTGCCGCAGCTATGGTTTGGCGCTCAGGTATCGCAGATGACTAACCCCACCCAAGACCATGTCGGCCTGACCGACACCTTCGCCTCACGTCGCTATTTCCGCAAGTTTGAGGTGATCACCGTCCACCTGTTGCGCGTGGCCGCGACGTTGGAGGCCGAGGGCGCGATCAGCAAGCAAGAGGTGCGGATCGTGTCGCGTTACCTTTCAGGGCTGCTCTACACCTTCCGCGCGCTTTCCATGAAATACCTGCTGGTCGGGCGCGATACGGGGCGGTTTTTTGGCAGCCTTGCCATGGACAAGCGCGACAGCGGGTTTCCGGTGGCGGCCGAGCTTCTGACCATGGCCAATGACGCGCAGCAGGCGCAGGTGCATCTGGCGAATATGCCCTCGGAAGACGAGCTGAAAACCGACATGGTGCGGACGATCATTGGCGACCGGGACATCCCCACCAAGCTGCAATTCGCGCTGTCGCAAAGGCTCTACTACGAGGAATTGCTGAAGGGCCAGCTTTTCTGGGCCCGCAATGACCCCGAATGCCACTGGGTCGGGAACGAGGGTGATCGGCGCAAATTCCTGCTCCACTGGGCGGTTTATGACAGCCAGATCAACCTGCCAGTGATCTACCTGATGCAGTTGGAGGACAGCGGTCGGACGGCCTTGCCCAAAGACCAACGCCGCTGGCCCGAGGTACAGGCGCATCTGATGGCGCAGTCCTTGGGCGGGTTGAAACTGGTGACAATCGCCAAGGGGTTTGATCAGGATTTTGACGATCTGCACCCCAAACACCTGCGCCGCATCCATGTGGGGCCGATGTATTCCTCGGCTTATACCGAGCAATCCGGCCCCCTGCGGCAGGTGCTGGAAGACGCGCAAGCACCCGAGGGTCAGGATTGGGCCTTGGCCTGGACCACCGAAGAGTTGGAAAGCGAAGAGGTCATCGAAGAACGGGCCGGGTGGTTCTCGACCGTCGAGCGCGAGGTGTTCGCTCTGGACCCGTTTGGCGGGCAGGGGGCCGAGACCGGAGCCACGCAAACGCAGCGCTCGATCATCCTGCCTCAGCGCCCGTTTCAGGTGCTGGCCGAGCGCAACCCGCCGGGTTTCGCTGACGTGCGCAAATTCGTGGTCAGCAAGGCGGGGCAAGTGTTGCGCTATTAGATTTTATGCCTCCGGCGGAAGTATTTTTGAACAGAAGAAGCAAGGGCGGTTTTTGAGATGAGTTTGACGTCAGATCAGATGGAATTGCGCGAGGCGGATATTCGCAAGCACTATCCGGCTGCGACCGCTTTGCTGAACGGGTTTGAACATGCGCCGCGTATTGCGAAGGCGGTCGAGGTGGCCGTGGAGCGATCTCCGGGCGTTTCGACGGGGCGGCGTTTCCGGTCGACGACTCCGGGGTTGGTGACGCGTCGCACCGTGCGTTTAGACGGTGTGCATCTGGTGGACCGGATCGAGGCCTCGGATGAGGGTGACATGCTGGTCTCGCCGCCGCAGGCGACCACGCAACAGGCGATACGACGCGCCATCGCCATCGCTTTGGCCGTGGCCGAGGCGTATGCCGAGCAGACCTCTCTGGCCGATCTGAAGCGCGCCAACCTCGCGGGCGACTTGCCGGCCGCGCGTAAGACTGAATTCTCGGAACTGCTGACGGCTGAGGCGCTGATCACATCCCACACGTTCGGCAATGCCTTGGCCTATCTGATGTCCTCTCATCTGGGCGAGACCACCGTCGATATTGGCGAGATCGAAGAAGTTCTGACCGACAATGGCCAGCTTGCCCTGCATGGCGCGCTGTGGGAACTGGACCAGACCCTTGCCAAACACGCGCCCGATGACACTCACCTGATTGCGGCCACCAGCGCTTATGCCGAGCAGTTGATGGAAAAAGCAGCGCTGCGCGCGCAGTCTGCGGGTCATCTGGCCCCGTTCCAGAACGCAGCCTGGCATATCGAGGCCGATGACCTGACCATCCGGGGATTCGAACCGGCCTCCAAAGCTAAGTCCACCACGCTCACCATGACGTTCAAAAAGCCGAATGAGGTGGTGGGCAACCATATCGCCAAGTATCAGGCCATGAAGCTGGCCAAGATGCTGATGGCCTATGACTTCGACCGTCGCTTGAACCCCTTCGCGGAACTCGGTGGGTTCATCTTTACCTTCATGGGCGACGGCAAACCGGGCACCGGAAAAACCACTCTGATCCAGATGATGGCCGGGCTGATCAACGAGTATTGCCAGAACGCGGGCTACCCGTTCCGCTATCAGAACCTGAGCACCGACAATATCGACAGTTATCAGGGCAAGTCCGGCCAGAATGCCAAGGCGTTTATCAATACGATCATCGACCCCTCGGTCATCGGGTTCGGTACCATCGACGATATCGACCAACTGGCGGGCAAACGGGGCGACCGGCAGTCCAGCGCGGGCCAACTGGAAATCACCGCCGTGCTGATGGAGAGCTTTGCGGGCGCCAACACCGTCGTGCGCGGGAACTGCACCTTTGGCATGTTCTCGAACTACCCCGAGAATGTGGACGATGCCTTGCGTCAGAGGGCGGGGGCGCGGTTCTTGGTGGACGGGCCGCAAACGCGCGATGACTATATCGACATCCTGCACCTGTTGATGGGCCGCAACCACGACATACCCTTGGGCGAACACGACGCCTATGCCGCGCAGGAAATCAAAAAGGCCGTCGCCGCCAGTTTTGAAAGTCATTCCCGCCCGCATGAGGACGCCTTGATGCAGGTCTATGACCGGGTCTCGGGCGAGATCGGCCACATGGACACCATCGCCAAGCTGGGCACCTACCTCAAGGCGATCCAACAGGCGGATGAACGCTTCACCGGCCGCGCGATCAAGAACATCACCGACGCGGTCAAGGTCCGCGCGATGGATTTTGAACTGCCCGACGAATGGATGGAGAACCCCGACCTGTTCCTGTTCCGCGACTACGACATCAAGAAGGCAATGATCGAAGACCTGCGCCAGCCGATCACGGTGGACATGGTGATGCAGGAGATCAACCGCTACGCCGACAGCGAGTTCCGCTATGCCGACAAGAGCGATGAGGTCGCGATTGAGAACGCCGTGCGTGAGATGGGCCGGATGGAAGAGGCCAAGCGGCGGTATTTGGAGGGGAAGGGGTGACTTACTTTACTAAAGTGAAGACCATGATGCTCGGCCTGCTAATTGCGACGCCCGGCAGCGCAGAAGTTGACTATAACGCAATCGGCAAAATAGCTTTTTCTCAATGGAGATGTGCAGCGTATGCGGCTTTGACTGAGGACTACCAACAACAAGGTCTCGAGCTTTTCGATACAGGCTATGAGAAACTTGTCGTGCTCGTTAAGGCGTGGCGAGCCGGTAAACTAAACGAAGACAATACAAATGAAGTCCCAGTAGGAATTGCATGGAATTTAGTTGTAGGCCCCACTGCGGATTTCTCGATTGGCTATATGTGGGCTCAATTTCTGGAAGAAGCTGAGGGGAAGACTTGGGACGAAGATATTAAGGGTAGCTACGACGAATTGAAGACGTTGCAAGCTGTTAAGGCAGGTAGCGCATTTCGGGAAATGAATTGTGAGCTTATACTTGATTAAAGTTGGTGTTTCAGCGGCGCAGCCGCGCCGCGCCCGACCCGCCCCCCAGGGCGGGCGCGTTCCACATCCACCCTCGGGCCGGGCGCATCGCTACCGTTGCGCTGGAAGGCAATTGTCATGATCCGCCTCATCGAAAAAGGCCTGATGTTTGGCAACCTCGTCCACATCTCCAGCCCGGCTCTGGTCGAGCGGTATAACCGCGCGTTGCAGCATCTGGCGGGTAAGACCACGGCGTTGACGGATTTCCACGTGGATATCTCGGGCTTTTCGCCAGAGGTCGGGCAGGAGTTGGACGACCCGCTCTACCTCAACCCCAACGGGGTCAACCGGCAGTTCATCCTGCTGACGACCGAGCAGAAACGTGCGCCTCTGCTGAACGTCAAATTCTCGACCTCGCGCGATATCCTGCGCGAGTTTATCGAGATGAACGAGGCGCAGTTGTTCGCCCTGACCGCCACGGATGCAGTGGCCGGTGAGTTGGTGAATTCGGTCCTCAAACTCACCACGCCGCGCGACCTGCTGACCCTGCGCAAGATCGAGATCGAGGTCGACACGGTCGGCGGCACCCTGCGCAAGGCCGAGCAGCTGGCGGGCATGGTCGAGCAGTTCAAAACCGAAGAAGACGCCTGGTTTGACGATGTGCTGATCGCGAAGATGATCGAAACGGCCCGGGATACGGGCGATGTCACTCGCAACCCGGTGCGTCTGCGCCACACGGCCTTTGATCAGCCGAATTTCTGGACCGCGCATTTTGGTGGTCTCTACCTGTTTCCCGATCTGGACCATCCTGCGGCGATCAGCATGGACAACCCCTCGGTCGATTTGCCGATGGACTATGTGTTCCATGCGGATCAGCGCAACCAGATCGCGAAATTCCTGAACTACAACGATCTGGTCGAGACCATCATCGAGGCGCGCGGTGTGGATTCCGCCGCGATCCTGCAACAAAAGATGGATTTCCTGACCATCGCTGCGGCCGCGGATGCTGGTGTTGACCTGACCGGGTTGGATCGGCGTGACATGCGGCGATTGGCCCGAAACCACGCCGACCGATTGCCCGAAGTCTATCACGGCCTCGCGCAATTGCTGCGCTGGGCGACCGAAGGCGGGCCGTGGCCGCGCATCACCTCGGATCATCCGGCCTATTTCTATACCCTGCGCGCGGCGAACACGCCCAACCGGGACCTTGTGAATATGCTGCTGGCTGAGCTTGCCCCGCTGGATCCGCGCCAGATGTTCATCTGCCACAAAGAGCTGTTCTACCGGACCTATTCGACATGGCCGGAAAGCAAGAAAGCCTTTGTTGCCGACTTCCTCGCGCGCGAGTATCAGGTGGACAAAGCTGGTGCGCGGGCCGCCCTGTTCGGGCATGAGCCGGACATGAGCGGCGAGGACCGGGTCAGCGATCAGATCATCGCGCGTGTCGGTCCCTGGGGCGCTGTTGGGAGAAGTTAAATGTTTGTCGCACTCCGGTTTTTGATCCCGCTTCTGATCGTTCTGACGGTCCTCTATGTCGGCGTGTCGATCTATTCCCGCTGGGTGCGTCGCGGTAAACTGATCGCGCATTGGGACAAGAAAGGTCTGACCGGCGATCGGGATGCCTTTGTTCAGCGCGGGCTGCAGAAATACGACGCTTCGTTCCGCCGCAAACTGATCCTTGGGATCTATATCGTGCCGCTGGGCGTGATCGCGATCCTGATTTACGTTACGAACTTCATGTGAGGGTTTCGCTTATGCGTTACATCAAATGGGCCATCATCATTCTGTTCTGGGGAACGCTGGCCTCGGTTTTGAATTACACCCTGCCGCAGCACGATGTGGTCAGAATCTCGGATACCTACGAGAAACGGATCGATCCGGGCGAAAACAGCATCTTCTGGTCCGTTCAGGATGTCGGAAGTGATCCGACCACGCCAAACCGCGACGTGTTCTTTATCCAGACGCGCAAAACCAACGGTAAGGTCATGGTCTACCGCAACGAAGACACCGGGTGGGGCTGGCCGCCGTATTTCAAGCTGAACTCGTCCAACCTGCAGGCCGAGGCCGCAGACCTGAAATCAACACCCGAAAACCCTCGGTGGGTTGTGGTGCGCCACTATGGATGGCGGAGCGAGTTCCTGTCGATCTTCCCGAATGCTGTCAAAATCTGGCAGGTCGAAGACCCTGAGGTTCGGATCATCCCGTGGTTCAACATCATCTTCCTGACCGTCTTCTTCGCACTGCTCTGGGCCATCTGGGTTCGCTGGCGCAGATTTCGCGAAGCCCGCGTCGACCCCATGATCGAAAATGTCGAGGATGGGCTGTACGCTGCGGGCGATGCGATCGAGGAGAAGACCAGCGGTTTCAAGAGATGGCTGAATAGCTGGAAATCGAAATAGGGATCGTTGGGGCACTCTGACCTCGGTCGTGTCTGATTGACTTATCGGACGACGAATTCGGCGTGCAGGGCACCTGCGGCCTTGATCGTTTTTAGTATGTCGATCATGTCGCGTGGCGAGACCCCAAGAGCGTTCAGCCCTGCCACGACCTCGGACAGGGTGGTGGCTTCGGGTATCTCTGCTAAGCCGGTGCCTTCCTCCTCTTCGATGCCGGCGATGGTCCGGGGGACCACCACGGTTTCGCCGCGTGCAAATGGGTTGGGTTGAATGGCGATCGGTGCTTCTTCGACAGTGAGTGTCAGGTTTCCTTGCGAGACCGCGACCCGGGAAATCCTAACCTCTTGCCCCATAACGATCGTGCCCGAACGCTGATCGACCACAACCCGGGCCTTGGCCTCGGGTTGCACCAGAATGTTTTCGATCCGACCCAGCGCATGTGCCGTGGTGATCGACTGCGTGGCGGCGATGTTCAGTTCGACTGTCCCGGAATCGCGCATGATGGCGACGGGTCGGTTGAATTCCCTGTTGATTGCCGCTTCGATCCGCCCCGCCGTTGTGAAGTCAGGCTCCCGCAGGGCCAGACGCATCTGCGTCAGGGACGAAAGCTCAAAGTCAATTTCGCGCTCAACCCGTGCACCCGATGGTATGACGCCCGAAGTTGGAACACCCCGGACAACGGATGCGGCTTCGCCTTCCGCCACAGCGCCCCCGGCCAGAACCGTCCCTTGGGCAACGGCGTAAATCTGACCGTCAGCGGCGTTCAGAGGCGTCATGACCAGAGTTCCCCCCAACAGGCTTTTGGAATCGCCAATCGCTGAAACGGTGACGTCGATCTGGCCGCCAACTCGGGCAAAGGCGGGCAGGCTGGCGGTCACCAAGACGGCGGCCACGTTCTTGGGGCGAAAATCCTCGCCCGTGACGTTCACGCCAAGGCGTTCAAGAATATTCGACATAATCTCTTCGGTGAAGGGAGAATTCCTAAGCCCGTCACCGGTTCCATTCAGGCCCACAACCAGCCCATACCCGACCAGATCGTTGCCGCGGACGCCGTCGAAATCCACCAGATCCTTGAGGCGGATCGCGCCCGCGAATGACATGCCGGGCAGAAGGATCAATAGAAAAACAAGTATCTTCATCTCAGGAAATTCACCAGCGACAGGTTCGCGTTGCGAACGGTTACGGAATACAGGCTCTCGAGTTGAAACTGGACGGTCTGCAACTGCGCCGCTGTCTGGTACGGGTCCGCCGCAATCAGCTCATTGCGGCTGAATTCCAACGAGGTACGCGCAGCGCTGTTGCGCGTGGACGCCTGCTCAACCCGCGCCTGCGTCGCACCGATCTGGCCGCGCAGATTGACCGTTTCATTCTGGGTATTGGCAAGGTCGACCCCTAGTTGCGTGAACAGCGCCGTGCGTTGCGCGCGAGGCAGGGCCAGTGCTGTGTCTGATACAACCGCCGCGACCGAAATATCGCGCAAGGCTGCTTTGATCGTCGGATCAATCGCTGTGATCGGGACGGTGATGTTTTCGTTCTCGGAAATCTGCATGGGGGCGAGCGTGTTGGCGGACCCCTGATAAATGACCGCGTCGAACCCGGCAGGATCGTTGAACCAGTCTTCAGCCGCTTGGCGTATATCCGTGACCGTCGTCAGCCCGGCCAGTTCCGTCTGTAACGCAGACATCAGCGCGTCTGCTGACAGCAGCGGAGAAACGTCTGTCGCTGTCCCGGAAAACAGGCTGCGCCCTCCCGCCCGGGTGTTCAGCGCGGAAATGATCGTATCCAGCTCGTTCCTGGCTTGAACGGATGCGTTTTCGTGCGTCACCGCCTGATTGGAAGTGCCAAAAGACAAAAGCGCGCCAGTGATTTCACCCACGGATTCATCAATTGTTGTCAGGCTTTGTTGCATCGCGTCCGTGAACAGACCAGCCTCGGCAGTTGAAATCCGAAACGCATCGAGTCGTGCCAGATTGCGATCCAAATCCAGAAGGTGCGAGTAATCACCGTCGAGCCGCCCAGACACATCCTGAACCTTGCCGCTAGACATTTCGTAAGACAGGGTTTCGATCTGGCTTTTGATATCCGTCGCGCGGGATTTGAGTGTCAGGCCCCGGGCAAGATCACCGATAGACGTCAAGTTCATCGTCACAACCTCAATAGAGTGTCCATGAGTTCATCCACGACCGAGATCAGTCGCGCGTTCGCGGCATAGACCTGTTCGATCTGCATAAGGCGTTGCAGTTCCTGATCGGTGTCCACGCCCTGTTCCGCTTCGATCTTTGTCATCTCCAACAGGTTGCTATTGGCAAAAACAAGGCGCTGATTGGCGGTATGCGCATCCGCGCCGGTCTTGGACAGAAGCGCCTCGGTCAGGTCCGCTGCGCGCATGTTGCCGCTGCCGAAGATCGAACCCGGTACCCGCGATGGCAGCCTGAAACGCTCTGCCGAGGGCTTGATCGTCACTTCGGACGGGTTTTCCGTGGCCCCGGAAATCACCATCCCCGACGACGCAAGATCAATCTCGATTAATGCGTCCGGTGAAGTCTATGCCTATTTCGACGATGCGGTCGAAGGGCAGTTGCTGGGTGAGTTCACGCTGGCGAGCTTCTCGAACGCCAAGGGTCTCGAAGCCATCGGCGGCAATCTGTTCAGGGAAACTGAAGCCTCGGGCGCGCCTGTTGTCGGATCTCCCGGAGAAGTCGGGCTGGGGGCTTTGCGGCAAGGTTATCTGGAAGACAGTTCCGTCGATGCCGTGCGCGAAGTCACCGAGTTGATCGAGGCCCAGCGTGGATACGAAATGAACGCCAAGGTCATCTCTGCTGTTGATCAGATGATGGGCGCAACCACTCAGGTGCGGTGATGAGGCTTTTGATAGCGGTGCTAGGTCTGTTTTCTCCGGTCGCGGCAATGGCAGACATCGTGGTTCCGGCTCGCACCATTCGGGCCAAGCAGATCATTCAGGTGGCTGACCTTGTTCGCAAAGATCAGCAAGTCCCCGGTGCAGTGACCAGCGTGGACGCCCTTATCGGGCAAGAGGCAAGGGTCGCGCTTTATCCCGGACGCCCCATCCAGGAGGGCGATGTCGGGCCCGCCGCAATCGTCGACCGCAATGATCTGGTGGTGCTCGTCTTTGATCGCCGCCCTCTTTCAATCAAGGCCGAGGGCCGCGCATTGGGTCGCGGCGGGGTTGGTGACCGCATCCGGGTCATGAACCTGTCCTCGCGCTCGACCGTTACTGGCCTCATCCGGGCTGATGGGCAAATCGAGGTGAAATGATGATACGGGTCTCCAGATATTTGTTTTGTTCCATGCTTGTTTTGTCGGCTTGTGGCCGCGTTGATCATTTGGGCAAACCGCCCAGTTTCACTCCAAACGAAGACTCGCCGGAACATGTAGCGATGTTGTGGCCCGGCCTGCCGCTGCACACGCAGCCGCACCGCGCGGTTGACCAGTCGTCGCTGTGGAGCGGCGGGCAGCACTCGCTTTTGGGGGATCAGCGAGCGATCAAAAAGGGAGATATCCTGACCGTCGTGATCGAGTTGGACGAACAAGCTGAAATTTCCAATGATACGAACCGGTCGCGAACAGCCTCTGAGAGCCTTGAGGTTCCCGGTCTTTTTGGCCTGCCTCAACGTGCCGCCGATCATCTGCCGGAGGGTGCGTCACTTGACGAAGCTGTCTCGATTGACTCGGCCTCATCCAGCAAGGGCAAGGGGTCGGTCAAGCGCAAGGAAAAGCTGACTCTGCGCGTTGCGGCGACTGTAATTGATGTGCTGCCCAACGGGGTGCTTTCGATCTCGGGTTCACAGGAGTTGCGCGTCAATTTCGAGCTGCGAGAGCTGTTGGTCGCGGGGTATGTGCGTCCGCAGGACATTTCACGCCAGAACGAGATTACCTACGACAAGATTGCCTCGGCGCGGGTGTCGTATGGCGGCCGCGGCCAGATCACCGATGTACAGCAGCCCCGCTATGGGCAGCAGGTTCTGGATTCACTGTTACCGTTTTGAGGCTTTTGATCGTGATGAGAAAATTTGCACCCGTCGTATTTCTATTGGTCGGACTTGCTGCTGGCGCAGGTGCGGGGATCGCCCTGAAACCAAAAGGCGGCTCGAACGGAGCATCCGAAAGCCAGGCACAAACGGGGAAAGAAAAGTCTGATACCAACAAGTCCGCCGCGTCCAAGGCACAGGACGTGGGCAAAAAACCGAAGGCAAGTCCCGGCGATTTTGAATATTTGAAGCTGAGCAGGCCGTTCGTAGTTCCAGTGGTGGAGTCCGAGCGGATTGCGGCGATGGTTATGATGTCCCTCAGCCTTGAAGTGGTGCCGGGTATCAGTGACTCATTCTATTCGATTGAGCCCAAATTGCGGGATAGGTTTCTGCAGGTTCTGTTCGACCACGCCAACACTGGCGGGTTCGATGGGAACTTCACCAATTCCGACAATCTTGCCGTTCTGCGAAAATCTCTGCTGAATGTGGCACGCAAGGAAATGGGGGGCGACGTGACGAAGGTACTGATCACGAGTGTCAATCGCCAAGACACTTGACCGGCTGGAAAAGCGTCGGGGCTTAACCGCCAGCTAACGGTTCTGCCTCTTCGGGCCGCCACTCTGCGCGGCCTTTTTCGCCTGATCAGATAGGTTTTGGACGGCCTGCTTGCGCCCAAAAGCCGAGCGCAGCCTGTCCATCGCCGAAAGTTTCTGCGATCTGATCCGCGCAAGTTCCGTATTCAAGTTGCGACGCGTCGAGGATTCCCAGCCGTTCCAAAGCACATCAGTTCCGGTCACTTGATAGCCGTCGGTCCGGGCCGAGTTTCGCCGGGTTTGCAATGCCTGATCATCCAACCGCGCCAACTGTTGCAAAACCTTGGCTTCGGCCTCCAACGTAGGGCGCAACGCACTGTATTCCTTCTGATATAACGCCTCGGCCACTTTTTCCATTTCGGTCAGGTCCTTGCGTCTCATCAAATTTGGCTCTTTGCTCGTTTTCGCATTTCCTCGGCGAACCGGATCGCTGCGGCCACAGGACGATAGTGTTCCTCAGCAATCTCCTGTCCGATGTCGACGGTGGCATGCAGGGCGCGGGCGGTCGGAGGATCGGAATGAATCGGAACACCGGACTGCCCGGCCGTTGTTCGGATCGCGGCGGCGACCTCGTCGACACCTTTCGCTACGCAAACCGGCGCGGATCCCGAGCGCCGGGACCATTTCAACACAACAGCGAAATGGGTCGGGTTTACGATCACGACGTCTGCTTTTGGAACCTCGGCCATCATTTGATTTGTCGCTATTTCCTGCGCCCGCTGGCGGCGCTGCTGTTTAACATGGGGATCGCCTTCTGCGTCCTTTGTCTCGTCCTGAATCTCTTTGCGTGACATGCGATTCTTGCGCAAGTGCTCGGCGTATTGCCAAAGATAGTCTGCCGCGCCTATCGCCAGAGCAATCGTGATCACGATGAAGATGAATCTGAACAGAAGAGTCATCATGAGTTGCAAGGAAGATCCTGCGGGTGCGGCGCTTGCAGACAGTATGTCGTCCAGATTGGCGCTCAGAAAAAGTGCCAGGCACGTACCGTAAATCACCAGCTTCACAAAGCTCTTGCCGAACTCGAACAGGCCGCCGCGACCAAATTTGTTCTTGGCGTTCGACAGGATCGAGATACGAGAAAGCTTGGGTTTGAGCTTGCTTGGTGCGAAAACCAAGGCGCGTTGCGCGATCAGGCTCAACAATACGGCTGCGGCCGGGAGTGCAAACACCAGCGACAATGCTGCCAGCGCAGACCTGAGCATCCCCCCGACCGGGCCGCGCGCAGAGCCCGATATCAACAGATCGGCGATATGATCGGATTGACCGATCAGAACCACAAACATCGTGCCCATTTTCTGCAGCCCAAACTGCCCAGCCGCCAATAGTGCGATCAGAAAACCAGCATAGGCGGCCACAACGGACAGGTCGTTGGACTTCGCAACTTCTCCTTTGTCGCGCGCCTTTTTGAGCTTCTGGGGTGTCGGCTCAAATGACTTGTCGCTGTCATCGTCAGCTGTGCTCATCGGGTACTTTCAAGCGGCGTTTCGATGAAAATGAACAGAGCCTCGGACCAGACGGACAAGATCAGCGGAGTGCCGGCGAATAGCAGGAACAGCCCTGCGAAGGTGATCGCGGGCGCGCCTACAAAGGCCACCATGAGTTGAGGCATGGCCCGGTTGATCACTCCAAGCGCCAGATTGTAGATCAATGACGCAATAACGAAGGGCATCGCAAGGCTGAAGGCCATGCTGAAACTCTGCGAGATCTGGCGCACGCCCCATTGTGCCAAGTCTGGCCCAGGCAAAGACATCCCCATTGGAAATAAGGTGTAGCTGTGAACCAGGAACTGCGCGACATGGATGTGCAGTCCCAACAGGACCGCCAGCGCGAGCCCGGCAAGCGTCAGGAAATATCCCATGGCCGGGACAGGATCCGCTGCTGCGCCACCCAGAATCTGAGAAAGCGACGTCGCCTGCGCTGCAATTGAACCTGCGGTCTGCAAGGCCAGTACAAAGAGGCGCAGACCCAGGCCAAGAACCAATCCGGCCAGAACCTCTGTTCCTGCAAGATGCAAAACAGGGAACGCCTTCGGGTCATGAGCGTAACCCTGTACCGCTGGTGCTGCGATCAATGTAAAGGCGGCTGCGGTCGCTAGTTTGACGCGAGCTGGAATGTAGCGCTCGCCAAAGGCGGGCAGCAGGGAAACCACGGCGGAAACGCGCAGGAAAACTGCGAAAAAATGCCAGAAACCCGCCCCGAGTTGCTGCAGAAGGTCTGGCGGCAACGCGATCATGCAGGCACGGTGCCAACTAGAGCCGGGCGCGCCTCGAGCCCGATTTCTTCAAAAGACAATACCGGGTTTGATATGCCACGGGCGTGCATGATCGTGCGCAGCAATCTGCGGCGCCGGGTCGAGGTCACCACGGCCGGAAAATGCCCGCGATCTGCCGATGTGGCGACGCTGTCCACCACTCCATCGGCCAGTTTGTTGAACAGGTCGGGGGGCAAAGCAACATCCAGACCAGCGTTAGGTGTGTCGATCTGGTAGGTGGCAAAGGTATCTTCCCATTCCGGGGCAAGCTGGATCAACGGGATCGAGCCGTCCTCGCGTTTCATCTCGGCGACCAGTTGGAACCCGAGGCGTTGCCGAACAAGCTCGCAGATGTTTTCAGGTTGGGTTGTCGTCAGACGAGCCTCTGCCACGCTTTCCAGAATCAACGCCATGTTGCGGATCGAGACCCGTTCGTCCAACAACAGCCGCAGCACCGCGTGCAGAGTGTCGATCGGGACCTTGTCCGGGATCAGCTCGTCCAGCAGTTTCCGGTTGGCCTCAGCCCGGACTGGATCGCTGAGGCGCGTCGTCTCGGACAGCAGGCGACGGAGTGATTTCAGGGTCAGCAGGCGCGAGAAATTCTGTTTGATGATTTCCAGCAGATGCGTCGCCAGTATCTCTGGCGGTGAAACGATGGTTGCGCCACTTAGTGCCGCGGCTTCCTGATCCTTGGGCAAAATCCAACGAGCGGGCGCGCCGTAAACCGGCTCGGTGACGTCATTTCCTTCGGGCAACAGGTCGTGGCCGTCCTGCACAAGGGCCAGCACAAGATCGGGGTTCAGGACGCCACGTGCCTGTTCGACCCCCTGAATCTTGACCACATATGTGCCCATCGGCAGATCAGCGCGGTCGGTCAGGCGAATATCTGGCAGTATCAAACCAAAGCTCGAGGCCACATAGGTCCGCATATTGGCGATCCGTGCATCCAGGCCGGTGCCGGGGTTCAGAACCATGCTCACGAGGTCAGGTGCGAACTCCAGATGGACGTCATCCAGATCCAGAACATCCCCGATGGCCTGAGACACAGGCGTATCGTCCGATGGGTCGGGCGAAATGGCCGCAGCCTCATCCTCGTTTTGCCTTTGGTGCACGGAATAGGCCGCGTATCCCAGCACGCCCGCGCCCAATATGAACGGCAGGAAGGGCAGGCCCGGCACCAGCGCGAATAGCACCATCAGGATCGCCACAGTACCCAACGCCGCCGGATGGCGACCCAACTGCGAGAATATAGCACTGTCCGTTGCCCCTTGCGCACCGCCGCGCGCCAACAACAGAGCCGACGCGATCGAAATGATCACCGAGGGAATCTGCGAGACCAGCCCGTCACCGACCGTCAGGATCGCATAGGTTTCAAAGGCCGATGAGATGGGCATCCCATGTACGATCACCCCCATAACCAGACCCATCACGAGGTTGAGCAATGTGATCAGCAATCCGGCGATGGCATCGCCTTTGACAAATTTTGAAGCGCCGTCGAGCGAGCCGAAAAACGTCGTCTCTTGTTGTTCGCGTTCGCGTCGTTCTTTGGCTTGCTGGTGGTCAATGGCACCAGCGGACATGTCGCTGTCGATGGCAAGCTGCTTGCCGGGCATCCCGTCCAGCGCAAACCGGGCGCCAACCTCGGCCATTCTTGCCGCGCCCTTGGTAATCACCATGAAGTTCACGATCAGCAAAACACCGAACACCACCAGACCCAGAAAAATACTGCCGCCCATGACGAAATTGGCAAACCCTTCGATCACGTCCCCTGCTGCATTTGGACCGGTATGCCCCTGCCCGATGATCAACTTGGTCGAGGACACGTTCAGCGACAGCCGCAGCATCAAAGATGCAAGAAGGATCGTCGGGAAAGACGAAAAATCCAGTGGTCGCTCGATAAACAATGTGAGCGTGAAGATCAGAATGGCCAGTGCAAAGGAAGCCGCCAGCCCCACGTCCAGCACCCAAGCTGGCATCGGCAGGATCATCATCACGATGACGGTCATCAACGCCAGCGCCAGCAGAACGGTCGGAGAAAACAGGGTACGGGCGTCGATCTTGGGCACGCTGTGCTCCTAGTTGAAAGAGATAAAGGCGGTGGCGGTGCCGGATTTCGGAACCAGAGACCCCAGCGTCCCGGTTCCCGAGCCGTCCATACGCAGCGGGATCAGCGGGGCCGTCGCGCCTGAAAACGGATCGCTTGAGACAAGTATGGTTTCAGGGTTTTGCTGCAGCCGTTCCAGAACGTTTTGAAAGCGGCCGGAATATGCCCTTGCCAGATCGGGTGTGCGAGAGTGATACGCGCCTGCCGCAGCGGTCCATGAGCCCAGTTCGGCGTGCAGTTCTTTTAGGAAACGGGCGGCGTAGTCGGCGTTCTCTTCTGGTTTGAACATGGCGTCGATGGATCGGAACGCCTTGCCGTGCCAGCGGTAGTTGATCTGGAAACAGCCGATGTCAAAGCTGCGCTTCCCTGCTTTGAAGACACCGAAGACATATGACTTGGCTTCCTGCTCGGAATCGAACCAGAACCCCTTGCCCTCGACGTTTATTGTCCAGGGCCACGGCGCAAGCTGCCCATCCAGTGCGCGGCCGGTTTCAACACGCGAAATGGCGCGTAGCACGTCCAGCGGTACACCGTGTGACAAAGCTGCGCGCTGGGCAGCGCGATCGCAGAGTCCGGCTGTGCTGACATCAGGCCAAGAGGCCGCCGATTGCGCGACAAGAAGCGCAGCAATCAGTCCAATGAGTGTTCGATAGGGCATTCTGCCTGTCCGGGATTCTGATCAGTTCGGGACAGGCTAGCTGCGACTAGGTTTACAGAGAGTTATCGACTGCTCAGATTCGGTCGATCTTCCGGCCGAATACAACGCTGGTATTGGTGCGTAGAACACCGGGGATTTTGGCCAGGTCATCCACCAGAATATCCAGATCCTCGATCCGGGGCGCTTCGGCGGACAGCAGCAGATCAAACTCGCCATTGATGGACAGGCACAGTTTGACCTCGGGGTAGGCTTCCAGCCGTTTGATGATACGGGTCGTTTCCTTCTGCTGCACCTCAAGCAGTACGATGACCTGAACTCGTGGGGCATCTTCGGGTGCGTTCAGTACAACCGAGTAGCCAGCGATCACGCCGCGCTCCTCCATGCGGGTGATGCGTTCGTACACGGTGGTTCGGGCGACGCCGAGCTTCGCCGCAATCTTGGTAGTAGATTCACGGGCGTTGCGTTGAAGGGCGGCTATGATGCGACGGTCCAGTTGATCCATGATACCAAGGTGTAGTGCAGAGTTGCGCCGATGCTCAAGGCTTGTACGGACGTTCATTTGAAACGGCTTTACGGCGCGCTCGGGGCCATAACGCGACCACAAAGCCAAGCCCCAGAGCCGCTGCACAGGTCATCCAGATCAACGCCTGAGTGGTGCCTTTGGCCGTCATCAGCCATCCAGCCAATGGATAAAGGACAAGCCAGCACATATGGGACAGCGTGAATTGTGCGGCAAAGACGGCTGGACGGTCCTCGGGCCGGGCCGAACGTGTCAGCAGCCGACCCGAAGGCGTAAGGGTCGCGGAATATCCAAAGCCGATGCAGGCCCAGACAAGCATCAACGTAGGCAAAGTGATTTGGCCCAAGGCGGACAACGCGGCGCCAACCGCCATGAACACCGTGCCAAGAACCGCTCCGGTCAGCATGACTCGGCGATCTCGAAACCTGTTC
Organism: Ruegeria sp. BB6; assembly: GCF_056539385.1. Classification (NCBI taxonomy): domain Bacteria; kingdom Pseudomonadati; phylum Pseudomonadota; class Alphaproteobacteria; order Rhodobacterales; family Roseobacteraceae; genus Ruegeria; species Ruegeria sp. BB6. Next base: position 109,360 of record NZ_JBQFUW010000006.1, read on the forward strand.
AACAAAGAGGGCAAGGCAAAGGCTGCCAGCATCGATCCACCGCCAAATCCAGCCAACGCGATGGCAACTGCACTTTCAGTCAGGCCCAGATCGGCCCGAACGATCACTACCGTATTGACGATAACCATCGAGCTCAGGGCGGCGGCAGTCCAATTCAGGGCGAGCAACCCACGCAGGCGAGGCGTCGCTAGGTAGATGCGGATGCCACGGGTCGTCCGCTCGTATATCCCGCGTGCTTTTGCCGGTTTGGGTGAGGGCAGGGCAACCGAAACCACCAATAATGCCGATGCCGCGAAGCCAAGCCCGGTACCCCAGAACAGGCTGTCGAAGCTAACGATTGTCAGCAAAGCTGCGGCCAGGATCGGACTGACCACGCTTTCCAGATCATAGGCCAAGCGGGACAGCGAAAGGGCCTTGGTGTAGTCCTGTTCATCGGTCAGAACGTCCGGAATGGTGGCCTGAAAAGCAGGCGTGAAACCGGCTGACGCCGATTGGAGGATGAAAATCAGCACGTAAATCTGCCAGATATCGGTCACGAAAGGCAAACAGACCGCAACCGCTGCGCGCACGATGTCCAATGCGACCAGCATTCTGCGCCGGTCCAGCCGCTCGGCAAAGGCGGCAGCCAGCGGTGCCACCACCACATAGGCTACCATCTTGATTGTCAAAGCGGCGCCCAGAACCAGCCCAGCGGCATCTCCGGCCAGATCGAACGCCAGAAGGCCCAGCGCGACCGTTGCCAGACCGGTCCCGGTCAGCGCCACGATCTGAGCGGCCAGTAGATGGCGGTAAACACGGTTTCGCAGGACGCTCAGCATCTGCAATGCCTTTCTTGCAAGTGAAAATGCTCTGGCGCGGTGTGTGCTCAATACAGAACGTCATTTTCCGTGGTGCGACGCAAGGGTCAAGAAAACTGCGCATATTGGTCGTATTCTTTGGATGGCGTTGAGTTTGTGGGCCAAACCTCCTATCTCGGGGGCGATACCGCACAAAGGAAGACCCCCGTGGCGAACCACCTTTACAAAAACGACCTGCCGGACGGTTTGGATCTGGGCCCAGTTGTGGCCATTGACTGTGAAACCATGGGGTTGAACCCAAATCGTGATCGGCTTTGCGTGATCCAGATGTCCGGTGGCGACGGCCACAGCCATATCGTTCAGGTGTCAAAGGGTCAGACCGAAGCCCCGAACCTCAGCGCCATGCTGGAAAACCCGGATGTGCTGAAACTGTTCCATTTCGGCCGTTTTGACATCGCAGCGATGTACCACACCTTCGGTGCATTGGCCGCGCCGGTCTACTGCACCAAGATCGCCAGCCGCCTTGTGCGCACATATACGGACCGGCACGGGCTGAAAAACCTGTGTCAGGAATTGATCGGCGTCGATATCTCGAAGCAACAGCAGATGAGCGATTGGGGCGCGGAGACCCTGACCGACGCGCAGCTTGAATATGCCGCGTCGGATGTTCTTTACCTACACCGTCTGCGTGAGGCTTTGGACGGGCGTTTGGCCCGCGAAGGCCGGACCGAGATGGCGCAAGCCTGTTTTGACTTTCTGCCGATGCGTGCGAAACTTGATCTCGCAGGTTGGCCTGAAACGGATATTTTTGCGCACTCATGACTGATACAGAAGCATTCCTGAGAACCGCGCGACAGGTCGTCACCGACGAAGCCCGCGCACTGGACGTTCTGGCCGAAGGTCTGGACGAACACTTCGCCGAAGCCGTGCAAATGATTTTGCAGGCCAAGGGCCGCATCATCATCAGCGGCATCGGCAAGTCGGGTCATATTGGCCACAAGATCGCGGCGACGCTGGCCAGCACCGGTACACCGGCCTATTTCGTTCACCCGGCCGAGGCCAGTCACGGCGATCTGGGCATGGTGTCCAAGGGCGATGTGGTACTGGCCATCTCAAACTCGGGCGAAGCGCCCGAACTTGCGAACCTGCTGGCCTTCACGCGCCGTTTCGGCATCCCGCTGATTGGGCTGTCCAGCAAACCCGAAAGCACTTTGATGACCCAAGCCGATGTGCATCTTCTCATCCCGTCGATGGGTGAGGCATGTGGGTTCGGCATGGTGCCTTCAATCTCGACCACGCTGACGCTGGCGATGGGTGATGCGCTGGCGATTGCGCTGATGAAATACCGCGACTTCAAACCCGAGGATTTTCACGCGTTTCATCCCGGTGGCAAATTGGGTGCACAGTTGTCCACCGTGCGCGACCTGATGCATACGGGCGACGCACTGCCTCTGGTGGCGGCTGACACCGCGATGAGCGATGCGCTGATCGTGATCAGCCAGAAAGGGTTCGGCGTAGCTGGCGTTACCGATGCGCAAGGCCAACTGTCCGGTATCATCACGGATGGTGACCTGAGACGTCACATGGACGGTCTGCTGGACAAGACGGCCGCTGAAGTCATGACGGCAAACCCGACCACGATCGGCCCCAATGCGCTGGCGGAAGAGGCCGTGGCGATCATGAACGAGCGCAAGATTACCTCTTTGTTCGTGGTCTCGCCCGACTCTGACGGATCGGCAGAGGGGCTGCTGCACATTCACGACTGTCTGCGCGTCGGACTGGGCTAGGCGGAGGGCGGATCAGTGGACAGTCACTCGCGCATGGTGCAATTCCTCAAGGTGTTGCTGCCACTGGCGGCCATTGTGCTGCTGTCCACGGTTTTCCTGCTGTCGCGCAGTATCGAAACCAGTGTCACCGTGCCCTTCACGCAAAGAGACATCGAGGAACGGCTGGCCGATCAGATCGTGACCTTGCCGAACTATCGCGGCACGACCCGCAAGGGCGAAGAAGTTCAGATCGAAGCGACAAAGGCGACCCAGGGGACCAAAAACTCGGTGCCGACCGCGTCTGAGTTCAAAGGAAGGCTGGGCCTTTCGGATGGTGGCGTGATCACGCTGGACTCCAATTCCGGCATGATCCGCCCGGACAAGAATACGGCGACCTTTGTCGGGGATGTGGTCATAATTACAACAGACGGCATCAAGGTCACGACGGATCTTTTGAATACGGCGCTGGACGAAATCCGAGGTGATACACCGGGTCAGGTCGACGGCACGGGCATAATCGGTAACTTTTCCGCTGGCCGGATGACATTTGGGACTGAAAAAAAGGACGGGCCGGTCCATATTATTTTTACAGATGGCGTCAAGTTGGTGTATGAGCCGGAAAAAGCAGAAAGATAACCTGTGTTCGATTTTCGTTTTGCCATTGCGTGTTGTGTACTTGTAGCCGGTGCTGTCTCGGCGTCTGCGCAAGAGACGCAGGTCGCGTTCGGAGCGGTGAAGGCAGACCCCAGCCTGCCGGTTGAGGTAACGTCAGAGACACTCAACGTGAATCAGGAAGACGGGTCGGCCGAATTTCTGGGCAATGTGATCGTTATTCAGGGCGAAATGCGCCTGACGGCCGAGCGTGTTCTGGTCATCTACAACGAAGACCGTTCCGCGATTGATCGTATGGAGGCGACCGAGGATGTGGTTCTGGTCAGCCCACCGGACGCCGCCGAAGGGGACTGGGCGGAATACACCATCGACTCGGGCGTGATCGTCATGAAAGGCAATGTTCTGCTGACGCAGGGGCCAAGCACGATCAGTGGCGACCAGATGAACGCGAACCTCACCACAGGTACTGCGACAATGACGGGCAACGTCAAAACCATTCTGCAGCAGGGCGCCAACTGATGGCCGGGCCGAACCTGACCGTAGCCGAGGGCAACTCGGGTCTTAGGATCGAAAAACTGCGCAAGTCCTACCGCAAGAAGACGGTGATCCGGGACGTTTCCATGACGCTGGACCGGTCCGAAGTCGTGGCGCTTTTGGGGCCCAACGGATCAGGTAAGACGACGACGTTTTATTCCGTGGCAGGGTTGGTGTTCCCCGAAGCGGGCACCGTCACGATTGACGGGCAGGTGGTCACCACATTGCCGATGTACCGTCGCGCGCGGCTTGGTATCGGGTATCTGCCGCAGGAAATGTCGATTTTCCGTGGGATGAGCGTCGAGGACAATATCGCCTCGGTGCTGGACATCACCGTTGATCATGCGCACCGCCGCAAGGAACGTCTGGAAGAACTGCTGTCCGATTTCTCGATCGAACATCTGCGCCGTGCGCCCGCGCTGGCCTTGTCGGGTGGTGAGCGTCGTCGTGTCGAAATTGCCCGCTGTCTTGCGGCGGACCCCAAATATCTGCTGCTGGATGAACCTTTTGCCGGTGTGGACCCAATCAGCGTGGGGGATATCCGCCATCTGGTCGCTGACCTGAAGAAACGCGGAATCGGCGTGTTGATTACCGATCACAACGTCCGCGAAACGCTCGAGATCGTGGATCGGGCCTATATTCTGCATGACGGTCAGGTGCTTATGTCCGGCACGCCGGACGAGGTGGTCGAAAACGAAAACGTTCGCCGGGTCTATTTGGGCGAAAACTTCCGAATTTCATAGGTTTGCGCTGTTTTGCGCCGAAGGCCTGGCGGAAATCGCGTATATACACACCTGTTTTGATTGACTCTTACGACTTCTCTTGCCTCAATTGGCACATGGCATTTCTAGGGTTCCAGTCTGGATCACGGTGCCCCTTCCCTGAAGGGCGCTCGGTTCGATTAATGCCCGAAGTGCCGATATCCACCACCCGATAAAAACAAGCACGCTGCGATTTGCGGCGTTAGAAAGGGTGTGAATTGTGAAGGAGATCACATGCGTTACCAAATCAGCGGAAAACAGATCGACATCGGTGAAGCACTTCAAACTCACGTGCAGACCGAGCTTGGCGACGTTGTTGGGAAATATGCTCAGCGACCCACTGACGCCAATGTTGTCTTTTCGCGTTCTGCGCATGAATATGTATGCGAAACCACGGTACATCTTTCCACCGGCCTGACGGCGCAGGCCAAAGCCCATGCAACGGAAATCTACGCAGCATTCGAGGCATGTTGCGACAAGATGGAAACACAGTTGCGCCGGTATAAGCGCCGTCTCAAAGACCACCACAAGGATCGGGCTGAGCCGGTTGAACTCTTTGGGGCATCCTCTTATATCCTCGCCTCTGACGAATCGGATTCGGCGAGTGAGCCTGAGTCTCTGCAGCCGATGATCGTGGCTGAGATGGAAACCAAGATCCCATCGCTGAGTGTTGGTGAAGCCGTTATGCAGATGGAACTTGCCGGTGCCCCGGTGCTGGTGTTCCGGAATGAAAACAAGGACGGATTGAATGTCGTGTACCGTAGGGATGACGGTAATATTGGCTGGATTGATCCGTAACAGGCAAGAATAGCAAGGCAGGTCCCTGCATAGGCGGGGACATTGCCATGGAGCATGATCATGGAGCTTTCGAGCATACTGAAGCCCGAAGCGGTGCGTGTTTTTTCCGCCGCTTCCAGCAAGAAGCGGCTGTTTCAAGAGATCGGCGATATTGCTGCGGGGACTTTGGGTCTGGACGCGCAGGTCGTTGTGGACAGTCTGCTGGAGCGCGAAAGCCTCGGGCCTACGGGTGTCGGCCACGGCGTGGCTCTGCCGCACGCGCGTCTCGCCGACGTCGAAGATGTGTCCGGCGCGTTTGTTCTGCTGGAAAAGCCGATTGATTTCGGGTCTGTCGATCGGCAGCCGGTAGACATCGCCTTCGCACTTTTCGCGCCGGAAGAAGCTGGCGTCGATCACCTGAAAGCTCTTGCGCTAGTGTCGCGGACTTTGCGCGATACCTCGGTCTGCGCCAAGCTGCGTGCCAATCCTGATCCGGTCAAGCTATACGCAATATTGACCGAGGCCCAGTCCATGCAGGCGGCATAACCAACTGTCAGGAAAGAAAAAAGCCCCCGGATTCAGGGGGCTTTTGTTTTGGTGCGGTGGCCTGTTAGCCGCCCGCCCCCATTTCCAGCGTCCACCAGATTTTGCCGCCATTTTCCTGATGCCAGGCAAAACCCATCTGAGTGGCCTTCGGGTCCATGATCACAGAGCGCGGACCCGGTTCCTGCATCCACGCGGCCAGTGTCTCGGTTTCGGTTTCGTAAGTCTCCGAGATCGCTTCGCCAAGGAAAGTTCCAAAATACCCAACGCGCGCAGCGCGGTCGATTGGCGACGAACCGTCTGATCCGAAATGCCACGGCCGGTTTTGGCGCGCCATGTCCTTGGAATGAGTCGCCGCAGCAGCATTGAGCTGTGAATTCAACTGTACCGCCTGTAGTCCCGACGCCTGACGCAGCGCGTTCACCGAATCAAGCATACGGAATTGCAGCTTTTCGGGATTGCCGCGAATCTTGTAAACAGTGGGCAGAGGGCGGCCATCCGACCCGTATGTCGGGGTGCTGCTTGGGGTACACGCTGCCAGTGCAACGAGGCAAACGAACAATAAGGAAATAATACGCGTCATGACCGACCTGATGTTTATGGTGCTCTAGGGCATAACGCGCCCGGCTGATTTCGGCAAACCTGCAAAAGCTGATTTTCGCGTGATTCTGCCGGTTTGATTTGCGAATGAGGTATTCTGGCAATAAAATGCCTCTGATTTTCATCTTTGGTTTAGCAAAGGACCGCCTGCGATGGTCAAGAAACTCATTACGCCTACGACACGCCGCGGATTTCTGGCCAGCGCTTCGGCATTTCTGGCCTCGCCCGCGATTGCTCAGTACATCCCCGGTGATCCGCTCCGCCCTGCGCCGGAACCAGAGCCAGAGGTCAGACGGAACATCTCGGGTTTTCGTGCGCTGGACTGGCAGCCCTATTTTTCCAACACGCGAAATGGCGCCATTCTGGTGGATACCGTCTCGCGCGCGTTGCATTACTGGTCAGATGATCAGCGCATATACAAACTCTATCCGTCTTCGGTGCCGCTGACCGAAGAACTCACCCGCCGGGGTCGGACAAGCGTGATCCGCAAGGTCGAAGGACCAAGCTGGTCGCCGACGCCGTCCATGAAGAAAAGAAACCCAGAGTGGCCGGATTATATCCCTCCGGGGCCGGATAACCCGTTGGGAACCCACGCTTTGTACCTGAGCTGGAAGTATTATCGCATTCACGGCACGCACGACACGCGCAAAATAGGGCGCAGATCGTCCAACGGGTGCATTGGCCTGTTCAACGAAGATATCGCCGAGTTGTTTTCGATGGCCAAGGTCGGCACGCAAGTGTTGCTAATTTGACGACATTTTCGCAGCCGAACTTGATTAAAACGCAAGTTCCATTTGCATTCCAGTTGGATAGCTGGTTAGAAAAAAACACGAGGTAAGTCTTGGGTGTGCGGTTTCAGTATTTGAAACCGTACCTATTCTGGAGGTTAATATGAAGAAACTCGTTCTCGCCGCTGCACTGACCGCTGCTGCATCGACCGCTTATGCTGGCAACCTGGAAGAGCCGGTTGTTGAAGCACCTGTTGTTGTCGAAGAAACTCAGGGTTCGTCGCAGGGCATCATCCTGCCGCTGGTCCTGCTGGTTGTGGTTGCCGCAGCTGTTGCAGCAAGCTAATTCGACGAGCGTAATACAAAGAAAAGGCGGTGGAGCTTTCCACCGCCTTTTTTTGTGCCTGATGGCTGGGGGGACTAGTCCAGCCAGCCTTTGAGATTGTCCTCGATCACCTTGCCCAGAGCCGCGATGTGCGAATCGTCATCGTTCAGGCAGGGGATGTAGGTAAAGCTTTCGCCACCGGCATCCTCAAAGCTTTCCTTGATCTCTTCGTTGATCTCTTCCAGCGTTTCGATGCAATCGGCGGAAAATGCCGGGGCGATGACGGCAATATTCTTCTTACCCTGCCGCGCCAGCTCAGCCACATGCTCAACGGTGTAGGGTTTCAGCCATTCTTCCGGCCCGAACCGGGATTGGAAGGTCGAGACAAGCTGATCATCCTGCCATCCCAGCCGTTCTTTCAAAAGCCGGGTCGTTTTCGCGCATTGGCAGTGATACGGATCGCCCTGCTGCAAATAGCGTTCCGGCATCCCGTGGTAGGAACAGACCAGAATGTCCGGTTTGGTCTCCATCGCGGCATAGGCGGCTTCGACGGATCCGGCCAATGCGTCGATATAGGCGGGTTCGTCGAAATAGGCCGGGACGGTGCGCGACGCAGGCTGCCACGCTTCTTCCATCAGCGCGCGAAAGAACTGATCGTTTGCCGTGGCGGTCGTCGCGCCCGCGTATTGCGGGTAGAGCGGGAAGAACAGGATGCGGTCACACCCTGCCGCTACCATCTCGCGCACTTTCGATTTGGTCGAGGGGTTGCCGTAGCGCATGCAGAACTCCACCATCACCTGATCGCCATAGCGTTCCTGCATCGCATCGCGCAGCTTGGCGGTTTGATCCTTGGTGATCGTCATCAGCGGGCTCTCGCCCTTGTCGTGGTTCCAGATCGACTTATACGCCTCGCCCGAGCTGAAAGGCCGTTTGGTCAGTATGATGCCTTGCAGGATCGGCTGCCATTTCCACTTGGGATAGTCGATGACGCGCTGATCCGACAGGAACTCGTTCAGATAACGGCGCATCGGCCAATAACTGTAGTCATCTGGCGTGCCCAGATTGGCCACAAGAATACCGACTCGGCCCATTTTGACCTTGGGATGGTCTGCGGGTGCGTGCGATGGGCGCGTGGCGTCAAACATGGATGTGTTCCTGAGCTTCTAGTGTTCCGGGCTGAGATAAATGGAATTGGCTCTGCGTCAATCGGGCAGTTTACCTTCCTTGGTTCCCAATGCGTCGGCAAGGCGTATTTGTGCTGACCCCGGGCGTAGAGGTTTTTGCTGACTTTCGTCCGGTGACCAGCCGGTCAGACAGATCAGTTCAAACGTCGCCTTGAGCCGGCCCGCACCTGTCGCGAAATGATCGGTGTAAATCTGTTGAGCCATTTCAAAAACGGACCGACGGGTTGGCTGTTTCATGCGATTCGCAAGGCTGTTGGTTTCACCCATTGCGCGCAAGTCATGCATCAGGTGCGACAGGTCGCGGTATTCTGCGGTTAGACGAGCCGTATCTGCCACAGGAAGGGCAAAACCCGCGCGTTGCAGCAATCCGCCCAGATCGCGCAGTTCTGCCATTGGCGAGATGCGGGGGCTGAGGCCACCGGTCACCTCAATCTCGGCCTGCCCCAGCGCCGCGCGCAATTCGTGCAGGGTTTCACCGCCCAGGCAAATGACCAGCAACAGCCCGTCGGGATTCAGCGCACGACGGCATTGGATCAGTTGTCCAACCGGATCGTTTGCCCAATGCAGCGCCATTGCGTGCACGATCAGATCATGCGTGCCCGGTGTCAGCCGAAGAACATCGTCATCGGTAACAATATGCGCTTTGGGCAGCACACCCCTCCAAATATGCGCAAAGGGCGTCACGATCGCCGGGGCAGTAAAGCTTTTGTTAACCATGGTGAGCCGATCCTGCACTTCGTCCACAGCGGCGCGGTGCAGAAATAGCGCTTCGTCGCGTGCGCGGGCGCGATGCCTGGCAAGGGCAGGCTGGTCAAACAAAGAGGGTGCATTGGAGTCAGGCAGCTTCATAAGGCGCAATTATCGCATCTGGCCGCGGATTCAAACCGCCGTGCAGTTGATCTATCCGCCCCGCTGCATGGGGTGCGGAAACCTGACCGACTCGGACTTTGCCCTGTGCGGACGTTGCTGGAGCGACACGCCATTTGTCGGAGGTGTGGTCTGCGAAAGCTGTGGAGTTCCCCTGCCCGGAGAGGCAGATGGACACCGAATCGAATGTGACGATTGCATGAGGACACCCCGACCGTGGCGCGATGGGCGCGCGGCGCTTTTGTACGATGGTCGAGCGCGTTCCCTGATTCTGGGTCTGAAACATGGAGACCGGCCAGAGCTTGCGCGTCCTGCCGCGCGTTGGATGGCTCGGGCCGGGCGTGACCTGTTTCGTGAGGATATGCTGATTGCACCCGTGCCGTTGCATTGGTCGCGATTGCTAAAACGGCGGTATAATCAATCCGCATTGTTGGCGCAGCATCTCGGGCGGGAAACCGGGTTGGAAAGTTGCCCTGACCTGCTGACCCGGCGGGTTCGCACCCCGGTTCTGGATGGGAAAACTGCGGCAGAACGCGCTCAGGTGTTGGAAAATGCGATCACCGCGCATCCCAAACGGGCCTGCAGGATGCAAGGGCGCGATATCTTGTTGGTGGACGACGTGATGACCTCGGGCGCGACACTGGCGGCCTGTGCGCGTGTCTGCATTGCATCCGGTGCAAATCATATTTTCGTGTTGACCCTAGCGCGCGTTGCCAAGGATGCCTAATTCGCCCAAGAATACGCGAAACCCCAAGGGACGAATTATGAAACCGGTAGAAATCTACACTTCGCCGCTATGCGGCTTTTGCCACGCGGCCAAACGTCTGCTGAAACAGAAAGGCGTCGAATTCAGTGAGGTCGACGTGCTGATGCATCCCAAGCGCAAACCCGAAATGATCGAGCGCGCCGGCGGCAAACGCACTGTACCGCAGATATTTATCGGATCGCAGCATGTAGGCGGCTGCGACGATCTTTATGAGCTGGAGCGTCAGGGCAAGCTGGACCGCCTGCTGGCAGCGTAATGAAGACTGCTCTGCTGCAGATCACTTCGTCGGACGATCCGGCCGCGAATCTGGGTATGGTGCGCGCCCTAATGACCGAGGCGGCGGAACGGGGCGCGCAGTTCATCCTCACCCCCGAGGTGACGAACTGCGTGTCGACCTCGACAACGCGGCAGCGCGAAGTTTTGCAGCATGAAGAAGAAGACCTGACGCTTGCCGGGCTGCGCAATCACGCGAAAGCGTTGAATGTGTGGCTGCTGATCGGCTCGCTGGCGATCAAAACCCAAGACGCGGACGGTCGTTTTGCCAATCGCTCGTTCATGATCGACCCGCAAGGACAGATCGTGACGCGGTATGACAAGATTCATATGTTTGACGTGCAGGTCACGGAAGCCGAGTCCTTTCGGGAATCCAAGAATTACCGCCCCGGCGACCGGGCCGTGATTGCCGAGACAGAATTCGGCAAAGTTGGCCTGACCGTGTGTTATGATGTCCGCTTTCCCCATCTCTATGCAGCGCTGGCTCAGGCCGGTGCGCGTATCCTGACGGTTCCGGCGGCGTTTTCCCCGGTTACCGGGGCTGCGCACTGGGAATCGCTGTTGCGTGCCCGGGCGATTGAGAACGGCGCTTGGGTGCTGGCTCCGGCGCAAACCGGAGAACACCCCACAACCCGTGGCAGAACGCGGTACACCTACGGTCACAGCATGGTCGTGGCCCCGTGGGGAGAGGTCGTCATCGACGCAGGCACCGATCCGGGCATTCACATTTTCGATCTGGATGATAGTTCTGTGTCAGAGGCGCGCCGCCGCGTGCCCTCATTGACGCACCTGCGGGCTTTTGACGGCCCCTGATCCAGAGCCGGACCCAATGACGGACGATACCAATGCCCTTGCGGTCACGCTGTTCAGCGAGATCCTGACCGCCGACCAGCTATTGCGCAACCGGCTCAGCCGGGTGCTGCCCAAGGGCATGGAAATCTCACACTTCTCGGTTCTGAATCATCTGGTGTTCGTGGGGGATGAACGCACGCCAGCGCAACTGGCCAGCACTTTTCACGTGACCCGAGGCGCAATGACCAACACGTTGGCCAAGCTGGAATGGGCCGGATACATCCACATCCGACCCGACTGGGACGACGCCCGCCGCAAGATGGTCGCCATCAGCCCCGCTGGACGCCGCGCGCGCGATCAGGCGATTTCCTCGATTGCCCCGCTGATCAACCGCGTTGTCGGAGAGTTGGGTTTGGAGCGCGTCCGCAGCACGCTGCCCGTACTGCGGGATTTGCGCTTGCAGTTGGAGGGGGAGTAGCCTCACCCCGGCTTCACACTCGCCGTCACGTAATTCACGCTCAGGTCTCGGTCTGAGATCGACCAGCTCCACAGCACGGGGTTGAACACAAATCCCTTCCGGTCCACGGGGTCCAGCCCGGCCTGGCGCAGCAGGTCGAACAGTTCGTCGGGGGTGATGAACTTGTTCCACTCATGCGTGCCGCGTGGCAGCCAGCGCATGACGACCTCGGCCCCGAAAATGGCCATCGCATAGGACTTAGGGTTGCGGTTGATGGTCGAGCAGATCAGCAACCCGCCCGGTTTCAGCAGTTGTTGCGAGGCGGTCAGGAACCCCAACGGGTCGGCCACGTGTTCGACCACCTCCATGTTCAGCACCACGTCGAATTGTTCGCCCGCGGCGGCCATGGCCTCGGCTGTGGTGTGGCGGTAGTCGATGTCCAGCCCCGATTGCTCGGCATGGATGCGGGCGACGGGCAGGTTGCCCTCGGCGGCGTCGGCCCCCACGACCGTCGCGCCCAATCGCGCCATCGGTTCGCTCAGTAGTCCGCCGCCGCAGCCGATATCCAGCAGGCGCAGGCCGTCGAACGGTTTTGCAGCCTTCAGATCGCGGTCGAATTCGCCCGCGATCTGCTGTGTGATATAGTCCAGACGGCACGGATTCAGCATGTGCAGGGGTTTGAATTTCCCATGGGGATCCCACCATTCCGCAGCCATCGCCTCGAATTTTGCGATCTCTGACGGGTCCACCGTGTTCGGATGCGCTTGCATTCCTGTCTCCGTGTGCTCTTTTACGTTTAAAGACTATATAGGGCCCTAATGGATAAGTACCCGGACCAAAAGCGCGCAGTTCAATATCTGTACCCGCCGATTGACCCGTTCGATCAGCGCATGGTCGATGTGGGTGACGGGCACCGTATTTACATGGAACAATGCGGTAATCCCGACGGGTTGCCTGTTGTGGTTCTGCATGGCGGCCCGGGCGGAGGATGCAGCCCGGCCATGCGGCGTTATTTCGATCCGCGTGTATTCCGGGTGATTCTGTTTGATCAGCGCGGGTGTGGGCGGTCGCGGCCTCATGCCTCGGTGGTGGATAACACGACGTGGGATCTGGTGGACGACATCGAACGCCTGCGGACCCTGCTGGATATCGACGACTGGACGGTGTTTGGCGGTAGCTGGGGCGCGACCTTGGCGCTGGTCTATGCGCAGGCGCATCCCGATCGGGTGAACCGGCTGGTGCTGCGCGGCGTGTTTCTGGCGACGCAGGCCGAGCTGGACTGGTTCTATGGCGGCGGCGCGGGCAAGTTCTGGCCCGAGCAATGGGCGAAGTTTACGGCACTGCTGGCTGAGGACGAGCTGTCGGACACGATCGGCGCCTATCACAAACGCCTTTTCTCGGGTGATCGGGCGACGGAAATCCTGTATGCCCGCGCTTGGTCCAGTTGGGAGAACGCTCTGGCGTCTATACATTCGCATGGTTCCACGGGCGAAAGCCCCGGCGAATATGCACGTGCGTTTGCGCGGCTTGAGAATCACTATTTTTCCCACGGTGCGTTTCTTGAAAAGGACGGGCAGATTCTGGACCAGATGGAGCGGATTGCCCATATCCCCGGCCATATCGTGCAGGGGCGCTATGACATGATCTGCCCGCCGCAGGCCGCGTGGTCTTTGGCCGAACGCTGGCCAAACGCCGAGTTGAAGATGGTCCGGCAGGCCGGGCACGCCTTGTCCGAGCCGGGCATCAGCGCCGAGCTGGTCCGTATCATGGACCGCGTCGCGGAGGGTGTGGCATGACCCGGCTCGACCGTCGTGCTTTGTTCGCTTCGGGTGCCGCCGCCGCATTGCTGGCGGCCACGGGCGCATCATTGGCCAACACGCCAAAAACCGGTGGAACGCTGCGGTTGGCCGTGCCTCGGGACGAAAGCCTTGAACAGGTGGCGCGTGGTGCGGTGTTCGACACGCTGACCGAGATTGCGCCGGATGGCACGTTGCGCCCCGAGTTGGCGACAGGCTGGAAAACCGATGCGGACGCGCGGGTCTGGCATTTCGATCTGCGCCCCGGTGTTCTGTTCCATGATGAGGCTCCGTTGGACGTTACCGACGTTCTTGCTGTGCTGGAGCAGGCTGGGCGCGTTGAGGCCACCTCGCCCTCGTCCTTGCGGCTGGAGCTGGCAGACGCCAATCCGGGCCTGCCGTTTCTGCTGGCAGACAGTCGATTTGTCATTACGCGCAATGGTCAGGACGTAACGCCATTGCACGCGGCCAACGGCACCGGATGTTATCGGGTCGAACGCGCCGAAGATGGGCGTCATTTTTTGGGACGCAAAGTCGTGGGTCACTACAAAAGCGGCCAGGCGGGTTGGGTTGATGCGCTGGAGGTCATCGTGATCCCCGACGCGCGCGTCCGGGCTGAGGCTTTGCGAGACGGCTATGTGGACGTTGCCGCACTGCCCGCGCAAGACGATCTGCGGGGGCAACGCGGTTTGCGCTTTTTCCCAAGTGAGACGGATATGGCGCTGGCCGTGGCCGCTCGTGTCGGAATGCCGGTTCAGGTCGGACAAGCGCGTGCGCTGGACGATGGCCGCATCGCCGAACGGTGGTGGCTGGCTTAATTCCTGCTGGGGGTTGCAGACTCGGGAAACCCTGCGTATATGCATCTCCAACAGCGGCGCGTTGGACTTCTGGTTCAAAGCTCCACCGGAAAATTCGACGGGCCGCGCGCCCGTTTTTTTGTGCCCGGATGAAGGGTAGAGAACCTAAATGACAAACGACCTGATAGCCAAGGCAGCCATTGACCGGCGACTGGCCGAGATCATTACCCCCGTGATCGAGGATCTGGGGTATGAGCTGGTCCGCATTCGCCTGATGAGCGGCAAGCAGACCACGCTGCAGATCATGGCAGACAAGCCCGATGGCGGCATCGAAGTGGATGACTGCGCCGAGATTTCCAACGCGGTCAGCGCAACGCTGGATGTCGAGGATCCGATCCTTGACGCCTATACGCTTGAGGTTTCCAGCCCCGGCATCGACCGCCCTCTGACCCGTCTCAAGGACTTTGAGGCCTTTGAAGGGTATGAGGCCAAGATCGAGACCGCCGAACTGATCGACGGTCGCCGCCGCTTTAAGGGTGAGCTGGCGGGGATCGAAGGGGACGAGGTTCTGATCAACATCCCCGAAGGGTCCGAGACGATCACCATCGGTCTGCAATTCGATTGGCTGAGCGATGCCAAGCTGGTTCTGACCGACGACCTGATCAAGGAAATGCTGCGCCAGCGTAAAGACGCCGGTGCCCTGAACGAAAACGCTTTCGACGAGATTGAGACCGAAGGGTCCGAAGAGGAGACGAACTGATGGCAATCACCTCAGCCAACCAGCTGGAGCTGCTGCAGACCGCCGAGGCCGTGGCCCGCGAAAAGATGATCGACCCCGGTCTGGTTGTCGAAGCGATGGAAGAATCGCTCGCCCGTGCCGCCAAGAGCCGCTACGGAGCCGAGATGGACATTCGTGTTTCCATCGACCGCAAGACTGGTAAGGCGACCTTTACCCGCGTGCGCACCGTGGTCGAGGATGAGGAGCTTGAGAACTATCAGGCTGAGTTCACCGTCGAGCAGGCCAAGCAGTATATGGAAAACCCTGAGGTCGGCGACGTCTTCGTTGAAGAAGTCCCGCCGGTTGAAATGGGTCGTATTGCTGCACAATCGGCCAAGCAGGTGATCCTGCAGAAGGTCCGCGAGGCCGAGCGCGATCGTCAGTACGAAGAATTCAAGGATCGCGCAGGCACCATCATCAACGGTGCGGTCAAGCGCGAGGAATTCGGCAATGTCATCGTCGACCTGGGCGGTGCCGAAGCCGTTCTGCGCCGCAACGACAAGATCGGCCGCGAAAGCTATCGCCCGAATGACCGTGTGCGTGCGTACATCAAGGAAGTCCGCCGCGAGGTTCGTGGTCACCAGATTTTCCTGTCGCGCACCGCGCCGGAATTCATGGCCGAACTGTTCAAGATGGAAGTGCCGGAAATCTATGACGGCATCATCGAGGTCAAGGCTGTGGCCCGCGACCCCGGTTCGCGCGCCAAGATCGCTGTAATCTCGTATGACGGCTCGATTGATCCGGTCGGTGCCTGTGTTGGTATGCGCGGCAGCCGCGTGCAGGCCGTTGTGAACGAGCTGCAGGGCGAGAAAATCGACATCATCCCGTGGAACGAAGATCAGCCGACCTTCCTTGTGAACGCCTTGCAACCTGCCGAGGTCTCCAAGGTGGTTCTGGACGAAGAAGCTGGCAAGATCGAAGTGGTTGTGCCCGAGGAGCAGTTGAGCCTCGCCATCGGTCGCCGCGGTCAGAACGTGCGTCTGGCCAGCCAGCTGACCGGTCTGGACATCGACATCATGACCGAAGCCGAAGAATCGGCGCGTCGTCAGAAAGAATTTGAAGCCCGTACCCAGCTGTTCATGGACAGCTTGGATCTGGACGAATTCTTTGCACAGTTGCTGGTGTCCGAAGGATTCACCAACCTCGAAGAAGTCGCCTATGTCGAGATCGACGAGCTGCTGGTGATCGACGGTGTTGACGAAGGCACTGCGCAAGAGTTGCAAACCCGTGCGCGTGAATTCCTGGAAGCACAGGCCAAGGCTGCGCTGGATAGTGCCCGTGCCCTGGGTGCCGAGGACAGCCTTATTGAATTCGAGGGTCTGACACACCAGATGGTAGAGGCGCTGGCCAAGGATGACGTGAAGACTCTGGAAGACTTCGCCACCTGCGCCGACTGGGAACTGGCCGGTGGCTGGACCACGGTCGACGGCGAGCGCATCAAGGATGACGGTGTGCTTGAGCCTTTCGGCGTGTCTCTGGAAGAGGCGCAGGATCTGGTCATGACCGCCCGCATCATGTTGGGCTGGGTTGATCCGGCAGAACTTGAGCAGGCCGAAGAAGAGATCGAAGGCGAAACTGATGAGGAGGCCGAGGCCTGATCTCAGGGCCTCGGGAGACTTGAATGGGTCGCGGTGGCGTCCATAAGGATCGGTCGGACGGACCCGAACGCAAGTGCATCGCCACGGGCGAGGTTCAGCCCAAATACGGGCTGATCCGCTTTGTGATGGGGCCGGACGCTCAGGTCTTTCCCGATGTTGCGGCGAAATTGCCGGGGCGCGGGGTCTATGTGGCGGCGGATCGGGCCGCGCTGAATAAGGCCGTTGGCAAAAAGCTGTTCTCGCGCGGGTTCAAGGCGCAAGTAACGGCGCAGGCGGACCTGGCCGATGAGGTCGAAAAGCAAGTCGCGCGGCGGGTGATCGAGCTGATCAGCCTGGCGCGCAAGTCCGGCGACGCAGTCGCGGGATATGAAAAGGTCAAGACGTGGCTGGACCGGGAAGAGGCTCAGGTGCTGATTCAGGCCTCTGATGGATCGGGGCGCGGCAAGTCGAAACTCAGCACGCCGCACTTCGGAAAATACATCGGTTGGCTGACTGCAGATGAGTTGGGGGCGGCATTTGGGCGCCAAACCGTGATTCATGCGGCGCTGGCCTCTGGCGGACTCGCCAAACGTGTTGTAGAGGAAGCGCAGCGCCTGCGTGGCTTGCGCGAAACGGATGACGGCGGCAAGGGCCGCTCGGAAGGGTAAGAAGCTTTATGAGCGATAGTGACGGCAAAAAGACATTGGGTCTTCGTGGCGGGGCACGCCCCGGAAATGTGAAACAAAGTTTCAGCCACGGACGCACCAAGAATGTCGTGGTGGAAACCAAACGCAAACGCGTGGTGGTCCCCAAGCCGGGTGCCGGAAAGCCGGGTGGCGGTGCAACGCCTTCGGGTGATCCATCGCGTCGCCCTGCCGGGATTTCCGACGCGGAAATGGCACGCCGGATGAAGGCGCTGCAGGCAGCCAAGGCACGTGAGGCCGAAGAAGCCGCTGCCCGTGAAGCACAGGAAAAGGCGCGTGAAGAAGAACGCGCCCGCCGCCGTGCCGAGCAGGAAGCCAAGGAACGCGAACAGCGTGAGGCCGAAGAACGCGCCCGCGCCAAGGCCGAGGCTGAAGAACGCAAGCGCAAAGAGGCTGAAGAAGCTGCCAAACGCGCTGCTGCTGCCCCCGCGCCCGAAGAACCCAAAGCCGCGCGCAGCCCGGCCAGCAAGCCCGCGCCTGCTGCCGCTCCGCGCAAGCAGGACCGCGAGCGCGAACAGCGTGGTCGCGGCAAGGGTCGTGATGACAACCGTCGCTCTGGCAAGCTGACACTGGGTCAGGCCACAGGCGGTGAAGGCAACCGTCAACGCTCGATGGCGTCGATGAAGCGCAAGCAGGAGCGGGCGCGCCAGAAAGCCATGGGTGCACCGGTCGAGCGGGAAAAGGTGATCCGCGACGTACAGTTGCCCGAGGCGATCATGGTCTCGGAATTGGCCAACCGTATGGCCGAGCGTGTGGCAGATGTTGTCAAATCGCTGATGCAGATGGGCATGATGGTCACGCAGAACCAGACCATCGACGCCGACACTGCCGAGCTGATCATCGAAGAATTTGGCCACAAGGTCACCCGTGTCTCTGATTCGGATGTTGAAGACGTCATCAAAGAGGTCGAAGACAGCGATGACGATCTGCAGCCGCGTCCGCCGGTCATCACCATCATGGGTCACGTTGACCACGGTAAAACCTCGCTGCTGGATGCGATTCGCGATGCGCGCGTTGTCGCGGGTGAGGCCGGTGGCATCACGCAGCATATCGGTGCCTATCAGGTGAAAACCGATGGCGGTACCACGCTGACTTTCCTGGATACACCGGGCCACGCGGCCTTTACCTCGATGCGTTCGCGCGGGGCTCAGGTCACGGATATCGTGGTTCTGGTTGTGGCCGCTGACGACGCGGTGATGCCGCAGACGATCGAAGCCATCAACCACGCCAAGGCCGCCGAAGTGCCGATGATCGTGGCGATCAACAAGATCGACAAGCCCGAAGCCAACCCCGACAAGGTGCGCACCGACCTGCTGCAGCATGAAGTGATCGTCGAGAAGATGTCGGGTGAGGTTCAGGACGTTGAGGTCTCGGCCGTCACTGGTCAGGGTCTGGACGAACTGCTGGAAGCCATCGCGCTGCAGGCCGAGATTCTGGAACTGAAAGCTAACCCCGACCGCGCCGCCCAAGGTGCCGTGATCGAGGCGCAGCTGGACGTGGGCCGCGGTCCCGTGGCCACCGTTCTGGTTCAGAACGGCACGCTGCGCCAAGGTGATATCTTCGTTGTGGGTGAGCAATACGGTAAGGTCCGTGCGCTGATCAACGACAAGGGCGACCGCGTCAAAGAGGCTGGACCCTCGGTTCCGGTCGAGGTTCTTGGTCTGAATGGCACGCCCGAAGCGGGTGACGTTCTGAACGTGACCGAGACCGAAGCGCAAGCCCGTGAGATCGCCGCCTATCGTGAGCAAGCCGCCAAGGATAAACGCGCCGCCGCCGGTGCCGCGACCACCCTTGAGCAGTTGATGCAGAAGGCCAAGGAAGACGAGAACGTGGCTGAGCTGCCGATCCTCGTCAAAGCCGACGTGCAGGGGTCTGCCGAAGCTATCGTTCAGGCGATGGAAAAGATCGGCAACGACGAAGTGCGCGTGCGCGTGCTGCACTCGGGCGTGGGCGCGATCACCGAGACGGATATCGGCCTTGCCGAAGCCTCAGGCGCACCGGTCATGGGCTTTAACGTCCGTGCCAACGCATCGGCGCGGAACACCGCGAACCAGAAGGGTGTCGAGATCCGCTATTACTCGGTGATCTATGACCTCGTGGATGACGTGAAAGCCGCCGCATCCGGCCTGCTGAGCGCCGAGATCCGCGAGAAGTTCATCGGTTACGCCGAGATCCGCGAAGTCTTTAAGGTCACAGGCGTCGGCAAGGTTGCGGGCTGTCTGGTCACCGAAGGCGTGGCGCGTCGTTCCGCAGGTGTCCGCCTGCTGCGCGACAACGTGGTGATCCACGAAGGCACGCTGAAGACGCTGAAGCGCTTCAAGGACGAAGTGGCCGAGGTTCAATCGGGTCAGGAATGCGGTATGGCGTTCGAGAACTACGACGATATCCGCGCGGGCGACGTGATCGAAATCTTCGAGCGCGAGGAAGTCACCCGCACGCTGGATTGATCCGGTATTGCATTGAATCAGAAAACGGCGGCCCTTTGGGTCGCCGTTTTTCATTGAGGGCTAGTGCCCGGCGGGAAAGAACGTCCCGGGGTGCATGACGATGTCGAAATGATGCACCCCCTTCTGCAGATCGAAACTTACCGAATGCCCACCCTTGCGCAATAACTCCGCGTAGTCGCGGCTCTGACGGATGAACTCGGGCGTGTCGCGCTCACCTACGGTCACGCGATAGCGCGGGCCGGGGGCGGGCAGATGCAGGATCGGCGACAGGTCATGCACTTCGACCGGAGTCAGTTGCAGCGGATCGTTCACCGGCGTCAGGCTGATCGGTTCCATATCAAAAATCCCGCTGATCAGGATGACGTCTCGAACACGCAGCCCCGCACGGGCCAACGCATCCGCCGAAGTCGCCATGACCATACTGGCCAGATGCCCCCCCGCGCTGTGCCCGGACAGCGTTATGCGCGACGGATCAAAACCAAGCTCGGACGCCTGAGACGCGAGCCAGAGCAAGGCGTTTCGGCACTCGGCGATCATGTCGCCAATCCGCGCGTCCGGCGCCAGCGTGTAGTTCAGGGTCGCGAAAGAGTGCTCGGCCTCGATCATCGCCGGGGCCATCATCGCAGATTCGCGCTGACTGATGGCCTGCCAATAACCGCCGTGAATGAACACATGCAGCGGTGCGCCAGCCCCTTTCGACGGAAAGAAATCAAGAACCTGCGTCGGGCTGTCACCGTATGAGAGGTTCTCATGGCATTCCATCCGCGCCCGGTTCTGCGCGCTGAGCGCGGCCCAGCTTTGGACATAGGGCGTAAGATCGCCGCCGATCATCGACCGGGGAGAGTATTCCTGATCCAGTTCTTCCTGAGTGAAACCTCGGTACAGCATTATCTACTCCTGCTCGGAATACATCAGTTCGGTTCGCAGATCGTAAAGATCATGAAAAAACCGTAAATCCAAGGCTTTGCGCAGGAACGACACGCCGCTGGAGCCTCCGGTGCCGGGTTGGTTGCCGATCACTCGCTCCACCGCCGTGACGTGATCGAACCGCCAGCGCTGGAACAGCGATTCCACGTCCATCAGCTTTTCCGCCAGGGCATAGAGATCCCAATACCTGTCTGTGTCGCGATAAACCTGCGCCCAGACTTTCACCACGCGCGCATCGCCGGAATAGGGCTGCGCAAAGTCCCGTTCCAGCAGGTCCTGCGGTACGTCGAACCCCTGACGCGCCAGCATGAACAGCACCTCGTCATAGAGCGAAGGCTTTGTCAGCGCGGCGTTCAGCATCTCCATGACCTTTGGGTCATGTTCATGAACTTTCAGGGTCGAGGCATCCTTATTGCCCAGAATGAACTCGACTTGGCGGTAGCCATAGCTTTGAAACCCCGACGAGCTGCCCAGAGCCTGCCGAAAGGTCATGTAGTCGGCGGGTGTCATGGTCAGCAATGTTTCCCACGCCGCTATCAGCTGCCGCTGGATCGCTTTCACCCGGTCGAGGTTCTTCATTGCCGGGCCGAAGTCGTCCTGTTGCAGAAACCGCCGCACCTCGACCAGTTGGTGGTGCATCAGCTTCAGCCACAACTCACTGACCTGATGGATGATAATGAACAGCATCTCATCGGGTTGGGCGGGGTCCTGAAAGGTTTTCTGAAGGTTCAGAAGGGTATTGAGCTGTAGGAAATCGCCGTAGCTCTTGCGATGCGTTTCGGCAAAATCGGTAACCAGCGAGTCTTCGATACCCCGCTCTAGAAACCTGCCGTCCTTGTCACCCATTTGCCCCTCCAAACGCCTGATTCTGACCCTGTTTAGGGGCTAAACCCGCTCAGTTCCAGAGCGTTAGGTCCAATCCAGAACAACCTTTCCTGACAGGCCGGATTTCATCGCGGTAAATCCCTTGGCGAATTCGTCAACGCCAAACCGATGCGTAATGACCCTGGAAACGTCCAGCCCGTTTTGCAGCATTGCGATCATCTTGTACCACGTCTCGAACATTTCGCGGCCATAGACCCCTTTGATGGTGATGGCTTTGAACACGATGCGGGACCAGTCAACCGGAGATTTCCCCGGGGGAATTCCCAGCAGGGCAATCTTGCCACCCATGACCAGAGCTTCAACCATCTGGTCCAGCGCGGCCTGCGAGCCGGACATCTCCAACCCGACGTCGAACCCTTCTTTCATACCGAGTTCCGCTGTCACGTCCTGCAAGTCTTCCTTGCTGACATCGACAGGACGTACCGTCGGCACGACATATTCGGCCAGTTTCAGACGGTCAGGGTTAATGTCGGTGACAACGACATGTCGTGCCCCCGCATGGCGAGCGACCGCCGCAGCCATAATGCCGATGGGACCAGCGCCGGTGATCAATACGTCCTCACCCAACAGGTCAAAGCTGAGTGCGGTGTGCACGGCGTTGCCCAGCGGATCGAGGATGGCCCCGATCTCGTCCGGGACATCATCGGGCAGGGGGACAACGTTGAAGGCGGGCAATTTCAGATATTCGGCAAACGCGCCCTGTTCATTCACCCCGATCCCGCGCGTGCCGGGGTCCAGATGGAACTTACCGGCGCGGCTCTGACGGCTGTCGGTGGTGATCAGGTGACCTTCGCCCGAGCAGCGCTGACCAACTTTCAACCCGGTCACATTGCGCCCCAGCTCGACAATTTCTCCGGCAAATTCATGGCCGGTGATCATGGGCACCGGAACAGTATGCGAGGCCCATTCATCCCAATTCCAGATGTGAATGTCGGTCCCGCAGATGCCGGTCTTGTGAATACGGATCAAAACCTCGTCCGGGCCGATTTCCGGCACCGGAGCCCGTACCATCCAAAGACCTTCCTCGGGTCGGGATTTTTCAAGCGCCTTCATCGTATTGGGTCGCATCAGATCACTCCCAGCTCTTTGCCAACCTTGCCAAAAGCCGCCAGAGCGCGATCCAGTTCTTCCCGTGTTAGGGCCGCATTCATCTGCGTTCTGATCCGTGCTTGTCCACGCGGGACGACCGGGAAGAAAAAGCCCGAGACGTAAACGCTCTCATCAAACAGCCGCGCTGCCATTTCCTGCGCCAGCGTCGCCTCGCCCAGCATCACAGGGATGATCGGGTGTTCGCCGGGAAGAAGGTCGAAGCCCAACTTCTCTAACCCTGCACGCCAGTATTTTGCGTTTCCGAACAGTTGGGCGCGCAGCATGTCCCCTTCTTCGACCAGACGGATCGCTTCGAGACCAGCAGCAACAATGGAAGGCGGCAGCGAGTTCGAGAACAGATAGGGCCGCGCCCGCTGCCGCAGCAGGTCGATCACTGGCTGCGGCCCGGCGATATAACCGCCGATTGCCCCCCCAAGTGCCTTGCCCAAAGTTCCCGTCAAAATGTCTACGTCTACGCCGAAGTGATCCGGCGTACCTGCCCCGTTCGGTCCCATGAAGCCGGTGGCATGGCAGTCATCGACCATGACAATGGCGTCGTATTTGTCAGCCAGTTCGCGGATTTTCGGCAGGTTCGCCAGATATCCATCCATCGAGAACACGCCATCGGTTGCGATCATGATATGCCGCGCCCCGTCCTCGCGCGCCTGTTTCAGCCAGGCTTCAAGGTCGGCCATGTCGTTGTTCAGATACCGGTAACGCTTGGCCTTGCACAGCCGCACCCCGTCGATGATCGAAGCGTGGTTCAAGCTGTCCGAGATAATGGCGTCCTCTGGCCCTAATAAGGGTTCAAACAGCCCTCCGTTGGCATCAAAGCAGGCCGCGAACAGGATCGCGTCGTCCTTGTTCAGAAACTGCGCCAGCCTTTGTTCCAACTCGCGGTGTATGTCCTGTGTGCCACAGATGAAACGCACAGAGGCCATGCCAAAGCCCTTGGGTTCCATCGCGTCCTTGGCCGCTTTGATCAGCGCAGGGTGATCGGCCAGGCCAAGATAGTTGTTGGCGCACAGGTTTATGACCTGTTTGCCGCCTACCGTGATCTCTCCGCCCTGAGGCGAGGTGATCATGCGCTCGCGCTTATACAGACCTTCCGCTTCGATCTGCGCGAGGGTGTCCGTGATGTGGGACAGGAACGTATCAGCCATGGCGATCTCCTTGCTCTGAGTCGCGCTTCTAACATAGCGGAATAAATTCCCAAATAGGGGATTTTCAAAATGACGGAAAAAATTCCGTGAAGGCGGATTTTTGCCGGCTCAGGCGTTTTTGACGATCAGAAAAACCCTTGCAGCGCCTTCGGCCGTGATCGAATGGGCAACGTCAGCGGCGTATCGCGCCGTATCACCCTGTTTCAGATCGCGGATGGCGGAACCGGATGTCACGCGAACAGAGCCTTCGAGCACGGTCAGTTGTTCACGCGCGCCCCGCGCGTGGGGTGGGCTGGTCAATCCGCCGTTTTGCTCAAAGTGGATGTCATAGACTTCGTGACCGCCTGCTTCTTCGGGCGGGGAAAGAATCCGAATTCGGCAGTTCTGGCCCATATTGTCGATGCTGGGCACTTCTGCGCTGCGTAGAACCTCGATCTGATCAGCGCTGTCGGCTTCCTCTAGAAGACCTGCAAAATCCACTTGAAGGGCGCGGGTCAGGTTCCACAGGGTCGAGATGGTGGGGCTGCTTTCGCCCCGCTCGATCTGGCTGACCATGGACCGGGACACACCGCTGAGATTGGCCACGGCTTCGAGGGACAGCCCCTTGGCGCGGCGCGCTTCTTTCAGGCGGGCGGGCAGGCGTGTCAGGATATCGTCTGATCTTTCCGTCATGACGGAATCTCATGCGCCTTTCGGGATGTGATGTCAATTCCGCTTGTGACGGTACGTCCCATGGGACAGCTTAACCTGACGAATGCATAGTGCCGCCAAATCCAAGAGGAGAAGAGACATGAAAGATATCGTCATTCTTGATGGCGCCCGCACTGCGGTTGGAACCTTTGGCGGGGCATTGGCCTCGACCGCGCCGATTGATCTGGCGACTGTTGTGACCGAGGCCGCGATGGAAAGATCCGGGGTCGAGGCCGCGCAGATCGGCAACGTGGTTTTTGGGCATGTGATCAACACCGAACCGCGCGATATGTACCTGTCTCGTGCCGCCGCAAAACAAGCGGGTATTCCGGTTGAAACACCTGCGATGAACGTGAACCGCCTGTGCGGGTCCGGTGCCCAGGCGATTGTGTCGGCAGTGCAGTCGCTGATGTTGGGGGATGCAGAATTTGCCGTCGCCGGTGGTGCAGAGAGCATGTCGCGCAGCCCGTACATCGTTCCGCAGGCGCGTTGGGGCGCGAAAATGGGCGACGTCACATCGCTGGACATGATGCTGGGCGCGCTGAACTGCCCCTTTGGAACCGGGCACATGGGTGTTACGGCCGAAAACGTCGCCGACGAACATCAGGTGACGCGCGAACAGATGGATGCGTTTGCACTGACCAGCCAGACCCGTGCCGCTGCTGCGATTGAGGCCGGGTAT
Organism: Ruegeria sp. BB6; assembly: GCF_056539385.1. Classification (NCBI taxonomy): domain Bacteria; kingdom Pseudomonadati; phylum Pseudomonadota; class Alphaproteobacteria; order Rhodobacterales; family Roseobacteraceae; genus Ruegeria; species Ruegeria sp. BB6. Next base: position 134,677 of record NZ_JBQFUW010000006.1, read on the forward strand.
TTCCAAAGCCAGATCACGCCGGTTCAGGTCAAGGTCAAGCGCGACATGGTGGATTTTATGGTCGACGAACACCCGAAACAGACCTCGGCAGAGGCGCTGGCAGGGTTGCGTCCAGCGTTCAAGAAAGATGGCCGGGTGACGGCGGGGAATGCCTCGGGCATTAATGACGGTGCGGCTGCGATGGTTCTGGCGACGGCGGACGCGGCTGAGAAAGCGGGCCTGAAGCCGAAAGCGCGAATTCTGGGCTATGGCCACGCGGGTGTGCGGCCCGAAGTGATGGGAATCGGTCCGGTGCCTGCGGTACAGAACCTGCTGGCGCGCACCGGTTTGTCGGTTGAGGACTTCGACGTAATCGAAAGCAACGAAGCCTTCGCGTCGCAGGCAATCGCCGTCAATAACAAACTGGGGCTGGACACCGCCAAGGTCAACCCGAATGGCGGTGCGATTGCGTTGGGTCACCCTGTGGGGGCGACCGGTGCGATCATCACGCTGAAAGCACTGTATGAGCTGGAGCGGATCGGTGGGTCCAAAGGTCTGGTGACGATGTGCATCGGCGGCGGTCAGGGGATCGCCATTGCCTTTGAGCTGCTCTGATTTGAGATGTTGCTGGGGGGCTGTCTGCCCCCCATCGCGCCGTGGCGCGATTCCCCCCGAGGATATTTTTGGCCAGATGAAGGGACGGATCGATTTTAGCTGAGCGCCGTCACGATCAGAACAAGAGCTGCGCCTGCGGCTGCGCCGATGGTTGCGGGAAGGGCCGTTGACCAGAAGCGGGTGTTTTTGGGCTCGTCCTTCTGGGTTTGTGCGATCAGCGCGTTTTCCACCAGAGCGGGCAGGCGAGGGCCGAAGCGGGCCAGAACCATGGCCGTTTTTCCGAAGTCGCGCACTGCCGCGCGCGGGCCGATAGATTGCTTGATGTAATCCTCGACCACGGGCCGGGCGACTTCCCAGATGTTGATATGTGGGTCCAGTGAGCGTGCAACACCTTCGACCACAACCATTGTGCGTTGCAGCAGGATCAGCTCGGTCCGGGTTTCCATGCCGAAGCGTTCGGTGACTTCAAACAGGTAATTCAGCAGGCGGCCCATCGAGATGTGGGTGGCGTCCATCCCGAAGATCGGTTCACCCACAGCGCGCAGGGCGCGGGCGAATTCGTCGACGTCCTGATTGGCGGGGACGTAGCCGGCCTCGAAATGGACCTCGGCCACGCGTTTGTAGTCGCGACGGATGAAGCCAAAGAGGATTTCCGCGTAAACCCGGCGAGTGTATTCATCGATATGGCCCATGATGCCGTAGTCATAGGCGATGATATCGCCATTGGCGGCGACCTTGAGGTTGCCCTGGTGCATATCGGCGTGGAAATAGCCGTCGCGCAGGGCGTGCATGAGGAACAGGCGTAGGACACGTTCGCCCAGATCGCGGCGATTGTGATTGGCGGCATCCAGCGCGTCATTGTCGCCCAGCGGGATGCCGTCTGCCCAACTGAGGGTCATGACGCGGCGAGCCGATAGGGACCAAACCACTGGGGGCAGCCAGAAGCCGGTGTCGTTCTTGGTGTTGGCGGCATATTCCGAGGCGGCGGCACTTTCGAGTCGCAGATCCAGCTCACCGCGCACGACGCCGTCGAAATGTTCGATTACTTCCATCGGGCGCAGTCTCCGCGCACCGGGGGCAAATAGTTGCACGATACGCGCGGCGAAGTAGAAGGCGTCGACATCCTTGCGGAAGGCGCGCTCGATTCCGGGGCGCAGGACTTTGACGGCGACATCCTCGCCCGTGCTGGACAGTTTCGCCTTGTGGACTTGGGCAATCGACGCCGCGGCGATCGGTTCACTGAACTCGTCGAATATGTCGGCCACGGGTTGGCCAAGTTCTTTTTCGACCTCGGCCATAGCCTCGGCCTTGGAAAAGGGGGGCAGCTTGTCCTGCAGGACGCGCAGTTGTTCTGCCAGTTCGTTGCCCACGACATCGGGCCGCGTCGAGAGAACCTGACCAAACTTGATATACGCCGGACCCAGTGCCGTGAGTGCTCGGGTGGCGGGGGGCATCGACGGGTCGCCCTTATACCCCAGCCATTGGAACGGTTTCCCCAATGTATGAGCGAGGACGCGTAGCGCTTTTGGTGCCTCGAATGCGTCAAGCACCACGTTCATGGCGCCTGTGCGCTCGAATGTGGCGCCTGTGCGGATCAGGCGGATGATATTGTGTGGACCGCGCATCAGATTTTCCAGCCGGAATGCAAGGCGGCAATGCCCATACTCAGATTGCGGTACTTGGCGTTATCAAACCCGGCGGCGCAGACCATGTCGAGGAAGGTTTCCTGATCGGGGAATTTGCGGATCGATTCAACCAGATACTGATAGCTGTCATAGTCATTGGCGATCAGCTTGCCCATGCGTGGGATGACGTTGAAACTGTAGAGATCATAGAGCTTTTGCAGCCCGTCATTGGGCAACTGGCTGAATTCCAGCACCATCAGGCGGCCGCCGGGCTTCAGCACGCGGTAAGCTTCGTTCAGCGCCTCTTGCGGGCGCGTCACGTTCCGGATGCCGAAGGAAATGGTGTAGACGTCGAACGTGTTGTCCTCGAACGGCAGGGACATGGCGTCGCCCACCACCCAGTTCAGGCTGTCCGACATCTGATCGGCTTCGGCGCGTTGGCGGCCTTCGACCAGCATCGGCTCGGTCAGGTCCAGAACGGTGGCGTGACCATGGCCCGCGCGTTTGAGGAAGCGGAAGGAAATGTCTCCGGTCCCGCCTGCCACGTCCAGCAGTCGCTGACCGGGGCGCGGGGCCAGCCAGTCCATCATCGCGTCTTTCCAGACCCGGTGGATACCCATCGACATGACATCGTTCATCACGTCATATTTCGAGGCGACCGAGTTGAACACACCCTGCACACGCCCGGCCTTTTCAGCCTCGCGCACGGTTTCAAACCCGAAATGAGTGGTCTTGTCGTTGCTGTCGGACATTTGCCTTGCCGTTTGTCGAATTTCGTCTCTGTTATAGGGCCATTGGTATCGGGCACAATGCGGCCCTTTGGATTAGGAGCCATGTAATGCCCGAATTGCCCGAGGTCGAGACAGTAAGACGCGGCTTGTCCCCGGCGATGGAGGGCGTGGTGATCGAACGCGCTGATGTGAATCGGCCTGACCTGCGCTGGCCATTCCCCGAGCGGATGGCGGAACGGTTGACCGGGCAAAGGGTGGATCGGCTGCGACGACGCTCGAAATACATACTGGCTGACCTCAGCAGCGGAGAGACTTTGCTGATTCATCTGGGTATGTCGGGGCGGATGACAGTGTCGGGTGACCCGTTGGGGCAGTTCGTGCATGACCACCCGATGCCGGAAAAACATGATCATGTTGTGTTCCATATGGCCAATGGCGCACGTGTCACATTCAACGACCCACGCCGGTTCGGAGCGATGGATTTGCTGCCGACAAAGACGGCAGAGACGCACAAGCTGCTATCGGTCCTTGGACCCGAACCCCTGGGCAATGATTTTCATGAACAACACCTGATCGAAGCTTTCCGAGGAAAGAACACTCCGGTCAAGTCTGCACTTTTGGATCAGGGAATCGTTGCCGGATTGGGAAATATCTACGTCTGTGAAGCGCTTTATCGCGCCAGAGTGTCGCCACGTCGCAAAGCCGGACAGATTTCTGCTCAGCGCGTCGCGGCCATGGTTCCGATCATCCGGCAGGTGCTTGCGGATGCTATCGAAGCCGGCGGTTCTTCGCTGCGGGATTTCCGCCAAGCCGATGGAGAACTTGGATATTTTCAGCATCGCTTTGATGTTTACGGGCGCGAGGGGGAACCCTGCCGAACGGACGGTTGTGGAAGTGCCATAAAAAGAGTCACGCAGTCCGGTCGTTCATCCTTCTATTGCGGCAAATGCCAAAGATAACTTGATCCAGCTTTTTCGCGTGATAAGGAATCGTATCTGAACGGAACAACCGGAAGCTTACACCTCATGGCTTTTGAGACGATCATCGTCGAAATCGAAGACCACGTCGCTCTTATCAAACTTGATAGACCAGACGCGCTGAATGCACTGAACTCGCAACTGACGCAGGAACTGTGTACCGCGCTGGAAGAAGCGGATCAAAACGACAAGGTGCGCTGCATCATCATCACAGGCTCAGACAAGGCTTTTGCCGCCGGCGCGGATATCAAAGAGATGTCCGAGATGAACTTTGTCGACGTTTATACAAAGAACCTGTTTGCCGATGTGAATGATCGGATCAGCGCAATTCGCAAACCTGTAATTGCGGCTGTTGCCGGCTATGCGCTGGGCGGTGGATGTGAACTGGCGATGTTGTGCGATTTCATTATTGCGGCGGACACGGCCAAGTTCGGGCAGCCAGAAATTAACCTCGGCGTTATTGCAGGTCTGGGCGGAAGCCAGCGCCTGACGCGGTTTGTCGGCAAATCTAAATCCATGGACATGAACCTGACCGGTCGCTTCATGGATGCCGAAGAAGCGGAACGCGCAGGGCTGGTCAGCCGAGTTGTTCCCGCCAAGAAACTTCTGGAAGAAGCGACGAGCGCGGCGCAGAAGATTGCAGAAAAGTCCCAGTTGAGCACGATGGCCGCGAAAGAAGCCGTCAATCGCAGCTATGAGCTGCCGCTGAGCGAGGGGATGCTGTTCGAGCGTCGGGTATTCCATTCGATGTTCGCGACCGAAGATCAAAAGGAAGGCATGGCCGCCTTTCTGGAAAAGCGCGCTGCGCAGTTCCGCGACAAATAATCGGCGCCTCTGCTGGATCGGAACAGGCGGGCGATGTCCCGCCTTTTTCATGTCCGAATATGGCCACGCAGAATCTGCTTGGCAAACCCCTGCAACTTGGATAGTAAACGCCGCTATACATGCGCGTGCGGCCCGCTTTGGCCAGAATCACACTCGTGATCCCTGATCCGGTGCGGAGATTTCCGTGACGCGCGACCCCAGATAACCGCACCGTACAAAGGTCAGAGATACACATGGCTAATTCGCCCCAGGCAAAAAAGCGCGCTCGTCAGAACGAGAAGCGTTTCGCAATCAACAAAGCACGTCGTTCGCGCATCCGCACCTACCTGCGTAAAGTAGAAGAAGCGATCGCATCCGGCGACAAAGACGCTGCAACCGCAGCTCTGCGCGCAGCTCAGCCCGAGCTGATGCGCGGCGTCACCAAAGGCGTTTATCACAAGAACACAGCTTCGCGGAAAATGTCGCGTCTGTCGGCTCGCGTCAAAGCGCTGGGCTGAGTCTTTCGCTGACTTTAGGTCACGTAAGAAAGGCTGAACTAATTTGAAGGGCGTCGCGCAGTGCGGCGCCCTTTTTGCTGTTGCCAGAATACCGCGCTTGGCGAAGCCAAGAGATTCTTTCGCGCTCAGACACGAGTCAATATCAGAGTTTCGTTGCCGGGAACCTCACCCTCTTGTTACCACTGATTCATCGATTCACTCGCTTGGGGGGACAGGCTGTTCCAGCGATCAAACTGACGGGCATCAGGATGATCAGGAACGAATGTTGGCAACCGGTAAAGTCGGTTTGCTGATCTGCTGTGGGACTTGGTACATCCAGGCGTCCCAGCCCTGTCTAAAAAAGAGATTGCGACGCGCAACCCGGATGTTGGGGTGTGCCCTTTAGGGACGCCAGAACGCCGGCAAGTGCCGACTTTCTATGGAGTAATCGCCAGATCATTACGATTTGGCGGATGGGTGCTCTGTTGCGTGTGAACACGTCAACCGGGCAACCGGAACATAGTAATAAGGCCGACAGGCCAATAAAGAATGGGATGCGTGAGGCGCTTAATGACACAAGAAAAATGGGGACTACTGCGTAACAAACTGCTCAAGGCGATCGGAAAGAACAACTACACAACCTGGATTGAACCTCTTGAATTCCAAGAGCTGCAGGATGGCGTGGCTGTATTTTCGGTGCCGACCAATTTTATGGGCAATTATGTTAGCCAGAACTTTGCAGATCTCATCTTGTATGAGTTGAATACGGCGGGCGAGCCTGTTCAGCGTCTGGCGTTCCGGGTCGCGGCAAATTCTCCGGCCCGACCGTCCGTCGAAGCGGAAACCGCGCCGGTTGCGTTGCATGAGGCACCCGCGCCGCAGGTGGCCGAGGTTGCCAATGATGCGCTCGAATCGCTGCAGGCGGCGCCTTTGGATGCACGCTTTACCTTTGACACTTTTGTTGTCGGCAAACCAAACGAACTGGCCCACGCCGCTGCGCGTCGCGTCTCTGAAGGTGGTCCCGTGACCTTCAATCCGCTTGTTCTTTATGGTGGCGTCGGCTTGGGTAAGACCCACCTGATGCACGCCATCGCGTGGGAGCTGAAAACAAAACGCCCCGATCTGAACGTGCTTTACCTGTCGGCGGAACAGTTCATGTATCGCTTTGTGCAGGCTCTGCGCGAACGCCGCATGATGGACTTCAAGCACCTGTTCCGTTCGGTCGATGTCCTGATGGTGGACGATGTGCAGTTCATCGCCGGCAAGGATTCGACGCAAGAGGAGTTCTTTCACACCTTCAACGCGCTGGTGGACCAGAACAAACAGATCATCATCTCAGCCGACCGCGCGCCCGGCGAGATCAAGGATCTGGAAGACCGCGTGAAGTCGCGTTTGCAATGTGGCTTGGTGGTCGATCTTCACCCGACCGACTATGAACTGCGGCTGGGAATCCTGCAAAACAAGGTGCAGCAATACAGCAGCACCTATCCCGACCTGACCATAACGGATGGTGTTCTGGAGTTTCTGGCCCATCGCATCTCGACCAATGTGCGTGTTCTCGAAGGTGCGTTGACTCGACTGTTCGCTTTTGCGTCGCTGGTGGGTCGTGAAATCGATATGGAGCTGACGCAGGACTGCTTGGCCGATGTGCTGCGCGCGTCCGAGCGCAAGATCACCGTCGAGGAAATCCAGCGAAAAGTTTCGGAATACTACAACATCCGCCTGTCCGACATCATCGGCCCCAAGCGTTTGCGGTCTTATGCGCGCCCACGTCAGGTGGCGATGTATCTGTGCAAGCAACTCACCAGCCGGTCCCTGCCCGAGATTGGCCGTCGTTTTGGCGGGCGCGACCACACCACGGTCATGCACGGTGTCAAACGGATTGAAGAACTGAAGACGACCGACGGCCAGATCGCCGAAGACGTAGAGATGCTGCGCCGCTCTCTGGAAGCCTGAATTCGGTTCATCCAGAAAACGCCCCGGCCCCTCACGCGCGGGGCGTTTTCTTGTGCGCTATAATCCACGGTCGCGCAGGAACTGTGCCCGCTTGGTCACGCGCCTCTTGACCCTTTGGGCAATCCGACTCAGTAATCCATAAAAAATCCTTGTGCCTCAGGGTGGAAACGGTAACGTGCCAGTCCCGCCCATTTCGGCACGCAAGTCAAAGGAATTGAGGGTATGAAGATCAGCATCGAACGCGGCACCCTTCTCAAGGCCGTTTCACAGGCCCAATCTGTTGTCGAACGGCGTAACACCATTCCCATACTTGCGAACGTGCTGATCGAGGCCGAAGGCGATCAGGCCATGTTCCGCGCCACCGATCTGGATATCGAGGTTGTCGACAAGGCGTCTGCGCAGGTGGAAAAGGCCGGTGCGACAACTGTCGCGGCCACGACCCTGCATGAGATCGTGCGAAAACTGCCGGATGGGGCGTTGGTGACGCTCACGGCCGACAGCGCGGCCGGGCGTCTGACGGTTGAGGCTGGACGGTCCAACTTCTCGCTGGCGACCCTGCCGAAAGAAGACTTCCCGGTCATGGCATCGTCTGAGTACCAATCGAATTTCACGGCGTCGGCGGCGTTGCTGCGGCGGTTATTCGATAAATCGAAATTTGCCATCTCGACGGAAGAAACACGCTACTACCTGAATGGTGTGTACATGCACGTTGCCGATGGCTCAGAAGGCGGCAAGGTTCTGCGCTGTGTCGCCACCGACGGTCACCGCCTTGCGCGTATTGATGCAGACCTGCCGGATGGTGCTGCGAACATGCCGGGCGTCATCGTGCCGCGTAAGACCGTGGGTGAGCTGCGTAAGCTGCTGGATGATGATGAGATGGATATCGCGGTCTCGGTCAGCGAAACCAAGGTTCGATTTGCCACACCCGACATCACCCTGACATCCAAGGTGATCGACGGTACTTTCCCCGATTACACGCGCGTCATCCCGCAGGGCAACACGCGCCAACTGGAAGTCGATGCAGCTGAATTCGCGCAGGCCGTGGATCGCGTTGCGACCGTTTCATCCGAGCGGTCACGCGCTGTGAAGTTGCAACTGGACGCAGACAAGCTGGTTCTGTCGGTCAATGCGCCTGACAGCGGTGCCGCCGAGGAAGAGCTGGCAGTGGCCTATGGTGACGAACGGCTTGAGATTGGGTTCAACGCGAAATACCTGCTCGAGATTGCCTCTCAGGTCGATCGTGAGAATGCGGTGTTCCTGTTCAACTCGGCTGGTGACCCGACCCTGATGCGCGAAGGCAATGACCAGAGCGCGGTCTATGTGGTCATGCCGATGCGTGTCTGATCGCGCTGGCGCGCGATGCCTCCGGCGGAAGTATTTTTGAACAGAAGAAGGGTGGGGTCATGGGATTGGCCCTGACCGAGCTTACGGTCTCGCATTTTCGGTCGCACAAGCTGGCGCGGTTGTCGCTGGACGGGCGACCGGTTGCGATCCATGGTCCCAACGGGGCCGGTAAAACCAACATCCTTGAAGCGGTTTCGTTGTTCTCACCCGGTCGTGGGATGCGGCGGGCGAGTGCGGCTGAGATGACCCGGCGGCCCGAGGCGCTGGGGTGGAAGCTGTCCGGGCTGTTGGAGGCGCAGGGGCAGAACTACGAGATCGAGACATGGTCCGAAGGTGGCGCTGCGCGGCAGGTTCGGATTGATGGCAAGGCGGCCAGTCAGGTTGACTTGGGAAAGCTGGCGCGGGTTGTCTGGCTGATCCCCTCAATGGACCGGCTGTGGATCGAAGGGGCCGAGGGGCGGCGGCGGTTTCTGGATCGTATCGCGCTGAGTTTTGATCCCTCTCACGCCGAGGCTTCGTTGACTTATGAGAAATCCATGCGCGAAAGGAACCGCTTGCTGAAAGAGCAGGTGCGCGATGCCCATTGGTATGCTGCGCTAGAAGGGCAAATGGCCGAGACCGGGTATCGTATCCACTCCGCGCGTCTGGCTGCGCTGGATCATCTGCGCGCGGCGCAGGGCCAGGCGGAAACTGCTTTTCCTTCGGCTGATCTGGAGCTGGTGCAATCCGAAGGTGCAATGCCGGAAACGGTGGAGGACCTGCGCGAAGCGCTGAACGAAAGCCGGTTCCGCGATCTGGCGGCAGGGCGAACTTTGGTGGGGCCGCACCGGTCGGATCTGTATGGTGTGTTCGCGGCCAAGGGCGTTCCGGCCAAGGATTGTTCAACCGGGGAACAAAAAGCGCTGTTGGTCTCGCTGATTCTGTCCAATGCGCGGGCATTGGCGGGGATGGTGGGCGCGCCTCCGATCGTATTGCTGGATGAGGTTGCCGCCCATCTGGATGCGGGGCGGCGGGCGGCGCTGTATGATGAGATTTGCGCACTGGGTGCTCAGGCCTGGATGACGGGCACCGGGCCTGAGCTGTTTGCTGAATTGGCGGACCGGGCCCAGACGCTGATCGTGAACGAAGGCGACGAGGGCTCGGTCGTTAGCGGTTAGGCGGGCTCGGCGACTTTGCGTTCCCACAGGAAGCCGCGCATGACCTGATCAACAGGTGTTTGGGCCATGTGGTTGACGTAGTTCGACATGGTTTTCTGCGCCAGACCCAGAACAACATCCAGAATTGCTCGGTGCGAATAACCTGCGTCAAAGAACGCCTGAAGCTGTGCCTCGGACGGGTTGCCACGGGTTTCCATCATTTGCAGCGTAAAGGTCCGCAGCGCCTCGAGCTTGGCGGACGGCAGCGGAGTCTCGTTGCGCAGGGCTTCGATGATCTCGTCCGAGACCTTCATCATCTTGGCAATACCGGTATGGGCTGGCACGCAGTAGTGGCATTCGTTTTCGACATTGATGGTCTGCCAGACAACGGTTTTCTCGTCATTGTCAAAATCGGTCTGCAGGAACAGGTGGTGCAGAACCTGATAGCCTTCCAGGTGCTGGGGGCTTTCGGCCATCACTTTATGCAGGCCGGGCAGGCGGCCAAACGCGGCCTGCGATTTCTCAAGCAGCGGTTTGGACCCTTCTGGGGCGGTTTCAAGGTCATGAGAGGGGAAGTTTGCCATGTCAAAGCTCCTGTTTCTGGTGCGGTGAGTCGTATTTAGGCTTTCTTGAGTGATCACTCAAGTATATATTTGAGTGAACGTTCAAGAATTGGTGAAGTCAATGCCGCGCAAACCTTCATATGACCGTGACGCGCTGATTGCGCAGGCAAGGGATATCTTTTGGCGGCAGGGGTGGGCTGGAACATCCCTGAAGGATCTTGAGCGTGAACTGAATCTCAAGCCCGGCAGTTTCTACGCTGCGTTCGGGTCGAAGGATGCGCTCTACGCTCTGAGTCTGGAGCGTTACGCGCAGGATGGCGTGTCGCGGTTGATGGCGATGGCGGATGAAATGGGGCCATTGCAGGCGTTAAAAGCGCAGCCGCAAGTCGTGATAGACGCAAGTGAAATGCCTGCGCGTGCTTGTATGTTGGCCAAGACCTTTGCCGAGCTACAGGCCAGAGGGCACGATCTGGCAGATCAGGCCAGCAGCCACATGTCGGCGATGAAGGACTGTTTTGCGACTCTGTTTCGGCGCGCGCAAGAGGCCGGAGAAATCGGTGCGCATCATAACCCTGACCGGTTGGCCGCGCGGTATCAATCCGATCTTTTGGGCTTACGTTTGTCGGCCGAAAGACAGGACGTGAACGCAGCGGAAATTGCCTCGGATATCGCGGCGGACCTGGATCAGCTTTGATCTGCCGAAAAAGCCACTCGGCAACACAAAATCTGGTGGGATCGCGTGACATTCCCCACCAGAAAACGTATAAGTTACCAAAATAATATAGGTACTAACGGCATGTCCGAAGACGCACAGGCACCGCAAGAATACGGCGCGGATTCCATTAAAGTTCTCAAGGGCTTGGAGGCGGTCCGCAAGCGCCCCGGTATGTATATCGGGGACACGGATGACGGTTCCGGTCTGCACCATATGGTGTATGAGGTCGTGGACAACGGAATTGACGAAGCTCTGGCAGGTCACGCAGACCATGTGACGGTGAAAATTCACGCCGATTCCAGTGTCTCGGTCAGCGACAATGGTCGTGGAATTCCGGTGGATATTCACCCCGAAGAAGGCGTGTCAGCCGCCGAGGTCATCATGACCCAGCTACACGCGGGCGGTAAGTTCGACAGCAACTCGTACAAGGTGTCGGGCGGTCTGCACGGCGTGGGTGTTTCGGTTGTGAACGCCTTGTCCGACTGGCTGGAGCTGCGCATCTGGCGTAACGGTAAAGAACACGTGGCGCGGTTTGAAGGCGGCGAGACGGCGGAACACCTGAAGGTCGTTGGCGAATGTGGCGACCGGACGGGAACCGAGGTGCGGTTTCTGGCCTCGACCAATACATTCTCGAACCTCGAATATTCATTTGAGACGCTTGAAAAGCGCCTGCGCGAGCTGGCCTTCTTGAATTCCGGTGTGCGGATTATCCTGATCGACGAACGCCCCGCTGAAAGGCTTGAGACCGAGCTGTTCTATGAGGGCGGCGTTAAAGAGTTCGTCAAATATCTCGATCGGTCCAAGACACCTGCGATGCCCGAGCCGATCTATATCACGGGCGAGCGCGACGATATCGGGGTCGAGATCGCGATGTGGTGGAATGACAGCTATCACGAGACGGTGCTGCCTTTTACCAACAACATCCCGCAGCGCGATGGCGGGACGCATGTGGCCGGTTTCAGGGGCGCCCTGACCCGGACGATCAACAACTATGCGCAGTCCAGCGGGATCGCGAAGAAGGAAAAGGTCAGCTTTACCGGTGATGACGCGCGCGAAGGTCTGACCTGTGTGCTGTCGGTGAAAGTGCCGGACCCGAAATTCTCATCCCAGACCAAGGATAAACTGGTCAGCTCCGAGGTGCGCCCGGCAGTCGAAGGTCTGATGAATGAAAAGCTGGCCGAGTGGTTCGAGGAAAACCCGAATGAGGCCAAGGGGATTGTCGGCAAGATCATCGAGGCGGCGCTGGCCCGTGAAGCTGCGCGCAAGGCGCGCGAACTGACCCGCCGTAAAACGGCGATGGATGTGAACTATCTGGCCGGGAAGTTGAAGGACTGTTCTGAAAAAGACCCGTCCAAGACCGAAGTCTTTCTGGTTGAGGGTGACTCGGCCGGTGGTTCAGCCCAGACGGGCCGGGACCGTTTGACACAGGCTGTGCTGCCCCTGCGCGGGAAAATCCTGAACGTGGAACGTGCGCGGTTTGACCGGATGTTGTCATCTCAGGAAATCGGCAATCTGGTCATGGCGCTGGGCACCGGTATTGGCCGCGATGAGTTCAACATCGAAAAGCTGCGCTACCACAAGATTGTCATCATGACCGATGCGGATGTGGACGGCGCGCATATTCGGACGCTGTTGCTGACCTTCTTCTACCGGCAAATGCCCGAGCTGATCGAGGGTGGATACCTTTATATCGCGCAGCCGCCGCTTTATAAGGTTTCGCGTGGCAAGTCAGAGGTTTACCTGAAAGATCAGGCCGCTCTGGACGATTACCTGATCAATCAGGGCGTCGAGGGCGCGGTGCTGAAACTTGGCTCGGGCGAGGAGATTGTCGGGCAGGACTTGACCCGCGTTGTGGACGAAGCGCGTCAGTTGAAACGTGTACTGGACGCCTTTCCGACGCACTATCCACGTCACATTCTGGAACAGGCCGCCGTCGCCGGAGCCTTTGTTCCCGGCGCGGTGGATGCTGACCTGCAGGGTGTGGCCGACAAAGTTGCGGTCCGTCTGGACCTGATCGCGCTGGAATACGAACGTGGCTGGCAGGGCCGTATCACCCAGGATCACGGCATCCGTCTGGCCCGCATCCTGCGCGGCGTTGAGGAGGTGCGTACGCTGGACGGCCCGATGCTGCGCTCGGGCGAGGCGCGCAAGACCGGCAGCTTTACCCAAAGCCTGCAAGAGGTTTACAACACCCCGGCCACTCTGATCCGCCGCGATCGGATGCAAGCCATCCACGGCCCGCTGGACCTGCTGCGCGCCATTCTGGAAGAAGGCGAAAAGGGTCTGTCGCTACAACGCTACAAGGGTCTGGGTGAGATGAACCCCGATCAGCTATGGGAAACCACGCTGGACCCGGATGCCCGCACGCTGTTGCAGGTGCGCGTGGATGACATGGTCGAGGCCGACGACCTGTTTACCAAGCTGATGGGCGATGTGGTGGAGCCCCGCCGTGAGTTCATCCAGAAAAACGCACTGAGCGTTGAGAACTTGGATTTCTGATCTGATGTAGGGACGCGCACAAACCTTCATGCACCCCATAAGTTTGCAAGATTTGCCCATAAGTTTGCATTGTTTCGCGATAATGGTGCAGAGAAGAGCAAGTAAATCGCCTTATGCGGGTGCCGATGGATATATTTCAGTTTCTCAAGGATTGAACACCTGATCGCGATGCCAGATCAGGTTCTCCTTGTGCCCAGCAGTTAGACCAGAGATCCGCTTGGAATGTCCGGACAACGAGCTCATTGCCGGCGCGGACAGTTTACTCGAAAACCAAGGTGTCCCGTCGTCTTTGAAAGTCACCAGACCCTTGTCGAATGCTGCGTCCCATAATGCTGACAGCAAAATTCCGTTGTGGACGTCCAACCGTTCAGCATCAGTTTCGCAGTCTTTCCATGGCTTAATGTGTGAAGCTCTAAGGAGCTCAGTGTCACAAATGTCCGAAATCGGGCAGCGACCCTGCCAATAGGAGATCAAACGATTTCTGAAAATATCCTGACCAATGCGCTGCTTGACCAACCGCTCTGCTTCGGTTTTCTCCGGCAAACCATCGGTTGCAGCCTGAAACTCCTCCAGAGGGCCGTCTGGTAGGCTCACGGACAGCTCGTAGATGCGTGTTAGCACCGGATACAGCTCAGACATCTGTGCGGCGCTGTAGGCGGCGATTCCGGGGTGTGTGACGTAAGCTTTTGGAAACGGAAGCTCCGCGGCAACACCTGGGTGGTCGATTGCGACATACCAAGATCCGTTAATACTGTCCGACGCCAGAAAAATAGTTCCTTTCGCCGTTGTCGATCTGAAAGCCGCCCACCCATCTTCTTGGCCGAGTTTCTTGCGGAAGCCGTTCTGCCACGCCGCTTGTTCGCTGGCGGAATAAGTTACAAAGGATTGGGGAAACTCAATTGCCATAACTATTCTTCACCAGTAACGCCGTGGAGGGTGGCGCTGCAACAATCCGGCCAGTTCGCGGTACTCGCGCAGAAACCAGTCACGGTCTTCTTCCCAATCTGCGACAGCAAACCTTTGGTTGTTTCGACCGCGCCGCAAGTCTGCCAGCATCTTTAAATGCTTCTCGATTGATCGGAACCGCTGGTACGTCGCGGGTGCGCCCCATCCCTGGTATTTAGGATCAAGGTCCGATGGGATCTCGATCCGGAAACAGACATCCAGCCGCCTTTGCCTTTCACGACTGGCGAGACCTCGGGTCTTTCCGACCCTGTATCCGACATAGGCCAAGGGCGAGCGGTCTTCACCGACGAACGAGCCATCCAGAAAGGCGCGCATATCTCGCTTGATATCCGGGGGGATTGGCCGTTCGACCAGCGCATCATGTTTCTTTTGGGCCTTGTCGCGCTCTGCACGCGCGCGGGCTTCGGCCTCGGCTTCTTTGCGTTGCGCTTCCTCCTCGCGCCGTTCCCGTTCGACCTTTCTTTCGGCATAGAACCGCAGGATCGGTGAAAGGCCTGGCACATTGCTCTGCCCGATGAAGCGTCCTGCGCGATCAAACGAGATATTGGTGTCCCAACCGACCAGGCGCCCCCCACGGAGGATTAGCGCCAGTAAGAGCCAGAGCAAAAAGACCAACAAAGCGAGGACGAACAACGCGGCCAGCAAGAATTCCATCCTCTAAATCCCCATCGCGTTGAAATCGCCGTTGGCCTCGATCCGGCCCCAGGCTTCTAGCACCAGGCGGCTGGTGCGGTATTTGCCGTGTTGCCGGATTTTCTTTTCCTCAAAAAGCAAAACGCGAAAAGTCTCTGGGGGGTTATCCATGTGGGACGGGTGAGGGTAATTGCGTTGGTTGCAGTAGAGTAACTGCAAGCCGAATTCGTCTGTAACCACGGATTTGAGCGGATCAATTTCCGTTCTAGAAACCAGAAGCACCTTCACTGGAAGTCTAGGTTTCATGTACTCAATACATTCTCAACAAGTTGATCCAGAGATGCTTTGCAATCCTCACCACTGTTTAATCGATCATAGGCGCGTACCACGTCAACATGATGTTTGTTGTCGGGATCAAACTTCGGAACGGGCCAATCCCGAATCTGTGGACTCTGGTATTGAAGATAGCCCCCGCTCATCGCCAGAGCGCCAAACAGCTGGCGATAAACCCAGGATCCAACATCTGAGTTGACGTATGAAGTAAGGAATTTTCCCTCATCTTCACTTACGAAGGCGAAATTGATGTTGAGACCCGCGTATTCACCGAATTCGTCGAAGAAGGCTTCTGTCATATTTCCGATCTTGGCAAAAACGATCTTCGGACTACTGTACTGAGACTTTCTTCTATCTGAAATAATCATACTGGATTTAGGAAAAACTGGGTGCAAGAATTCTTTCTTAGCGTGCCTCATTGCACGGGTTCCCCAAAGAGGCTCAAAAGGATCGATTGTGCCAGTATTTACGACCTTCCAGTAATCGCTATCAACTTCGCCCAGTTCAAATAGATTACTAGTGTATTCATCGGCCTCCGCAGCCGTGGTCGATGCATTCACCTCCGCGACTTTGGAAAAAGGAACGCACTTCTCAATAATCGAGAACAGCCGGTCTATTTCATCTGAGAGCAACGGACCAAGGTTATGACTCGGAAGCGAATTTGCGAGCTTTGCCTGTACCTCAAATCTCTGCACCTCGCCGTCGATGTGCCGACGTATGGCGATTGTGCGATCTGTCGCGACTTCGCTTCGTTTTAGTGTGGTTACTACCGGATACACGCTTGCGTCTGAAAAATGCGTACCTCTTGAGAAATCGTCCACAGAGCAAAGAAGGTTTGCGGTAGAAATATACTTTCTGAGGGCCTCACCATATGGAGCGGACAAAAACTTATTTGGTGTCAGAAGGCAAGAAACACCGCCTGGTGCCAGCTTTGTTCCTCTCTCAATAAAGGGAACATAAATGTCGAACGCCCCTTTTGCGCTGACAAAATGCTCTTGAACGAAGATACGGCTACGTGGGTCTTCTGTTTTTTTTTGTTCGATAGCACTTAAGTATGGGGGGTTGCCGAAGACGACATCGAAACCGCCACGTTGCATTACGTCTGGGAATTCCAGTGGCCAATGAAATGCCTTTGCTCGTCGCGCAGCTTTCGGCGCATCCACCAGTGACTGACGCTCCTTACCCTGATTCAAAGCCATCCAGAGCTCTTCGGTGGTCGGCACTAAGCGGGTCGACGCCCCCGCCGGGGCGCCGCCCACCTTGGGCAGCAGGAACGCTGCAACATACATGTCCGACGCCGCCTTGGCGCGGATGAAGGTCTGCCCTTTGCGCAGCTGCTTGAATCGTTTGGCCTTTGCGCCAATCTGTTCGACGGTATCTTCTGGCAGGTCACGGAAACCGGAGAAATCCAATGCCAGTGGCTTAACTTCAGGCATTGCGAACGTTCCGGTCCCAAAATCGAAACCGCTCGCCCCCGCTTTTGTATCGCGATTGGCCTTTAAGTAACTCTTTGCTGTATCCTTGTCGTCGCTGGCCAGTGGTTTGTAAGCAGCATCGGGGATGCCGTCCTCCAGGACCTTCAGGTCGAGTATCCCGAGCAGCGCATCGCCACAGCGGATCTGCGCGTCGAAGAAGCCGAGGGGAAGGCCCGGGTCCACCGTCTCGATCCAGAGCGCGACCTTTGTCAGCTCCACCGCCATCGGGTTGCGGTCCACCCCGTGGATGCAACAACGCGCGACATCGCGCAGCGCATGGCGGAAATCAGCGAGTGAGGGCGTGCCCTCGGCCCGGATGCGCGCCAGCCGCGTGGCGATGCGGCGGGCGGCGGCCAGCAGGAAGTGGCCCGAGCCACAGGCGGGGTCAATGACCGAAAGCTTCAGCAGCGCTTTGGCTGGGTCGTCCGCTTCGGCCTCTGTCATGTCGAGCACGGGATCGAGCGCGGTGTCCAGGAGCGCCTGAACGAGGCTGTCAGGCGTGTAGTAGGAGCCGGTGGTCTTGCGCTGGTTGCCCTTCTGTTCGGCGGCTTCCGACGCAAAACGCAGCTCTCTGCCGTCATCGGATAATTGAGGCTGGAGTTCCAAGAGAGACTCGTAAACGGACCCCAGTTCTTCGGTCTCCATAGCACGCCAGTTCACTGGTACTATGCCGGATTTATCGCTGAGCCACGCAAGTCGGTACAGAGCTTCCATAAAGGCCTTGTTGCAGAGTTTCGCGGTGTCGAGGCGAGAAATCTTATTCTGTGCGAACAGGCCACCTAGTGCTGGTAGAGCCAGCTTGGGCTCACCTTGCGTCAAGGCGCCGAAAACCACCTTGAGACCTTCGTAGCGGTCGTGATGCCGATCCCAACTGGAACGTCGAACGCACTGTGACCGCAGATGTCCCAGGCTATAGCCGTCCACGTAGAGTTTACGTGCGTCCTTCTTGGCATCGGGCGCATGAAGCAAGCTGCGGTCTTCAGCCACCATCAGGAAAATAAGCCGATAAACCAGTCGGAGCAGTTCGTTGAACCAGTCGGTCAGAGGCACCTCGCCGGATTTCAGCTGGTTCTGGAGATCCGGGTTTGCTTCCAGAAACCCTGACCCTAGTGATTTCAGAGCCAACTGAACTTGGTCCGCCAATCGGTCTCGAGCAGCTTCACCCTCTTTTGACCCGGCTTCGCGCCACCGCTCCAATGCGCAATCCGTCGCCGGGGTCTCAGCTTTACCAAAGCGGGATCTATGGATGAGCAGCCAGAGTACCGCGAAGGAGGCTATGTCCTCGTTTGAAAAGATCTGCTCCAGATTTGCTTCTACGTAAGCAGGACGAGTCAGAGAAGCATTGTCGCGCATAAGCCTTAGCGACTTACCGTTCGTGACGAGACCCCAAAGGGCGTCTTCATGTTGGTTAAGGTAGTCTTGCAGCGCAAACGCAGGTGAGAGAGACCGTTCGACTGAAAGCGTCGGGCTCCGCTTATCGAGTTCTTCTTCTGGCGGAACGATCACGACTGGAGCGCGCCCTCCAGCGATCTGCGAAACTGGCGCCAGCGCCGCAGCCATGTCGTCAAATCCGAAGGCTTCTTTCAACAAACCCTGCACAAACCGACGCGTTGCTTCAGTTGATGGAGTTTCAGATTTTTGGAAATCGTCGAAATGCGATTGCCCCACTCGGAAAGCCAATGAAATCTCTTCCCGAATGCTCAGACCTTTTCTGACGCCATAGTCTTCTTCGGCTTGCTCAGAGGCTCCGCGCTGGTCGACCTTGGCGACCATTGCTGGTGCAATGATGTTGCCTTCCAGAGTGAGGGATGGCCAAGACGAAAGATCAACAACCTGTTTTCTAGCCATTATTCTTCCTCGCTTGGCATCAAAACAAACAGTCCGATGACATCAGGCGGGAGCAGCGGCTCCACTGTAACTTTCGATCCGGAACCGGTTGCAGCACGGATTCTTGCATGGTCGCCGACAAGCTCATCTGCGCGCTCGGCAACGTATTTCGCGATTGGACCCTCTAGCAATCCGGGCAGTTGCGCTTGTGCCTGTTTGACGAATCTCTCACGCGCAACCGGGGCAAGGTTTCCGGAAGCTGTTGCGCTCAAAAGCTGGCGCGCATCATCCCCGCTGCAAACCAACTGTTCGCCTTCTAGGGCCACCAGGGCGGCCTCTTCGGCAAGCAGTAACCGCTCTCTTCGTGCGTGAACCCGAAGTTTGTAGCGAATTCTCAATAAGGCGAGTCTTGTGACCTTTTCGACCTTGTTAGTAGGCCAAGCGCCCAGTCTGCCAATGCCGAGGTCGTGCAATGAGGCTGGATCCAGTGACGCCTCGACCAATGTTTCCGCAAGCGTTGCAGTAAGCGGGTGCGTTCGCGTCAATAGAGCTGTACCAGATGGAGCCGGTTCAGACAGGGCCAGCTTTATTGTTCCAGTCAGAGCCTTTTGTTCCAAACGCTCCTTCAGTGGAAGATCAAGCGCATGAACGTGAGCGCGTACGAGCGATTTCTTTTCTTCGAGCGGTACACCAAACCGAGACATGGAGCGTTCGAGAAAGGTTTTCGCGTCTTCTGGAGATCCAAGCAGGTTTGCGACTTTTTCCCATTCCGGAGCCACTTCGTTTGGTTTCATTGCATTTTGGGCGAAGCGTGCACGTGACGCCTTTTCTTTCTCGGACGCATCTCTCCAAACTGCTTCCATTATTTGGGTTCCGTCATCGAGGCGCAGATCAAAAGCTAGTTGTCGGGTTCCACCCTTTTTGAGCATCATCGCGGCCATGAGCGCGTCGGTAACGGGAGCCCGGTCGTCGGGCAGTGGAACAGTTACCCCGGTCGCTTTACGGATATCTTCCGCTTTTCGGAGAATTACGTCTAGCACGGCGCCATCAATGGCGCTGTCGGGAGAGAACATCATGATGGACCGCACCAATTCGGCCGGCTGGCCAAAACGATCTACACGACCTTCTCGTTGTTGATGTCGAGTTGGGTTCCAACTGAGATCGTAGTGAACAACCGCATCAAAAATTTGCTGGAGGTTGATCCCCTCAGAGAGGCAGTCCGTCGCAACTAGAATGCGTTGAGGTGGATTTTCCTCGTCATCGTCAGGGGCCATGTCTGCAACCCGATCACGCCGTTCATCAGGGGTCAGCACTCCGGTGACAGCCTCAACCGTCAATTTGGGGAAGGCTTTTCTCAATCCATCCCTGACATGTTCCGCCGTTGCCAGGTATCGACAGAACACAACTGGATTGGCTCCATCCTTTATCATCGGTTTCAGAATGCCAATTAGCGCTTCTAGCTTTGGGTCTTTGGCCGCCACCAAGTCTTCCGCGCTCTGAATGAGATCGGCTAATGCTTCATCCACGGAGAAAGATGCGCTGGGCTCAACATCCACCGCGTCTTCATCATCGCCGTCCTCATCAAAAACCTGTGGTTCCAACCGATCTGCCTCGGTGGACATCCGGTTTCTCAGAGCGCTTAATGCCGCCGCTGGAGACGAGCCGACACAACGCATCAGCGCAAGCGTGCCCCAAAATGCCAATCGCCTGTCTCGTTGGGCTTCTCCAGCTCTTTCGACAACACCGAGGCAATAGTCCAAGACCTGTTCTTGGAAGTCCAAATGCTCTTGGGTCAGCCGATAGGGTGCTTCCGTCGTTTCATGTTTTGGAAACGCGCGATCTTCTCCCCAGTCCTTTGAAACAAGATCGATTCTGCGGCGTTGAACAAAGTGGCGTGCCAGTCTTTCACGATATCGAGCATCATCAAATGCCAACGAGGCAAAGGCAGGATCGATGAGTGAAAGCAACCGTGAGAACGCTTCCTCGTCTCCCGAATGCGGGGTTGCAGTCAGCATAATGATCCGTCGCTCAGGATCCTTTGCGAGACCAGACAATAGTTCAAAGCGCTGCTGCTTGCCTTTGTGCGTCCCAACACATGCGTGCGCTTCATCAACAATCACGAAATCCGGGCAAGCCTTGGCAAATCCGTCTCGGCGTTTGTCGGCTTTGATATAGTCCAAGCTGACGACCGTGAACGGATATGCGTCGAAGAGAGATTGCGCTAGCGGCAGACCACGTTCAAGCCGCGCGGCAGAGCTAGATGTGACGGCGACGGCTTCGATCCCAAACCTGGAGTTCAATTCCATGATCCATTGATCAACTAGATGGGGAGGGCATAGGACCGAAAAAGTGTCAACTTCTCCACGATCCATCAGTTCCCGAAGAATAAGTCCGGCTTCGACCGTCTTTCCGATACCAACATCATCAGCAATCAATAGCCTTGGCACTGGCATGCGCATTGCCATGAGCAGAGGAACTAGCTGATAAATCCGGGGTTCGAAGGCGAGATTTGCCGCTGAACGAAAGGGTCCAGCGCCGCGCCTCAGAGTAAGCCGAAGTGCGTCCGACAACAGAGCGGCTTTCGATTGTACCGTTAGAGCAGCGTCATCAGGCAAATCAAAGCGCGCGGCTTCAACGCTTTCCAACTCCAGGGTTGGATCAAGAACGACAGTATCTTTCTCGTTTCCAGTGAGTGGTCTGAGCGCGAGAAGACCTTCTTTTGGGGGAGGTAATGCGACCCATTCACGACCGCGGGCCCGTACCAAGTCTCCGGGTGAGAATGCTTCAGTCATGATATGCTCCGCCAAGTAATTCGATCAGTTCCGCGGGAACACCTTCATTCGGCTCAGCAGGCAGTGACACAATTGTCCAACCTTTCTCGGCGGCAATATCATTTGCTTGCTCTGAAGCTTGCCCGATTGCTGCTGCAACGTAGTGATCCCGCCAGGCGAATTGCACCTGCTGCTCGCCAAACATGATCGGTTTTGCATCTGGAGATGGCAATTCTGCTTGAGTAAATGCACTAATCCAAGCTTCGGCAGAAGAATTTGTCTCTGAAGCCGTGGAAGTGGTCAGTTCACCCCTAGCAAGGTCCACCAAGAGTTGCTTGGCCTCGTCGCTTACTCTGTCAATCAACTCATGATCTGGCTGGTTAAAGTAAGACAGCAAGCATCGGTAACAGCCGCGGACACATGCATCTTCTGCATCTTTTAGTAACGATGCGTCACCGTCCGCGACAGCCGCATCTACTTCCTTGAAGTGCATCAGATTCAGAGCTGCTAGCGCAACTCGGCGCAGCGCGTTCTCGTCTTCAACAAGGCGGCTTAGGACACCGGCGCCCCCTTCTGTTGCTTCATACGCCAGAATCGTGCGCCGATCATCGCGTTTTGGTAACGGCTCACCAAGTATCTCCCCTTCTTCAAGCTGAAACACGACTTCGATGCCTCGCATTAGTGCATGTTGAACGGTCGCCAAGGTCTCTGGTTCATAGAGATCTGGGCGATGAAACCTGAACAGGAGAGCGTTCTTATGATCGCGTACGATTGGCACGATCCGGACTGGTTGCACAGCGTCTGGTGGGGGATCTGTATCCGCATCTTCGTCTGGTGTTTTCGCCCAGTACCCCGTCCGCGGGTCGATCAGGAAGCCAAGAACAGTCTGGTCCCTACGACGTCGTAACCCTTTGTTAATTCGACTGATCTCCGCGCTGTTCGCGTATTGAAGGTCGAGCAGGCGCTTACCTCCGGCAAGGTACTGCACTTCAGTGATGTTGGATTTTCCAGCCTTTTGCGGCCATGAGAAAACGGTTTGAATTTCGAAACCTTGCCGGACACGCTCTTCGTCATTTGCGGTGATGCGCTCCGCAGGGGCCGCCTCAACGTTGTCGATTCTGAGGGTTCTCTTTACGGGCAGCTCACCAGCCATCGAGTGATCGCAGGCATGGCAACGTTCGACTTCCTCTTCATGCGAGGCGCCACAGTTAGGGCAGATCGTGATTTCTTTCGTTGCCAGTTCTTGTCCATCGGCAGTCCGTGTTTCCGGCGGCAGTTTTGCTTTCATTACCCGGAACGCGCGGCCCTCATGGTATATGAGGCTTCTTGGTCCAAACTCTGCGATTGCAAGAAATCTTGCGCGCTGTAAGTAAGCCCCGCTTTTCCCCTCACCGGGCACAAATGCATAGAGAGGAAGACGCGGGAAATTGTATCCCGGCAGGAAACCTTCCGTGGCAAGATAGCGGTAAGAATAAAAGTCGGAGCCGTTTGACGCCTTTCCTTGCTCAAGGATTGTGATTTGGTCGTTTGCTTGGGCTTGCGCGGCCCTGATTTTACGCCGGTCAGACGCGGATAAGCCAGCCTGCTGGGACTTCTTGTTGGCTTCAATCAGTTGTGTTCTCGCAGAATTGTAGAGTTCTCTCCAGCGGTTGAATGCTTTGTCGAACTCGCGCGGTGCTTCCGCTGCAACCTCTGCCACAAACTCTTCTGGGGACGTCAGCCATTTCGGCATTTCCCCACCCAGAGAATGGAGAATTTGTGCTAGCACACGACCCATCGGCACCTTGGACCGCTCCACGAGGCTTGATGCCTGAACAACGGTTAAGATCTCTGGTTTGAGTGGATAGTCTTCATTCTCAAGATCCAGGATCAGCGGAATATCCGGTGATAGTGCGAGTTTCGCTTCTGCTAACCACACAGCGTGTAGGTGGGAAGTGACCAAATCACGATTGGTGATATCGAGTGCCGGTGGTTTGACGATACCAGAGACCATGTCGTTCCGACGTTCGAAGAAGTACTGATCATGTGGTGATTGCGCTGCACAATAAGTGAAGACGACAGCTGCCTGACCTGAACGACCGGCACGTCCAGCGCGTTGTGCGTAGTTTGCAGGCGTCGGGGGTACGTTTCTCAGATAAACCGCGTTCAGTGCAGATATATCGACGCCCAACTCCATTGTAGGTGAGCAGAACATTGCTGGCAAAAACTGGACTGACTCACCGCTTTCTTTGATTTGGAGAGCATTCTCCTCGAGTTTGGCAATATCATCATCCTCAAACCGGAAACGCCATTCTCTCCATTCTCGCTGTAGCTGGGTCACCTGTGCCGTATGTTCGCGGCTCTCGAGACCCCAATAACTGCTGTGTCCGCCTTTGAGATCTGCTGCGATGCTGGTGTAAAGATCATGAAAGTAGGCGTTTCCACGGAATTGGGCGTCATTCACCGCAGCGCCAGGCACCAATCGCACAGCCGACGGTGAAAGTTGCCAACCCTGATGGTCGTCATCCAGGCTCACTGGGGTCAGCAGCCCTTCTTCGCTCAGGTACGAAAGGACTTCTTCCATCACCCTCAGGTAATCGTCCTTGCCTAGTTTGACGCCGAGCATGCTGCGCTTATTGATTAGCTTGGCAATTCTAGAGTTATGGCCAGCACGTAGAATTGTTTTTTCTTCCCTAAGGCCGATGTTGCCGCGCCTCGGAGGCTGTAAGTACAAAATTGACTGCCCTTGAAGACTTTCCTTCTGATCAATCGACCAAGGAGATCGCAGCAGGCTTCTCGAATTCTGGGCGGTCGTGTCGAGTATGGGCAGTTCGAGTGCCTCTGTCCGGACGGCCAAACCTTCGATCATGGCTTCGAGGAACGTGCGCAGAACCTCGCGTCTGTCTTGCGTAGGTAAAGCACCGAACTCCGGAAGAATTGCAGTAAAGCGTTCCTGGTCTCCTGCAATTTCATCGAGGCCAACAAAGTCCAAAGCGACGAGATTCAAGATCGACAGACTTGGATTTGTAAAACGCCAACCGCGTCGAAGATCTGTCCAAACGCGATGTGCCATGACCTTCGCGAGTGCGCGCTCTGCTTCTCCTCTGATGACCGTACCCGCCGTCGGATCCAGCATCCAGTGAACGCGTGCATCTTTGTTGTTAGCTGTGAACCCGAGAGCACGAACGACGCGCAGTCCAAACTCTTCCTCGCGCAACCCATAGGACCCTTCGTCCAACACAGACCGAAGAATTGCTCCACGCAGTAAGCTGACAAACAGGAAATCGTTGAAATGCCCAGCTTGTAGCGCTGCGTCCTGCCGATTGTCCGTAAAGCCAAGAAGCTTGCGTTTGTCTTTCGGGACATTGCTGCTTGGAGCGTTCAACCATTCAAGCGCGGTTGAGACCAGCAACGTGGTCGCAGAGCTTCTGCCTTCGCCTGAAAGGCCGGCTAATTTGCTTCTTTCGCGCATGCCAGTTGGCGGCTCATGCAGGCAGCAGGTGCAGAAACCGAATTTTCCCGGCAAGAACCAAAAGTCCATTCCGCTTGAACCTAGACGACCGTCAGCGCCAACCGTCACGGGCTGAGGGGCGCGTGCGCGTCTATAAGAACGCAATCGTTCGACACCGCGGTGCTCTTCAACCCAGGTTTCAGGATAGCTCTCGATGTCCCCAGTAAAGCGGTATTCTGCGTCGCCTTCACCAGTAGGGGTCAGGTATCCGGCAATGTCTTCTTCTTCATCGTCGTCGATAGGGGTGTCATCAATGTTTCGAGGAATGAAACTGGTTAGGCCGTCTCGTTCCACTTTTGTGACGACGTGATATTCTTGACCGCACTCGCGACAAAAGCGCGTCGGGTACATTCTGTGGCCAGGGTTGTTCGGATCCTCCAGTTGGCCATCTAAAAGAACAGTTCTCGGTTGATCGGTTAGGGTGGTGAAAAACTCGCCAGCACCGGAAACAAACCGATGCAGCTTGAATGCGAGAAATGCAGCATCACCTGATCCGCCTCTGTCCTTTTCGGGCAGACTGACGAGCGTGAGAAAGGTTTCCAACACCTGCTGACACTGATCTTCGCTCTCTCCGGAGGCTTTCTTTAACTCTTGAACAGCTTCACCAAATGGAATTGGCCGCTTGCGCTTAAGGTCTTTGCCATCGTCCAAACCGAGTGCCAGCTCACACCAAACAGCTAAAGGATGTTTCTTAAGCTGGTCGTCAGTGAGTTCTGATGGGATGCCTTGGCTTATTGTTTCTCCAAGAGCGGGGACAACATCCGCAAGCTCTAGAGAATCGTCAGTTGAACGCCGAAGCGCCTCGTCAATAACGGCGTCGGGACCGATGCTGGCACCGAACAGTCGCGAAGCAACTTGTGAGACGGCCAGAGCCCGCCCATCGTCGCTTCCTTCGCTAGCCATAGTTGCCGACGTGCCGATACAAATAGGTGCCTTTTCGCCTGCGCACCGATCTCTCAATCTCCGAACCAGAATAGCTACATCAGCACCTTGTCGTCCGCGGTAGGTGTGAAGTTCATCAAGAACGATAAACTCCAGACCCTTTGTGTTCTCAATGACACGGGTGTCCTGATCGTCTTGGCGGGTTAGCAAAAGCTCCGCCATCATGAAGTTTGTTAGCAAGATGTCGGGGGGATTGGCCGCGATGCGTTGTCGCTCCTCCTGACCTTCCTGACCGGTGTAGCGGGCGACAGTCGGTAGGAGCTCCTTAGGTAGGCCAGACTGAGAAATAAACTTTTCGATTTCTTTGATTTGGCTATTTGCGAGAGCGTTCATCGGATAGACAATGATGGCTCTTGTTCGCCGAGATTTATCCGCTTTTTTTGCCCTTACGATAGCGTCGACGATTGGAACAAAGAAGCAGAGAGACTTACCAGATCCCGTGCCTGTCGTGACGACAAAACTTTGACCTGCACGCGCTTTAGCGATGGCTTGAGCTTGATGCCGGTGGAACCGAAGTGGCTCGGCTCCGAACCGGAAAATTTCACCGGTAGCTTTATCCAAATCTCCAGTAGAAATGAGTTCGGCAGTTGTCGGGCCTTCTTCATAGCGTGGGTTCAATGACAAGAGCGGGTCCGGCCAGAAATGGCCGTCTTGATAGAGTGCTTCGACCTGCGACTTTAGATCTGTCGCACGTAAGGCGCTGAACGATTGCGAAAAGTGCGCGTAGTTCTCAATGAGACTGCTGTCGAATTCGAATGCTTTCATTTCAATTTTACTGCCTGCAAATAGCTTTATTCGGTTACCCTAAGGTCTGTAGCTCGTTCAGCTCTCTTTTCGGGCAATGTCGCAAAGCGAATACCCTTTAAGGAGAGTTTGTCGCGCAAATCATTCATCCTACGCAAGTCATATGCGCTTCCTTCGGGCACAATCATGAGAATTTCTGGCACAAGTTTTTGAATTAGTGCCAAATACCCAAGTGTTGTTATGAACTGATGCCGGTCTACCCGGTTTCGGTAAGATTTTACTTCTACCGCAACACGCTCTCCAGAACTCAGGTTCACAACAAGGTCCGGGCTTATAGGATCGATAATTCTTCCGGGTTGGATAGATACGCTGTCCGATTCAAAGAATTCAGCCCCAAAGCGATTAAGGTAGTCGTCAACAAAGTCGTAAAATCGTTGTGCTCTTTGAGGCGCGGAAAGCTCTATACTTCCGGTCGTTATGGAAGGATCGCTTTTTCTTTCTCTAAGGTCGTCGAAGATAGCCTTGAGCTCGATCTGCTTCATCTGACCTTCAAAAACTTTAGGCGTTATCTTTTTCGCTTCTGCGGCATCCAACTCTTCTATTTTCATCAAATACATAACCAGCGTCATACCCAGCCAGGCCGGTTTGGCTTCGTAAACCTCAGGATGTTTCTCTTTTAACCATCTGCTTACATAGAGTGGGTTCTTGAGGCTGTGAGGTCTTCTTCCGGTTAAATCTGAAATGTTTTTAAGGACTTCGTTGGATGTTCGAAGTCCATAGGCGCTCGGGTTGTCCATGGCGTCGGACAAAGCACCTCCAAATTCTATCCAGTTTTCTCTTTTTGCCACGCTCTCGAGGCTGTTGCCTTGTTGCACCATAAATTTATCCATTATTGGCAGTGCCAATATTATATTGATATTGGAGATGCCAATATTGTAGACATCTATTCATGAAAAAAGACCCCAAATCACACCCAACATCCCGCATCGTAAGAAAAGCGGGGCAAAAAAAGAGAGCAAATTACGTCAGCGCTCCGAAATGTGCTGGATACATCCAATTGGAGAGCACATTGGAGGCCACGACTGCTTTTGCGTTGGCGTTGGATCCGCGTGTAGCCAGTTTCCGGCCCCAACCTTGCACATATGATCTTCTATCGGGAAGGTCTTTTGCGAAAAAAGAGAATCTTATCGATGAGTTTGTCGGAAAGCGCTATCGCCCCAAGCCTTACACTCCCGACTTCCTCGTCAGAATGCGGGATGGTCGAACAGCTTTCGTTGAAACTAAAGCTGAAAGGTGGCTCAACGAGGACCTCCATCGGGATTTTTTGCCAAAGTTTTTCAAATCTGTTGGCCATCATTGGACGCTGATTACAGACGAAACGCTGACGGAAATCGTGGCTCACAACGTCCGCACGCTAAAGGCGGTTATTGATAGGCCACCAACGAAGAAAACTCTAGAAGTCCTTGCTGAAGTGCCAACCGAAAGTGTCCGTCTTGGTCAGCTGATCTCCGAGTTTGATCTTGGTTCGGACGAACTCCTTTGCGCTATCCTTTCCGGGTTTCTTGCAGTGGATCTTTTTAGTCGACGTCTTGGGCCGGCTTCGTTTGCGTCTTTGAACCCAACTCCCAAAACAAATCATCTGGAGATCATCGAGCTGTGACCCACGTTCAGCGACAGTATATTGGCTGGCATGTTCTGATCGAAGAACAGACCTTCACCGTAGTAGAAATTGGAGTGCGCGAAGGTTCAGTCTCCTTGACTGACAAGGACGGTGTTTATTCGCACATCAGCTTTGAGAGATTCAGAGAACTCATTCATTCCGAGATGGCGTTCGATCCGAACGCAGATGCCAGGTCACTGCGCCGAATGCTCAACGCTTCTGAGCAGAAAGAACTAAGCTTCAAAAAACGTGTTATCACAGCGATCAGAGTGCATAGAGGAGGTGGTCTCACTTGGCAGGCAGCCTACAATCGACTTGTACTAGACTTCTTGGATGACAAATACACGTCTTTCCGAGCCAATGGTTTTCCCTCACTAAGGACTGTTCAATCTTGGGATAAGCTGGACCGTTCAAAAGGCGATGCAGGGCTTCGACCCAAACACACGAACAAAGGCAACCGAGCGCCCAGATACGACTTCTTGTTTGAAGAAGTCACTTACGATCTGCTCGAAGAACGGTTTCTGACTTCGGATCGCATGACGGTTACGTCTCTCGCAAGGCTTGCCAAAGCAAAGTATCAGAAAAAATGTGAAGAACTGAATCTCAAGCCCGGACCATGCGGTAGCAAATGTGTAAACGCAATTATTCAGCTATTGCCACATGCAGATGTTGTGAAACTTAGGCTCGGCAGTGCGGAAGCAAGAAAACAATACTTGCTCGCGATGAATCTCCAGAAAGTTGAAGTTCCGTTCGCACGTCTCGAGGCGGACTCCACCACTTTGGACATGTGGTGCGTAGATGATGACGGAGATCCAGTAGGACGTCCAACAGTGTGTGCGGTAATCGATTGCGCAACGGGCCTCATTCTGGGCCTTCAAGTGTCTTGGGGCGCTCCATCATCCAGTCTGACCGCGAGAACCATGAAGGAGGTTTTCGTACCCAAAACGGATGCGTTCTTTGATCGCTACAAAATCCAAAACAGGTTTCAGGCCGTCGGTACGCCACAATTGACGGTATCAGACCAAGGCTCAGAAAACTCTGGCGATATTATTGGGTCAGTCCTGTCGGCCTCGGCACAAGACTGGTTGAAGTGCGTTCCAGGCCAGCCAGATAAGAAGCCATTCATTGAGAGGTTTTTCCGAGAACTAAGTCGATTTATTACCCAGTTTCAGGGGGCCTCCCAAACTTCAGAAATTGGCGCGAAAAAACGCACAAAAATCGCGGAAGCAGAAGCTGTCTATACCATTCGCGAAGTCGAAGAAATGCTTCAAAGGTGGCGTTATGACATTTACGCTCAAAAGCAAAGACGGCGAGTGCAAAACATCCTACGGACCAATGAGTCTCCTGTTGCCGCATGGAACAGACTGAGTAGACGCCACTTACTTCCCCCCGCGCCATCTGCGGTTCAAGTAAGAGAAATGTTTATGGTTGAAGAGGCAGTTCGTGTCGCCGAACGAGATGGCATCATGTTCAAGAACATTCGGTACGCCTCGTGCGAGCTGAAGAACTATCTTGAGCGCGTTGGAGTAAGAAACAAGGTTCAGATCCGGTACGACCCAAATGACATTCGAGAAATCGCTGTCTGGGACGAACTGGCTCACGAACACTTTTTTGTCCCTACAAAGAGAGAAAACTGCCCCGCGTTGTCATTTGCCCAGTTGGATGCCGCACGAAAAGCGTTGCGCACGCCTGATGTGGAGGAAATCGAAACGCAGGCAATTCTAGCCGAACTTCAAATTTACGAAGACTTCAAAGACAAGGCTGACAAACTTACGTCGAAGAAACGCCGGGCAAAGCAGATCGCAGCGACCCGCAACAAAGAGCTAATTGAACGTTCGGATCGCCTACCCGGTCAAGATCCCACCAACTCAGCCAAACGCAAACGGATCAAGCCGACAGTTAGCTTGCCCGGGAACATGCCGAAGAAATCAACCCGGAGGCACAGTTGAGTCACCAGAACTACAGTCACGTCCTGAAACAAGCCGTCTATCACGCCTTGTATCAACAAACGCGCAGTGAACTGATTGAAGCCATTAGCCTTGCACAGCGGCTCGGTGGGTCAATCGTGCCCTTCCTCGGTCCAACAAGATGCGGAAAAAGTCGGATGCTCGAGGATCTGCGGGATACTATCGGTAAGCCAACAACTGAATACCAAGGATGGGTCTATGACAGCGATTTTGTCATTGGATCCATCCCCAATAAGCCAAATGATAAAATGCTTGTTCGATCCATGCTGGCTTCGCTGGAACTGAGCGGTAAGAGAGGGTCATCTGCGTCAGAGATCGAGGCACAGCTATACAAAGAAATCACGAGCAAGGGCATTCGTGTCATTGCGATGGACGAGTGCAATCACTGCGCCGAACGTGGTGAACGGCTGTCAAAGCGGGGCGTTACCGACCATTTCAAACGCCTCGTGGACAACACAGGTGTGACGCTGGTCCTTTGCGGGCTGCCCAAGTTTCAGAGAATTTTGGATGAGAACGAACAGTGCCGTGATCGGGCAATGAAATCCACTTACATGTTGCCCTACTCCTGGTCCGTTGAAGAGGAAAAGACCAACTTCGCTGGCGCTATCGCAACGCCACTCAACAGCTTGCAAGAAGCCGGCCTAGAGTTTGACTTTGACCCTCATGACATTGTGGTGCGCCTTTACGGAGTGTCTGGCGGCCGCGTTGGGATCGTCATGCGCGTCTTGCACGGGGCAATCGCCTACATCGAGAATGACGTGTTGAGCTACGCCAGCCTCGCCAAGGCCGCGAACTCCGTTCTTCAAGCCCAACACCGTCCAGATTTTTTCTTTGAATCTGATGATATCGAAGAACTGGATTTGGTCCGTTCGTTCGTAAACGTCATGAAGGAAGCCGACCTTGAGCTTGCACCTTCCACGACGGAAGAATTTTCAGTGTTGGAACACTATTGATGCTGGCCAGAACAACAAATCCAAAACCAAATGAAAGCTTGCTCGGATTTCTTCGCCGATTGTCTGCTTTCAACGCGTTCATCGACACCGGGGATTTTTTCTCGGAGCTTGGTATCAAGTACGGGCGCCGTCTGATCGAGAGCATTGATGACTTGGAGCGCAAATGCGGATTACCTGCGGGTGAACTCGCGGCAATCGCACCGGAAGCCAAACCGAAAGACGCACGCCGCGAGTGGCAATATGACCGGCATTGGTCTGACCCAGTGTGCCCAATGTGTATCGCGGACGGTAATGTCTATCACCAAAGCTGGCGTCACGCGTTGGTAACTGCGTGCCCTGAGCACAAGTGCAGATTGGAAGACACCTGCCCGCGATGCTCAGAGTCTCTTACGCCCGTAATTGGTGGGCACGGAAAATGTTCTTGCGGAACGGATCTGTCGAGACTTCCAGTTCAGACAGCGCCGCGACATGAGGTTCTAATCTCGCAGTTGATTTCGGGCATTCCATCAAGGGAAGCCTCAGGTCTTCCGACGCAGCTAGTGTCCAGTCCTCCGGCAGATATCAACCGTTTTTTTCATTTCTTAGCCTCGTCCTTCTCAACAAATCGAACGGGTAAGGCTCTTAAAACCAAAATGCCGAAAACAGTAGAGGAGGCTGTTGTGCTGCTTGAGCCGGTTGCTTCGCTATTAGAAAACTGGCCAAAAGGTTTTGAAGATCACGTTCGCGAACGTCTGTTAAAAGCTGACCCGGCATTGAACTCCGCGCCTGCAAGATTGGGCAATTGGTATCAGCGGTTCATGCAAT
The DNA here is from genome assembly GCF_056539385.1 of Ruegeria sp. BB6. NCBI lineage: Bacteria > Pseudomonadati > Pseudomonadota > Alphaproteobacteria > Rhodobacterales > Roseobacteraceae > Ruegeria > Ruegeria sp. BB6. The sequence continues at coordinate 166,683 of NZ_JBQFUW010000006.1, forward strand.
TCAAAGATCCTGCATATGAACCATTTCACAAGGCTTTGGGTGGAGTTGTTTCAAAAGAGTTCAGCGGAACCTATCTCGGTTCATTGCAAGTCGATGAATCAAGAGAATGGGTGTCTGCCAAGGAAGCTGCTCAAGAGATTGGGATCACGTCACAGAGACTGGTTGAGGCGGTTCAAAAGAAACAGATTGCCGGCAAACAAAACCAGAGCGGATATGGGCACACTCATACTGTTATTCCTCGGCTGGAAGTTCATAACATCCTCGCTGATCGAGAAAGATACTGCGACGGCACTACAATTCGAAACCTACTAGGAGTTTCACGGAAGCAGCTTGAGCTTTTGCGTGAAGCTGCTGTGGTCAGCGAAATTGCTTTGGAAGATCGTCCCCCGTTGATTGACGGTGGCTTTGACAAAATTGCCCTTGCAGACCGGCTGGCTCGCATCAGAACCTCCGCGGTCCAACGGGATGGTGAGACGATCAGTTTTGCGGATCTAAATCTTCGCAGAACAACGGATCGTTCGGTGCTTATCCAAATTTTTCAGCGCATCTTTGAATGTGAAATCGTGCCTGTAAACACCAATAGCGAAGTCTTGTTAGGTAAGTTCCAGTATCTGAAAAGCGATGTGGAAAGAGAGCTGAGTAAAGGGCGGTTTTCAAAAGACTGGACAGCTCAGGATGTTGCCAGGATCACTGGTTGGAAACCTCAATCAGTCGTGCACTGGTGTAGGCTTGGTCTGCTCGAAGCTCGCGAAGTTTCGCATGGTCCGAACAAGGGTTATTTGATCTCGCCGGAACAGCTAGCGCGGTTCCAATCTACTTTCGTGCCTCTCGCAGTACTTGCTGGGTCACGCCGCACAACTTCGCGCCGCTTGCTCGGCCTTCTCGCGAAAAGCCAGATCGAGACTTTTGGCGCACAAAAGGAAGCCCAAACAAGCAGAGGCCATCTAGTACGCCTGTCAGACCTCATGACTTTAGCCAATTCCGGAGGACTTCCATCTCTGGATGCCGAAAGCTGTACGGCAAGTCTGAGAAGCGATGAGGCGAAGATGTGCTCGTAGCCGAGTCCACCCCAACTAACCTCACTATCAAAAAGGAACATCTGATGAGTAAACATCTCAGACATAACGAACTCTTCACTGGAGATACGCGCAACCAAGGGTGCCAAGACCGTTTTTCTTTCACGCTTTTCAATAAATCGGAGCGTGTAGTCCTCGATGTCTTTGCCGCAAAATACTCAGGAGAGGTTATCGCGTCGATTTCTCCGTCTTCGAGCTTTCGCTCTGCTAGTTCTTTCCTGGAGAACTGTGTTCTTCCAGTTTACGCGGGTAGGAACATCAGGCTTCAGTCAATTCATACTGACCTTGGGAAGGAATTCGCGGCGCAGGAATATAGGGACTTGTTGAACCGCGAGAAGATTACTCAAGCACATGTTCTTTGGAACGGGGTCAATGAGTGTGAAGATTTTGCTGACGCGTTCCATTCGGAATTCTGCAAGATGGGTACGATCAATTCCTTTTATCGCTCCGCGATGGATCTTAAAGGAGACTTTGCTACTTGGCTCAACTTGTACAATCATCAGCTTCGGTAGCGTTCAGGGCGATGTCATTGATAATCGATACGGCACAGTTATCTCCAAGATACTGAATGCACGCCCATTTTTTTCACCCGCGCGTTCCGTACGTGCGTAAGAGTCATGATGCGAGTTCGACACGGCATATCCGCTGTTTCGGGCAACGGGAGAGAGCGTCATTTGTATAAATTGCCAAAACTGCTATTGGCGTACTAATTCAAGATGATTTAGGAAATGTTCGAAAAATGGCGTTTCGAAATTACTACGATCCGAATTACAAACCTGACCGTACCGCCGCCAAGTACAGGGCCGACAAAACCAAAGACGCAGCGTCCGCTCGCGAGACGGAAGATTTCGTGCAGAAATTTCTTGAGCGATGGCGGCGTGAACCGCTCGCAAATGAAGATCCCGCCGCGACTTTTCAAGCATTGCGCACTGAAATGCGTAGTCTCAGACGACAACGCAAAAACTCACCCAAATCCCAGAAGTTCGACAAAAAACCAATAAACAAGCGACGAAAAAAACGAGGTGTTTACAAAACACACCCAGATGTTTTGTCGTCCGCAAAGCGACGTGATCCACCTGTACCGCGCCTGCCGCGGCTAAAACGGCAGAGTAGCCAAAAATATTGGAAGTCGGAAGATGAACAGCTTCTGATAGACTATGTTCTGTGCGAAAATAAAATTGACGCTTGGCGAGCGGAGCGTATGGAAACTGTCGATGCGCGCCGCAAAGCCGTACTTGCGGACCAAATTCAAGTCCAATTGGACATTAGGCAAGATCTTCTCACAGTGCTGCATGAAAGAGCATTGTCATGGATGTGAGTAGCGAAACAGAGACCGACACCGTATTGATCCCGCCCTACGCGATGCAGGCTGGAACGTGGTGCCGAGGTAAGGATTTCGAATGTAGGTAAGTTCCTTGGGCAACTGCGGTCGGAATATTACAAATGGGTTGCGGGTTTTCCGCACGCGCCTGAACAAGGCACCTAGTTTAATTGGGATACTGCGTACATCTTCCTTCAAGACATCACCGGAAGAAACATTCGGTTTCCTGAAACTGTCGGAAATTCGCAGCGGCCTTGTGGCAGAAAGCCGGGATTTCGAGATTTAACATAAGTCTCGATTATGTGCCGCTGATACGCGCACTTGCCTCTATTGGCTGAGACTCACAAATCTGTGGCGTCGTCGCACAAGTGGTATCAGCAATACTTCTATATCTCTCTGACGAACATTGGATTGGAAAGAAAGATGACGGAAGCGAGTGAAATCGGGCGTGTCCAACTCCGGAACGAATACAAGGTAGACAAGGTTCCAAGTGGGTTCGTTGTATCGTCGGTGGATAAAAAGGGTCAGATCTACTCTCAATTATTCCAGGAATGCGTCGTTGACAGCTGTATCTCCGTTCTTCGTGAACGAGAGTGGAAAGTGGACGAAGCGACCTTTGAGCTGGCAGGTGTGGCAGAAGAAGAAGGTTGGCCATTTAGCTACGGCTACAAATTGAAGTTTTTCGTTCAAGGATTGCTGGTCATTCTGGTCGCCTTGGGTCGAGCGGATTACGAAAAAGTCGGTAGGGCATTTATCTACCGAGTGCACGCTTAGGGTTCCTTAAGGTAAACTTCCTTGCTGCATGGGTTGTGCTTGCCTGACGTAGATGTCAAACCGAGACACGAAGAAACCTTCGTTTCGCATATGGCTGAAAATAAAAAGTTTTCGGCATATTCGCAAAAGTTTCGATCATAAAAAGTGCATATGTCCTTCTCAGTTAAGGAGTTGAAATCTTTGGGCATTGTCAAAAATACACTTGAGGCATTTCCAAGAGGTCGCACGACGAACGAACTCTTCGCATTGCTTGATGTTGACTTCAAAGCAAGCCGCAGAGAGGAAATTCGTGCGGAACTTTTGGCATTGCAACAACAAGGTGCCGTTGTCCTTGGGCGCGATAAAAAGTGGCGCGCAATTAGTCGAGTTGGTGTTGCTCGGAATACAGCAGCACAGCACGCACCGGCAGGTACTCCGTTCATCGACTCAAATAAGCTTGTCGCGGCGCCAGGGACATTTCTGAAGGAAGAAAGTCCAATCCTCGAGGTGGAGCAGGACTCAAGTTCCGATCAGGCAATAGACCCAATTGCTCTCCTAAAGTATTACCGCGCCGCTTTGCAAAGCGATCCTCGCGGTGCTTTAACGCAAGCTGACGACCGTCATGGAACTGCTTTCCAACTCGTTAGTGGCAATGGTGATCTCGTTCCTGGTGAGAACGAAATTGGAGTCGTCCGAATAAGTTTGGAGAACCTTCCGGATAGCTTCCGCGAAGCTCTTTCTCGGCGAGACGCCAACGAAAAAACAATGGCAGTTGGCTGGCCGATTGCAGTTTCGAAGAAAAATGGCGCACCTTCTATCCAACCGGTAGGTTTAATCGCGGCAACTTGGGATAGAGATGATCTGTCATTGCGAGTACGCATCGACACTGACGACGTCATGGTCAACCCGGATTGGGTGAAGGCACTTGCTCGGAGTTCTGCCTGGTCAGAAGCCAAACTGTTCGAAACTTTCACGGGGCAAGCGGGAACTGGGCTATCGAAAGACGCCTTTCTTGCGAAGGTAAAAGAAGCGGCGGCACGACTAGTTGTTGGAAAAATAACAGGACGAAATTTTGCAGCGACCCTCGATCCGAACGATGAGGGAATTTTCGATGCGATGGGTTTTTTTCTGCCTACCGAGACCTCATTCACGTCAGGTGCAGTCAGAGACCTAGATGTGATTGCGACTTGGGACAGCCAAAAAATATCTAGAACGGCGCTTGGCCAAGTTCTGGGTTTGCCTTACACGGGTGAGTTAAGATCGGCGGCACCGATAAATGTTGGGCCTCTGAATCATGAACAGATTCAAGCCACGGCAAACTCCTTAAGCACACCGTTTTCTGTTGTGACTGGTCCACCCGGAACAGGTAAAAGCCAGGCAATCGTTGCGATGGTTGCTTCTGAAATTCTCCAAGGCGGGTCCGTCGTTGTCGCGTCAAAAAACCACCAAGCGTTAGATGCTGTTGAGGAACGGCTTTCGGAAATCGCGCCGAGCGTGAATTTCTGCGTACGGACTTTGGATCCTTCCCGCGACATCGATCAAGGAATGGTTGAAACAGTTGCAGAGCTTGTTCGTGAACCAAGCAGGGGAACGGGGGAGGTCGATCCAAGTGTTGTTGCTAGTCTCGCTTCAGTATCGGAAAGGCGACAAGCGGCTCTGGAGCAAATTGGTCTTATTCGAACCCTGAACACCCGCCTCGCCGACACGGTCGAAAAAATTGATCTCTTGGAAAAAGAGAGCCCCGAAGAAGCCGATGCCGTTTCTGCGGAGCACAAATCCAGCTTATGGGCGCGTATTCTGGGATGGTTGTTCGGACGGGCAAAACCTGCTGCTCATTCAACCGGTTTGGACAATATTAGTGAGCTCAAACAGGATGTTTTAAGTTGCCGCAAGCAGCTGATGGAGATCGGCACTCCAGGAGACCCTGTCGTATTGACAGAAGAGACTGAGAGCTTGGCCAAAACGGTGATGCGCCGGCTATTGGAAAAACGCGCTGCTCTCACAGAAGATCAACGTATTTCGCTCTCAAATCAGCACGATGATCTGACTTTGCATGGCGGAGAGACTATGTCCCGCACAATCGCGCAAAGTGTTTTGGAACACCGTCCGCTTTGGTTGGCCTCCGTGCTTGGAGTGCCGCGTCGCATACCGCTATATGAAGGTTTGTTTGATCTCGTTGTCTTTGACGAAGCAAGTCAGTGCGATATTGCATCAGCGTTGCCACTTCTGGCGAGAGCAAAGCGCGCCGTGGTAGTCGGTGATGATCGGCAGCTTGCTTTCATACCTCAAATCGGTCTCAAACAAGACCGCAATTTGATGGCTTCGTACGGTCTTCCGCCACGGGGAACGGGTAGGTTTTCTCAAGGTCGAAAAAGCCTGTTCGATCTTTCTCGGAGTACGCCCAAAGTTCCCGCCGTCATGCTTCGCGACCAATATCGTTCCGCAGAAGACATCGTCGGTTACATAAACGATGCGTTCTACGGCGGAAAACTCAGAGTTTCTGCTGATTTAAGTCGGTTGAAACTGCCTAAGGGGCAAAAACCTGGCCTAGCTTGGACGGATGTTTCAGGTCCCGCCGTCGTATCGCATGGCTCACAAAATGTGAACATGAAGGAGGTTTCGGCGATTGTAAGTCATGTCGAGGCTTTGCTTACGAAAAACAGCTACGGGGGAAGCATCGGAGTTATCTCTCCGTTTAGATCGCAGGTTCAGGAATTGGATAAGGCTCTACGGGAAAGGATACCCGCTGACCTCTTGCAGGCCTCGGACCTGCGGGTTGGAACAGTCGATGGTTTCCAAGGACAGGAACGAGACTTGATTCTGTTTTCGCCCACAGTTCATTCCAGGATTAGAAGCAGCGCTGTAACGTTTATTCAGAGAGACTGGCGCAGGTTGAACGTCGCGATTAGTAGAGCCCGGGCTGTTGCGCACGTGTTTGGTGATCTCAACTTCGCGCAATCTGGGAAAATCAAGCAGCTTAGAACCTTGGCGGCACGGGCGACCAGCCCAACGCGTCAAGGTGGCGAAGGTGTTTTTGACAGTGAGTGGGAACGGGTTGTTTTTCACGCTTTGAAAGCACGAGGGCTCGATCCTAAACCCCAATACCAGATTATGGGCCGCCGCCTCGACTTTGCTCTGTTTGGCGAAGGGGACATAAAGCTTGACCTCGAAATAGATGGGCGTCGCTGGCACCAGGATGCCGACGGCAATCGCAAACTGGATGACCATTGGCGCGATCACTTGATGCGCTCTGCCGGCTGGAAAATTCAGCGGTTTTGGGTCGATGAATTGAAACAAGATATGGAGGCGTGCCTTGACCTCGTCGAACGTGAACTCAGCAAGTGAAACCTGGCGAAAGTCGCGAACATTCACCCTTATCGCAGCGGGAACTGGTTTGTTGTCCGCCGCTGCCTTCGGTTTCTTGTTGTTTAAAATTAACACTCTAGAAACTGAGTATGGCGAGATCCGCGGCAACAAAGAGCGGATTCTGCGCGCGGTCGAAGATGCCCAGGAACAACATGCCGATCTGGCAGGCAAAATCAGCAACAGTCAAAGCGAACTTTCGAATTTGAAAGCAGAAGTAGCGCTGGCTGCTGCTGCTCAGCAAGATCTTGATAATCTTAATGCCGCAGTGAATGAAGCCAAAGAAGCCTTGGCGGCACTATCGCAAGAGAAAACAGAAGCGGAGCGCTTGATTGCTGACCGAAACGCGGCAGAAACAGCCCTGAAGAAAGCCAAGTCATCTGAGCAAGAGCTCTCAAGAAAGGTCGAAAAACTTCGTGATGAATTGATCAAAGCAGAGGACCAAGCGCGAGACGCACAGCAAAGAAGAGACGTTTTAAAAGACGAAGTCGCCAATTTTGAACAGCGCAAAGATGATCTGGATGCGATCAATGCAAAGTTAAATTCGAAACGAGCAGACTTGGGTTCTTTAGAAGCAGATCTTCAAGACACGAAAAAGAATTTGAGCGAGCGTGAAGCTGAAGCTGAGCAAGCTGAGCGCCGACTATCCAACGCGCAAGACACACTTGCTTCACTTCGGCCAAGATTGGAAAAGCTCGAAGACAAGTTGTCTTCTGTACAAAATGAAAGGAACAAACAAGTTGCTCTGCTTGAAGGCTTAAATGCGGAAAGAACCGGCCTTGAAGAAAAGGTTCAGTCTTTACGCACTGAAGAAAGTAGGCTCCAAGAAATTTCAAAGCAATTAGTGGCCAGTCAAGATCAACTCGCACAGAGGCGCTTGGATCTTGAAACGGCCGAAAACAACAAAGATGATCTCGAAGCCCAAATTGCGTCTGTTCGATCCAATCTAAATACCGAGAGCACCGATTTAACACGAGTGACCGGTGAATTGGCCGCCCTAAGGCAAAGCGTAAGCCTTTTGTCTGCGCAGGAAACGGAAGCAAAGCAACGGCTAACTGCTATCGAAACAGAACGGGATGGCGCAGCTCTCGCTCTCGAGGCGACTCGGAAAGACTTAGAAGGCAAGAAGGCTGAAGTCGTCGCCGAACTAGAACTACTTAGACAACGGCAAAGCGAACGCCTTGGCGAAGAAGCACGATTGAGCCACCTCAAAGTTCAAAGCCAAGCACTGTCTGAGATCCAAAAGGAACTTAGTCAACTTCTCAGCCAAAAAGAGAGTATCTTGAAAGAGAACAGCGAGTTGGAGGTCCAGAACAACCAACTGGGAGTTCAAAAACGCGAATTAGAAAGTGAAATTGCCCGACTAAAATCTGAGGCAGAGAATTTTAAACCTGCGTCTACCAGTGCAGTTCAGCCCGAGTTGCCAAATAACCAACTCGAGCAGTCACAATCCGATGAAATCGAAACGCCAGCCGAAGGAGTTAACTGATGGGTTCTCTATTACTTACTGTTATGGTTATTGGCTTTGGATTGCTCGCGCTGACCATAGTAATGGTAGTCGTTTCGGCGCGAGCTGATCAGGCCATCACGATAAAAGGCCCACTCGCGACCCTGGGTGAGCTAGAAGCGCAAATTCGCGGAAAGTCGACGACCTTAGACGACCTAGAAGCGGAGTTGGAAAAACGCCGAGGTGCAATATCCAGCATTTCAGATATCCAAGCTGAAGTGGACAGTCTTTTACGTCAAAAGGACGAACTTCTTGCGGAATGGCAGCAGCTCGAAGAGCGACGCCAGGAAGTGCTCGCGATGCGGCAGGAAACTGAGGACGCCCAGTCTGCACTTGCAGAAGTGACTCGAGATTTATCCGAAAAGTCCAGTGAGCTTGAAAAGGTCGAGGCTAGGCTAAAACGAGCGGAAGAGCTGGTTGGTCAAATTTCGCAACTAGAAGAAGATCACAATCGCTTGGAGCAAACAGTTTCGAAGCTGCGAGAAGAGCTGGCCAATCTCCAAACACTCAAGGCCCGTGAAGAAGAGCTACGCGACAAAATTGAGAAATTGGAGCGAGATATTACACGCGTCGAGGCGGAAATTGAGGGCTTTGATCGGCGACGGGAAGAGGCTGAAGAGGCCGCTCGTATTGCAGAGTCGAGATTGGAAGAACTTAAAGCAGACTATACGGACGAGGCAGCTCGAGTTGCGTCGACTCAAACCGAATTGTCGCGAATGGAAGCGCAGCGTGCTGAACTTCTGGCACAAATTGAAACATACAAAGACAAAGCGGGAATTTCCGGAAGCAAAAAGGCTGCTGATCCGCTTTCTGAACTTAACGCACTGCCTCCTGTTCTGAAGGACTTGAATACTTGGGAAACGCATGCCCAAGAGCAAGAGAACGAAGCTCTGCATCGGGTTTCAAACCACATGAAAGCGCATGGGCTGGATTACCATACAAGGGTCATTCGGGCCTTCCACACAGCGATGAAAGTCAACGAGACTACGCAAATGGCAGTTTTGGCTGGGATTTCCGGGACCGGTAAAAGCCAATTGCCTCGTCGATATGCCCAAGCAATGGGCATTGGGTTTTTGCAAGTGCCAGTCCAACCGCGTTGGGATAGTCCGCAGGATCTAATGGGCTTCTACAACTACATCGAAGGTCAATTCCGACCTACCGATTTGGCGCGCGCTTTGTACCATCTGGATGCGTTTAACGGTCCAGCGGAGAGCAGTGACTTACAAGATCGGATGATGCTCGTTCTTTTGGATGAAATGAACCTAGCAAGGGTCGAGTACTACTTCTCAGACTTTTTGAGCCGGCTGGAAAGCCGACCCGGCATTGATGAGACATATAAGTCAGAGGCCCGGAAGGATGCCGAGCTTGAGCTAGACATTCCAATGCCCGAAGGTCAAACGACCCCAAGAATATTCCCTGGTTATAATGTTCTGTTTGCCGGAACGATGAACGAAGACGAGAGTACACAATCTCTGTCCGACAAAGTCGTGGACCGAGCAAATGTCATGCGATTTGCGGCCCCTAAATCGATTAAAGCAGGAACACCTCAGGGAAAACCGGCTGACTCTAAAGCTCTCACACGCACACAGTGGCGAAAGTGGGTGCGTGGTATCAACGCCCTTGCGGAGGACCAATCGCGGGTTGAAATGCATGTAGAGAAAATGGTCGAATACATGACTAAACTTGGTCGTCCGTTTGGCCATCGTCTGGGCCGCTCAATTATGGCTTATGCGGCGAATTACCCGGAGGACAACGGTAGAAGAGACATCCAAACAGCGCTGGCCGATCAGGTCGAAATGCGCCTTCTGCCCAAGTTGCGCGGCATAGAGATGGAAAATGCCAGCACAGAACTTCAAGAGCTATCCAACTATGTTGAGAGAGAACTAAGCGACCCAGTTTTGGCAGATGCAATCCGTCACTCGGCGGAAGTCGCAGAAGATGGGACGGGTCAGTTTACTTGGCGTGGGGTAACACGAGGATGAACCTTCTTCGCCGACCATGGTCATTGAAAGCAACTGATGCGCAAGAGGCTGTCCTCGGGCCGAGCGACTGTTTGCTTGGCGACGCAAAGGTCGGCGAAGGCGGACGTTCCCTACACGCTCCCTTGTTAAGTTGGGATGATAGAGAGCTTCGTCTATTTCCCTATCCAAAATCCGGAACAGCTGAAAATCCGGTGAAAGTCACCGGATTACCAGCCCGGCCAAAGATTGGGCTTGAGCCAAAAACACCGGCGGAGGAAATCTCCGTTGCTGCGTCAGAACGCATGCACAGGGTGCTAGCAAGGATTGAAGAATTAGAGGCGGCGCTCGATGATCCCGAAAACCTGTGGACCCGTTTGCAAGAAGCCTGGAATCGCGCGGAAGACGAAAGTGACCCTAGGATGGCCGAGATCGTCCGGCAATCCATCGGGGTGAAGCCTTACTTGCTGGAACTAGAAAAGAAGATACGGCGAGTACTGAGACGAAATCGTGAGTTGACTCCGTTGGACCGCGTCCAAGAGATGGATCGAGCTTCAATGCTCTGGATGGTTAGGCAGCCCGGAACAACGACCGCAGAAAGAGCGGGCGCAGATCAACGCATTCTGGCTATTGCACGCCACGAAAACTTCGACACTCTGGAAAATCGCGTTTTGCACGCGTACCTGCGTTTGGCTTCCCACTTTGCGAGGCAATGGATGCGGGAGCATCGTCGCGCCGAAAATAGTAAACGCTATAGGGATGTTGAAGCATACTCGAGGTTGTGCCGGCGTTTGTCGCGCGAATTAAACCAGCTTGGTGTCAGTGTCGCAGAACCAGGCGCTACGGCGAATTATGTTTTGCTGGAAAATCGAGCCTACAGAGCAGTGAACGAGGCGTGGCTTCGACTTCTCAGGCAAGACAAAGCCGAAGATGAACTGTGGGCCTGGCAAGCGCAAAGCTGGACAGACTTCTGTGTTCTTGCCGTGACACTGGCGCTGCACGGATTGAAGGAAACTAAGCTTCTCGCTCAAGCGCCCCTTGTGTGGTTGGATGAAGCAATACAGGGTCGTCGATTTCTACACGACAGACCTTTGGCGGTTTTCTGGCTGCAAGAAAGCGGGTTGATCGTGGAGGTCCAAGCCCGGCCCGAGGCTGTAACATCCATTCAATTTGGAGCGAAGGCGCACGTTTGGTTGAGAATTACCGATCTTAAATCAGATGAATTCGAGCGGCGCGTCCCCGTTTGGACGCCAAACCCATTTGAACGGATGTCACCAGGCGACGAGGCGAGGAATGCTGCAATTTTGATTGAAGCACTTCGAAAGAAAGCCAGCCAGGAGGTCATCCGGGAAGGCTTAATTTTGATGCCAGCCCATGGAGAGTTTGAGAACTCAGAAATCTCAATTGGTGCAAGCAGGGTCTGCGCGATTGCTCTCGACGCCCGTGGTGAAACACTGAAGGAAGGAAAAGCGGCTCTTGCTGACTTTGTCCGCTCGTGTTTTCAGGAGTCGCCAAATTGAGAAAGTTAGTCGGATATGACCTCAATGGGTGGAATGACTTCGGTGCTAAAAACTGGTTGGAAGTGCCGGGTCAAGAGACGATTGTAAACACAGAACAACTGGTTCGCGGCGGCATCGGTGGTGTCGTCGTCAGGGTCGATGATGCATCACCTGGAGCAGAAATTATCGGTGGTATGCAGGCTCTCAGATCGCCTCATGGACGTGGACCTGGTTGGGGAAAAGTCGGAAGTGCGGATCGGCGCCTCTCAGTAAGATCCATGATCGACAATGCACCAGAATTTGAGCTTGAATTGGCTGGGTCTTTGTCGGCCATGGCTTCCGCTCGAAAAGCTACGGTAGTTCTCGCAATTCCCGACCTGCCAAATCTCGACGAAGAAAAACAAGAAGCGCTTTTGTCCAGCCTTCGGAAGTTGAGACCGGGGCGCAGACTGTTGGTTTGGCGATCTGTCCTGGCCGTAATTGCTGGCTTAAGCGATGAGACGTCTCAAAGATGGACAGAAGGGCAAACCATTGGAGTGATTGGGCACCATGCAAAGGGCCTGTCAGTGCAAGTTTTAAAGTTAAGACGAGAGGAAAAATTTGCGCCAGAGCGTAAACGCGTTGGTGAGCTAATCGAGTGTGACTTAGGATTGGACTCACTGCTGGATCAAGCTTCCGCGTCCTTAACGGAAAAATGTGAGAACCCTCGCCGCTCGGATCATGTCGTTGCGTCCAACTTGCCATGTCAGCTTGCTGTTGAGGGAACTTGCGACGTTGAGCCCTTGAGGCTTTGGAACGGAAGATGGGAAATCATTGAACCTCCAAAGAGCTTTTTGCCAGCTACGGGAGACGTTCCTTCAAAACTGGTCCAAGCGCTGGCTGGATGCGATCACTTGTTGTTCGAAACTCCAACAACAGGACAAATTCGCAATCTTATTATTGGCAAAATACAAGACGCGTTAGGGCGCGAAGTCCAAGCTTTGAAACCCGAAGCGGTGGCTTTGGGAGCATTGGAAGCTGCCCGACGGTTGTCGGAAAACGACCCGGTTTATTACGACTTCCTGCCTCAGATTTCCACCATTGTTCAAAACGCGGATGGCGCAGCGAATTATGATCTCATTCCTCCGGATGCTCTGTTGCCGGCGGGGCAGTCATACCAAAGCGACAGGCCAGCTCGCCTTGGCTTAGTTGCAGGCACCGACGAGATCAAAGTACATTTGAAGAAACAAACGGATTCAACACCTCGTAGAGCCGTTGTTCCTCTTGCGATTCCACCACAGACAAACACACCTGTTGAGCTTCATTTGCAGCAAACGCCCGCTGCTGGTCGCGCAAGACTCACATTGGTCTCCGAGGCGTTTGCAAGCCCCTTGGTTGTTGACTGGGCGCATGCTCAGCAGCTTGATCAAACATGGGAGGAGGTTATCGAAAGCTTGGAGCCAGAGAAACCGTCGGTGCCCAACCGGCTGGTCCTACCGTGCGGTTCTGACAATTGGTTTGAGACTGAGCGTAGCTACGGCTTGATTGAGCTCCTTGAAGACAATTTGGATAAACGAATACCTGACTGGGAAACGCTAGCCAACAAAGTGTCGATGCGACCTTTCGGAAAGTATTCTGTTTCAAGCGACGGTGACCTTCCAAAGGGCATCCCCGACACAGCTCCAACTCTTCTCGACAAGGCTATAGAGCGTGCGGAACAAGATGTGCGTGCGCGTCTAAATGGCGGCGGAACCGACGAAAACCAATCTCTGCGCTTTCTGACTTGGCTGTTCAAAAGATGCCCAGATTGGGTTGTTCCAAACCTGCTGGAAGCTTTGGATTCTCCAGTTAGGCAGCACCCATTTATTCTTGCTCCGGGAAGCAGATCGCTGATGCTTCAAGGAATTGGGCGAACGGCTACTGACTCTTTACATCAGCGGCAGGCTTTTGATTTTTTGCTATCACTTCCCAAGGAACGCTGGAAAAAAGACCAAATGGCCTGCGCTGCATTTTTGCTGTCGAGAAATGACAACGCACCCATGCTTCTTGATCGCAAAGAAGTGGACTTCATCGCCTCGGTTGCTGAGGCCAAGGTTCGTGAGGCCGTTGGTAAAGACTTTTCAACGGCTTATTCTTATGGTCCATTCCTGTTGGTTGGCCTGTTAAGATGGCGTCTGAAAGATCCATGGGCTTTGGTAGCAGGACGTGATCCTGTGGCAGATAACCTTCTTGCCGCAACTGAATTGCTCGCAGCGCATCTTAGCCAGCTAATGAAAAGTGATCCGCGCTTGGAAAAATATTACGTAATTCTCACTCAAGTCTGTGAAGAGCTGGAAGGTAAAGGTAGCAACCCAGACATTCTCGTTGATTTGCAGAGTTTCTCAGGAAGCTAGTTCGCAACAGTCAATGGTTCTCGTCCAATTCTTCTTCTGACTAAGACCAAAATAGCTGGATATCTGCTCTCTTCTTTTGAGGCGTGATCCGTGAAGTAAACCACATAAGCAACCAAGTCACCTGGACACTTCGCTCACTTAGCAAATCAGGCATTGGTACGAATTAGGGTTCGACACAAAAACGGGGCAAATAGTCTTCGAGAATGGTGAAAGCAGGAAAGAGTTACGTTCAGGAAGCGAGTTACATTTTGACGCCTGGAGTTAACTTTTTGGCAGAACTTGTAAAGAAATCTTTTTCTCAAATCTTCATTTTATCAGAGGGTTAAAGAGAAAGGGTAATTGAAATGAGTTATGAAACTCACATGGCGATTTCGAATTCTGTGCAAGGAGCAATGCTCCTGACATGGCTGGGATTTTTGATTTATGGCATGACACGGAAAGCGTACGCACCAATTGATGGTTTGACGTTCTTTGGTTTCACTTTTGGTGTTCCACTTGTCTGGAAGGTGCTTATTTCGTACGGAATACCGTCGACCTTCGAAACATGGACCGAGGTGCATGCGGTCAACGCTCTGATGTTGATTGGGCAGGGCTATCTAGCCTACTTCGTCGGAACAGTCTTGGCGCGACGCGCTTCGATGCTAAACCGTGATTGGACCTGGGGCTTGTGGATTTTTTTGCCCTTCGCGGTGTTCATGCTGCCGTTCGTTGGTCCCAAGACACCAAACGTCAAATTTGCCTAATTCAAATTGGCCGGTTTGCTTTTCCAAGAGGGCGTGTTGATCAGCGTCCTCTGTTGCCTATACGCCAGTGCAAACCTGTAAATTCTGGACGCAGCCGACTAACATTTTGAAATCTGATCCCTCAGCAATAGGATTTTGGAAAATCGAATTCAAACTGGTGTGTTCATGGAAGTCGATGCCTCTAGGCTCACGCATTTAATCGGCGAGTTAGAAAAACTTTCTGGTGACAAAGGAATAGCTGAACGAGTGCTCAAGAAGAGTGGTTTGACGCGCAAGGACGCAGCGCCAAACGCCAAGCACTATGAGTACAAAAAAGAAGCTTTGTTTGTGAGGGAGGCCTGCGACGCTTTAGGCGACGTAACATTTGGAGCTCGGGCGGGTGCGACCTGGCGAGTTTCAAATAGCTTAACAGGCTACATCAGTAAGTATTCTAAGGACCTGCGAGCTGCTGTAGAAAACACCGCAAGGTTTCATGAGATCATCGATCCGGCTGTCCAATACATTCTGAAAGTATCCGGAAACGCTGCGTCTTTCGAAGTGACATGGAAAGATCCAAGCTACTCTAAATTCCATAGGCATACTGAATTTTTGTTGTTTGGAGTGTTGTCCAGAATGCGGGCGATTACGCAAACCAATTTCTTTCCGATAGAAATGCGGTTCGACCACGAGGTTAGAAAATCAGCTGAGAAGTTTCAAAAATTGGCGGGTTTCCCCGTCGTCTTTGGGTCGGAAAGTCTTGAAATCATTTTGCCGCTTTCCGCGCTAGACTTGGCGATACCGACCTATGATTTGAGACTGAGAGAGCATCTTTCTGAATATGGAGAGCGCCTACTGCGAGAGCAGGTTAACGGACATCAAACACTTCGATCCCGAATAGAAGGTTTGTTGACGACCTCACTCCCGGCGCGAATTCTGTCGGCAGATGAGGTTGCAGCCAGCCTCGGAATGAGCCCTAGGACTTTTGCGCGTCGTCTCAAAGAGGAGAGGCTCACATTCCGTTTAATTGTGGACGAACTTAGGTTTGATCTCGCAAAGACTTTTATGAAAGATGATATGGCGTTTTCTGAGATCGCATTTGCGCTCGGCTATGCCGACCAAGCCGCATTCTCCACAGCTTTCAAACGTTGGACCGGCGTTGCACCAAGGGGCTACTCACTGCTCAACTGATCCAGCTCTTTGATTGCGAGCTTAAATGGCGCGCGCAGGGGATGCTCGTTAGCACATCCTAAGAAGCCGAGTGCATCAACAGGCAAATTAGCCGATTGTGTTTCTGAAAACCCTTCTGTTGATTTCCTGTCTGAAGTCGTTGATGGCGCAGAAGTTCCTAGCTTTCAGTGAAAGTAGGAATTTGCCCGGAACTGGCATGACAAAAAAAGCTTTTGGCCGCATCTCGCAATTAATTCGGGAGAGAGTGGGTCAAATGCAGACCAGTTCCGCTGTATCGTCGAACAGGCGAAGCTCGACGGCGAGGAGTGCGGCGGGATCAGGGGGCGTGGCACGCAACAGAACACAAATATCTGCGTAGCCCCCCCGCCGATCACCTGTGGTGTGCATTGTTCAACAAATGGAGAAGAAATAGATGCTGCGATTGGCATTCATAATTTGCTTCTTTTCGGCGAGTTCGCTTTCTGCGGGGAGCTTACAGGTTCGCGACGCTGATACCATCGTAGTGAACGGTACACCTGTCCGACTACAAGGTGTCGATGCACCCGAACTCGGCAGCGTCGCTGGTAGGGATGCGAAACGTTGGATGGTGATGTTTTTGAATGGCAAGACTGTTGAGTGCAAACTCAACGGAGAACGAACGTACGACCGGTATGTGGGCGTCTGTTATGCGGATGGGCAAGACGTTGGCGCCGCGGTTATATCTGCCGGCCATGCATTGGATTGCGCACGATACTCTGGTGGTCGCTACCGTCATCTGGAAACATCCGCGGCAAAATCTCGACTAAGACGCGCAAAGTACTGTTGAACGGCACAATTCCTCAAGCCTCTGGCAGGAAGTAAAAAGTCAATTTCTAGAGCGGACTTATGTAAATCAAAGGTTTACGTGAGGTCGCTGTTATGAAGGAAGAAGTAGAAAACTCTGGAACCGAAAACGTAGGCGGGCTCGCCTCGGATTTCGTGGGTCAATCTGACGTCAAAAGTCAAAACCTCGGGTACGCGCGGAAGCTCATCCGGCTTGCCTGGGGAATTGAGCTTATTCTAGTGTCTGTCGGTTTGGGAATTGCATTCGCACAGGCTTCAAGCATGCCAGAGGGCAGTGGATTTGCGCAGACGTTTCCAGTCTTCGGCGTTTTTGTTGTTCTTGCTGCCGTAGAGTTGGCGAAGATTCCGGCAGCGACTGTTATTTTTCATTCAAGACGCTGGGCGCGTTTGTTCGCATCCGTTGGGCTATTGGTGGCTGCACTGATTTCTTTCGAGACAATTTTCAACGGATTCGAGAGGTTTGTTCACGTCACAACCACGCCAGTAGCAGAAGCCAAAGCGGAACTAAGGGAAATCAAAGGCGAAATCAAAGCTTTGTCGGAAGCCGCCTTGCAGGATGAACTTGATGGAACAAAGATCAAGGAAGCTGATGCTGAACAATTGGAGAGTCTTCGCACCTCGTTGGCCCTGCGAGAAGAGGCACTTCAGCGTGCAAAGCAAAGTCTTGAGAGCTTAGAGACAAGAGAACTTCGTTCTCAGCTAGAGCGCGTGATCCAACAGCAAACAGAAGCTGGCGATGCGGCCGCAGACGCATGGCAAAGCGAACAAGACAGCATCATGTCTCGCCTTAACGGATCAGCAATCGACCAGCAAACTCGGGCTCAATTGAATGCCCGTATGAGAAGCATGCCGGCCAAGCAGACAGTTATCGCAGAAGCCCGCGCACCATTTGATGCCGAGATCCAAAAGCTAAACACGGAAATCGAAGCGTCTATTACAGAACCTGATCCGCAGGCGCTGGCAGCGTTGAATGATGCTCAGACCGCAAGGAACCAAGCAGCCGAGCGGTTGTCAGAGCACGAAGCCGAAAGTGCAGTGCGGGCTGCGGAGCGAGTTGAAGCGCTTGCGAAAACTCAGATGCATGCTGCCGAACGTGGTGCCAAAATTGAGGTGTTGGAGGAAAAAGCGGTTACGAAATCCGCCGATGTCGAGCAGCTCTCCAACCAGTCTCAAATGCACCGTTGGGCGTCGTTTGTCTTTGGTGTTGAGCCGTACGAAGTTTCCGAAGACCAGGCCAAACAGATTGGTGCCGCGTTTGGGGTATTGCTTGGGGTCGTGGGCGCTTTGACCGGAGCAAGTGTTGCCCTCTATGCCGAGTGGTTTCGCGTACGTGGCGTGAAACCTGTCGTGCAACGCGTCGAGGTGCCGGTTGAAGTCACTGTGGAAAAAGAAATTGAAAAGCCAGTCGAAATCGAGGTGCCCGTAACGAAGTTTACCTACGTACCTGTTCCTGTCGGAGAAAACGTACAGGGCGCCTTGGATGCCATCCTCGAAGCCCTTCCTGAAGAAGCCGCAAACGAACTAAAAACTCAGCTCGCGGCTTCCCAAAAAGATTCTGATAGTGAGGAGATTAGCTATGCGCACGCTGCATGATACGCAGATGCTGGAATCCGTTGTTCGGTCCATGTCAGACAAGATCGCTGAACCAGCAAGACAAGTTCGCGAAGCATCTGCTCGTCTCACCAGAACAGTTGAAGCCGAAGCTCAAGTTAAAATCGAGCACGCCGCCGCACAGTCCAAGCGTCGTGTCCTTATTGCAGAGGGAATTCGGTCCTCACTGATTATGATTGCTGCCGCAGTTTTAGTTTTGGCGATTGGTTTTGCTGTCAGTTGGATAATGCAGTCAGAGTCCGAAGTCCAAGTAACAGAGGCCTCCGATGCGACTGCCACTGAAGTCAGCCCTTGGCCCGCTGTTGGAACTAATGAGAAGTCCGTTGATGGAGGAGTAATCACAACCGACTTTACTATTTTCAGGGAAACATCAGTCATGTTGGGAGGTACAGAATTTCCTGTGACCGCCGGGCATTCCTTCAAGCACGAAGAAGACAAGAACTTCGATACAGCCTGGTGCTATTCGAACATCTATGCGGACGGGTTGAATCTAAAAATTAGCCTCGGGAATCTCGATCCAGGTGGAACGCCGCAACAAGCTTTTGTGTCGAATGCTACCCTGTCAAAAGCCGGGATTTCCAAAGGTGAAGCAGAAAAGCTCTTCCGAAATTGTCCTTGGCTGAACGGCAATCCTAATACGGCTCAAATACCTGAAAGGGGTAAGAAATACAGTTTTTCCGGAGAGGTCACTGCGGAAAGCGTGGACGCTTTGATCAATGCAATTGGTCAAGGCGCGAACGTCATAGAGTTCTCATCTCCTGGAGGTTTAGTCGACGAGGCTATCCGCGGACATACGGTTCTTCGCGACGCAGACGTAAAAACCATTGCGACTGGTCCGTGTGCTAGCTCGTGCACTTTGCTTTTTCTGGGAGGCGCAGAAAGGGATGTGGTTGGAAGCGGTTCAATTGAAGTTCACCAATGGCGGACAGAAGTTGGTGTGTCGGATGAGGCCGACTCCCAACTAACCTCAGCCATTCTCGTTCACCTGTTTTCAGCGGCAGGGGTTTCAGAGGAGTTTTTTGTGGCTGGAGCGTCTACACCGGCCGACCAACTTTACAGGTTATCCCGAGCTGAGCTGGTAAATTGGGGCGTCGTGACACAGTGATCAACAGTAAAACGCAAGAAGTCGTCAACTTGACATGTCGAGATGTCAATATTATTCAGCTCGTCATGACAAATGGAATCACACTTGAAGAACTGAGCGAAAGAACTGGGGTGGAACCTCGAACATTGCGCTCATGGATAAGCGAAGGACTACTTTCCTCGCCAAGCAAATCGGGGAGAGGGGCAACCTACCCTGCAACAAATGTAGAGCGAGCCAAGGCAGTTTTGACGTTAAAAAACTTATACGGCATGACGCTGGCAGACATTGGACTCCGGTTCATGACGGCAACGGAAGAACAGATAGAAGAATGGGCCGAGGAGTTGCCGACCGCAACCAGATCGCGAGGTTCGGCGCGGGAATATCTCAGGAACATTGAGACACAAAAGGAGGTTCCGCTCGCGTACAAAATGGCACCGATGCCGCGCGCAAGATCTGATGGCCAGCACAGCGAAGAAAGCCGCGATCTGTTCGGTGACAAGAAACCGCGTTTCAGTGAACGGCGGGAAGCAAAGCGCCTTGAGAGAGAAGAGAGCCTTGCCAGTATCGAGCAACTGATCGTCAGTTTGGAAGAGCTTTTCGAGGGCCCAGCACCTCGGCGTGCCCGAGGCATGATCTGGAACCGGATCTCCATCACTCCAGACCTGGAGCTTTCGATCAGAGGAAAGCTTGAACCAAGAGAGCGCGCATTATTCGAACAACTCGCGGACCATCTCCGCGCAATACTAATAGGAGGCAAGAAACGTGACTGATAATAATATTGAACTGAAGTGCCAATTTGACCGTGAGCAGTTTTGGGAACGCGGCGACTCCGTTCGCTACTTGGTGGCCAAGGTAAGAGCCTCGGATTGCAACTCGTCTTCTAGACGCGAACGGGAACCCATGAACATTGCTTTGGCAATTGACGTCAGTGGCTCGATGTCAGGTGGAAAGCTTGAGGCAGCAAAACAGGCAGCGTTGGGCCTTGTGCCGAAGCTGTCAAGCCAAGATCGTTTGACGCTTGTTTCCTTTGGTTCGGACGTTGTTACTCACCTGGATGCTGTTTCGGTCGACAACAAAAATTTGCCAGAAATCGAGTTTGAGATTTCGCGCTTGCGGACGCGTGGATGTACAAACTTGAGCGGTGGGTGGTTCCAAGCTGTTGACCGTGCCGCCACCGTTTACGAGGCGGACTCCAGACTGCCGCCACGGGTCATTATCCTAAGCGATGGGCACGCCAACGAAGGCGTTACGGATCCTTTTGAACTCCGCCGGCATGCGAGCGAACTGCGCAAAAGAGGCGTAACAACTTCAGCACTCGGTATTGGAAATGGATACGATGAACAACTGCTGCGGGGCATCTCTGAAAATGGAGGTGGAAGACTGCATGATGCCGAATTTGACACCGAGATTTCATCGGTTTTGCTCGGGGAGCTAGAAGACATCTTCTCTACCGTGGCCGACAACGTCGAAGTTTCAATTCAGTATCCAGCTGGGTTTCACGTAGAAATCCTCGGCAAATCCTCATCTCTTGGACACGCGGGACGCTTGAATGTCGATTTGGGGCCCCTTCAAAACGAAGTAGAACGCGCGGTGGTAGCAAAAGTAACTTGTCCGACGTCTGCTCATAAACAGCGATTTGAATTCACAGCGAGCGTTTCTGCCAGATCAGTGGGAGGCGGCGAGCCATTTCAACCGCAATTCAGTACAGCCCTACTTATGGCTGCGGACAGAGGAGAAAACGCAAGGTGTCCAAAATCATCGGAAATTGCGTCGATAGTCGCAACACATTGGCAGGCTCACGTATTGAACCGCGCGGGGCAAATGAACCGAGATCGAGCGTTTCGGGAGGCGGCCAACTACGTTGAAAGAGAGTTACGGTATTTTGAGGCATATGTTCGCGAATTGCCGGGAAGCCGGGAACTGGTGCGTGGCCTAAAAGTACTCGCACGGCACGTAGACCGTGATATTTCTCCAAGAATGCACAAAGAAATGACGCTCAGTTCAGAGCTTGCGTTTCATCGCCGTGCAGACCACCGTGGAACCGCAAAAAAATCCTGGGTGGATCGCATGGTCGGTGGTGATTAAAAAACTCTCTGAAAACCAGATATTCCGAGCTTTTTGCGCGTTGTTTATTGGCGCGCAAACTCGGCAGCATCGACGGCGAAATCCAAATGTGTGGCTTGCCATCGGTCACCCTCAAAACCTCGATCTCAATATAGAAAAATTGCCTTGGAAGGCGACGTTCCTCAGGTCGCAGATTAGGAAGTTGACGATGGGTTTCGGTAACTTGACGTATTCAAAAACGTCGACGGTAAGCTGTACTAATAGTCTGGGTCTGTATCGAGTTTGCCCCAGAGATCATCAACCAGATCTGAGAATCCATCATTCGAGGCCTCCTTGGGCAGTAGACCAGCTCTTCGCCGGCATTCGACCTCGGCCATTAGTTCCTCCTCTGTTGCTGTCTCAACCACATCACATCGAAGAGCTCCAATCTCGTCCGCTGTCCACGACTCAAATTTGTCAGCGTAGAAGCCCAGGGAATACGGTTCGTCATCAGATATCTGCTTGATCACAGCATTCCAATCTTCGCTCTGGTTCGATTCCTTTTCGACCCTCTCATCTAGTTCGCGGACAGACTTGCGGATCATCAGCGGCAGCTCTGCCTCAACGCCTTCTTCGCCCGCGCCAGTCCCCGCAAGCCAAAGGTCTGCGATCTTGCGGACGAGCGCCCAGGCCGTCTGATTTCGAGGGTGGCCTTTAATCCGGCCGCCAAGGCCTTTTTCCTGAATGCCCAGCTGTTCAGCGGCCCGTTCGCTCATTCGAATATTGTAATCAGACACGTCCGCGAGCTCTGAATCGTTCTCAGCTACAGCTCGAGCGACTTCTTGATCAGCGACGTAAACAACCACCTTCAACATCCCGCTAGCCCTTCCTTCGCAGGTTCATCACCCGGTCCAGGTGGCTGTAGTCCAGATCTCGCATGATCTTCTTCACTCGCTCTGGATCGACTTCGCGATCTTTTCCAGCAGTGTGGACGATGTGTCTGACGTAGATCGTCAAAGCGACAATGATCACGGCGGATAAGATCAAGCTGAAATGGTCGGCCCCCATCACCAAGTCTTCTTCCTTGGGTCTTCGATCCCGAGGTCGTCGAACACGTTGCCGCTACCATCAGTGATCTCGACATCATGGTCGTCAGTCACTAGATCCCAGGTGTTCTCTTTGACCCATTCATCCCGCCATTTGGGCGCATCGGCCGGACGCTGTGCAAAATCGGCGATTTGCTCGAAAATCATTTTGCGCAATGCAAGCCAGACCTCCGGACCCTCTCTGCGACGAGCTTGCAACTCTGCGATCAAGGCATCCAGAGGAACATCCTGTAACGGGCGCCCGAAGATCTCTTCTTCTGAAAAATCATCTGTCATCACTCAACATCCTCGACACTGATCGCCAAGACTAAGATCTTGTTTGGTTTTACAGTGATTTCTTTTCCTTCAATCGCTCGGAGTTGGCCGTTCACCAAAGTCTCGCAGATTACGAAAATTGGGATTTCCTCTCCTGAAGTCTCGTCACTCATCTGGCTTACCCTTCGGATCAGGCACCTTTCGCGACCGGATCTCATCCGAGGTAATCGGCTTGGTAAGTTTTGCTCGACCGGCCGCAATTTCAGCCTCCCGAAGCCTAAGCAAACGCAAGGTTTGTTCATCCAGCTCAACGTCGTCATCATCACCCATCAGACTTCTCCCGAGTACAGTAACAGTGAGAACAGAGCACTTGAGACCTGTCGGCTGTCCGAACGATGTCACCAACGTGGCCACACTCTTCACACGTCACACCGCATCGAAATTCCATCCAGTCAGCGTACTCCTGAATGAGATCGTGGTATCGACTGAAACCGATGGAAATCTGGCCATCCTGGCCTTTCTTAATATCCGAGATCTGAATAGTTCCAGGGTCCAGTGCCCTGAATTCCTGACTGAAGGAAAGCTTGTGGAGTGCTTGCGAAATCATGACGAGCCAGCCCTTTCCGACAGCAGGAACAAGAGATGCGCAATCCGGGGAAACGAGGTCCGGATAGTTTTCCACAACGTCCAGCCTCAGGCTGTCGGGCCAGGATTCTTCGGCGCCCTCAAAACGCCGCCTCAGAGCATCATTGTAGCACCAGCTGCAAAGCGTCGTCACAAACCCAACGATGTTCTGGCGTTGAGCAGAATTAGAACAACCTTCACAGGTTTGCTCAATCTGATCGACACGCCATTGAATCTCTTCACTCGTAGCCTGGTTGCAGCCCGGGCCCTCATAGACGCGCAAGCCTCCCCATTTCTGTTTGATCTGAACGATGGGCGGGTGTTCATCACCAAACAGGTCGGGCTGCTCGTCGATCAACCTCTTCACTTTCTCAAGTGCAAGCGTAAGCTGCTCCGCCCACCCGGCACGATACTCACCAAGCTGCTTGAAGACGCTTCCATGAATATCATTCCAGTCGACAACACTGCTCATCACTGACCTCCGGGCGCGCGCCTCTTTGAGATCGTGTGAAACCTGCGCCATAGCAGTCATCATATGGTCGACCACTTCGCGGTCATCACACTCGACATGCAGACCCTCGGTCGACCATGTGACGTCAAGGACGTGCGGAGCTGGGTAGTTGTGCGCCATCACCAAACGCATCTCTTCGGCGTACCAGGCGTCAAATGAGCGGAGATCAGCCGGCGCTCCATGGTCCTCGATCACACCTCGGACCTTTTCCCGGAATTCCTTCCAGCTCTTTTCGACATCACCCATCAGTTACACTCTCCAGAACTTGGTCTTGTTGAGATGGAAGACCCCTCTCGAGATCTGGCAAAGGGCAATCGGCGGGACATGACCGGTGGCCAGCGAGCTCGTATTCATGAGCTTCCGGGCGTAGTCCTCATCATCGTAGTCTTCCATAATCTTATTGAAGATCACTTGTTGTTCGGCGGTCATCACCAGTCCTTCTTCACGCACGCGGGGCACCGATTACGGTCATCCGTTCGGTCAATCTGGCCGTAATATCCGCAGACACCGCAGGTCATTCGATCTCGAACACGCTTTTTTCGAACGCCAAATAGCCGGTGCCGTTTCGGATGGCGCTTGGTCGCGACATCATGCGCGCACCAACAACACAGTGTCGTGTACCAGCCGTCCAACAGCTGGGTCTCGGCAGCGTTTGAGCAGCGCTCACAGGTACGATTTGCTCGTG
Source organism: Ruegeria sp. BB6 (assembly GCF_056539385.1). NCBI lineage: Bacteria > Pseudomonadati > Pseudomonadota > Alphaproteobacteria > Rhodobacterales > Roseobacteraceae > Ruegeria > Ruegeria sp. BB6. The sequence continues at coordinate 191,183 of NZ_JBQFUW010000006.1, forward strand.
CAATCGTGGCGATGATCATCGACTGGATGTGTCGATCATCACACCTGTGGTAGATGCGGAGCTCTCCCAGCTTCCCCTTGATCTGGAGGACAAAAGGGTAGGTGGCACCCTTCAGATCGCAGTATTTCTTAACCTCTGTGAAGAGCTTTGTGGTCAAGCCGGACCAGCCTTCGGGTGTTCGTCCGAGGCTCTCCTCGACCGATTGCTTGATATCGTTGAAGTCAATTGTGTTCTTCGCGTCGTCCGCCATGTCGGACTCCTCCTGAGAATGGTAGGAGGCGTCGGAATCGAACCGACTCGTGCACTCTAATCTGGAGCAATTACAAGGATATAAGCCTCGCCCGCATACCAATGCTGCCTCCCGCGGATTTCGCGTGGGTTATCGACTTCAGGCCGATATTCGATGGCAGTGGATGCGTGTGAACGTCATGACCGCAAGCTGAACCAGTTCGCATAACCATGTCAAGACGGAGCGTGCTGCACTTCGAAATTCACCGCGTAGTTCTGGGAACCTTCTAGCTTAGCGTGTGCCAAAAAGAATGAAGCATCCTATTTTGCGGGCCAGTACAGCGTCGAGTAGTTCTCAGACAGCGAAGCGATTCGATGCCCTGTGATCCAGACTCGAGCTCAGAAACTCCGTCGATAGTTCGCTCTGAACCGACGCGCGTCTTTTGATCTGCGTCTGACGCGCTGTGTTCTGGAGAAATACAAAAGTCTTGATCTGACCAAACGTCAGCGGCAGCATTGACCTGCATCTTTCGAAAAATGGAGATCCCGGTTGCAAGACCTTGTAAGCCTCATTCCATTTAGCGTCTCGAGTCATTTGTGATGATACGTTCCTCACCTGAGCTGCTGGCGGTTTCGAGGCGTTGGTATGAAATACTCAGAACCAAAAAGAATACTGACGAGTTGCAGGATTTTCTGTCGCAAGCAGATGAACTAAGGTTCGTTGGCACAGGCGAAGGTGAGTTTTGGAGCGGGCAAGCAGTTCGCGATGGGGTTAGCGGATTTTTTGCGGAGATCCCGGCACCCGTCGTTTTCGAAGAAGTTGAAGCTGAGGCCTTCGAAAACGGAGAAACGGGATGGTCATCCTTCGTCCATAAGATTCAGTTTGTCGGCTTTGATGAAGCCGTCTTTTACCGCACCGTTCTGATTTTTGTCTTGGAGGGTGCGGCCTGGAAGATCATCAATCGCCACGCTTAAGTACCCACTCCAAATATTGAACTCGTGGGTAAAGAACAGCTGGCCATCCAAAAACTGGTGGATGCTGCGCGTGAAGATGGACCCGAGCTGGTCCAAACCGAAGGTTTGGCTTCGGTACTTTTCACTGATGTGGAGGGCAGCACAACGTTGGCGGAGGCGTTGGGCGATCAGCGTTGGTCGGTGCTGATCGAAAACCACTTCCAAGTCTTGGCGGCGATCATCGAAAAGTATCATGGCCAGTTCGTGAAATCCCTTGGAGACGGAACGTTGTCCGTCTTTCCGTCCGCGAAAGAAGCACTAACGGCCGCTATCAAGATTCAGGGGGCCATTGCATCGGCTTCCGAGGAGCCATCTTTCGGTGTCCGGATTGGGATTCATACTGGTGATGTCGTGCAATCTCGTGGAGATTTTTTTGGCACTGTGGTCAACAAAGCGTCACGCATAACGACCGTTGGTGCGGCGGGCGAGATACTCGTTTCAGATGCGACTCGTGCCATGGTCGGAGGACGAACCGATTTCTCTTTTTCTGAAATAGAACCCAGACTCCTGAAAGGTCTACGCGGTCACCACGTCTTGTATCGGTTGGAGTGGCAAGATTAAGTCTTGGGGGCGCCGTAACTCCGGCAAATCGCCTAGTCTCGTAGGGGAGCAGTACCGCCAGTTGTTTTGAGGTTCGCGGGACACCTCACATCGCCAGCAATTCCCGATGAATTGCGACCATCGCCCAGGTGTCGCGCGTGCAATACGCCACAAGACCAGAATAGACCTTCTCGCGCGCTGGATCATCCGGTTCGGTCAGTGTTACGTCCTTCCAAAGGCGAGACGCGCTCGCCCCCTCTTTGATGTCCAGATCATCGTATGAAAGTTCTGGCAAAAACGCTGGAAGAACGGCCTTGATAGAGGCGCTTCCCTTGAACGCGGGATCGTTGATCACTTCATCTGCAAACGGCTTCATAAGATCTACAACGCGGGCGTTTAGGCCTTCCAGGAACTCTGCATGCTCTGGATAAGTTTCCGCCATTTCCGTATTGCGCGATTTCTCGAACGGAGCATACCAAACCACTACAGAGCCAACGTTTCCTATGTCCTCACGAAGCCTGTTCAGCAAGGCTGGCATTGGGTTACTGGCGTCTCGGTGGAGATACTCCCTGTGCTCAATTTCTCCGCCAGGCTCATGCTGGATATGCAAGGAATACTGGAAAGCCACTTGCTGATAGGGACGCGTTCCGTCCCAGGGTGGCAGCAAACTCTGAGATGTCTCGTAGTCAAAATAGTGAACCGGATAGACAATCTCGCTCAGAAACCTGCTTAACTCCTGATGATCGATTGTGCGTTCACCGTTCGCCACTGCTCTCAAGTAGCGCTGTGTCGACTTGCCCAACACAGATGGATCACTGATCTCGTCAATCTTTGTGATCCCATTTGCGATGAGTTCCGAGGCTTTTTCCGCATTCATGAACGGAAGGCGGTGGATACTGTCATGCGCGAGAGGTGGGTCGAGTTTTTCGCGGATCTCCAGCCATTCACCATAGGATTTAAGGCGCGCACGTTCGGGGGACGGATCAGGCATCGTACCGCTGGCAACGACGCTCAATGCCTGATCGATACGCGTGCGTGTTTTTTCGAGCTGCTCAGTCACCGCATCCGTGATGTCAGTGATGCCGACAAGCTCTTGCGGATTGATTTCGCCGTTTCTGACGTAATCACGGTTCAAATGTGCCACTTCGCAGCGCGCAATGGGGAACCCGGCCGCCTCAAGCACGACACGCTGGAATGCGAGATCAAAAGTGTGCTCGGGCTTTGCAGAAGTCCCGCTCTTGATCTCTGTCAGAACGTACCCATCATCACTGCGGCTCACGATGTCGGAGATGCAAGTTATGGTTCCATCTTCATAGCGTCCCTGCGCCACTGCGTTTGCACCGTTTCTCCAAGCCTCCAAAGTACGCGCGGGCAGAGCCTGGTATTCTGAAAAATCTGAAAAACCGAGGCGAACGAGATCACCAAAAAGCTCCTCTGCATAAGGCTCAAACGCGTGCCCCTCGTCAAAGCGTGCTTGCAACGAAGGGTCAATTGGCGGCAACAGATGCCTGGCATGCTTTTTGATCCAAAGCCAGGCAGGGTGCCTGAGAAAAATCATGTAATCTGATTTGGACAGCATCATACAGTGTTCATTCCAGAACTGATGCGATCAGTAAACAGTTTCAGCCGACACGGTGGTAAGTTGATTTTCTGAGCCCCAGTCTTCGTTGGTACAACCTCTGGCGATATTCTTGCCAGGTCTTGGATTTTCTTTGACCGACTGCGGTCAAGATTGTAGCCATACTCAGGAACACACCCATAGGTGGTGGAAAGTTTGAAAACACAAAACACTGACAGTCTGCGCATTGTTGACTACCTGGGATCTGAGCGGTGGAAGCACGCGTTGTTTACCACCTACGCATTGAGTCTGAGTTACTTTGAATCGGAAGTTCTGAGACAATTATTGCAACAAGGATGCGATGATACTTGGCTGGTCTGTGACGCCCAAGGGTATCGTTCTTCACTTCTCGAGCGAAGATCAATGCGTGTTGGTCAAGAGTACCGCATTGTTCCGGTGGCGCTTCCAAACGGCATATTCCATCCCAAAGCAATCTACCTTGCCAATGACGAAGAGCATTTGCTGCTCGTTGGAAGCGGCAATATCACTTTCGGGGGACATGGAAAAAATGCCGAAGTCTTTGAAGCCCTGACGCCCCGAAAAAACCCAGAGGTGTTTAGGGATTTTGCCGAGTTTTTGGAAGCTCTCGGAAGCAACCCGCTTGCCAGAATCCCGAATAGAGCTTGGCTAGATGACTTCGCCCAAAGGGCTCGTCAGGCGGCAAGCATGAGTGTGGGCGACCAAGCTGTGCCGTTACAACTGATTCATCCAATGGAACGGACGGCAATTGAGCAGTTGTCCGAAGCAACTTCAGAGCTCGGCGGCTGTGCGGAGGTGAGAATTGTCTCACCCTACCATGATCCAGATGGAGAATCAGTTCAAAGCTTGCTGAATTCCGTTGGTGCCACTCGTGGAGGTATCGCGGTAACGGGCGATGTGGAGTCTCCTTTTCCATTTGAAGATGCTGAATCATGGCCGACGCCTGTCGCACCAACGAAACCGGAAATTGAAGGCAATCGCTTCGTGCACGCGAAATGGATGGAGTTCGACTGCTCAGCTGGCAGCCTTGTGTTTACTGGGAGCTTCAATGCAACGCGAAAAGCCCTGACCACAAATGACAATGTCGAACTGGGAGTTCTTCGCCGCGTAGAATCTGACGACCAACTACTGAACTGGTCATCTTGTGAGCCACCTGCCTTTGCGCCCAACAAGCGATATCCATCAGGACTCGGAAGTAACGAAATTGTTCATGCCAGTTTCGACAGGCACGACCCACAAAAACTGGTCGGACAGTTGATAACCCTCCGAGACTTGAACGGAAACTGGCGATTTCGCTTAACTCAGGCGGACGGGCTAGGTCATGAGGGCGAAGTAGAGCTCGCGCCGGATGGAACCTTCGAGATAATTGATCCCAAACTTGAGCCCTTTTCCGAACTTCCCGCATTGCAAATCGCGCTGCTTTGTGATGACCGCGAGGCTCGCGGGTGGGTCCACAACGAACTACTTCTAAACGTCGGAGCCAGGCGACGCCTGACAGCCGGTGCCCTCAGCCGTTTGATGCGTCGTGACGGAAACGACGACGATATTCAAGCTCTACTGGATTACCTAAGTATTTCTGCCGAAAAGCATTTACGCCTCTTCAGCTTGCCGATAGTTGCAACAAACAGTGACGCCAAGGGTGCATCCGATCCGCTAGACGCAGATCTGGTGCGCGTTCATCTTGATGCACTTTCTCCCACATCTGAATTGAACGAGGATCACATAGGGGTATCCGGACACGAGTTCGGAATGGGTGATCAGTTTGACGACGCTCTGGCGCGAGTCAGACGCATGATACTTGGGCACGGCAGGTCCAAATCAACCGCATCAAACGAGGGTTTGGCATCGTCAATTTTGGCCGAAGACGAAACGTCAGAATCTGACAAACAGACATCGGAGAAACTTGCCTACACGCTGGGTTTGAGGGACTTTGAAGCTGCTGTGGATCAGATGGTCGAAGAGTGCAACAAGCAACCTGAAAAGCTCCCAGGTCTATGCATCCTGAAGCTCGAGGTCGGCATGTGGATGAGGCTGCACCGTCTGGACGATAGTGACGATGCGCTGGAATTTTTAGGAGATTGGCTGCACCGCACAAGCTATATGTCCGTTCCCGGTTGGTTAGACGACAGAATGCTTGCCCAACATTTTGTTACCGGGACCGCAATATGTGCAGCGCTGGACAAATCATCAGAAGATACAGCCCAACTTGTCAGGTTACATGATGACTTGGAAAGATTTGCCAAGGGCTCGGTAAGTTTGGAGCAAGCTCGGACAAACCTAGTGGACGACATAACAATTGGCTTTGCTGGAGCCCTTGCGCAAGGGGAGCCAGAACTAGATTTGGAGGCGTCTCTCATAGATGTACTTGCTACGCGCACCCGCCGCCAGCAGTTGGCGGAAGCACTGGAGCTGCGTTATCTGGAGGAGACCGTACCCGATAACTGGCCGGTGTTTTCTTCGGCCTCCGGACAAGCGTTGTACAAATCGCTACTCAGAGCTGGTTGGGAGAAACGTGTAAAACAGGCGATTCAAAACTTCGCTGCATGCTCATTTTGCTACGCCAAGTTTCCAAGGCAGGAAGAAGCCGTGTTTTCCAGTGAACGTATTGGTCATTGTGTCCAGTGCAAGAAATTTTCTCTGGACTTGAACCCATGACTCTCACACTACCGAATGGACCGTTCTTTTTGCCGCCCAGAGATGGCGAGAACAGCGGTGTCGATTTCCTTGGTCTGCGGCAAACGAATTTGGATATGATGGCGGAAATGATTCCGTCCTTAAATAATGTGACAGACTACATACGCCCATTCGCGCTGTTGTCTTGGGTGTTTTGGAAATTTCCTCAGCTGTGCCGCGACGCCGGCATTGACGCGCCATCCCGCAAGGACATCGATCAGTTCAGAGAAAAGATCGAAATTTTGTTCTCATGGGGCGCAAGCTTGCATGAGACATCCGGGAGAATTCCTGGAACAGGGGCAACACCACCTCCTAGCCTACGCGATGGGAAGGTTGAACTTAGTTTTAGTGCTTGGAACCGTATCCCAAGTAGCACCAGTCTTATCGCGGCCCTTTGGTACGGTCCTGCGTCTAAGGCTGTAACAGGACTTGGCTTTCTTGCCCCGATTCCAGGGCGTCTGGGGTTTTTCCGTGTGACACCTTCCGGGAAACGTTTGGCAGAGGCTTTTGATGAGATCGTTCGCCAGGATGCGGACAGATACATGCGGATATTGGCCACACTCGACCAGACGGTGGCAACAGAACAGGACGCAACTGCTCTTTGGAGGATCTGGGCGCCGGAGGCTGTTTCTAGTACTGAAAGTAAAGTATTCTCAACCGCCCTCTACTCCGAAAACGATGTCGGCAACGATAGCCGGCTAGTCGACAAGAGAAGCACAACACTTGCGCTTATCATGCATCATTTAGGCCTTTCGTCGAGCGCATTGTCACCGCGTGAAATCCGACAAGGCATGGCCCTTTCGGTGCTGCCCAATGGTGAGCCGTATCTTCCGCCAGGACACTTGATCAAAGCTCGAGACAGTTGGTTGTCATTGCAACTCAGGCAACTCCAGCGCCTTTCAATGGAAAGCCTTCTTTCTTGGTGCGAAAGTCAGATTTTGGAGGCTCACGATAGCGATACCGACCAAATGGCAACGCAGTTTGCCGACGGGTGGCAATCAAAAGACAACGAGTTGAGTGCTCAAAACAGTGTTTCTGCGGCCTTGGAGCTACTGGGAGAACAGATCTCGAATGCCGGTGGCTTCTTAGGGGCAGTGCACGATTCCGCTATCCCTAACCCCTTTGTTCTAATAGATGAAATCCAAGAAAAGCTTCGTACTATTGATCGCGACATGGCAGTCTCGGCCTTTACGGGAGTTTTGCTTTGCGCTGCGTTCGCCGACGCTCCAAACCAAAATGAGAAAATGCTCTCTTTGGGCGGCCCTCAGCGGCTTTCGCTGTCCAGCTTGAGGCATCGTTTGGTCGCTATGGGCGATGCGCCGATAGAGGCGGCATTCAAGTATGTCATCGAAGCGCTAGTAATCAGCCAACACTTTGCGACCGCTGTAAATCGTTTCGACGGTCAAAGTCAGAGGCTTCGCCTAACCATAGAGGAGAATGGCCTCTCAACTTTGGTGAGTAGGCCGTGGCGACCAAACGTTACGGAGGATCGATTGCCAACGCTTTTGTCGTTGGCAGCACAAGCTGGATATCTGATGCAGGTGGATGGCAGTAAATTCACGCTTTCCAGTCGAGGTCAGGGCGGCTCAGCTTCATCAGACTAACTGAGGTAGCTTTTCTTTCACCACTTCGAGCAAGCGATCAGGAGCGTGTGGCTTGAACCAGAAAACTAAAAAAAAGCCATCATTTTCAATGAGGGCTGCGAATGCAACCGGACGTTCAACGCTGTTCTTAGCAAAAGTTGTCGGGAAAGCCGGTTGGACAATCGCCAAACCTGTGGGGCGCCATACAGGTAAGCTCGCTGTGAGAGGTGGTATGGTGGTTAAGGATCACGCCTCCGCAAAATTAGCTGAATTTGAGCTGCGACATACCAAGTTCACCCCAGAAAACTTCTTTGAGAAGGCAACAATCACGCTAGAAGATCTCGTTGATGCGCTTTTGAATGAGAAACGTGGAACCTCGGCAAGGATTGTAAGAGCGCTTTCAGTAAAATTAGGGGCTGCGGGGACAACAGCAGGTTTGTTTTCTATCGCGTCCGTTCTTGGCACGGCTAGTACAGGCACAGCAATTTCGTCTCTCTCTGGCGCGGCTTTCAACAACGCAGCGTTAGCGTGGATAGGCGGAAGCGTCGCAGCTGGCGGGTGGGTCGTTTTTGGTGCGGCCTTCTCCGGAGGTGCACTCGCGTACTTTGGTTCACGTCGGCTTGTCAGAAAATGGACAGGAAAGAGGCGTAAGAAAACGTCTCTGGATCCGCAAGAAATGCAGTTTGTCGAAACGTGTTTGATGTTGGCAACTGCTCTTCGTGAGCGAGCGTTGCAAGACGCTAAATTGGATCCACTTACGGCTCGAGCCCTGCATCTGAATCTTAAGCAAGATTTGCTCGAACAGCTGGACGTGTGCATCTCGAAAGTTGGAGATTGGCCAGACATTCCGCTTAGGCGGCTTGAAGGTCGTAAGACCGAAGTGGTTGATTTGTTCGACGCCTTGCCGACGATGCATCAACAATATCCGCCGAGACGAAAATCGTCGGCAGCGGCTCCAATAGTTGCCGGAATTGTTTCCGCTACAGTTTTGAAACTGATGTCTGAAACCATGTCTTCGTTTTCGGATGACGAGGAATTGGTACTCGAGGCGCTTCGTCGGTCGAATAGAAGTCTCGCTGAAGCTAGTGAAGTTGAACTGTCTGAATACGTGCGGGGGCTTTCCGTTGAGCAACTTGCCGGTCTCAAGAACAATGTGAAGGGAATTTACCACGAACTGGCGTTTCAGCGGCGGGAAAATCTCGACGGCGATGAGTACATTGTCGAGCTGTTCAACGACACCAACCATGCTGGAGCTGACGCCCGAATAGAAAATGTTTTAACCGGTGATGTATCCGAAGTTCAACTCAAGGCAACCAGCTATGCTTCATACGTGCGAGAACACAATGAGAGGTACGGCGACATCGAAGTGTTGGTGACCAGAGAAGTCGCTAAAACGTCGCCAGATTGGCGGTCGTCCGGGTTCAGCGATGCTGAGCTCACAGCTGACACCTCTTCAACTCTCAACAAGCTCTCGGATCGAGTCGAAGCTGGCATTGTTGACAGCATGGGGGTGGCTGCAATGGTGGCACTTGCTGCCAATGCAAAATCAATGTTGAAAGGCGAAGCTCTTTCGACAGAGGCCAAACAGAAAATCATCCAAGATGGGGTTGTCGCGGCAAGCGCTGCCGGGCTGGTGCAGCTGGTCATCTAGCATCTGAGTACTTTTCTGATCCACTGGCTTTTGAGACCTCGAGCTAGAGGTCCGATAGGGGAGAGGCGAATGAAGACTTGGTGCAACTCTTTCTTACATCTTGCGAATCCAGACGCACTTAATAATGGCCAGCCGCATCCCAGAGTTGATTCCTTTCAGGGCGGTGGTATGACAAGAGTCTGATTTGGGCGGGCGTGCAACTTTTTGGGCAAGTCTTGCAAAGTTATGCGCAAATGTCGCGTAAAGTTATGGGCGAAGACACCCGAATTTTCTAAACAAAATCAATGATGGCGATGCAGCGTTATGAGCGCACCTACATCTGATTGTAGGTGCGCCCATAGCTTTGCATTTCGCCCAAAGAGTTGCATTTTTAGCCCAAAACTTTGGGCGCATTAACCTTCAACTTTCTTGGTTCGAGGCTCCATATCTTCGGGTCTCATTCTTTGCTTGTTTCGCGCCATCGCCGTATTGCCGGGGAAGGTTTTCGGATGGCCGCTTCCAGCCCAAAGCGGACCTTCGCAACCAAGCTTTGCAAATTCCGAAATGCCAACCGAACAGACCTTTGTCCGAGGCTACACCCGATACCAGTTTTCAACTTCTCGGGCGGCTGCATCGACTGTAAAGGTAGTCTCTACCTCTGCGATTGCGTACTTTACTTCGTCTGAGCTAGCACTGAGTTCTAAGACGTTCGCATCCAGATCATGGGCTGATCCGGCATTTGAATAAATCGTATCGACCCCAATTCTAATGGCGTTTCGATGTTGCAGTAGGTGCTCAAAAAACCGCAAATAAATCATCTCCTCGTACGGAGAATGACTGTCCGCTTCAGAGATCAAACCCAATTCTGCGGCCTTGGTACACGTCAAACGCCAAGCCAGTTCCATTGTCGATGGAGGCGCATCTCTGGCCTCATCAGGGTGTTTTGGGTTCGCAAACGTAGACCTTCGGATGGCTTCGAGATTGGCGCGCAAACTCTTTGTAGGAACAGGATAGATGAAGGTGGTTGCCTCGGATGCTAAGGCTGGTTCAACCTGATCCGGCTGCGCCTGGATGAACTCGGAAAACCTGTTTCCGATGATAGGGACTTCACCGACAATCATGTCAGTGGGATCGGTAGTCTCTGTCAGCCATCGCGCTAGGGCTCTCCGGCCCCACAATCCGGCTGCCTTTCGGATCAACGGATGAGTTCCATCTGAAACATCTGGGTACTTTGCGAGTATGTCTTCGGTCTGAAACGCCGCGAGTCCTGTATCCCACCGCATGATATGTACGCGTCGTCCCAACGAGACCGAAATGGATATTTGCTGGCGCAACAGAAATGACTTTCCAGACGCTGGTAATCCAGTGAAGAAAACCATACGGCAACGACGTGCAGCGTCGGCGAGGTGTTTTCCAATCTCAGTGTCCGCAAAACTGTCGATAGAAATTGCGAATCTCCTAGTTCGGTGTCGGCAATAGGCTGGCGCGGCGAGCGTTCACCACCTCCAAGATTGTTGCCCAAGAAATCCGGCGATTTCACAGACGAATTGTCAACCTAAATTGCCCCAAAGTGAATTTTGCCTCTCAGTTATTCTCTTAACCACCTAATAACTCGCCGGTCTCAAAAATTGACCATTCCGCAGCACACGCTTCTTGACGAGCGTGCGTCCTTGACTCTTCACAGACTAGGAACGACAAGAGTGCATTGGTAAAAAATTACTCGCCGCCGCGATGCTGCCGGTTACGATAATCCAATGGCCTTCAGACTAATTGTAGCATGTGCCTCAGCATAGGAACGGGTTCCGCTGGGGTCTTCGCTATGAGCTCGTTCCTCGCAAGCATTTGCAACTGTCACCTGACGTGCTCCAGTCATCGCGTGACCCATGAAAGAAGGCGCAGTATGAACAACACATGGCTCTTAAATTGCGTGCTTGATGCCCGATAGATCAGGTCTCAGGCTCCGTGTCGACCATTCATTCATCGTGTTTGCTCGCTGCATTCTTTGTTTGATCCCGATACTTTTGGTGTTTCTCTCAGGAACGCAGCTTCCTGCTCAGGTCGCGGGCAATGCCGATGGGTCTGTTTGTGACGAAGGTTTCGAAAACAAGAACGGATCCTGCCAAAGAACAGACTTACCAGAAAACGCATTTTTGACGGGTAGCACCTATGGCAGCGGTTGGGAATGCAATCACGGTTTTCAGAATGTCGGAGAACTCTGTGAGGAAATAAGAGTTCCTGAAAATGCCTATCTTACATCAACAGGAGATCAGTGGGAGTGCAATCGGCTGTTCCAGCGTGTCGGAGAACTCTGTGAAGAAGTGATGGCACCTCAAAATGGATACGTCGAAACCCGGTTTGGCGTGCAGGAAATACACTGCAACTGGGGATTTCGTAAAGAGAACCAGGATTGTGTTGCGATAGATGTCCCGCGCAACGGCCGCCTGACTGACAAAAACAGCGCGGATGGTTGGGTGTGCATCAGAGGTTACAGGGCAGCGGATAGCGGCTGTGAGCCTGTGGCAGTTCCACAGCATGCATACCTCGCGCCTGAAACTTATTCCGGATGGAAATGCGAACGTGGTTTTCGCGCAAACCGGGACAAGTGCGTTGCGATCCTTGTCCCTTCAAACGCTCATTTGAATCGAAGAGGTGATGGTTGGGAATGTAACCGGCCGTTCACGAGACAGAACGACCAGTGCACCGAAAATGCGCCGCGACAATAAGTTAGCGGAAACCAAAGTCGCCTGACAAATCCGGAAGGACTAAGCCGTGAACTATAACTCGATTAACGAAAACCTGAGTAAAAGTCTCAAAGCCGAAAAGGCGCGTCGCCGGTCCTATGGGATTAAGTTATCTATTGCGTCAGCAGTGTGCGTTGCAGCGATAATTACCGTGGTGTTTCTCTGATGCGTAAAAATGCCCCTAAAGTAACTCTTACCAGTTCAAAGATGTCAGCTCATGGTCTGGAACAAAGAGCGTTTCAGGACCGCAGTGTTCGTAAGTCGCGGAACGCTGACGTATCAGGAGTGATTGAGGAAGAATTTGGAAAGTACTTGATTAAGGCTGGCGTTCTGAGCGGCAATAGTGTTGCACGGGCATTTCCCAAGCCGCCGGCTAAAACGCAGGCAATGATTGCCGACGCAGTTGGAGAAACACCAGCATTGGCCATTGAGGCCTTAAAAGAAATTCTCGAAGAACGAGACAGAAAGCGTAGCGGTCAACGCCGTTTGGAGGGAAACTCCGGCACCTTCGTTCCTAGTGAAAGAGAATATGCAGAGGCATTACGCCAGATCAGGCTCACCGCCGCGCAGGTCACATTGCTCAAAGCACTTACAATCGCAGGCAAGGACGGTCTGACCATTGGTCACTTGTCTCAGGCGGCCGGTTACAAATCGCGCGAGGCCTCAATCAAGGTCTTTAAGAAAATCGGTCTATTGATTGCGGAGTATCTAGAGCTCGAACTTCCCGAAGGCGGATCGGTACAGAATGATGGCGCCGCTCAGGTCCTGGCATTTTCTCACATCGAAAGTGACGACGAGCCAGCAACTTGGATTATGCATCAGGAACTGCGCGACGCTGTTCGTTCGGTTCTATGACGTACGTTACAGCCCCAGCTCCTGTAGCGAACTTCGAACCGGAACAAATGCACGAAAGGTTGCTCACGTAGCTTATGTTGGAGAAAAGACCATATCCGCTCGACCTGATCTATGTACCTGTGAAACGGGCGAAAACGCTTGATCAACAAAAAGTTCTGACGCTGGCCGAAGATATCCTGAAGAATGGCCAGAAGACCCCGATCCAGATACGCGCTGACAACAAAAGGTTCGTGCTGATTGAAGGTCTTCACCGACTAGAGGCTATCCGCGCCCTCGGCGGTGATACTATTGAAGCCTATTTGGTCCGCGCCAGACTACACTAAGCTCTTTTTGGGATTGGCGTTTGACAAGGCCTCTGAAAAGGTCATCAGGCGCTGACTTTTTTCATCCCAAAGATGCAATCGCGCACAATGAAGGCTCTGATATAGAGTAATACGCTGGCAGTTTTCCAACTCAGAATGGTCACGCAAAACTTCGTTTAGCCGATAGAACGGTATGCGGCTGGCGAGGTGGTGAACATGGTGCACACCAATGTTGCCAGAGAACCACCGCAAGATGCCAGGCAAGGCATAGTGAGAACTACCATAGAACGCGGCGTTCTGAAGGTTCCAGCCCTCTTCCCGGTCCCAGGTCGTGTGTTCGAACTGGTGTTGAATGTAGAAAAGCCAAATACCAATCGATGATGCGACAATCACGGTTGGCAGGAAAACACACGCCACCACCTCAAAGCCTCCGGCCCATAAAATCAGAGCCAAGAACCCTGCAATTGCGGCGTTTGTTCCCATCGCACTTGCCCAATACAGCCAGCCCGACCGCATGAAGCCAACAGGTAAGCGGTATTGAATAAAGAACGTATAGATCGGCGCAACACCGAACAGGAAGACGGGGTTCCGGGTCAGACGATACGCGGCACGCCCGAACCAATTCCGTTTCAGGTATTCCTCAATGGTCAATGTAGGGATGTCACCCATACCACGCCGATCAAGGTTACCGGTTGAGGCATGGTGAATCGCATGGCTTTGCCGCCAAACGTCATAAGGTGTAACGGTAAGAGCACCCAGAACCCGGCCAGTCCAATTGCATGCGCTGCGGCTTCTAAAGAAAGATCCATGACCACAATCATGCATGATGATGAAGATACGGACCAGAAATGCGGCATTCAGGATGGCCAGCAATATTGCGATCCAGACGCTAAATGACAACGCAAACCACGCTAGGGCCCATAGCGCGAATAAGGGGAAAACAGTGATCGCAAGTTCAAAAACACTGCGCTTCGCATCGGGCACACGGTATTGCGCGAGCACCCGCGTCCAGTCTTTAGGTTGCAACTTACTTGGTCTCCGACGGCCTATTGTCGCCCATTGTTCAAACGGGCACCCTTATGGGGTGCCCGCAAAAGGTCAGGCGAGTGTCAGATTGGCGGCGCTTTCGCGTCCGTCACGGCCAGCCTCGACGTCAAAAGTAACCTTTTGGCCGTCTTTCAATTCGCTAAGGCCGGAACGTTCAACTGCTGAGATATGCACGAACACGTCGCGCTTGCCATCTTCAGGCTCGATAAAGCCAAAACCTTTGGTTGAGTTGAACCATTTTACTGTGCCATTTGCCATGGTGGAAGTCTCCTAATACGTGCCGCCCGCATCATTGCGGCGACTCGGCGTGGTCGGTCTGAATCGAAAGACTGAACGCCGAATTGGGGAGACAGCAGGTCGAAAAAGAAAAACGTAAGCCTCGTGTATATGGACTTCGACTACGCACGATACAAGCCTTGATGCTTTGGCGGACAACAGAGAATTTGAGCCTGTCTGGCTTAGAACTAGGCAAGTCGAGGTGAAACCGTTGCTCTTCGATCCAAACTTGAAGGTGGCTTGGGTCAGCGGCACAGAAGACTAACGATCATTTTTGGGATATTAACCTGCTGCATACGAGACAGCGATAAGCGTCCGTTTTGGTGCCTTAGCGAGACTTTGCAAAGTCCGCTTTCTGCGCATTGCAGACCTTCGCGCACGGCATAACACCCAACATTAGAGAGTGCATCATCCCAGAACTTTTAGATCTTTTGGTGCGAGCCGACTTTTCTCCGGCAATGTCCCAAATTTAATTCCTTCGATTTCGAGTTTGTCTCGTATCGCTACAAGTTCACCCAGTTTGTACTCAGATTGCTCAGGAACAACGTATAGTACTTGAGGAACCTTTCTCAAAAGAAGTGCTGCTCTTGCCAGTTGGTCAATCAAGTAGCCAGGATCAATTCTATTCCTCGGGCCTTTGATCTCAATCGCCGCAAAAGGCTCCGAGCCTTTGTATACGATTAAGTCTGTGGCAAGAGGCTCGAACGTTCTGCCTTCTCGAACAGTCAAATTTTCCACATTGAAGATGTCACTAGTGTTCTGTTTGAAAAGCATTTTTGCGTTTACTTCGAAGTCTCGGGCTCTTCGCTGGCCGCCAAAACCACCTCTAGCAATCACGACCGCAGGCTTCTCCGCCAATCGAACTTCATCAAGAATAGACTTAGTTTCCGCCTGAGATAACTCCCCTGAAAGAACGGCATCAGCTATCTCTTTGGATTTCCTAGGGTCATACCGATCTATCCTTGAAAGCAAAATAACTTGCATCATGGCCAGCCAGTCGGGCTTTGATTCAAAAAGATCGGGTCGGTTCTGTTCTAACCATTTCGCCGCGGACATCGGATTGCGAAGGCTTGCAGGCTTTGTGCCTCTAATAGCGGCAACGCTTTGGAGTGCATCGTCCGGAAACGCGTACCCGCAGGCTTGGCTGTCTTGGACAACGCGATTCAGCCACGCTCCGAGGGCAATCCAGTTTTCAGTTTTGGCCAAATCTTGAAATTCGTCTTCAGTCATCATCGGTCGCAATCATTTTATTCGCATCGAGCCCATTGCCAATGCGAATGGATGCATGTATAGAGCCCGTATGAGGATAGATCGACACGCACCCCCGACGGCCCGACGCGTTCACAAGCGCGGAATGAAAAAACGCGCTGGCAAAATGTCTGGCGTCAAGTTCCCAGGCGTCATTCAGCTCGAAAGCCAAATGGAAGCAGCACTGGTTCGTTGCATGCAGGTCGACCCTCGTGTGGTCTCGCTTAAGCCACAGCCTTGCACAATCGACATGGGAACCGGAAGAGCATTTGCAAACAAAGAAGCGGCGCTAGAGGCTTATGAAGGGCGTCGGTACAGGCCTAAGCTTTATACACCAGACCTAGAAGTCACACTTGTCGACGGCCGTTTGTTCTACTTGGACGCCAAGCACAGCGCTCACATAGATAAGAAACCTGAGTACCTGGACTATCCTTCACTTCTTGCCGAAGTCGGAATCTCGCTTGTCATTGTAACTGAGTCCTTATTGCAGGGGCCGATTGATCGAAATGCTTGGCTGCTATTGCAAGGACAAGCCGAAGAGACCGCCCCTAAACTTGCAAGCAAAATAGCGTGTCTCAAACAGCAACGTGTGACGTTCAAAGAACTAAGAGAGAACATTGGCATCCCCCAAGCGAAGATTCTTCGCCTTATTCTTGATGGCTATTGTGGTTCGCATGTGTGAACCTGACTCTACTCGAATATATTGATGGGTGATGTTTTTAAGAAACACAGTGAACAGAACGCAGATTTACTTAATATGCCGCACATACGACGGCGCTCAATTACACAACCCTGCTTTTCAACAAGTTAGAGTAGAGAACTAGTAGAACAGTCCTCACAATTCCGGTTGCTCAAAAACATAAAGCCGCGATTTCTTGGCATCGTCTGTCAGGATATAGAGAAGCCCTCTGGTTTCATCGAGGGCGATCCCTTCGGGATGTTTAACTTCTTTTTGTTTTCCATCTTCTGTGAACGTCAAACTGATAGACTTTACGGACTTGGACTCTGGATTGTAGACGAAGATCTGACGGCTTTTGTCACTCACAATCCAAAGAGAACGCGAGGACCGGGACCATGCCAGGCCACTCAAATCCAGTTCATCATCATCTACACGCTCGGAGATAAAACCTGCATCGCGGGCTAAAGGAATGATCTCAATAATTTCGTCTAGCTCTGGCGATAACACCATTAACAACCTTGGTTGTCCCTCAATGCCAACGAAGACCCGCCCGGATTCCGGGTCAACGGCGATGCCTTCGGGTCCCTTGTTCAATGGGTTGCCGACGAGTAATGCAGCGGCGGTCGGGTAACCTTTAAGAGATGCGAGAGGTATTGTCGTCAGTTGAATGGGGTCAGTTGGGTGAACGACTAGGATTGATCGGTCAGTTTCTTGAAGCACCAAAACAGACCCATCTTTTCGAGGTGCAACACCCTCCAAATCTGATCCTGCCAATGCTGGTAACTTGAAAGAGTTTCCTAATACCCCGTCGACTCCGAGTAGGTGCAGTTTAGGTTCGGCATCACTTACAGACCACAAGAAGCCTTCAGCGTTAGACATTGCCAAACCGGAAGGCTCTGAAAATCCCTCTGATTTGTCTGCCACCTTGAATTTATCGACCAGAACCAAACCAGCACTTTCAGCGTAGGCAAAATCGGTCCAAGGCAAGAAGGCTGCCGCAACCAAGCTGGCCGTAAAAGCGAGTCGTCTAAGTTTGCAGAAACACCGTGAAATTTCAGCTTTTGACGAAAACACTCTGTTTTCTGTCATTGGATTCTCTCGCGCTTGGACCACATCCCTGTATCAGCGTTCGTATCACAGTCCGGATACGATGTCCGAAGAATGCACTGTAATCTCTTTACCTGATCCCGCCTGTTGCGATTGAATTGAATAGGGCACGATGTGCTTTTGTTAAGCTTAAGCCTTTGGCTTGAGCAGGAAGGAAGACAAGTTGAATACGACCCTCACACTTGTGACCGTGTTGTTGATGCTGCTGTTGCCAGGTGCTGCGGTGTCACAAGTCGACCCTGCGACGATGCTGGCCGGGGCTTCGGGGTCAGAAATCGTTATCGAACGCCGGTGGACGCAGTTTCGTGGCAAACAGGAACTGTATTTCTTTACTCTCGATGTGATCGTCACGATCATTCTGGCTGGCTTGATCGTTTATCACCCTGTGAGGCGGAGAGCCCGTAGAAGTGTCAGCGATATCGTCATGCCAAGGCTTTTCTTTCTGTATGCGCTTATCGGCATGGCGGTTGGTTTTCTGGTAGTTCAGCACGGGTCAATGATTGGTTTCGTTATCTTTGGCATCGGCGCGTTGCTCAGGTTCCGCTCCAATCTGGATGATCCGGTCGATACAGTCGAAATGATAATCGTAACGGTTCTTGGTCTTGCGGTTGGTTTGGGCTTGCCGCTGATGGCCACACTGGTGGCGATTGTGTGTTGGTGTTTCATTTGGCTCGGAGGGCGAAACAAGGGCGTGGAAATTTCGCTCAAGGCCACAGACGAAGAGCACTCGTTGAAAGTCAGCGGAGACATTGAAGCCATGGCCGCAGACGCTGGCTGGAAGCTTGTCAGAAAACACCACGTTCCCGGCAAATCTCGCGTTTCATTGCTTTTCATCACCTCGGGTGGACTTTCGGAAGCCCGGATAGAAGAGATGATAAACGACATGGTTCCTGAAAAAGTTGAACTGAAGCTCAACCTCTAGTCATTTGACAAGGTCCAAACGTTTCAACACCGCGTTCGGGGATCTGATCTCTTTCGGAAGCGACTTGAAGTTTACCGACCTTTCGAAATCAGGTCCTCGATATACTGCTATCCCAAATTCTCCGTTTGGCTGGAATGTAACATGAGTGAAGCTATGAGGTGATCTGGCGTTATCGCCAATAAGCCGCCGCGGGCCACCGCCCAAGCAAGCCTGGGAGACATAAGCCACGCCGTCTTTCCAGCCTGGGTAGAAGGCATGATGGTGGCCTGAAAGGTGCAGAACGACACCGCTTTCCAGGTAGATCTTTTCAAGTGTTGGGTCACCGATGATTTCGCGTTCGCGCTGAATCGCGAAGGGCCAGAGTGGGAGGTGACTGAAAGTGACAATCGGGTCTCCATTTGCGCCCAGTTCCTCAAGTCTGTCCTGCTGGTCGCCGGATAGAGGTCCCAAGGTCGTAGCGTCCAAAGACGCAAACGTTACGCCCTGCATCTCAAAAGCGTAGAAGAACGGGTAGTCATCCGAAACCAGAAAATCGACGTCTGGTTTTCTCGGAGTCCATTCCTCTGCGTATATTTTTCTTTCACGCTCGAACCCACTGTAGGCGGAGGCATCATGGTTTCCAGGCGTGACCGCAAATGGAATTCCGGCAGCCGCTAGAGGATCTGATACGGCCACGTGAAACGCATTCCACATCTCCCTGACCTGTTTGTCGGACAAGTTGGGAATGCGCTGTCCCGCAACCATATCTCCGGTCGAAATAACCAGATCTGGATCAATCTCGACTATCCGCTCAATCGCTTTGTCGACGCGGGCATCGTATCTTACCGAACCATAGCTTCCGTTCAGATCCGATATGACGATAACATCCAATGCCACCGCTTTGCAGGCGATCAGAGCGGTCCAAATGAACGCCGCAAAAAGGGTGGAAAGCTTACGGGGCATTACAGTCCACAGCCTCTACCTCGGTGTCGTTTCTCAAAAAGAATGCGACAGGATCCAAGTCGAACATCAAATCGCCATTTGAACAATTGCTCTGGAGGATGCCCGTTGCCAGCGCAGTATTTTTGACAACTTGTGCAATCTGACTGTCTGACAACCCAAAGCTTTGCGATAGCCAGTCATAGACTGGGCCTTGGGTTTGAAGGTCACTATTCAATGCAACCAAGCGCCGATATGTGCTTGGAGAGAAGTGGCGAATTTTCTCCAGCATTTGAGTAGATTTCGCGAAGTTGGCATACTCGACACGCCCGCCAGCATCGTTGTCGTTTAGATTGCTGCGACGGATCAATAACGCGTCCGCGGGAACGTCTCCATCGTTTGGCTCATGGTGCTTGGCTTTCTTATGCTTCAGTTCTCCGTCTTCGACCCAATACCAATAGGGTGTGAAGTCAATGTTTCCCACGCGGTCCTGCTGGCTAAAGATGAAATCGAGGAGCACGATCTCTGTAAGTTCTTGCATCCAAAATCCCATCTGTTGGTCGCTGACATCGGGGCCGAGATCCTTGTTGATCATTCGGTCTTTTCGGCCTTCTTTAACGCCCTCTGCAATGGCTTCTGACAAGGGTTTCGAAGACCGCAAGGCCAAGAAAGCAGGAGTTTCCTGAAAATCGCGGTTTTGACCTTTTCCCCACCCAGATTTGCGTGTGCCGTTGATTTCCGAACCGTATCGATGCCCAGGACTATCAAGCAGTACACCGTATATTTGCATTCGATCTGCGGTGAATAGATCATCGGTCGGTTGGTATGAGTTCGGGTCAGCATCCGCAGCTGCAAAGACCCGCCAGCCTTCATGGTTCATGCGCCCGCCGCGAGAGCCACCAGAAATCGCAAGGCCAGGCTCTGCGACCTCTGAAAAATGCGCCTGGGCGTCCATGCTGCGCCAAACGGCGACAGGAACTTTGACAGTAGTGTCGAAATATCGGGAGAAATGATAGTAAAGCAGCGACGAGGTGGAAAAGGTTCCACTGGTGCCCTTTTGGTTCATGGTGGATTTGAATTTGGCCACCCTGTCCTTGGCCAGATCTTTTGCTGCCTTCCCCTCTTTGCAAGCGTTTCTCTCGAATTCAGAACGGTTCCCCACGTAGGGTCCTTCCGAAATATCGTAGACGGCCATTCCTGGACTGGTGCTCCAGGTTTTAGGACAAATAGCAATTTCGG
This sequence comes from Ruegeria sp. BB6, assembly GCF_056539385.1. Taxonomy (NCBI): domain Bacteria; kingdom Pseudomonadati; phylum Pseudomonadota; class Alphaproteobacteria; order Rhodobacterales; family Roseobacteraceae; genus Ruegeria; species Ruegeria sp. BB6. The sequence goes on from NZ_JBQFUW010000006.1 coordinate 211,782, forward strand.
AGGCATAGAAATCGATCTCGCAATAGGTAGTTTCTTCCTCAAGATCGCTTTTCTTATACTCGCCCGTTGGAACTTTTTCGATCCGAATACAGCGTTCAGTAACGCCGTTGGGACTATCAAATGTCGTGGCTTCACCGATAACATCGTCGTTCGCCCACAAGACAGTGGGCGCAATGAGAGCAAGTGACCACAGAAGATTGAACTTCATTTGGATAGTCCTCCCAAAATCATTTAGGGCAAATCGCTGCCTGTTGTTCGGTGGAGATCTTCAATTTGGGGTCGACGCTGAAGTTGGAGAACTTTGAATCAATCCACTGGTCGCATCCGCCTGAACATGGGGCCCCGTTTCGGGCATCATTCCAATATTCCTTGGCCCTTTCCTCCGTCCAACCGCAAAACTGAACGAGCGCCATTGCCGACAATGCACCCGAGGAATGAACGCCCCACATGCAGTGCACCAGGACAGGACCCTTTCCAGGGTTTTTAATCACCTCGTGTATGGACGCCATGACAGCATCGGGTCGGGAGGATCTGGCGCCTTGATAGTCAAAGGATCCGTTTCCGCAACTGGTGCGACCGTATTCAGTGTTTTTGCCGAAGTCCGCATAAAACCCGGTTGAAAACCCCTCATCACACAAAGCTTCGCGTTGTCCTTCACTCAGGCCCGTTCGCCCCTTGTCGCCGCCTTTGAAACCAGAGCGATACAACACTCCGCTCAATACGGGTCGAAAGAAAGCGACGCCATCAACACCTCCATCGCCGCCCTTTGATAGCATTTGACTGTTGCTTGGACCGCCGTTTCGGCTTGTTACGTCGGAATTCGCAGCGGTTGCGAGAACACCAATGAATATGAGGGACGTCAAAAACCGCATGTCAGTTCCTTTCTTTTCTCACGCGCCATATTCTCACACGCTTCACACTTGGTGGTCTGTTGGAGAGGCTCATTCTCGGCAGCTATATCGAGTGGAGGATAATCTTTCTGCCGTGAAGCTTTAAATCGGCCACACCAGATTGACGATAAAGACGACCACGAAGTAGGCCAGAAAAACTTTCCAGTTCAATTGGTGTTTGTTTTCTTCGTTGATCACGCCGGCCGATTTCATTGCCAGGTTTGTGATAACTAGAGCGGCAATAATGACCGCCGCATGTGCCAGGTCGAAATGCAAACTAGAGCTCCCTTATGCAGATGTTAGTTAGATGAAAATGTGTCAGCAGTCACCTGATGGCAGCATAGCGACATCTGAGTACCTTCCATCAGATGTCGTGATCCGAGCACATGCACCAGTATCCTTGTTAAACCAGTACGAGGTCAGCCCTTCGCTTCGGATGAGTTCAAATCCGAGACTTTGGATGCCCATTTCAGCTTGGCCCGCTCTTGCCCCTTCAAATGACGAAAGATCGCTAGAGCTGCCCACAGTTGGTGCACTTGCATCCACTGATCCACCACTGCCGTCGCATGCTGCAAGCGCAGTAATACACGCCGTGCCGATCACCAATAGGACCTTGGGTTTCATCTGTTTTTCCCTCGCTTTTTTTTGGACTTGCGTTCCAGGGTTTCTGATTGATCACCTATTCAATTCCGAAAATGACGTTGTAGTCGATTGAAGAGTTGCTGGGATTGATAACCTCCACAACATGATCACCGGATTGCCAAAGCTGTCCGCGATACTCCTTGTCCGCTGACATCAACCCCAACAGTTCAGATCCATCGGGGTTACGAATGACGTAGTCCAAGGAGCCATTTCGCGGCGCAACGCGAACGTAAAGGAACTGTTCGTTTTTGGCACCGAGAACATATTTCTGCGACGCTCCGGGCGCGAGTTGGCCGACAAGTTCAGCGCCAGTGGAACCGGCATCGAATTTGACACGTTGGCTGCCAGTAGACCCGGCCGCGCCTGCCATGGCTCCTCCGCCATCATCCATCGCTTCGACAACCGACATCTCGCCGATGCTTCCATCCTGGTGCGCGATGCAGCGCCAAAGTGTTCCGCCTGCGTCACGTAGCATGACGAGCGTGCCCGCTTCTGAGAACTCTGAGCTTTCAATCGTACCTGATTGACCGTCTGGTCCTCCAACCTGTCGCAAATGATCGATACACGCGTCGTCTGCTTCAGACATTGCAAACGAAGCCGTGCCTGCGATTGCGAACATCGGTGCGAGTAATTTGAGTACAGCGAATTTCATCAGATGGTCCCTTGCTGGCTAATCCTTGGAGTTTTGTTCCGTGCAAATCGGAACCTCACTTGGCTTCTCGTAACTTTGACAGAAATTCATCGCATGCCTGCGCGCTGCCGACGATCTCGTCCGTAGTTTCAATTCCTTGCAGTGACGCCATTTCAGAATTTACGCGGTTGAGGATCTGATCCGCTTGCTCCGCGGTGATAAGGTTCTCAGCTTGTGCTCCTTTCAATGTGGTGCAGACACCGGCGGACAAGCCTGTCGCAACGCCGACACCCACCGCGGCCCCGCCACCCAAGGTCATCGCCCCAACCACGCCGAGGACGAGCCCGATCACAATTCCCAAGATCACTTTTCCCATGTTTTTTCCCCTTTGGTGAGAAAGAGTTCCACCTTCAATTCTGGCGCAAACTGCGTGCCCATCTGCAAATCAAAACCAGCGCTAACAAGTTGAGCACCGGTGCAATCACCGCGAACCATGGCTTGGAGGACTCCGGAACTAAGTCCGCTACAAGTATCCAAGGCAGTCCCAACGGCAAAAGGAACACCCCGGACAAAGGGTCTTTTTCTTGTCCCAACCAGCCAAATGTACCCGTCAAGAACGCAAACAACGCCAACAGGTAAAGGATCGCGAATACGATGGTAGTTATTCTACAAACCAAGTCGAATTCTCCGAAGAGCGAGCCAGTGCTGCGCAGCCGTTATCGGCTACGCAGCAGACTGCTCACAATGCGCCTTCGTCGCCCAGGAACTCGATACCAGCTGTCGCGCCATCACTGTAAGCAATGCAATTCCAAGGAGCACGATCCTCGCCAACGCCGACTGTGACCTGTGTTCCTGCCTCGCTAAACGCGGATGAGAGCACCACGACTTGCGAATTATTCGTCGTGTTAGCTACATCTCGCAAACACGCCTGCTGAGCCGGCGTGAGCTCGGCGGACGCGCTTGATGAACTCGTATCGTCGCAGGCCGCAAGAATTGCGCAACTTGTCGCGCCTGCAATCATCATCATCTTGCTAGACATTTTCTTCTCCCTCTGGTTCCCTTGAAGTTAGTGAAATTGGATGCGCTTGTTTAAAGCTCTCGCGTCTGTGCAGCCAATTGAACATACCTTGATCCTGTGACTACCTTTCCCAAAATTTGCCGCGGGGAGCTTGGTCGGCGGGTCGATATTTCGCTGACTATCGGGGCCGACATTAACATGTGAAGGCCGAATGAAGTCGCTAGCAAATGCTAGAGCAAACTCTGGAAAGAGAGCGAGTACCTTAGGTCTGAGCATCGCGTCCTCCCAGCGCTCAATCATTGTAAAGTGCCTTCCGACCGCTAGTACTCACTCCAGCAGTCGAAAGGGCTCGGCACAGCGAGCAGCAACGACAACAACGGAGGTAAAATAAAGTTGTGTCGAATTCGCATGTTTGAATCTAATTTTTTATAAATCAATATTTTTTCCGCGCGTAAATTTCCCTACGCTCTCGTACGATAGGCCTCTGCGTTCAAAAAAAAAGTAAGTGGGAGCTACGAGTGTGTTCCCCTGAGTGGCGAAGCGATTTGAGGCCGCACAAAAACAATGAAGGGATTGAAAGATGGGATTTGGTGAAGCCGTTAAGACGTGTTTCTCGAAATACTTCCAGTTTTCCGGGCGGGCGATACGTTCAGAGTACTGGTGGTTCTTCTTGTTTGTAGTTCTCGTGAGTGCCGCTTTAGCCGTGCTGGATACAATCATATTCGGGACTGACCCTGAAACAGGGCAAGGATCTCGGGTCCTGTCCTCTGTTTTCCAACTGACTGTTCTCATACCTATGCTGGCCGCCGGCTGGCGGAGGCTGCACGATACAGGACGACCTGGCTGGTATTTGCTGCTACCGATGGCGCTCAGCATTACAACGCTTTTTGTTATGTTGGGTGGGGTAGCGTTCTTTTCGGTATTGGAGCAAGGGACGGAAAACCCAGATGCATTGCGAGGACCTGCGGCAGTTTTGGGTGTGACCGGTATCGTTGTTGTCTCAATCCTTCAGTTCATTCTGTCCATTCTGATGATCTGGTGGCTGACACGACCTTCCCAAGAAGGCGCAAACGAATATGGCGAATCTGTTTCCTGACCTTGTTTTCCGGGAAACAAGCCGGGAACCCTGCTGGGTGAAAGTCCGAACCGCAACACCATGGAGATAGAAATGAGTTTCAAAACGATTTCCATTGGAGCGTTGATGATGGCAATGGCGACCACTGCATCGGCGGAGTGGTCGTTCAGTTCCGGGCCTAATCCCAATGCATTTATTCAAACCGGAAACATGACGCTAGAACTTCAGTGTGACCGTATCCGCTTTGCTCCGGCTGGATACGAGGACAGCCAGGACATTGTGCAGAAGCAAGGGCTTTCCATTCGGTTTTTTAAGAGCGGCACCACCGAAGTTGGGGCTTTTCAGGTTGGCGCAGAAAACGCTGCTTTGCAGATCGTCGACAACTATCCCGTCGAGGCCAGTTTCAACAGTCAGCAGGATTATGATTTTGTACTGGACCAGCTTGCAGCAAATGCATCGGTTAATCTGTCCATGATTGATCAAGACGTCAGCTATGGAATCTTTGACTTGAAGGGTTCCAGCGCGGCAATTCGATCCCTTCGTTCTGCGTGCAACTCGAATGTTAGCCAGGAGGCCTCCTACGAAGCACCCGAAGGCATCGTCTATTGTGGTGGCGGAGCGATAAAACGCGTGATCGAACCCGTAATTTTGGACAACCCGGACGGAGAGTGGGACGCGCGAGTAACGGTTAACGGCGAGACGATCAGAGCCATGACGGCCTACAGTTACTTCGGAAACTCTGAGCCGCCGGCCGGATTTGTCGTTGCCCTGCTTGGGGAAGACAGGTCCGAATTTCTGATTTTTAAAGAAGGCTCGGCAAACTGGATGGAATACGGGGATTACAGGTATGATAAGTGCAATTGATACCTCCTTCCAACCAGCTTCCCAGATAGTGTGTCAGATGAAATGTTTGGCTTCCGGTATTGTGCTTGTTTCGGGTCTAGTATGGACCTCAACAGCTTTTGCGGCTGACGTTTCGCAGCTTCCAACCGGTTTGCGGACAAAGGTTGATCTGGCGGCACAGGCCTGCGCGGAGTTCAACGACGGTCTGTTTAACTTGGATTGGGGTGCGGTTGAGAGGGTCGATCTCGACGGAGATTTACAACGCGACTGGGTTCTGAATGAGTCTGGTTTCGCGTGTTCAAGCGCCGCATCTCTTTATTGCGGAACTGGCGGATGCATGTCGCACTTTTGGGTTAGTGAAGAGGTGCACTCGTTGCTCAACCAAGGCTGGACGGTCGTTGATTTTGGGCGCCAACGTGTTGTCGTCGCAGATATTCATGGATCCAATTGCGACGGAATAAACCCAACGCCTTGCGTCACGGCCAGTGTTTGGGATCGGGACACTAAGACTTGGCGCTCGTCTGCTGGCGATTGGGAGTAAATTACATATGGTGACCCCAGATAAGCCTGAGAGCCCTTACGATTGCACTGTTTCGTGATAAAGGCGCAAAAATCAGTATTCAAATCACCTTAAGAGTCCGTCGATCCCCATATATACCGCAGTAACCGTCCTGTAAGTGAAGGTGCGCATTCACGAAATGAGGACAAGGTCTCTAGTACCGCAGAGCGCCCAAGTGTCGGCAATGCGCAGAAATCGGATTTTGCACAGTCTAGCTTGAGCCCACGACGGACGTGGGTTGAATTCAAGCAGAATTGACTTTCGCCGCTTTCGGATAAAAGGGTTGCGAGTTTTTTTCCTTAATTCGAAGTACCCCAAATTTGGCCAAGGTTGGAGGAGTGACTATGAAAACAGCGGTTGTGACCGGCGCTGCGGGAGGGATGGGTCAGGCCATCTGCCGCCAATTGCAGACAAACGGGTTGCATGTGATTGGTCTGGACCTCAAAGAAGAGCGTCTGAACGAACTGGCATCAGAATTTAGTTCGGACTTCACACCTATTTACGTTGACTTAACTGATCCTTTGGCCGTGGCTCAAACGTTTGAGCGCATTAGGACAGCCCATGGCGGTCTGGATGCTTTGGTAAACAACGCTGGCACCTGCTTCATGTCCGACTTCCCGCACATTCCTCCCGAGGAACTCGAAAAGCAGATGGCAATCAACTTTAACTCTGCGTTCCATTGTTGCCAGCAGGCGGTCCAATTGATGTTGGAACGCGAAGGCATCAAAAAGATCGTAAATATCTCATCGAACGGTGCTTACAATTTCGATGTGTTCGACCCTCCGCACTACCGCGCGTCGAAAGCAGCGATGGATACCCTAACAAAAGACCTCGCCCGTCGATACGCAAAGGATAAAATCTGTATAAATTCTCTGGCACCTGCCATGACTGAGACACCGTTGTTCAATGTCTTGACCGAGGAAGTCTTGAAGAAAGCCGTTAGTGCCATGCCACATGGTCATGCGATGCTACCTGAGCAAATCGCCTCTTGGGTTGGTTTTCTCATTTCACCGGCAGGGGATGTTTCCAGTGGGAATGTGATTATTCTGAACCAAGGGCGCGACGTCAGATAATTCTTTGGTGCGACATCACTTTCCGGAAAAATGGTCCAAGGGGTGGGATCAGCTGTAGACTTCTGGTGCTTTCTTCAGAACGGGCCACTGCTTTGGACAATGCCCGTAGATTACAAATGCATCTCGTTCGGATGCTATACGCATCAATCTGTCTGCGCTGGCAATCGCTGCATCTTCGTCCCAAGACCCCGCAAACTTCTCATCGATTTCAGCTGGTCGAGAAATCGCATCACTTGTCAGTAAAAACGCACCCGAAGGAAGATCTAACATAACGGCGATCTGACCAGGCGCATGACCGGGTGCCATCAAAACGAAGATACCTGGCCCAATCTCTACGTCGTTATCAATAACCAGGTAATCCTGCTCGGGCCATTCCATCGGCCGCATATCGCCCCAATACAATGGGCGAGGTAAGGCTCGCTCGGCAGAGGAGATGAGAATGGGACTGTTTGGAAAGTTGCCCAATGCACCGATATGGTCGATATGGGAGTGCGTACAAATCTGTAATGTAATGTCTGACGGAATAAGCCCGAGTTTTGCCAGCTGTGCGCGTGGCAGATTATCTGGTTCGCACTTCAGGACCTCACCAAACTCATACAATCGATCTTCATTGACTGCGGCGTCGGTATCGGTCGCATATTTTTCAGGAAACCCAGTATCGATGAGTATTGTTTCTTGTAAATCTGTCCGGATCAGAAACCCGCAGATACCTATAATGCGGCCACTGGAATGGACCTTGAACAGCCCGTAGTCCAAAACTGCAAGGTCAATCGGTCGCCCTTTGACAAATCCCTCTGCTTGCACAGACTCTCTCCCTGTTAGACTACAAAGATTTTGAGTAGAGCATGAAAGTCAAGATACACACCCTTTTTCAGTACCTACTGGATACCACCGAAGCGGATCCAGAAGCTTTCGTGGGGTTTTCCTTGTCCGAGTCGCCGCCTTTGGGTGAATTTATGGATGCGCTGGACCCAGCGCTGCCGTTGGATTGGAACCAAAAGAGTTTTCGGGGCCTGCCTGCTTTACGACGACATGTCTTGGACCGCGCCGGCTTGTCTGATGTTTGCAAACCAGACGATGTTTTGATCACCGCAGGTGCTGCGGAAGCCAATTATCTTGCATTCATGCAATTGGTCCAACCAGGCGACGAAGTCGTAACCGAACGCCCGGGCTGGCCACAAGCGGACGTGTTGGCAGAAGCGGTTGGCGCGACGCTCAAAGTTGTCGACCGAGAAGAAAGTGCTGGTTGGTTATTGCCGCTCGACAAAGTTGAGACCGCAGTAACAGAACGCACGCGGCTCATCTTCATAACCAACCCTAACAACCCCACCGGGCAGCTGATGACCCAAGCAGAGCTGGAAAGGCTTGTTCAAATTGCAGATCGAGTCGGCGCTTGGCTGGTTGTTGACGAGGTTTACGCGGGATTGGAGTGGGACGGGTCCCGTGCCCCTTCGATTGCTGGTTTGTATCCAAGGGGTATCACGACGGGCAGCGTTTCCAAGGCACTGGGGCTCCAGGGGCTACGCACCGGCTGGATGATATGCCGTGATTCAGATTTCATTTGGGACGCTATTATTCTGCGGGAAAACTCGAGCGAAATTATGAATATTCTTGGCGAAGTCATCGCCGAAATCGCCTTGAGGTCTGACCGATATAATCAGGCTTTGAAAACTGCACGGGCAGCTGGGATGAAAACGCTGGAACGCCTGGATAGGTTTGTTGCCGATCAGCCCAACCTCGATTGGGTCAAACCTCAGGCTGGATTAATTGGTTTGGCACGGCTCGATGGGATTGATGGCGACGTGTTCGCCAAACGCTTGCTCGCCGATCCCTATCGGACATTTCTACTACCGGGTTCGTCTTACGGGATGCAGAACCACATCCGACTGGGTGTGGGGGGAGGTGCTGCTGCCAACCTCGACCTTGGCCTAGAGCGCATGGGCGAACTATTGGCAAACTGGTAGATTTAGGACACTCATTTCGACGGTTCGGGCTGCAAAGTCGGTCAAATAACGTTGTCCGTCCCAAGCTGACACTAAGCCCAATTTTGATGCAAGTTCACCTGCCATACTCTGAAAGCTCTATCGCTAGAATAACGCTGTCGGCGCGCTAGTTCGAAGATGGAACAACTGATTCATAACCAAGGTTCGAAATGACAGGTTGGACAACTGAAAACGTCCAAGACTATCCGCGACCACCTGCGCTGCGGGCAGTTCCTCATCGAGTGCGGATCGAGCTCGGCGGTCAAACAATCGTGGAAACCGATCAGGCGTTTCAGGTTCTCGAAACCCACCACGCCCCCACGTATTATTTTCCGCCGCAAGACATTGATGCCGTTCTGACAAAGGCCTCGTGTAGATCATTCTGCGAGTGGAAGGGTGTAGCGAGCTACTGGGACGTTCAGAGCGGGGCAGCTGCGGCTACGAACGCTGCGTGGAGTTATGCTGCACCAACCATCAAATTTGAACGGATTAAGGGCTATCTCGCCTTTTACGCCGGACTTATGGACGCTTGTTTTGTTGGTGAGTACCGGGTGATCCCGCAACCCGGGGACTTCTATGGCGGTTGGGTCACCGAAAACTTGAAGGGTCGCATAAAAGGCGCTCCGGGCACGGAATTTTGGTGAGTATTGATGACCGACCCTAAATCCTCACCAACCCCTTTGGCAGTTCCTACAAGCCGTTTGGTCCGTGTTGCCGGTTTAAGCAGCATGACGGCAGGCATTGCGGGGAATATGGCAGCACGCGCCCTAAGAGAGATCGGTCGCGGCGCGCGACCCGATATGCGTGGTTTGTTGATGACACCCGGCAACGTGACACGATTCGCGGATCAACTTGCTCGCATGCGAGGCGCCGCGATGAAGGTGGGTCAGTTGATTTCGATGGATGCAGGTGAGGTCTTGCCGCCTGAACTGGCTGACATCATGGCGCGTTTACGAGATCAGGCGCATTTCATGCCACCGAAACAATTGCGTGACGTCCTGAACCGAGCTTGGGGTGCAGATTGGCGAAAATCCTTCAAAGATTTTAAAGTTAGGCCCATAGCGGCAGCGAGCATTGGGCAAGTACATCGTGCGACATTGAAAGACGGGCGCGACGTGGCGATCAAAGTGCAATATCCCGGTATCGCGCGCAGTATCGACAGCGACGTGGCCAACGTTGCCACTCTGGTTCGAATGTCTGGTTTGCTTCCCAAAAACTTTGATTTGGATCCGTACATCCAAGAAGCGCGCAGTCAACTACATGAAGAAACAGATTATGAACGCGAGGGGCAATTTCTGCGCTGTTTTGCTGACCTATTGCAGGGCGATGAAGCGATTAAAATCCCAGAGTTCTATGCAGATTGGAGCACGCCAGAAGTTCTGACGATGTCCTTTCTGGAAGGTCGCCCTATCGAGGCCGTGAGTGATGCGACAAGCGAGGAACGCAATCGAGTCTCAGAGGTCTTGGTAAATCTCACGCTGCGCGAGGTTTTTGAGTTCGGTATGATGCAGAGCGATCCAAACTTTGCCAACTACCGATACAACCCATCCAATGGAAAAATCGGTCTCTTGGATTTTGGCGCGGCACGCGCACTGCAACCATCTGCAATAGATGGATACGTGGATCTGTTGCGCGCCGGTTTGCTTGAAGACGGCGCGGCGCTTCGAAAGGCTGCCATACAACTGAAGCTTATTGAAGGTGATGGCCCATTTGACGACCGGATCCTCGGAATGATCCGCGGCGTTTTCGAAGCAATTCTATCTGCGAATGAATTTGATTTCTCCGACCGAACGCTTTCCCACCGCCTGAACAAAGAGAGTATGGCCCTGGTCGAGGTCGGCTATATCCCACCCCAGGTGCCAATGGACGTTCTTTACCTTCAGCGAAAGATTGGAGGAATGTTTCTGTTGGCTACTCGATTGAATGCCTCGCTGCCCGTGAAGATGCTGCTTGAAAAGTACGTCATCTGAACTATCCCAATTCACTCAAAACCAACAAGCCGAACAAATACAAACCTGCGTCACTGATCAGCGTGACCAACCCAAGACGAAGTGTGAATACGGCGCGAATGTTGCCAAACGCGGATTCGAGAACGCCTTTGAAGAGCCAATCCAGCCATTAGAAATGCCCATCGTTTAGGTTGATCATGTCGACGAATTTGTCCTGTTAACCGGCTTCGCTCCGAACCAAGAGGCGATCTTCGAAAGCTTCGGTCTTAAGGGCAGGAAAACTTGGTATGCAAGTTCTAGCAGGGACGTTACCCCGGGTAAGCCTGCCAGACGCGCCAGCCAACGCCATTTGGGTAAAGTGCCCCAGAGTTCCGTGAACCCGCGCGCACCGGACACAAGTTCTCCATCTGGTCGGCGCACAGTGAATCGATCCATTGCTTCTTGCCGCGTTAGATTTGCACCAACACGAGCATTGGATTTTGAGACGTCGACAAACCGCAGGCGCTCAGCGCCCTTGCAAGAAGCATAATGCCCCATCTCAACTGAGCAAAGCGGGCATGATCCATCGTAGTACACCGTAGTGTGCGGTTGATCGGCGTCATCGGATGTGAGTGCAAACTCAGCATTGTCCGTTTTGTGCATTTTGTTTGACCTTGCCCATTGGGTTTCGCCGGTACGCCCGTGAGAGTTAGCGCGAAAACCAAAGAAACAATGGGGTAGTCGTGGAACTCAGATGCGCTATGAAGCCGCAACTTGGGATGCCGCAAGTCATAGTTAACGGCAGCTTTGCTTAAATTGCAGGCGTATAGGCAAAATTTTTGCATAGTGCGCGAGGTTTGTAGTTATCTCGCTGTTTGCCGAATAGTACTGAAAAGTTGCCGTCACTGGAGATCGACTAGGACAATCAAACAAGTTCAGTGCTTTCGGGGTGGATGTTCTGGAGTTCGCTGCCATGCCCGCCGACAGAACTTGCTGACGTATAGATCGTCGAGTTTGCCTCGCTATCGTTTTTTAGAAATCAGAAATTCGAACAAAATTAAGTTAGGCTAACCCATTTTTTGATTGGTGTTTTAGGGCCCGGCTCTCGTCAGTGAGTTCGCGGAAACTTCCGACCTTCAAGTGCCGAAGGCAGATGGCGCCTGCGCAAAAGCCACGTTGATAGCGAAATGCGGAGGAGAGTGGAACAAAGATCCATTTTTTGTGGCCATACGTACAATACTCGAAAAAAGAAGGTATCGTGCAGCTCGTTTGGTTCAAACGGGATTTACGGGTAGCCGAAAGATCCAGCGGAATGCTCGCGAAGTCGCGCGGGCGTCTCAAGATCAAAAGCAACTCGACCTGCTTTTGGGGGACCAGTGATGAAAATGCGGAAAAAAGCCGATTTACCCCAAAAAAACTGCCCGGTCCGCCGGCGCCCTTTCACCTGGCGCAAGAAATGGGAAAACGTTTGGGATGAAGTAAAATACTGCTCGAAAAAATGCAGGTCTGCCGCATGACCGAGAAATTTCAAGAACTTGTGGAAGCGAAAGAGACGATCAGTTTCAAACCCACACGTACCGATGGTCTCGAAAGGCTGAAGCAGTTCGTGGGCCGCACTGGTCGGCACTATGGAAGTACGCGGAACTACGATTTTGGGACCGAGCGACGCAGCAATGTATCGGGTTTGTCACCTTGGCTGCGCCACCGTTTGATAACGGAGAAAGAGGTGCTGACAACGGTATTAGCGTCGCATAAATTCAACGCGGCAGAAAAGTTCGTGCAAGAAGTGTTTTGGCGCACTTATTTTAAGGGCTGGCTGGAACAAAGGCCAAGCGTCTGGGCACTGTATAAGCGGGACTTATTGAGCGCTTGTAAGCGACTTGCAAATGACGAGGGCCTAAAGATCCGTTTCAACGATGCAGTAAACGGCAATACAGGCATCGACTGTTTTGATCATTGGGCGCGGGAACTTGCGGCGACTGGCTACCTTCATAATCATGCGCGCATGTGGTTTGCATCAATCTGGATTTTTACACTCCGCTTACCGTGGCAGCTTGGGGCGGATTTCTTTTTACGATATTTGCTGGATGGCGATCCCGCATCGAACACGCTGAGTTGGCGGTGGGTTGGAGGTTTGCACACGAAAGGCAAAAACTACCTCGCGCGCGCTGACAATATTGCCAAATACACCGAAGGACGGTTTCAGCCGAGAGGATTGGTCAGATTTGCAGAACCGCTGACCGAGTCGGTAGATCACCCGCTCATCCCACTTTCAAGCCCTCACTTGCCCATAGACAGCCCTTATCTTTTGCTGTTGACGGAGGATGACCTTTCAGGTGACTGCGTAATGCCGACATCGCCTGCTGCCGCGATTGGACTTTTGGCGACGAATGGTCGGTCCCCAAACCCGATAGGGGGTGCCGTACAGGATTTTGCCAAGGGCGCGATGAGCAGCGCCCTAGAACACCACGGAAAGCTCGCGGAGTCAGCCGACGATTGGTGTGGTCCCCTGATCGAGGCAGCACGAAATGCGGGGGTCACGACCATTGCAACAGCCTATGCGCCTGTCGGTCCCACTCGGTCAAGGCTGGATCATGCGGAGCCTTTGTTGAGAGACGCAGGCCTAGCATTGAACAGGATAATGCGGCCGTACGACGCTATGACATGGCTTCATGCAAGGGCCGGATTCTTCGGCCTTCGAAAGAAGATCCCATCGCTTTTAAGCCAATTGAACCTGGCCACCCAACCAAGGCCATAGCCGTTGTCCACTGCCGCGCTTCTACTTCCCAACCAATTGTTTGCCCAGCACCCCGGTGTGGCCGCCCGACCTGAAATTGTTGTACTTTTCGAAGACCCTCTGTTCTTTGGCGATGCGTATTATCCCGCCACGATGCACAAGCAAAAGCTTTGGCTGCACCGCGCCTCTATGGCGCGCTATCGCAATGGCTTGACCGCCAAGGGCTTTGATGCCGCGATATGGCCGTTTGAGCGGCAGTCGAGCGCATGCCTGAGACTTTTTCAAAGTCTGCGTGATCGCGGCGTCAGCCGAGTTATCATAGCTGATCCAGTAGACTTCATTGCAGAAAGACGTTTGCGGTTGGCGGCTAGCACTACCGAAATCGCGCTCGATATCCAGCCCTCGCCTGGCTTTCTGAATACGCGAGCCGACAATCTAAATTGGTCTGCCGGTCGAAAACGTTGGCTCATGGCGGAGTTCTACAAAAGCCAGCGCCGCCGCTTGAATGTGTTGATGGACAGCGGTCAACCGACCGGGGGACAATGGAGCTTTGACGAAGAAAACCGCAAAAAAGTACCCAAGGCGCTGTTGGGCAGCCTGCCGTGGATCGACTGGCCTGACCATGACGCAGTTGATGAAGCCGCAAAAGCAAGCGTTCTGGCTGATTTTCCAGATGCACTAGGCAGCCTGGAAACGTTGTATTATCCGACATCACATAAAACTGCGTCCGACTGGTTGGCGCAGTTTCTGGAACGGCGGTTCGAACGTTTTGGCGACTATGAAGATGCTATTGTTGAGGGCGAAAACTGGCTATGGCATGCCGTTCTCACGCCTGCATTGAACATTGGATTGTTGACTCCGAAACAAGTTTTAGACGCTGCCTTGGCGCATGCTGATCGCAAGGGCATTCCCTTGAATTCGGTAGAAGGTTTCATCCGCCAGATCACCGGCTGGCGCGAGTTTATGCGCGCGACCTATGAGAACTTTGGTGTGCCGATGCGCACGACAAATCATTGGGGCCATCACCGCCCCATACCCCGCTCTTTCTACAACGGAACCACTGGTATTGATCCGCTGGACGACACGATCAAAAGGGTGCTCAACACCGGGTATTGCCACCACATTGAACGCCTTATGGTACTGGGCGGATTCATGTTTCTGTGTGAGATTGATCCGGACCATGTCTATCGTTGGTTCATGGAAATGTTCGTCGACAGCTACGATTGGGTGATGGTTCCAAATGCCTACGCTATGAGCCAGCATGCCGATGGCGGGTTGATCACCACCAAACCGTACTTTTCCGGTTCAAATTATGTTCGCAAAATGAGCCATTGGGGCAAAGGGCCTTGGTCGGACATATGGGACGGGCTTTACTGGCGCTTTATCCTGAAACACACCGATAGACTTGCTGGCAATCCCCGATGGGCAATGATGTGCCGTACAGCTGAGCGCATGTCGCTAGAGGTCAAAAACAAGCATGTCACGACAGCCGAAGCCTTTTTGCGACGGATGGCATGAGCGTGGGCTTTGTGGCAGCGCATAACTGAGATTGAGGCCATTGGAAGAAATACTGGCATAATGTCAGATCCAGTATCGTAAACCCGAAGTCTCGGTATTCCGAATGATCGAAATCCATGTGGCTGGTCCAGGCGGAAATCATGTTCATATCGACTTCGAGCAAGCCGAGTAAGTAGCCAAACCTATACGCAGCACAACCCACACGTTGGCGACGGTAAGCAAGCCTTTATCGAATATTTTGAGCGCATGGCTGCCGATTACCCGGGGAAGCGAGTAGACATCAAACGCGCGTTTGCTGAAGACGACCACGTTGTTCTGCATTGCCACCAAATCTGGCCCGATGGTCTCGAGTACGCAGGGATAGATATTTTTCGCTTGGATGCTGAAGGTAAGGTTGTCGAACACTGGGATGTTCTTCAGGAAGTTCCAGCAATCAGCGCGAATGACAATGGCATGTTTTAACTTAACCGTTCTGACTGCGGCGCAAGGAACTTTGAAAACTCCCGCCGGCTGAACCACGATAGTGAAAAGGCTTAAGTCTGATCCAAGAAACCCGCCGAAACGTATTCATCAAGAACCTTTTAGAAAGGAGATACATATGCTCCCGAAGAGTATTCTTGCGGCGACTCTCGGACTTTTCACAGCCACCTCGCTTCAAGCCGGCGTTCAAATCCGCTTTATAGAAGGCGCGCCCAAGGACCGTTTTGTTTTGACCAATGTCGGAACGTGCGAAGTAGAAGCCTCGACCCTCAAAATTGACCTGTCCCGATCTGCCGGCCGTCTGGTTTTCGACGTTACCGAAAAAGGCGCGGGTGTGGAGGTTTTTCAACCGCTCGAATTCGTAGAGGGTACTGACGCACTGCGCCGGGTTCCATCGGTTGTGGACGGGCAAGATACAATTGAGCTTGAGATTGCCTCCCTCGCCGCAGGGGACAGGCTAGCTTTTACCATCGATGTAGATGACACCATCGGGCAACGCGAAATCACTGTAACAGGATCGGAGATCGAAGGCGCCACCGTGTCATATTCTGATGCGGAAGAAACCAGTACTGCGACTTTCTCTTCCGAAGCACTTGTCAACGTGACGACCAAGGACTGCTGAAAGCTGTCTCACAATGTCGAATTTGTTCATCCGCATAGCATTTCTTGCGTTGACGTTGGTGGGCGGCATCCTAATCGGGACACTGACCGCACCTGGCGATTGGTATGCGCAGCTTTCCAAACCTGCTTTCAATCCACCAAACTGGATATTTGGTCCGGTCTGGACTGTGCTCTATGTCTTGATCGCCATGGTCGGTTGGCGTCAGTTTGAAACAGACCGAAGCTCGACCACCATGAAGTTGTGGTGGACGCAGTTGGGCTTGAACTTTTTGTGGTCACCGACCTTTTTCGTACTGCAAATGCCGTGGGTGGCCCTTGTGGTCATTTTCGCGTTGCTGATCGTGATCGTCATGTTCATCGCTCAGGTCAGGCACACTGATCGTGTCTCTGCACTCGCCTTCTTGCCTTACTTAGCCTGGGTGGTTTTTGCGACGGCCTTGAACTTGTCTTTTGCGATACTGAACTGAGAAAGAACGATATGCGTGGAAACTTCGTTGGGCTTGTTTCAGGTCTTGTAATTTTCGGATCTACAATGGCAGAGGCTGATGGAAATCTCGCGGAAGACTTCTCGAAGTCTCCGGAGACGCGTTGGGACTTCGTTGCTGACACTGTCATGGGAGGAGTTTCTTCAGGGCAGGTGCAGTTTAGTTCCGACGGTGGTGTTGCATTCGCGCGGTTGACCGGAGCAGTCAGTACAGAAAACAACGGCGGCTTCATCCAGTTCCGACGCAAGTTGCCTGATCGGCCAGATGCAGGTGTATCGGGCGTCAAGCTATTAGTGCGGGGCAATGGCGAACAGTACTTTGTTCACCTCAGGACGCGCGGCACAGTGCTTCCGTGGCAATACTATCAGGCCGAGTTCGCAACATTTGATGAATGGACCGAAGTTTATTTACCTCTGTCGGGCTTCAAGGCTTCAGGCGCCATGTTACGCGCTATTCCCGTTGCTGATGAAATTACCTCGGTTGGAGTTGTAGCCTACGGACGCGATCACGAGGCTCGCGTGGATGTCAGCGAGATTGGTTTCTACTGAGGATCTCACAAAAGAGGTCTGCGATCTGCAAAAGAGTCGTTCCGACACCGTATGAGATCGAAACGTGCCTAGTCTCGCTCGTTGTCTAGAGTTTCACGTATGAGCGTCAAATTGGGCGAGGCTCTCCTCGACCGATTGCTTGATATCGTTGAAATCAATTGTGTTCGTGACGTCATGTCGGACACCTCCTGAGGATGGTAGGAGGCGTCGGAATCGAACCGACTCGTGCACTCTAATCTGGAGCAATTACAAGGATATAAGCCTCGCCCGCATACCAATGCTGCCTCCCACGGATTTCGCGTGGGTTATCGACCTCAGGCCGATATTCGATGGCAGTGGATGCGTGTGAACGTCATGACCGCAGGCTGAACCAGTTCGCATAACCATGTCAAGACAGAGCGTGCTGCACTTCGAAACTCACCGCGTAGTTCTGGGAGCCTTCTAACTTAGCGTGTGTCCGATACACTGATGCATCATATTTTGCGGGTCAGTACAGCGTCGAGTAGCTCTCAGACAGCGAAACGATTCGATACCCTGTGATCCGGACTCGAACTCAGAAACTCCGTCGATAGTTCGCTCTGAACCGGCGCGCGTCTTTTGATCTGCGTCTGATGCGCTCTGTTCTGGAGAAATACAAAAGTCTTGATCTGACCAAACCTCAGCGGCAGCATTGACCTGCATCTTTCGAAAAATGGAGATCCCGGTTGCAAGACCTTGTAAGTCTCATTCCATTTAGCGTTTCGAGTCATTTGTGATGATACGTTCCTCACCTGAACTGCTGGCAGTTTCCAGGCGTTGGTATGAAATACTCAGAACCAAGAAGAATACTGACGAGTTGCGGGATTTTCTGTCGAAAGCAGATGAACTACGGTTCGTTGGGACAGGCGAAGGTGAGTTTTGGAGCGGGCAAGCGGTTCGCGATGGGGTTAGCGGTTTTTTCGCAGAAATTCCGGCGCCCGTCGTTTTTGAAGAAATTGAAGCGGAAGCTTTCGAAAACGGAGAAACGGGATGGTCGTCTTTTGTCCATAAGATTCAGTTTGTCGGCTTTGATGAAGCCGTCTTTTACCGCACCGTCCTGATTTTTGTCTTGGAGGGAGCGGGCTGGAAGATCATCAATCGCCACGCTTCAGTGCCCACTCCAAATATTGAACTCGTGGGTAAAGAGCAGCTGGCCATCCAAAAACTGGTTGATGCTGCGCGTGAAGATGGACCCGAGCTGATCCAAACCGAAGGTTTGGCTTCGGTACTTTTCACTGATGTGGAGGGCAGTACAACCTTGGCGGAGGCGTTGGGCGATCAGCGTTGGTCGGTGCTGATCGAAAACCACTTCCAAGTCTTGGCGGCGATCATTGAAAAGCATCATGGCCAGTTCGTGAAATCCCTTGGAGACGGAACGTTGTCCGTCTTTCCGTCCGCGAAAGAAGCACTAACGGCCGCTATCAAGATTCAGGGGGCCATTGCATCGGCAACCGCGGAGCCATCTTTCGGTGTTCGGATTGGGATTCATACTGGTGATGTCGTGCAATCTCGTGGAGATTTTTTCGGTACTGTGGTCAACAAAGCGTCACGCATTACGACCGTTGGTGCGGCAGGCGAGATACTCGTTTCAGATGCGACTCGTGCCATGGTCGGAGCGCGCACCGATTTCTCATTTTCTGAAATAGAACCCAGACTCCTGAAAGGTCTACGCGGTCACCACGTCTTGTATCGGTTGGAGTGGCAAGATTGAGTTTGCGGCTGCTCTAACACCGAAAACCCACAAAGATATCCAGTAGAGCAAAGTCGTAAAACGTCTTTTGGTTCGCAGCACACCTCATATCGCCAGCAGTTCCCGATGAATTGCGACCATCGCCCAGGTGTCGCGCGTACAATACGC
Source organism: Ruegeria sp. BB6 (assembly GCF_056539385.1). NCBI lineage: Bacteria > Pseudomonadati > Pseudomonadota > Alphaproteobacteria > Rhodobacterales > Roseobacteraceae > Ruegeria > Ruegeria sp. BB6. The sequence goes on from NZ_JBQFUW010000006.1 coordinate 230,688, forward strand.
AACAAGATCAGCATATACCTTAGGGCTGCAAGCGCAGTGGGAGAATTGAATTTGATGTGTCCTTGAAGTGAATTAGACTAAGAACCAACTGTTCAGATAGCTCATTAAGAGGACATCATGGCAGCTCCTTTAGTCCAAAACTGGGAACTGACCGCCGCCGTTAAGGACATAGCCGATTGGCTGGTTCAACAGGGCTTGGAGAATGCGCCAGTGGAACTCTGGCTTGAGGCATTCTGCCACCGTCTTGTTTCAGCAGGAATTCCACTTCAAAGAGCAAACATCACTGTTCGCGCTCATCATCCCGAGATTGGGACTGTCGCTTTTCGCTGGCACAGGGATGGCGGTCATCAGCGAGAGAACTTTGTCCGAAGAACGGATGCGCCTGAGGAATACGTTCTAAGCCCGATTTACTATCTTTTGGCAAACAACGTTGAAGAGATCAGACAAGATCTGACAGTCGAAGAACCCGCGCTCAACTTTCCGATTTTCGACGAACTTCGCGAGCGCGGTGCAACTGACTACTTCGCTGTTAAACGGTTTTTCCTTATTCAGGACAATACTACGCCAATCGATCCAATGCAGGCCTATGAAGGTGCTATAATCTCGTTGACAACCGACGCGAGCGGGGGCTTCACAAGCGAGCAACTTGATGGTTTGCGTCAACTGATTTCTCCACTTTGCCTGACGCTGAAATGTGGGGCGAACCGATTGATGGCTGAAGACATTACAGCCGCGTATCTGGGCAAAGACGCCAGTAGGCGCGTTCTTTCCGGGGACATCACCCGAGGTTCATCGGAAACTATCTCAGCGGTGATTTGGTATTTTGACCTGCAAGGATTTACCAAATTGTCAGAAGCGCTTCCGGGGGACTCAATCATAGAATTGCTAAACGACTACTTCGCGGAAGCTGTTGACGTAGTCGAACGCAATGGCGGTAATGTTCTTAAATTCATGGGGGATGGAATGCTTGCCATCTTCGATATTAATCAAGTTCCGGACGCTCGCCGCGTCGCAATTCACGCGGCAACAGAGTTGCGAGATACCTTTGAGGAACTCAACCAACGACGGCAAGCTGATGGTTTGCCAACGACCGGCTTCACTCTCTCGTTGCACGCAGGCGATGTTCTTTACGGTAATATTGGCGGTAGGTCTCGCTTGGATTTCACAGTGGTCGGCCCAGCGGTAAATACAACTTCGCGCATTTTAGGTATGTGCAGCGCGCTTGATCAGAACATTGTGGTTTCCGACAAGGTGGCGGGCGATTTGGTGGGCTCCGTTCCAAGTCTTGTTTCCCTGGGGCAATACAGATTGCGCGGTGTTGCTGAAAGACAGGAGCTGTTCACGATAGACTAACTGCCGCTACTTGGAAGCTGCCGCAATGGGGTGTTGACCTGCGTCAAAGCAAAGGTAGCCGGATTGCTACTAGGTTGGTTTGCACATGGAACAGAACTGTTGGATCAAGCACCCGCGCAGAGCGGCATTCTTGGTTATAGTGATTGCATTGTCAGGGTGCACGGGCAGGCACCACCAAGGCAATTGGCATGGCCACGGCTTAGAAGGTTGCTATGGACCTCACCACGACGTTGATCGCGAGGTCCATTGCCGAGCGCTCGAGTGAACGTGAGCCTTACGCGACGCAACTCACAAAACGTTTGGCGACCAGTGTTATTTGGATTGAGATTCAGATCTTGTATCGAAACTGCCCGTTTGATGCTCAGTCCGGTAACATTGAAAAGTTTGGCCTTGGCACAATATCTTTGTAGTCCCATGAGGAAGCGGAGAAGAGACCAATGAAACGACGCGAATTTTTGCTAGCGGGTGCAGCAGCAGTGTTAGCCACTCCTTCCGTCGGACAAGAAGCCCCACTCATCAAAGTGTACAAGACGCCAACCTGCGGCTGTTGTGCCGCATGGGTAGATCACCTGATTTCCGCAGGATTTCGCGCCGATATGCTAGACGTGGGGCAGGAGCAGCTGTGGTCGCTTAAAGAACAAATGAAAATCTCAGATGAGCTTTCCAGTTGCCACACTGCAATTGTTGGGGACTATTTTGTCGAAGGTCATGTCCCGGCAGAAGATATCTATCGACTTTTGTCCGAACATCCTGAAGGTCTCGGCCTGACAGTTCCGGGCATGCCGATGGGTTCACCGGGGATGGATTTTTCAGACGAGCGAGAGCCCTATGAAACCTTGCTTGTTGGTCTGGATGGGACGACGAGTGTGTTTGCTCGACACAGCTGAGCGATTGGATGAAGGACGATCAGACTTACTGGATCCGTGCCCAGCATTTGTTTGCTCTGATCTCAAACGGATTCAGCTGCACCCGTTGTGTTTTTTCCACATGGCTGGGTCGTGGCCTTCAGGCACTGTGGAGCACGGGTCGTTCGCATACCCTCTTAGAATCCTGTACTGTTGGATTTGATCTGCGCTCAACAGTGGTGTTGTTTGCAGGTGCCGGGACAGATGAACCATTCGCAATTTGGCCCTGACAGCTTCGGTCGCTTCAACAAGTTTGTATAGCTCGGCTAAGTCTAGCTGGTCGCCGGCTAACGCTTCGCTCAACGCCGCTTCGGCCTCAATAAACCGTTCGCCTGCGACGATTGCCTGTTCGCGCATTTCAGAATGGATCGCCTCAATTGTTTTCACCTGATCTTTCGAGAGTCCAAGTTCATCTTGCAATTCGAGCAAGTGTGCTGGGCCTGGTTTGCCATTCAGCTCCGCAGGTAAGGCAAAACCCCAACCTCCGCCGCGCCGCCTTCCACATTGTATTTTAGCCCGGATACTGAACTTCGCACCGTCCCCTTATGGATTTATCGCAGATTTTTTAAGGCACCATTCATCAATTTTGATTTGCGGATAGCGCCTGTTTGATTGGTTTTTTGCGTTCGTACCGTGCTTCCATCATGATGGCTGAAAGATGTGGATTCTCCGGTCCCTTGGTGACTAGGTGGGAAACCTGTCTCAAGCTCTACTCAGACAACAAAGCGCCGCTCAGGTCAAAATGCTTCGGGAACATCGCCCGCAGAAAACGAAAAACAATTCTCATCGCTTCGTCGCGGTCAAATGAATCCGGGTGGAGTAGGTAATCGGTCCACATGCCTTCCAGCATTGCGAGTGTGCCGTGTGTAGCGTCCCTAGCAACTTGATTAGGGTGTTCGGTTCCGGCTTCTTTCGCAATTCGAGCGAAAGCGTTGAAAACCAGATTACGAAGCTTAGCGTCGCGGGTATCTGAAAACGCAGCGATTGCTGCTCTATTTCGGGCCTCGCCTCGAAATGCGTACCAAATGGAAACGTTTTTCTTATTGAGAATAGTTTCACTCAGGTCGCCCCGAACAATCATCTCAATATGTTCCTGTCCGGTTTGCCCGGTCGTTTCCAACAAGTCATAAATTCCATTGTAGTATTGTTCGGATGAGTAGCGGGCGGCTTCGTCAACCAAGTTGTCCTTGCCGCCGAAATGAAGGTGAATCATGCCACGGGACAGCTCGGCCCGTTGAATGATTTCGCTGACTGAGGTCTCGGAAATCCCTTTCTCTGCGACCGAGTCGAGTACTGCCTCGATCAGGGAAAGGCGGTTTCGCTCGCGTATTTCTTGTCGTCTTCCAGTCATTGGTTCAGGCGGCTCTGTTTGTTTTCAGTCTCTTGCGGTGCCTTCTAGCGGCCAGTGTGAAATTGGCCATCCCCGGTTGCGAAATTATCAGTTGACACAACTAGTCCAAAAATTCCAGATTTAAATGGACGATTGTCCATTTTGTGATCGACATGGTCGCGCCACCAAAAAGCAAAGTTCAGCAGGGAAGAATGGCCGGAGTACTACGAAGTGAAACGGGCAAGGGCCTCGCACTGAGCGCACCTGCGACGCTCTACGTCGGTCTGCTTGTCGCCGTGCCGCTTTGCATTCTCGTCGCTTACAGTTTTTGGACCCAGACCTATGTTGAGATCGACCGGACCTTGACTTGGGCAAACTACCAAGAGGCGTTTACCGACCCATTGGTTCGACACCTAATGATCCGTTCGGTCGCAATTGCAGGCGCGGTGACATTGGCAACGGTTTGTCTTGCCTATCCGATTGCATACTTCATCGCGTTTCGGACACAGAAGAAGACCCTCTGGCTGTTGCTGATCACTATTCCCTTTTGGAGCAGCTACCTTCTGCGCGTGTTCAGCTGGAAACTAATTCTTGGCTTCAATGGGGTGTTGAACTCTGCGCTGATTTCACTTGGTTTGATACAAGAGCCGCTGACATTCTTGCTCTACAACGAATTCGCTGTTGTCCTTACGCTCGCCCACGCCTGGGCACCGTTTGCTATCCTGCCGATCTATGTATCGCTGCAAAAGATCGACCGCAGCCTATTGGAGGCTGCAACCGACCTTGGCTGCAACAAGCTTGAAAGGTTCGTTCGCGTGACACTGCCTCTGACGGTGCCGGGGGTCATTGCGGCCTGCCTGATCATTTTCATCCCAACGGTGGGCGATTACGTCACTCCGGCCTTAGTCGGTGGATCGCAGGGCAAAATGGTGGCGAACTTGATCCAAGTGCAGTTTGGTGCCGCCAATAACTGGCCGTTGGGTGCAACCCTGTCTCTTCTTGCCATGCTTGCGGTCGGCTGCGTTGCAATCCTGTTCGTGGTGGTCGTCACCGCATTGGGCCGGAGGATCAGATGACCAAGGCATTTCGTTTCTCATGGTTGCTGGTTTACGCGATTGCCTATCTGGTGTTTCTCTACCTGCCGGTTTTGCTATTGCCACTGTTTTCGTTCAACGACGGAACTATCGTAGCCTTCCCACTAAAGGGATTCACGTTGAAGTGGTACGCACAGTTGGGGCAGCAGGACACGCTGCTACAGGCTATGGTGAACTCGTTGATCGTCGGCAGTGTGACTGCGCTGATGGCAACATCTCTGGGTCTTTTCGCGGCTCGCGCCTACGTTCGGTATCGTTTCACGGGGCGTGAGTTGTCTGAGGGACTGGTCATGCTTCCACTGGTCATTCCCGGCATCATCGTGGCCAGTTCGATGCTGGTTCTGTTCATCAGCATCGGCTTGAAACCATCGCTGACCACCGTGATCCTTGGGCATGTGTTCGTAGCGTTGCCATTTTCCGTGTCGATCATGAAATCTGCATTTGACGATTTCGACCAGTCCTTGGAGGAGGCCGCGTTCGATCTTGGTGAAAGCGTCGTGGGAACGTTTCGGCGTGTTACCCTCCCAATCGTAGCGCCGGGTATTGTCGCCAGCCTTTTGGTCACGTTTACGGTGTCGTTTGACGAGTTCGTCCTGGCCTTTTTCTTATCCGGGAACAGCCCGACATTGCCGGTCTATATCTGGAGCCAGATCCGCTTCCCGGCAAAATTGCCCAACACGTTGGCCCTAGGATCGCTGCTTTTGCTGTCCTCGGTGCTGCTGTTGTTGATCGCCGAATATTTCCGCCGCCGTTCCATCCAATCGTCAGATTGAAGCCAAAGGAAACAAGCAAGATGAGCGAACAGAACATCATCGAAATCAAGGGCGTTGAGAAGCGCTTTGGAGGTTTTGTTGCTGTGTCCGATCTGAACCTGACCTTGAAAGAGGGTGAGTTCTTTTCGCTTCTTGGCCCTTCGGGCTGCGGCAAGACGACGGCTTTGCGCATCATCGCGGGTTTCCAGGATCACGAAGAGGGCGAGATTCGGATCGATGGTCGAACGATGGGAGAGGTGCCTGCGAACAAGCGTCCTACCAATATGGTGTTCCAAAGTTATGCGATCTTTCCGCACCTGAATGTCGGCGACAATGTTGGCTTTGGATTACGCAAGACCAAGCTTTCGCGGAAGGAAATCAAAGAACGCGTTGCCGAGGCGCTTGAGATGGTTGAACTGGGCGGCCTGCAGGACCGTAAGGCCAACGAGTTGTCGGGAGGTCAGCGGCAACGAGTGGCGCTCGCCCGCGCACTCGTCATGCGACCCAAGGTTTTACTGCTAGATGAGCCTTTATCTGCGTTGGACAAAAATCTGCGCGAAGCGATGCAATTGGAAATGCGCCGTCTTCAGCAGAAGCTTGGAATAACTTTCGTGATGGTCACGCATGACCAATACGAGGCGATGACCATGTCCGACCGTATAGGCGTCATGTTTGCGGGGCAGCTCAAGCAGGTGGATAAGCCAGAGGTCCTGTATTCCCAACCGTGTAACCGGGAAGTGGCTTCTTTCATCGGTGGAATGAACTTTCTGGATGCCGAAGTGACTGCAGAGAATGCTGAAACGCTTGAAGTCAACGTTAAGGGCTTTGGGAAGATGGAAATCGGGGTGAACCCCAACGTCCAGGTGCATGACAAGGAACTTCTTGTCGGCGTTCGTCCTGAGCAATTGGAAATCAGTGCGGAAAAGCCGGATGGGTACGATGCTCTTGTTCAGGGCGAGGTTTCGGACGTCGCCTTTTATGGAGAGAGTGTCCACTACTATGTGCGCGTCGATGGTCTGAAAGGCAGTATCGCCGTCGCAGTACCAAACTACTTTCACACGGTCGATCACACGCGCGGCGATACCGTCTGGCTTGGCGTTCAAAGCGCCTCGGTAATTGACTTGGGTAAACGTGAATCTTTGGGAGGAGACAAATGAGTAAAACAGCACCACTTATGGCAGCAGTAGTTGCCACCTTTGCCGCCAGCCAAGCTCTGGCGAACGCCGCTGATCTGACCGTTTTTGACTGGTCTGGATATGAGGATCAGGGTTTCTACGGCGACTATGTCGAAAAGTACGGCGGCGCGCCCAGCTACACCTATTTTGGCAGCGTGGAAGAAGCGTTCACAAAGCTTCAGTCCGGTTTTGAAGCTGATTTGGCCCATCCCTGCACGGATGCCCTGAGAAAGTGGGTAGCGGCAGACATGATCAAGCCGATTGACACCAGCAAGCTGGAAAACTGGGACAAGCTGATGCCCAAGATCAAAGAGGTCGATGGCATCACCATTGATGGGCAGACCTACATGGTTCCGTTCGAATGGGGCAATACTGGTCTTATCTATCGAACAGATATGATTTCGGCAGATGATGTTTCGCTGCAATTGCTTGCCGATCCTGCATATCAGGGCAAGGTCGCCATTCCGGACGCCGCTTCCAGTGCCTTTGCAATGGCGGCATTGGCAACCGGTGCCTCCAGCTATACCGATATGAGTGACGAGGAATTCCAAAAAGCGGCGGACTACTTGCGCGCGATTCATCCAAACGTGCGCTTTTATTGGTCTGACGCTGGCCAACTGGATCAGGCAATTGCCAGCGGTGAGGTCACGCTGGGTTGGGGATGGAACCAATCGGAACTGAACCTGATCTGGAACGAAACGCCAGCGGTCATGATGCGTGATGTAGACAAAGGTATCGCGACCTGGGTCTGCGGTTATGTGCATCTGAAATCTGCCAAGCAGTCGGATGAGCAAGTCTATGACATGCTGAACGCGCTCAGCTCTGCGGCAAGCGGTAAATACATCATTGAAAGCTGGGGTTACGCCCACGCCAATGAAGACGCTTTTGCACAGGCCGACCCAGAGCTGATCGAAACCTACGGGTTTTCGGATGTGGACAGCTTCTTTGAAGGCAGCCTGTTCTTTGACGCTGTTAACCCCGAGCTGGAGGCCAAGATGTTGAAGGAATTCGAGCGCATCAAAGCTGGCTTCTAAGGGCACTCTTACAACACAGCCGGGAATGGTGGGGGCGTAGAAATCCTTCCATTCCCACGAACCAATTTCCAATTTCCTTGGAGGAAGCGCGGCAATGTCAGGCGCTGACGAATATTCTGTTCTCTTCGAACCGGTCAAGATCGGGCCAGTAACGGCTCGAAACCGGTTCTACCAGGTGCCCCACTGCAATGGTTTGGGTCATTTGCGACCTCAGGCCGAAGCTGCCATGCGGGCGATGAAAGCCGAGGGCGGTTGGGCGGTGGTGTCCACTCAGGAGGCCGAGATTCATCCGACTTCGGATTTGTCTCCTTATTCTGAGAACCGAATTTGGGACGATCAGGATATTCCCGCACTGCGTCTGATAACCAACTCAATTCATGAGAAGGGCTCGCTCGCGGCAATCCAATTGGCGCATAACGGGCACCATGCCCAAAACCACCTGACCCGCGCGCCTCTGCTGGCCCCATCAGAACTTGTCTTGCAGACTCCATACCCGAAACAGGCAAGGGCAATGGACAAGGCTGACATTCGAGAATTTCGCAAGTGGCATCGCGCGGCGGCTCGTCGCTCGCGCGAAGCCGGGTTCGACATTGTGTACGTCTATGCGGGGCATCACATGACATTGCCTCATCATTTTCTGCTGCCACAGTTCAATGATCGGACGGATGAATATGGAGGTTCGTTGGAGAACCGGGTGCGACTGACCCGCGAGCTTCTGGAAGAAACCAAGGAAGAGGTCGGAGATGATTGCGCCATTGCCCTTCGGTTTGCGGTTGATGAAATGCTCGGGTCAGAGGGGATGCAAGCGCAGGAAGAAGGCCATGCAGTAGTCGAATTGCTGGCCGAGCTTCCAGACCTTTGGGATGTTAATGTAGCGGATTGGAGCAACGACTCTGCGACGACCCGGTTCGAGCCCCGCGACGGCTTTCAAACCTCATATATCGAGTTCGTAAAACAGGTAACTTCTAAGCCTGTTGTGGGCGTTGGGCGTCTTACGTCGCCGGACTTGATGGCGTCACTGGTCAGGAAGGGCATCCTTGATTTTATCGGCGCGGCGCGACCATCCATCGCTGATCCGTTTCTGCCCAACAAAATTAGGGAAGATCGCATCGAAGAAATACGTGAGTGTATCGGTTGCAATATCTGTGTTTCATCCGACTCTCTCGGCGTCCCAATACGCTGCACCCAAAACCCGACTATGGGTGAAGAGTGGCGGAGGAAATGGCATCCCGAGATCATTCAGCGTCGGGTAAAAGAGGAAGCTGCGCTTGTTGTCGGCAGCGGACCAGCCGGACTTGAATGCGCCATGCAATTGGCGCGGCGGGGCTACGAGGTAACTCTGGCGGAAGCAAAGCAAGAGTTCGGCGGCCGTGTGATGCAGGAAGCTGCCCTGACCGGGCTATCCGCTTGGAAGCGCGTGACAGATCACAGAATCTACGACCTGCAACAACGCGGGAACGTTCAACTGTTCACCGACAGCCGTTTGTCAGTCAGTGAGGTTATCGAGTTGGGTATACCGAACGTCTTTGTTGCAACCGGCGCAAAATGGCGGCGAGACGGACGCGGGAAATCTGCATTTCACGGTGCACCAATCGGTTTAGGTTCTCAGGTTTTCACTCCGGATGACATAGTGGCCGGAGTCATGCCGCAGGACGGCCCGATTGTGGTCTACGATGATGATCAAGCCTATCTCGGTGGAGTCTTGGCTGATCATTTGGCTCAGGTTGGGCGAGAGGTTGTCTTTGTAACGCCGGCCTCAATAGTTTCGCCGTTTACCGAATTGACGTTGGAGCAGACTAAAGTGCAACGCAGTCTGTTGGAAAAAGGCGTTCGTCTGAACCTGTCCCAGACCTTGGCCGGTGTCGCGCCCGGCCAGGCGACATTGCAGTGCGTCTACACGGGGCGAGAGAACTCCATTGAATGCAGCTCCGTGGTACTGGTGACGCAGCGAATGCGAGAAACCACTCTTTACGACGAGCTTTGCGGTTTGACAGCAAGTCCGCTGAAAACGTTGGAATTAATCGGAGATGCCGCAAACCCCGGCTTGATCGCGGATGCTGTATATTCGGGTCACATGGCTGCCCGAAATTTCGAACGTAACGCGGGCGACATCGACCGTGAATTCTTCCGCCGGGAAGTCATTTCCCTTGAATCTGCATGAGGTGCGCAATGCCAAAAGATGACCTGCAAGTAATGCGCGATTTGATGGACGCGCAACAGGAAGGGTTCGCCCTGCCTCGTCACTTCTATACGTCTCAAGCAGTATACGAGAACGATATCGGCGCGTTCTGGAACCGTAACTGGATCTGGGTCGGCCATGTTAGTCAGGTCGCAGAACCGGGGGATTATTTCCTGTTCGACTATGGGCCCGAGTCCATCATCATCGTTCGGGATCGCGAAGGCGAGGTACGCGCGCATCTGAACGTTTGCCGCCACCGGGGATCGCGGGTTTGCATAGAACGGAAAGGCAAGGCACGCAATTTCATCTGCCCCTATCATGCGTGGACTTTTGATCTGAACGGCAAGCTACGAAACGGACGTTCAATGGGGTCGAATTTCGACCCGGGCCAATACGGATTGTTCCCGGTTCAGGTGAAGATATTCCAAGGTCTGATTTTTGTCTGCGTAGCTGAAGACGCCCCGCCGCTAGATGCTGCGTTGGAGCGGTTGGCCCCACTGTCAAAACCGTTCGACTTTGAAAACCTGAAGGTCGCTCATGAAGCCTCATACCCGGTTCAAGCAAATTGGAAACTGGCTTTGGAGAATTACCTGGAATGCTATCACTGCGCGCCGTCTCATCAGGACTATTCGCGCAGCCATTCGCTGAAAGACCCCGCTCAGGTTCTGGAGTTCAGCGGCGCACTTCATGAGCGGATGAAAGAAGCCGGAGTGCCCGTTGAGGAGCTGGACCTGACCGGAGATAACGCGCTCGCCCCGGGTGCAGATGTCTATTGGCGCCGCTACCCGCTGTTTCCCGGCTATTTGACCGGTAGTAAGGATGGCGCTTCGCTGGCGCCGCCTTTGGGTGAACTGAAAGGTCACGATGGCGGTGCCACCGATCTGGGGATCGGGACGGTCAACTACTTCCTTGTTTATGCAGATCACGTAGTTGGCTACCGGTTCGTCCCGCGCGCGCTGCAGGAAACGGATATTCAGATCGTCTGGTATGTGCGCGGCGACGCAGAAGAGGGTCGTGACTACGATAAGGACGCGTTGACATGGCTCTGGCATGTCACGTCTCTCGATGATGAGCGGATCATCCGTCACAACCAAGAGGGCGTGAACTCCCACCATTTCGTGCCGGGACCGCTGTCCGAGATGGAATGGAGCATTCCAGGCTTCTACCGCAATTATTTCAGCATGATCTGACACGCTCAGAATTCGGAGAAATACTATGACAGAATTAACGAAGCGCAGATCAAGACGGCGCGGGGGTGGGCGCGAAGCACGTGCAGCCGTGCGAACCAGCAACGTCGCTTCGCAAGCGATCTGGCCGGGCATTTCGGGTGGGCGCTACAAGCCCCTTTCCGACGCTGACATGTCAAATATTCACGAAGCCGCCCTTAGCATTCTGGAGCGTACGGGCGTCGGTGATCCAACGCGGGAAGTTCTCGATCTCGTGCTGCCTAAAGGGGCGACGGTGAACGAGCATGGTAGGCTGTGCTTTCCTCGCGCGTTGATGGAAGACATTCTGGCTAAGGCGGCCAGTGAGTTCTATGTCCATGCACGCGGATCGCGGGCCGGTAAGGATGACATGCACTGCACCAAAGACAAGGTGTACTATGCGAACTCCGGCACCGCTGTGACAACGTTTGATGCGGAAACTCGCAGTTACCGGCCGTCGACGCTCAAAGACATTTACGACTTTACCCGATTGGTTGACCGGCTCGACAACATCCACATGACCGGTGATACAGTTCTGGCAACGGATGTGCCGCAGGACTACGAGCACGACATGAGCATGCTCTACGCTATTCTGGCGGGTAGCGAAAAACCATCTTGTCTGACGTTCCGCACTCGAGAGCATATTCAGGACGCAATCCATCTTTTCGATCTGGCATCAGGCGGCGAGGGTAAATTCCTCGAGAAACCCTCGGTCATTTTTGGCGGTTGTCCCATAGTATCCCCGCTCCGGTTTGGGCGGGAAAACTTGGAGATCCTGATTGATACAGCGAAGATGGGGCTTGTCTGCGATTTGGCTGTTCCGCCACAAGCTGGGGCGACGTCGCCTGCGCCTCTGGCCGGGACTTTGGCGCAAGCCGTAGCCGAGACCCTATCTTGCGTCGCAATTGCCAACCTGATTAACCCGGGTACCCCCGTCGTCTTTGCAGCTTGGCCGTTTATTACTGATCTGCGAACTGGTTCATTCACGGGTGGCAGTGGTGAGCAGGCGTTGATATCCGCGGCAGCTATCCAAATGGGCAATTTCTACAACCTCCCGACCAGCGTCGGTTGCGGCATGACGGATTCTAAAATCCCTGACGCACAATATGGTCTGGAAAAGGCGTTAACTTTCGCATTGGCGGCCCATGCCGGGGCCAACAGGCTCTGCGAATTTGGTGGTATGCTTGGCAGCCTGATGGGTTGCAGCTTTGAGTCTATGGTCATCGACAACGAGGCAGCGGGCATGATCTCACGAACCCTGCGTGGTATCGAGGTGAGCGACGACACGCTGTCGGTCGACGTCATCCACGAATGTGCAATTGATCCCGGTCATTTCCTCGGCAACACGCAGACCTTGCAATACATGGAGACTGAGTATGTCTATCCAACCCTAATGGATCGGGAGCTAACCGATACTTGGGAAAAAGCCGGTCGTCAGGATATGTTTGAACGGAGCCGGTCAGTCGTGAACGATATTCTGTCCAATCACTATCCAAACTATTTTGGCAGCAAGGCGGATGCGGAGGTTCGGTCCAAGTTCCCGATCAAATTGCCACCAGAGGTGATGCGGGCAGGGTAAACGCAGCGCACTTAAGCGAAGGCATCGCAACCATGAAAATTGCGATGGCGCGCCGAGGCAGTTCCTAAGGTTTAAACATACCCTGCTGCTTTAGGTCTTCGGTTGCCAGCCGGATACCTTTTTCAAGGATGTCGAACATCTGGCTCAACTCGCCTTCCGTAATGATCAGAGGTGGGGAAAACACGCACATGTTGATAATCGGCCGCAGGATCAACCCGTTCTCCTGACAATGATGATCAATCAGGGCGCCGACAGATTTATCTAGGTCCAGTGCATTATCTGCTTGTGCGTCTGCAACACATTCGACGCAGCCAACCAGCCCCATGCCGCGCGCATCACCGACGAGCGGCAAATCTGCCAGAGCCTGGAGGCGCTCTTCGAAGAGCGGCGTGATTGCACGGACATGTTCCAGAACGCCGTCGCGCTCCATGATTTCAATCGTCTTCAGGCCTGCCGCCGCGCTTACTGGATGGCCTGAATAAGTGAAGCCGTTTGAAAACGTAGCGTTTTGCGCATTGTCTCCGCTTAGATCTGCAATCAGCCGGTCAGAGATGATACAAGCCCCCATGGGGACGTACCCAGACGTCATGCCTTTGGCGCAGGTTATGATGTCGGGCTTAATCCCAAAGACGTCTTCGGAAGCAAACCAATGCCCAAGTCGCCCGAACCCGGTGACGACCTCGTCTGAAATGTAAAGGACATCGTACTTCCGGCAGATTTCAAGACAGCGCTGATGATACCCCCGCGGCGGCACGATGACGCCTCCAGAGCACAGGATCGGTTCTGCGATGAAAGCGGCGACTTTGTCTGCTCCAGTCTGCAGGATCATGTTTTCCAGATCCGCTATTTTTTCGTCCAGAAAATCGTCGACCGTCTGATCGGAGCGACGTGTATACGGGTTCACATTCGGTAGGAAACGCGTCAGGTGACTTGCCTGGTCCAGCCAACCTTTGTCGCGCTCTTTTCCGGACACTGACGCCGCCAGATAAGTCGATCCGTGATAAGCTTTCTGTCGCGATATCACGATTTTCTTTTGAGGTTTTCCCAGCAGGTTATTGCGGAACTGTACAAACCGCAGCGCACTATCCACGGCCGTTGAACCACCTGTCGTGAAGAATACATGGTTCAAATCTCCCGGCGTTCTCTTGGCGATTTCATGTGCCAAACGGGCCGGAGTTGAGTTGGCGTTGTTGAAGGGCGAAAAATACGCCATCTCTTTCGCCTGCTGAGCCATCGCATCGGCAATCTCGGTGTTTCCATATCCCAATTGAACGCACCACATGCCAGCAGGGCCGTCTATCAGGCGCTTTCCGTCCTCAGTGACGACATGAACGCCAAGTCCGCTTTCGGCAAAGGTTCGTTCATTTTCGCCAAGGTGTGACATACCTTCCCACGGGTGCAGGAAGTGTTCGTTGTCCCATTCTCGTATGGACCGAAAGTCGGAGTTGAAAAGGGTCATGCAGCACCTTAGTGTAATATAAATCACAAAATGAACAAGCATTCATTCAATGTCAATCCTTGAACTGTCGTATTGCTAAATGCGAGAAGACAAAGGCGACTACCCCAGCGAAGGAGAAATAAGATTACTCTCGAGCGTGATACCCCAACCAATGCCCGAGATCTGGGTAAATTGCAGAACCGAAAACAGCTGATCCAATCGGCTGCGGACGCCATTTATAGATACGGAATACGCGGAACAACTTCGGCAAGAATCCAAGAGTTGTCGGGATTATCGCAAGGGATGGTCAACCTACACTTTGGTTCCAAGGAAAAGCTGCTGCTTGCGGTGGCTGAGGAACTATCAGTCCGCTACGCGGAGCAGTGGACGGCCATTGCAGTCCATCCAGAGTTAGACCCGGCAGACAAGCTAGTCTCTATCATAAAGGCAGATTTCGACCCCTTGGTCCTTAATGCGCGGGACGTCGCGATCTGGTTTTCCTTTCGGGCTGAAGCGCTCTCAAACCCTCACATATTTCCTTTTATCGACTCGCGAGACAAAGGTTTCCGCGCGGTGATCCTGGAGTTGTTGGAACAAATAAAGCGCGAAGGCGAGTACGAGGATGTAAGCGCCAAACTTGCAACAGACGCGTTGGTTGCTTTGCTGGAAGGGCTTTGGACCGACTACCATTTGCACTCAGATATTTTCAAACCCTCGGAGGCTTTGAAGATCTGCCTGTTTGTGCTGCAGTCGATGTTTCCTAAACACTTTAAGCCGTCAGAGATTGACGAGAGGTGTCGTAACACTGGTTAGGGTCGCCGTTGCAAACAGGATCAGGACAACGGCCAACAATTCTACCGAAGTTAACCGCCGGAAAATAATTGACACGCCACGCTTCTCAGCCCTGAGAGCCGGAACAAGTCGCAGCTTATTCAGCGCCGCCAGGCCAAGACGCATTCTGAAAACCTTTTGTTTCGTCATATCGAACTTTTTGGCTGTTCAGAACTCAGGCTGCCGACAACCGGTAAAGCTGCCGGCAGTCTTCAATCGTCAACTTGCCATAATTGTTGGACTACAGCGTTGATTGGCCAGACTTCGCCATGAAATCCGCGAATGCTTCCTTATAGTCTGGATGCCATCGGCTGAGAGGTGGGCGATTTTCAATGATGTCTCCAGCGCTCCAAGCGATGCGTTTCTCATCAGTGTCGCGCGAAACGTCATTGTCGGGGCAGAGGATGTAGAAATCCCCGCGGTTCACGCTTTCGACAAAGAAGTCGACAGTCTGCTCAGCGGTCCAGGCAGAGGCAGGCTTCTCGGGCACGGAGATCATGCCGGTATAGACGAATCCAGGGATCAGTAGATGCGCGGTAATCTGATGACCTGGACCCGTTCTGAGCTCGTGTGACAGTGCCTCGGTAAAGGCTTTGAGAGCCGCCTTTGAGACATTGTAAGCCGGGTTACCTGGCGGGGTCGTGATGCCTTGTTTGGACCCTGTATTGATAATTGCGCCTGGTCTGCCACGGGCGATCATGTTTGGCGCGAAGACCTGGGTGCCGTGGATCGGACCCCACAGGTTTACACCCAGTATATTTTCCCAAGCCGCGGTGTCCCCAATGGTCGATGAATTGCCTCCGACACCGGCATTGTTCATCAGGATATCTGTCCCTCCGTAGCGGTCTGCCACCATCCGCTCCAACGCCTCTAACTGCGAACGATCACTGACATCTGTCTGAGACGTCATGACATCGGCCGCGCCAGCGGCAGACACTATGTTTGCCGCGGCCGCCAGTTTCTCGGTGTCTCGATCAATAATAGCAATGCGCATTCCCATTTGCGCGAACTTCACTGCGGCGGCGAGGCCAATGCCGGAAGCACCCCCGGTGATCACGGCCACAGAGTCTGAGGTAAATGCGGGGTGTGTCATCGGCCAAGCTCCTCCTAAGCCTGTCTTGGATCGAAAGGTCCGTAAAATCCAAACCTGCCTGATGGTATTAGGCAGCGTTGGCAACGTTAGTTTTCAGCTTCATCATACCTTCCATATCGTAGGCGGTGAATAGCACCTCGGTTGCCTTTTCCGTTTGCAAGCTTGTCGGAAAGACAGGGTCTGCCATACCTCTCTTGGCCACTTCATTTTGGAATTTTTACTACCTAGGTGTGGTATGGGTTGAGTCTAGCCAATTAGAATACACTTTTGATTGAGATTTGGCGTGTTTAAGTTGATAGAGTCGCGCTACAACAGTCCCCGATTTAGTGTGTGTGTCGCGAAACGCGCAAACTTTTGGGTAAATCGTGCAAAGTTATGCGCAAATGCTGTGCAATATCATGGGCAAAGACACCCATATTTTCTGAACAAAATTAATGGTAGGTATGCAACGTTATGCGCGCACCTACACTGATATAGGCGCGCCTTGCGCCTATATTCTTTCTGTTTGGGTTCAACGACACCGGGTCATCTTTTCCCAGTGCCATAGCGAAGGTATGAGAGGCAGCCGTAGACCGAGCTATTTAGTTCTCAAGCGTGTTTTTATAGATAACGCCATCTTTCATAATGATCAGAAAGTTAGCTTCGGGTTCGACCAGCAGGTTGATGTCCTCAACCGGATCTCCGTCAACGAGTATCAAATCGGCATATGCCCCTGCCTCAATCACCCCCAGCGGGCCTTGCTGATAGGGATTTCGTGGACCTGACATCTCGACGAGTTTTGCTGTGTTGTATGTGGCCTGTTGCAAGACTTCTGCCCCCGACCACCAACGACCACGACGCTCGAACTCAAGGTTCTGCATGGCCATAAGTTCGGGCGCGCCAAACAGGTCCACGCCGAAGGCAATCGGAAGGTCGTACTTTTTGATCAAAGCAACATAGTTTTCAACATTTTCGCGCAGCGGTGCGCCCTTTTCGATGGTAGCGGGATCACCCACGGCCAACATCTCTTCATCCGGCGTGAAAATAAGAAACTGCGGGTTGAGGATGGCACCAGCATCTCGAATGGCGCGAATGGTTTCCTCGTCGAAAATCATGTTGCCGTGATCGATGCTCTTTACGCCACCCCTTAGCGCCCGAATGACTGATTCATCAGTGTAGGCATGAACAATGACGTAGGTGTTCCAATCCTCAGCAGCTTCCACCGCGGCGCGGATTTCTTCTGGGCTGTAATGGGTCGTATCCAGGGGATCATACGGGGTCTGGTTGCCCCCACCCAAGCTGATTTTTACCTGAGTGGCCCCAAGGCGCAGCACCTCGCGCGTCGCCGCCCGCACTTCGGACACTCCGTCGGCGATGAACGACCATTCTCGCTCAAAGGCGGTGCGATCAGTGCGCTGCCGGTGATGTGTGTCATTGTAGAGGCGGAAATCAAAGTGACCCGATGTCTGGCCGATCCAGTGACCCGAGGTAAAAATCCGGGGTCCGGGAACGATACCGTCGTCGATGGCCTTGGCGATGCCATAGGATGGCCCGCCCGCATCCCGCAACGTGGTGAAGCCTCGCATCAACATTCGTTCGGCCTCACGCGTGACAAGGGCTCCGGTGTATGACCAGTGGAGGTTATACGCCAATGCCAGCGGTGAAGTCGGCAGCATGATATGGTTGTGGCCGTCTATCAGCCCTGGGATCAAAGTCCGCCCTTGGCCGTCTATGACGGCAGCACCATTCGTTTCTATTGGGTCGGTCGAAACCCTGGAAATCAAATTTCCTTCGACAAGGACGTTGGCGTTTTCGATGACAGCAGCGTTTTTGCTGTCAAAGACGTCAACATTAACAAACAAAACCCGAGACAGGTTTTCTTGCGCGGTCGCTTCGACAACAAATAGGACCGTGAGTGCAGCAGAGAGAATTGCCCGTATTGAGGCGGCAGTCATTGATTGAATCCATCCGTATTTGTTCGACCACGATCAAGAATTGCTTTCGAGTGCCTTTAAGTCAATGTCGCCGCGTCCTTCGGGGGTGCCCCTCACGTCCGCGTATTCGTAAACATCCATCAATCTTCGCAAGAAGTTGAGACCAACGGTCGATGCAAACTGCTGAAAAGCCGACAGAAGGTTCATCAGCGGGTTCGTGCGAACAGCAGAACGGCCTAGAAAACTGTATCCAATTTATGTGAGAGTTCCCTCATGGCCGCAGCGGGTGATGCATCTGGATGAAATCTCTCAGGCTGGCGAATGAATTCGGAATTGGAGTTTATAGTGAGTGGCGAAGATAACAAACCGATCCCAGCACATGTGGAGCTAGACCCCGATCACGAAGACGCCATCGTTCGATGGTGCAACCGCATGATCCGCCACGGGGTTAGGGCGCTGTCCGTGCTCATGCTCGGCATCATTCTGTTGGCGATTATCGATGCGGGTTTCACAACATACCAAAAGTTGCTGGAGCCGCCTGTTTACATCTTGGAGGTCAGCGACCTTCTCGCGGTTTTCAGCGCCGTTCTGGTTGTTCTTATCGCAATCGAAATCTACACAAATATCACTCTTTATCTGACCGCTGATGTCATCCACATCAAGCTGGTTGTCGCGACAGCATTGATGGCGGTTGCGCGAAAAATCATCACCCTCGACGACAAAAGTTTAGACCCGGAGTACTTTCTGGGCTATGCAGCAATCGGTCTGGCGCTGGGCTTAACATACTGGCTTATAGCGAGAAAACCCTGAGGGCCTCGGCCAACACCACGAAAGACAGCTCTGTCGCGCGCCTCGCGTATGGAACCTGCTTTAGGTTTCGCCCAAGACGCTAAGGGCAACGGTTCGATCTGTGACCGCAACAATCGAGGTATTGGGTCGGGGTCAGCCGTGGGCGGTTTGTGCGGCGACAGCCCTAACCTCGCAGGGAATGTCAAAGAAACCCGAATGAACTGCGTCACTTGGTCAGGCGATCTTCCCCGTAAATTTCAGGATCGATCAGGGCGATAATGTCCTGTCCGCTGTCGACTAGCCCCAGTCCTTCGCAAAGCCGCGCTGAAGGGGCGTTTCCCGGCGCGATACCGGTCTTGAATCCGGTTGCGCCGAGAACTTCGTGGGAATGAATCAATGCCCTTGCTCCCAGCACTTTGGCAATCCCCTGACCCAGACGGTCCGGTCTGGTCGACAACTGTCCCCATTGTGCGCGGCGGTGGAGCGGGCTGCTTGGGGGATGGCAAAGGACCGACCCGGCGGTGGCGACCGGAGAGCCCGAGCTGTCAAAGGCGACCATCGCAAAGCCCGGGCGGGAAATGCCGCGCATCACCGGGCCTATTGGAGGCAAAACCCCGTGGATCAAAGCAATTTCAGCAAAGGCTTCAAGCCATTCAGTCGGGGATTCGCGATCAATTATGCGAACCGTCAGATCGTTAGGCAGCGACCGAGTGGCCAAAATTTCACGCGCGCGGTCGACGCTGCCAAGGTCGCCCAGATAGCAAGAGATGACGTCTGATTTCAGGCCATGTCGCTCAATTTCGGTCCGGGTTTCATCCACCTTGGCGCGCTGTACGGACTCGATCGCTGTGATGCCGAGAACGCGGGCCATTGCGATCGCATCTGTCAGTGCGCCGTCGTATTCGTTGGCCACTTGAATACCGCGCCCGTGGCTGCAAAACCTTGGATCGTTACCGATCAGATTGATCAGGTGCTCGCCAGCGACTGCCATACGTTTTTGCGTGTCGGTTCCAAAGGCTTCCAATGTTACTTGTTCTCACTCTGTCGATCGCTGGATGATCATGACTTTAGCCGATCCGAAATACAACTGCAGTGCCCCGATCAAGCGGATTGCGAACGGCGGCTAGGTCCAAAAACCCAGAGTGGCCAAACTTGCCTGCCAATCAGTTGAAAGCGGTCCATCAGATTAGACCTCTCAGAATGGGCTGGTCTACTCTACAGACAGGCTAAATTGGAACAGCGAATTTGCGGCTTTGCCTGTGGCGGTTGCGTCAGTATTTCCTCAGGGTTTCACGGATCAGATCCCGTGTTGTGTTGTCGTTATGAAATATCCTGTCCACAAGAAATTCCGAAGGAAATTCGGGCCAAGTATTGCGCAATTCTGTCACGAGCAATTCTGCCTCAGCAGAGTTGCCTAACTTATCATGCGCGACCGCTTGGAATATGAGAGATGGCGCACTTACCGGCGCACCTGCGGCTGGTGCCCCTTGAAAGGCTTCGACAACATTTTCGTAGTTTCCCAGCATCAACTGTGAAACCCCCCAAATATTCCTCGCTCCAAATCGGCCGGATCCGGTTCTGGGTCTCTCAGGATTGCTGGCTTCTGCGGCGAGGTCAGGGGCATTGGCAACAATGGCCGTAATGCCAACAAGGTCCAGAACATGACCATCCACAGGCGCAAGTTCGGCAGACATCCTTGCGAATTTCAGGGCTTCGCCTGGTTGATCCGAAATGGCCGATACCCAACCATTTGCGGCGTTTGCCCAGGCATCTGCCGGAGACAAATCAAGCGCCTTGCCGGACATTGCCAACGCTTGAGCCAGGAACTCATCTCTTTGTGTTTCATCCGGGGACAACATGGCCAGGGTCGCCAAGACTTGCGCAGACCCGGCATACCCATCTGGCAGCGCTGGGTCGAGCTCTGTCGCATGCTGAAACATTCCCAAAGCCATTTGCTGACGTTTGACATCGAAAACGGGGAAAAACATGCCGCGCGCCTGGTCCGCAAGGTTGGCTGCCTGCAATCTTGTCAACGACTGCTTGCCAAGTGCGGTCCGTTCTGCCTGCGCGCTGGAATGAGGGGCTGGAAGGCGCTCGGCGCTTTCGCGCGTTATCAAGAAACCAAGGAAAGTGACGCTTACGAGGACCCCCAAACCAGCCAATAGCAAGCGCCGCGACGGTGTATAGGGCACGCTATGACCCGGTTTGCCTGAGATGCCCTCTTTTTGCGAGGGGTCGTATGAGAAACGGGGCTTGTATCCGCCGGGATCGACAAAGATGCGAACACCTGTTCCGTCCCAGTGATCCTCGTAAAACTCGCGTAGCAAACGGCGCAGTCGCCGGGCTTCGACGCGAACGAGATTTTGACCGCCGGTCCCGTCAATGCGCCGGCCATAGACTTCGACGGCGATAGCCTTGCCTCGTATCTGCGCCCCTCGACCCGCCAGCGTTTCCTCAACGACGTAAGTGAGGAACTGCTGAAGCCGAGGTGATGCTTGAAACTCGTCGCTGGAAACCACGCGACCAAGCGCCTGTCGGACCAGATCCGGCGAAGGCTGTTCAACATCTTGATCTATCAACAAATCACTGGCTTGGTTCAAAGCAAACTCACCCCCAACTCACGGTGACTCACTTGGCCTTGGTGGTCAACCGAACTCAACTCAATGCGAGAATAGATAGTGGGAACCGGGAATTTTCCAGTGTCGGTAGAGCTGAGTGTAGAGATTCCAGAACTTTCTGATGCGCTGTCAGGGCGTGTCAAAGCGGATGCATTTCTAAGCGAGGCCATTGAAGACTTCAGGAAAGTCTCAGCGCTGCTGGATGACGCATCAATCACGGCCGCTGAGCGGGCGGAATGGACCCACATCAGATCTGAACTCGTGAATGAACTTCGTCGGATGGCGAAGCGAAATCTCCGTAACACTTCCGATTGAGGGCATCGCAATGACGACAGAAGATAATGGCAAAGATCACGAATCTGAACAGAACCAGCAGGCTGAGGAAGTTCAAAACCCTTCGCGCCGAAAAGTGATACAGGGTCTGGCAGCGGGCGCGGTGGCAACAGGTGCGGTCAGCTATGGTTCGGGACCGGCACAGGCGCATCCCGGCAACGGTCCGCTGGGGGAAAACCTGGCCAATCCATATGGTGGCCGACCGGCTGGCGGCATTACGCTGCCAGAGTATTTTCGACCTACAAAATACATGACCGGTTCAAACGCGAACTACTTCCCGCTGTCTGAGGAGATCGGGCCAGATGAAATGCGGATTTCGTTCTGCGGGTCAACGCCGTTTCCGCCGCGTGAAGATCAGGCCGGCACCTGCATCATGGTCGAGCTGGGGAACGGCAAGCGGTTCTTCTTTGATTTCGGGTCCGGATGCGTTCGCAATATCATCGGGATGCAGGTACCCGGTCAGTTGATCAACGACATATTCATCACGCACCTGCATATCGATCATTACGCGGATATCCCGTACATTTATCCGTTCCGGGCGTGGTCCGGTGGTTATACTCCGTTGCGTATTCACGGCCCTTCGGGCCGAACGCCCGAGCTTGGAACAGCGGGAATGGTCAAGGGGATGCAGCAGATGCTCAAATGGCATCTCGAGGCTTTCGACGTGTTCCCGATCGGAGACGGCTACGAGATCGACGTCAACGAATTCGATTTCCGGCAGGAGGGTGGCATTGTCTATGACGAAGACGGCGTCACGGTTCGGTCCTGGCCCCGCAGCCACGCCAAAGATGGCGCCGTGGGGTATCGGCTAGATTGGAACGGGCTGAGTTTCGTTTGGACCGGCGATGGTCGCCCGGACGAGCTAAGCCTTGAATACGGCAAAGGCGTCGACGTGTTCGTGACCGAAATGTCCGGTCAGGATATCGGCCAGCTCATGACGTACAAATACGGCCTGCCGCAAGAGTTGTTCAACTACACAATCGACACCCATCACACGTCGCACTACGCGGTCGGCAAGATGATGGCCGAGGCACGCCCGCGCCTGGCCATGGTGACTCATTATACGCAGGACGAAGATATCGACGCCGAGATGCTGGCAGGTATCCGGGCGCATTACGACGGGTTGTTCGCCTGGGGTCTGGACGTTGCCGTGGTCAACGTCACCAAGGATTCAATTTGGTATCGCAAGGCCACGCTTCCGGGGAAATCGGGATCGGTCGCGCCGTTCCGCGAATTGGGCAAGATGGAGGCCGAAGGCCGCATTTCGCTGCCGGATGAAATCAAACCGCCTGCGCCCCGGTCCTCGCGTGCCGAACAGCAGGATCAGAAATACCGGGACATGGAGATTGATCCCAAGGAATACTATCCGACCGATGTGTTCCGCGCGCCCAATCCCGAATGGCCAAGCGACTTTGTCATCAAAACTGACGATGTCATCCCCAACCGCAAGAAAAAGGCAGAGTGATGGTATGATTGAATTCGGTTCGACTTCGGCGATCCCCGTCACGATTCTGACCGGCTTTCTTGGGGCCGGTAAGACCACTCTTCTGAACCGTATCCTGACCGGAAATCACGGTTTGCGGGTGGCGGTGCTGGTCAATGATTTTGGATCAATCAACGTGGATGCCGACCTTGTGGTCGGTCTTGAAGACGATGTGCTGAGTTTGGCGAATGGTTGCGTTTGCTGTTCCATCCGGGATGATCTGATCGAAACGGTCGAGGCGGTTCTCGCCCGGCCCGAGAAACCGGAATATATCGTCCTTGAGGCCAGCGGTGTCTCGGACCCGTCCTCAATCGCGATGACCTTCACCGATCAGAGGTTTCGGGACATGATCCGTCTGGACAGCCTCATGTGTCTGGTTGACGCCGAGCAACTGTTCGCTGCGCCAGAGCAGATGGAACTGAAGCTGCGCCAGATCGCGTTCTCAGACATGGTTATTCTGAACAAGGTCGATCTTGTGGACCGGGCCACCGTTCAAAAGGTGCATGACTGGCTGGGGTCTCGTTTTCGTCGGTATCGTCTGGTCGAGGCGGTCAATGCCGACGTTCCGCTGGACATATTGCTTTCCGTAGGTCGGTTCGCCGCCGAGCAGCTCGAAGCGGAAATACCCGACCATCACGAGCATGGGCCGGATTGCGGGTGTCACCATGGCGATCATTCTGACAGCTTTTCAACGACCATGATGAAGGCCGAACGCCCGATAAGCCTTTCATCGCTTCGCAGCGCAATTCGGAATCTGCCGG
This sequence comes from Ruegeria sp. BB6, assembly GCF_056539385.1. Taxonomy (NCBI): domain Bacteria; kingdom Pseudomonadati; phylum Pseudomonadota; class Alphaproteobacteria; order Rhodobacterales; family Roseobacteraceae; genus Ruegeria; species Ruegeria sp. BB6. The sequence continues at coordinate 254,553 of NZ_JBQFUW010000006.1, forward strand.
GCGAGGTTTATCGCCTCAAGGGTTTCGTCTTCAGTGAGGAAGATCCCGAACATCGCATACTCGTTCAGGTCGTGGGCAAACGTATGGACATCGCGCGGGACGGAGCTTGGGGAGATGTAAAACCTGAAACAAGACTTGTCGCAATCGGCGCGCCGGGGGCCCTTTCAGAACACGCTCTTTCCGATACGCTGTTGGCAACAGCATAGCGGCCAGAGCGACAACACTTTGGCCCAAGTGAGGAGGGGTGTCTGATTGCCTGAACGTACAATGAGAATTGGTAAAGCGCGTGCATTATTCTTGACCGCCGCTGTTTTTCTATTGTCTGGCACAGTGGCGTCTGCTCAGCAGGTCTCTAGCCGGGAACTGATGGATACGACGCCAGACGCGAACCTGCCAAGCTCGGCAGGAGGGCAAACCGCCGAGTTATTGTCGGCTTTCCACGGGTTAGAGGCGCTTCCCCTAGTATCCAACCTTATTTGCAGGGGGTCGAGAGGCAAGCACGGGATGCCGGTGATATTCTCGACCGAGGTAGACTTGGAAACCGTGCAGGCCGGAGACTTCCAGGTTGTAACAGTGTCAGGCCAGATCGGTACAATGCACTGCGTATCAGTGTTGCCCGCTACCGATCCGGGGGAATTGCGTACCGTGCTTCTTATCGGTGATTTTGGAGACGCGGCCAAAGACCCGCCTGTTGAGGTCAGGGTTGTGGGGCACTTGTATTCCATAGACCGGGCACTCGACTTCAAGGGGGCCAATGTAGAAGTAACTCCGCTTGAGGACGGGCCGTCGATTGTTCTGGCTCAAGAGGTTGAGGATTGGACGTTGGTCGGAAACCTGGGGCCCCGCCGCACAAGAGGTAGCCTCTGTCCGAGCAAGGACATCGTTCAAGCTGTCAGGGTAACTTGGGCAGGTGGTGTCACGCTGGCCAACGGCAAGGAGCCTGGCGCAAAGGAACGTGACTTATACAGGGTCACCGTAGAGGCCAAAGATGGATCTCGCCGGAACATCGCGCCTTCGGCGCTTGCTGATCTGGGCGACAGAGACAACAACCATATGCTCTGTCTTGATACAGAGGATCGGCCTGTCTCGGTGTCCTTTCCATCCGGCGTTCTGACGGACCCGAACGGCGATCTGAACCCTGCAACCAGTAAGACTATCGATTAAGTTCCGTGACTGGCGAATGGCCAGGGCAGCCTTTTCTTGCGGGCAGATTGAAGGAAAGTCCGCACGCCAGCGCGGTATTTTCTATGCCTATGGGTCAAACTTGCGAAGTGACGAGAGGGCTGATTTCAGGACTTCAAAACTTTCGGCGCGTTCTTCGGGCGTCATGGATGTCGCGTCAAACGACAAATGAAAGTTCGGCGTGTCGCATGTCACGCGTCCTGTGTGGGTCCTTGATCCCTTTGGGCCCAGAACGCGATAAGTGATCACGGGCTGGTTTACGCCCTTGACTTGAATGGGGCCAACTTCTTCGGTCTCTATTTCGTCGTTTACGTGCGCCCAGGTTTCATACGAGATGAAAATCTCACCTTCATCGGCCTGATGCTCGAGCCGAGAGGCGATGTTCACGGCCCCGCCAATAATGGTGTAGTCCATGCGATCGTCACTGCCAAAGTTCCCGACTGTGCAGAAACCCGTGTTGATTCCTATCCGGCATTGCAGTTGTTGTCTAAGTCCCTGACGCCGCCAATCGGCCTGCAAATCTGCCAGCTTGTCCCGCATCGCAATCGCCATGCGCACGCAGGCCAACGCATCTTCCCTTACGCCGTTCGTTTCGGGATCACCAAAAAAGACGAGTATCGCGTCGCCTATGAACTTATCTATGGTCGCACCGTGTTGCAGGGCGACCTGCGCCATCTCGGTTAGATAGCTGTTTAGAAGTTGCGTCAGGTCTTCCGACTCCATCTGATCGGTAAGCTCTGTGAACCCTGCCACATCCGAAAAAAACACGGTCAGCTTCTTTCGCTGACTGGCGAGCTTCACTTCCTGGCGGCCAGAAAAGATTGAGCTGTAGACCTGTGGCGAGAGGTATTTCGCGAGCTTGCCCGACAATGCCTCAAGCTCTTGGTTCTTTCGGGTAACTTCCTCGGCCGCGACCCTCTGTTGTTCGGCCAACGCGTTCAGTTCGCGCTCGTTACGGTCGCTCAACCGCATCATGCGACGCGTGGTTTTCAGCAACTTTCTGTATTCCCGGATCAGGTTTCTTATTGAACTGCGCGTTGCGTCATCTGGCAACTTGTCACTGTCCAACGTCGCTTCGGCGGTCTCGAGCACCTCTTTCTCACGAGAAAAAAGATCGTCGATTGTCATCGGTCCGACAACTTTTCCAGCGAGAATTTTGCGTGTTCCAGGTCTTCCCCGAATTCTTCGCCAAGCTCCTCCATGGTTTCGTCTTCGGGGTCGTGGAACCAGTAAACTTCGATGCTTTTGCCCATCTCAGCGGCGGAATCCAGAAGCTCCATGATCATCATGATGGCCTTGGCGCTGGAGGAGTTGAAATAGATGAGCTTGAAATCAAACCGGCAGTATGAATTCGCGTCGTTTGACAGCCATTCTTTCAGAGCATCGAACAACGGATTGTAGAAGGTGGTCACATCTTCTGGATAGGACTCGCCCATCAGTCTGAGATGCCCGGTATCGAATTCAAACTCTACGGTTGGGGTGCGATTTGTCGGAGGGATTTCAATATTCTGCATGCGTCCCTCTCAGACCGTGGCTTTGAGCGCAAAGAACGCGTGTTGATCGTCAACTCGCATGAAATCGAACTCGATTGGCTTTGAGGCTCGGCGTGCGATCTCGATCAACCCGATACCGGCACTGTTGCCAACGCTTTGAGCGTTGGACCGAAGTTGGTCCTTGTAGGCAGCCTTGAGTTCTTCGCGGCTCATGTTCTGCAAGGCCGACAGGCGGCTTTGCATAGTGTCGACATCATTCAAAAGAACCAGATTTCCAGCGTGCACGACGTACCTGTCCGCTTCGTTTCCAATCGTCAGGATGCCATAGCTAATATCCAGAACTTCTGCTTCGCCGTCCGTGGGCAACCGTTCGGCCGAATACCGGATGATATTTTGCATTTGCTCAACAAAGACCGCAAAGACGCTGCGAAGGGTCTTGGTGTCTGCATCTTCGGAAACCAGTTTTTGCTTGAGCGCGTCACCGACGCCGCTGAGGATGCCTTCGGTTACATACCCGCTATAGGCAAAAACGACGCCTTGCTTACGCAGGTTTGCGCGCAGTTCATAGACTTCGCTGGCAAGCATCTGTTCCCCTTGTCTGGACTGGAGCGGGCCAAGTTTGTCTATGCTTAATATCATAATATACACATTTGTGCAGGTTTAGTGTATCACTTGAGCAGGGTTTTCAGATGGGAGGTCAGTATGAAAAAGCTACTATGCGTCGTTGCTTTGCTGCTATTTTCCGGCCCGGTGATGGCGTCCGATATACCGACGGAAGTGAAGGCAAAGCTACAATCTGCCATGATATCGCATGTCGATGGGGTCATGGTTGACGGGGCTTACACATATCTGGACACAACCACCAACGCGTTCGAGACCGTATACCCTGCAAACGTTCATCCGATGGTCATTCCGGCAGGACGTGACTACTTCGTCTGTTCTGAAATGATTACCGAGGACGGCGATACCGTGACGGCGGACTTTCTGGTCCGAGAAGTCTCGGGGGACTACAAGGTGGTCCAAATGATCGTCAACAACCGCGGTGCGCTGCAGGCTGCGATGAAGAAAATCGGAAACTAGATATCTATTGGGTTTGGGGCGTTTATTGCTTGGAATTGGGACATTTCTAAAACGCCGAATTTTCCTAAAGCACATTCTGGCCACCCTTATGATTGGGGGTGTTTTGAATGCGGTTGTCCTGCTGTTTTACTATGAATTCAAAAAGCAGGCCCAGACAGATCAGGTTGCGGCTGAAATGGCCACGATCGCCAATCGCATCGCGCGGCCACTTGCCGAGCTTGTTGAAACTGAAAACCTCTCTCAGGCCACAAGTCTGTTGGCGGTGTATTCCGGGTTCCCCTATGTGATCTGCGCAGAACAAAAGCTCGAGCAAGGCTCGGAGGTTCTAGTCGCCTGGCCTGCCATAGGGTGCGACAAGATCAAAAAGACGGGCTTGGACATCGTCGTTTCCGTACCAACCAGCGCTGGCCCGACGACGATGCTGGCGCGGATTGATCAAGAGATCCTCAACCGAGAGCTGCGGACAGAAGTTGGGGTCGTCGTGCTGCTGGGCTTTATCGGTGGGCTTGCCCTGATTTTGGCTGGTGCTGCCGCGTTTCTATGGTTGATCAACCGGCCCCTTGGTCAATTGTTGAACGCCATTGAGCGGTTTGAACTGCACGACGATCCCAAGAAGGTGGCATATCGGTCAGAAGATGAGATCGGTAAAGTCGTGCAAAGCTATAACTCGATGCTCGATCGTGAGGTCGAGCGCGTGACTGCGATCCGCGATGCCCACCAGCAGATCGTGGAAAGCGTCAACTATGCCACGCGTATTCAACGCGGGCTATTGCCACCCGCAAGGCAATGTGAAGCCGCCTTTGCCGAGTTCGCGGTCAAGTGGGAGCCACGCGATCTGGTCGGCGGAGATATCTATTGGCTTAGAACGGCAGGGCCGGTTTCGACGCTTGCGGTCATTGATTGTACTGGGCACGGCGTTCCCGGAGGGTTCATGACAATGCTGGCCATCGCGACCCTTGAGCGACTTTACTTTGAAAACGAGAGCCTGAACCCTTCGTCAGCTTTGTCCAAGTTGAGCGACCTGACCCGCGCCCTGCTGAATCAGGATGCATCCAACGCAAGCTCTAATGACGGTATGGATACCGCAATTTGCCAGATTGATTCAGAGAAAAGAACAGCGACATTTGCAGGCGCGCGCATGTCCTTGTTGGTCAAGACGGGCGAGGGGGTCAAACGGATCAAGGGTGACAAATTAAGCCTTGGCTATGCGGATACTCCAAGCTCTCCAGAATTTTCTGAACACGTAATCGCTGTGGACGACGATGTGACCATGTTGATTTCAACGGATGGTCTGATCGATCAACTGGGCGGGGCAAAACGTTTGGCGTTTGGCTATCAAAGAGTAATTTCCGTACTCGAGCGGGGCAACTGGTCGAGTTTGACAGAGCTTTTGCAGACCATCGACAGCGCCTTTCAAGCCCATAGGAACACGGAAGACCGGCTGGATGATGTGACGGTGATCGCCTTCCGTCCGGCGTGACCGGTTGAACGGCCCATGATATTGGCCGGATGAAAGGTCGCCAAATGGAAACGCACCAAAAACTGCAGAACCCAACCGCCGGCATCACGTTTATCCTGATCGGAATATTGGCGATTTCCGTCAACGATATGCTGATCAAATTCCTGTCGGGCGGGTATCCGTTGCATCAGATGGTATTCACAAGGTCTCTGATCGGAATCGGGTTTGGCCTTGCATTGGTGCAGATCGAAGGCGGCTGGCGCATCCTGAAGACGGATCGGTCGGGGCTGCATCTATTGCGCGGGTTGCTCATAGTTGCGGCCAACCTGACTTTCTTTACCGCTTTGGCCGTAATGCCTCTGGCCGAAGCTACAGCCGTCTTTTTCGTTGCTCCTTTGATGATCACCTTGCTGAGTATCCCGCTTCTTGGCGAAAAGGTCGGCCCGATGAGGTTGGGCGCTGTTGTCGTCGGCTTTTTAGGCGTGATCGTGATGACTCGACCCTGGCAGACCGGGGTTGGAAGAGACGTTGGGCTGCTGATGTATGTTCTGCCCGTCGTCGCGGCCTTTACCTATGCTCTCAACAGCGTGCTGACTCGGTTTCTGGGCGCAAAGTCCAAGGCGTCGGCGATGGCGGTCTATATTCAGACGTGTTTCATCATTGTCAGTTTTCTGTTTTGGCTGGTTGCCGGGGATGGTCGATATGCCAGCGCTTTTGAAAACGAAAGCGTGATTTTCTTGTTGCGTGCGTGGGTTTGGCCCGATGATGGCGACCGCTGGTTGTTCGTTGGCCTTGGGTTAAATTCTGCAATCGTCGGGTATTGTCTGGGGCAGGCGTATCGGCTGGCAGATGCGGCAACAGTGGCGCCGTTTGAGTATGTTGGTCTGCCTCTGGCGATTTTTTGGGGGTGGGTGATCTGGGGTGATCTGCCAGACCTGCCTGTCGCAATCGGGATCACACTGATCCTGGGGTCAGGTCTGTTTGTCTTTCTGCGCGAACGCCAGAAGGACGGGCAGGCCATCAGCCGAAAGAGGGTGCACCGTCGCTACTAGATCCAAATCTGGCGATTGCGTCCAGACAGTTCGCCGAAGTCGTTTCGGCGTAACAATTCGACCCGCTCGCCCTACGCATACCACAGGGTGACGAAAACCCGGCGCGCGCGAGGAACACACGCCAAGCCTTATTCTATTCGACTTTTCCAGGCTTCCGGCTTCCCTTGAAACGTGCCATGTGGCGGTGCTCGCGCAGCGCCTTCCATTCCGGGCTCGGGGTAACTATTAGGTCTTCGCGTTTCAACAGCTCGCGGCAGGTCGGACAGATTGGCGAGACCCCGGGATCGGTCCCGCAGGGTTTGTGAACATGACGCACGGCCAGAGGCTCATCAGCCTCTTTCTGCCAGGTTTCCCCCCATTCCCGCAGCGCCATCAATACCGGATACAAAGCCCGGCCACGTTCGGTCAGGACATATTCGTACCGCGTCTTACTGCCTTCAAGAGAACGCCGCTCCACCAGATTTGTTTCGACCATTTTCTTCAGCCGGGTCGATGCCATTTGCGGGGTTATGTCCGCTTGGGCCTGAATTTCCTCAAATCTGCTGTTTCCTGAAAACAACTCGCGCAGAATTCGCATGATGTATCGGTCTCCGATGATCGGGTCAGACCGCTCGATCGGGCAAGGAGAGGGGTTTTGGCTCATTTGACCTCCGGTGCAGCAGGTGAATTTCACCCTACTTGACTTTAGGTATGAAAACCATAGTGTATCATTAGATATGAAAATCATACTGAAATTTCGACCCCTAACATCACTGGAGGCCCACCATGACCAGCCCAAACTATTCCCCTGCCGATACCGGTTACTTGCTGGTGGATCCCTATAACGACTTCATCTCTGAGGGTGGCAAGCTGTGGGGGCTGATCAAGGAAACAGCGGAAGAAGCAAACCTGCTGCCAAATCTCAGGGCGCTGGATACCGCAGTGCGGAGCGCCGGAGTTCAGGTCTTCTATGTCCCCCATCACCGCTCTGAACCCGGTGACGTTGAAAAGTGGCAAAATCCCAGCCCGTCCCAGGCGCGGGTTGCTGAACACCAGATGTTTGCCCGGGGTGAGTGGGGCGGTGAATGGCATCCTGATTTTGTCCCAAAGCCCGGCGATATCATCGCGCAGGAGCATTGGGGGCAGAGTGGATTTGCGAATACCGACCTCGATTTCCTGCTTAAGCAGTGTGGAATCAAGAAAGTGATTGTTGTCGGTCTGGTCGCGAACACCTGCATTGAGTCCACGGCACGCTACGCGATGGAATTGGGCTATCACGTTACATTGGTCAAAGACGCAACCGCGGCGTTTTCAAAGGAAGGGATGCACACGGCGCACGAGGTGAACGGACCAGCCTACGCCCATGAAATTCTAACCACGGCTGAGCTGATTCAGGCGCTGCCGGTTCTGGAAGCCGCTGAATAGGTAGGCTCTGGCAAGGATCGTCCAACTGTTCCCTGCGCCAACTTTTATCGAAGACCGGGTAGCGCCTTTTGTAGCCAAGGCGCTTCCACTCCGGCCCCTTGATACATGGCATGAAGAAACCGATGCGCCGTAACCGGGTCGCTCATGAAAGGAGAAACCCGCAGGTTGCCCTCCTTGGTCTCAGCCGTGGCTTCAAAGATTATCGTGTCTTCCTTGATGGTCGCCACGACGCGGTTCTCATCCAGCTTTTCGGGGTCAATAGCGGTCGGGTCCTGCGCCAGCAGTACAAAGTCTGCAAGTTTTCCGATTTCGATCGATCCCTTTTGATCTTCTTCAAAATGCTGCCACGCGGGCCATATGGTCAACGCCTTCAGCGCGGTCATCACATCGACGCGTTGGTGCGGACCGAGGATGTCGCCAGAGCGGGTCCGGCGAGTAACCGTCGCGTCGAGTATGCGCATACTGTCCGGGAAGGCGACGGGTGCATCATGATGTGACCCGAACATCATCCCTCGTTCAACCAGCCAGCCAGTGGGTGAAATGTTCTCGGCATTTATTGGGCCAACCGTGTGGTCGCGATGCCAGTCTCCCCAATAGAATGTGTGCATTGGAAAGACCGAGGGGAACACGCCCAGACGCTTGTACGCTGCAACCTGATCTTCGCGCAGGAACTGACCGTGGACCAGCACCGGGCGGTTTCCGGGGTCTCCGTAAGTCATCTGAGCGACTTCCAAGGCAGCGATCAACATATCCGAAGCGCCTTCCCCGTTGGCGTGGGTGATGATTTGCAGACCTTTTTCAAAACACCAGTTCACGGCGTCCTGTACCTGCTCCATCGAAACCGCGGAATAACCGGCATACCCTGCCGGGTATTCGCCAACGGGATCGTAGTATGGGCGATCTCTGAGTGCGGTGAAGCCCTGAGGCGATCCGTCTATTGTCAGTTTGCAGCCGCCAACGCGGATTCCGTCCACGTAGTTGGACGAGGCATTTTCAGCAATATAATCCCTTGCTTCCAGAACATCCGGAAAGGACACCACATCAACCGGTATCTTGCCGTCGGCGGCCGCCGACTTGAGCGCCTCGACAACGTCTGCGGATGATCGCCCGTCCTGCGCGGTCGTATAGCCGAATCTGGCCCACAGATTTGAACCTGCCTCGGCAAAGGCCAGCAAAGCCTCGGGACCAAGCTGTGCAAGGACCGGAACCAGAGCCGCAAAGAACGCATATTCCTCCAATACGCCGTTTGGCTCTCCGTTTGCGTCCCTTTGAATGACGCCGCCTGCGGGGTTTTCCGTTGACGCGTCAAACCCGATAACCTCCAGCGCTTTCGAGTTTGCAACGCCCAGATGCCCGGATTGGTGAACGATGATGACGGGCAGGTCAGTCGACACCGCGTCGAGGTCTTCGCGGGTCGGGTGACGCAGTTCGGCAAGTTGAGCGTTGTCGTAGCCAAAGCCTATGATCACTCCGGTTTTTTGAACCGCATCTGCGTTGTCCTTGACCCACGCGCGCAGTGTGTTCTGCAGGCTTGCGATATCCGTCACCGCGCCGTCCGGAGGTGCCAGCAGATTGGCAGAAAGCGCTTGTAGTCCGCCAAACACAACGTGGCCGTGACTGTCCACAAAGCCCGGGAGCATAGTACGGCCGTCAAGGTCGAAAAGTTCAGTCGTGTCACCCTTGCTTGTCATGACCTCGTCAAGGTCGCCAACGGCCAGAATTCGCCCGTCCTTGACAGCGACAGCCTCGGCGGTCGGCTGATCATCGTCGATGGTCAGGATCGGCCCTCCGGTGTAGATCGTGTCGGCAACCTCCTGCGCCGAGGCGTGCCCAGCAACAATCACAAAACTGGAAAGAAGTATCGCTTTGAAAGACTTAAAATACATTCCGGGAACCTCTCGGTTAAAACAACGACCCTTTTCCTGAACATAGTGCGTCTATGAACCCCGTCAGCCGAAAAGGTATCGGCTGAGTGGTGCAGTGCTGGCGCTAGGTCTGATTGAAGGAAGAAACCGGATACTTCAGGAATGTGGAGGTAAATCCCGAACAACGCCCGCCCGGCCTGCCGCATCGACCACGCGCTCGTCACCAGCTTGGATGCAATCAACCGGGAACTCGCCGCCCAATTCCTTGCGTGGGGTCGTTATCCAGAAGGCGCGCTGCCAAGGGGTCATTTCGCATGGCAACGCCCTGAGCACTTTTTCCATCAGGGGCAAAGGGGTGCCGTCCTCGGCAAACTGGAAGGACGGAAAAGCATTGGCGCCTTCGTGCGGAACCGACAGGACTTTGCCAGTTCTTTTCCAGATGTCCCCTATACGGGTGATCTGCCAAGAGCCGTTTTTCCATTGTGCATGAACCGAGGCGTCATCCAGCAAAGGGTACTTTCGGGCAAATTCGTTTCTTTTAATGTCATTTGCGGCGCTGCAATGCGCGCCGATATTCGATGCATACATCTATCCACTCACAAAAACTCGTCAAACATTGGACGAGCATATTGCCTGAAAACGATTCTGGGCAAAATGAAACGCTTCACACATCCACGTCGTCGCCGCAGCGTGGCCAATATGCCCCTGCAGGAGACAGCGTTTCCAAAGAATGTAAGTCTGGCTGTTCGCTTTTGTTCGGTTTGCCCTAGGCTGCCCCAAGCGGATCACGATCTGCGTGTTGCTTCAGGAACGGTTCGATTTCCTGAAAAAACTCATCAAAGCCTGCATGCCCTCGTATCATGCAATGATTGGCCCCCGGCAGTTCAACAAACTCCGCCGTTGGAATTTCGCGCGCGGTGTCCCGGCCCTCGCTGATCGGGGCGGCCATGTCGCCCTGTGCATGTAGAACCAGCGTCGGAACTCTCAGGCTCTGCGCATCGGCGCGGGCGTCGACATGGGCGTTCATCTCCATGATACGAAGCGCTGTTTTCGGACTGACGGAAATCCGTTGCATTTCATCGAAGCTGGCACCTTCTTCCGGGGTTGCATCCGGCATGTAGCAAGACGTGAAAAAGTGGCGATAGACAGGATTGGGTGAACCCCATCCGGCGGACACCATCGCGCGGGCCGCTTGATAGAATTGTTCGGCTTCGGGATCCCCTCGCACCATGCGCCCCCTGACATAACCCCCGAGAAGAATAAGAAACTTCACACGCTCTGGGTGCCTCGCGGCAAATCGAACGGAAAAGGCAGAGCCCTGACTGATGCCGAACAGCCCGAAACGGTCCAGCCCCGCCGCGTCAGCCACTGCGATCATGTCGTCGATCATCCTTTCTTCCGAAATATCCTCGACATCCCAATCGGATAGCCCATTACCGCGCTGATCAAATCGGACCAGTTTGCACAGTTTGGACATCTCGGACAGGAAATCCCCCCAGACCGGACTGGTCCATTCGTATTCAATATGATTGAGCCAGTTGGGACTCTTTAGCACGGGTGTCCCCTGGCCGGTGCTCGCCCAAGCAAGGTTGACGCCATCGGCTGACCGGCAAAATCGCACGCGCTGCTGATGGGAGATGTCGGGCGCTTTTCGTTCCGGTGCAGCCTGTGGCGACCAATGCCAGACGCGGATCGGGCGGCTTATGTTCTTGACGCGCTGTCCGCCCATGTCGCGAAACGCTGCTTCGACCCTGTCCTGAACGGCCTGATGCACAACATCCGAAACGCAGACTCCGCCCGGTTCTGCCAGACCCTCCAGCCGCGCGGCTACGTTTACCCCATCGCCGAATATGTCTCCGTCATCGAAAATGACATCGCCAAGGTTGATGCCGACGCGGAAGCGGATCCTCTGATCGTCATCCAGTTCGGTTTCGTTCCGGTTCATGGCTGTCTGGATGTTGACGGCACATTTGACCGCGTCCTGCACGGATTCAAACGTGGCCAGCATGCCGTCGCCGGTGGTTTTCACGATACTACCACGGCTGCGTGCGATCTCGGGGTCGATCAGTTCGCGGCGGTATTTCTTTTGGCGGGTCAAGACGCCCAGCTCGTCGATTTCCATCAGGCGCGAATAGCCCACCATGTCGGCTGCAAGAATAGCCGATAGCCGCTGTTCCATAACCGTTTCCTCCACCCGGCCTGTTGTCCCTGGCTTGAATGACGGTCGCCGCGTGACCGCGCACAGGCGCAACATTTCGGTGGAGTATACCCGAAAATCGGCCTGGATGCGGCGCTGAATGAATATCGACGCCACACGAGGTGAATGCCGGCGATCTGGAATTTATCTCGGCTTTAGGCTGAAGGCTCCTGCCTATAGCTGTGATCCGATGGGCAGCAGGGCAAGAAAACCGGCGAGGATATGGTCCCATGCCGATCCTGTCGGTTCCGCGTCGTATTCTAAAACAGTGCCGTCCTCGTTCCGGGTCTTCCACTTTAACTGGCCCGCTCTTTCAAGCGTGACGCTATATGTGTAGGCGGGCAGGGCATTGTCCAAAGCAGCCATTGTCTGAACTGTAAGTGCGGGTGAGTCGATCAGGATGCCCATTTCTGTGTTGATGTTCACGGATCTCGGATCCCAGTTGAACGATCCTACGAACAAGTAGCGATCGTCGATCGCAAACGCCTTGGAGTGCAGCCCCGAGCGGGACTGTGCCCAGTTTATTCCGCGCCTTTGAACCTGATACGCGTCGGGGCGCAATTCATACAGCTCGACCCCTCCGCGCAGCAAAGCACGGCGTTTCTTGGCATAGTGCGCATAAACCGGCGCGACATCGTTGGATGCAAGCGAATTGGTTACGACCTTCACCTCGACACCACGGTTTTCCAATTCGGTCATCCACCTGACGCCATTGGTTCGCGGCACAAAGTAAGCCGAGACGATATTCACCTCGCGCGATGCATCTTCAAAATAAGGCAGCAACTGCGACGCGAGGATTGGGTCAGAGCTTTCGGCTCCGGCGGCTTTGGACGGTGGATCGGCGTACAGTCGCGCTGGGACCCAATCCAGTTTCAGCGCGCCGTCCGCGAAATTTTCTTCGGCCGACCGGCGCAGTGCCGACCCATAGCGCGTTTGTTTTGCGTCTTCGACGAACTCGGTCAAGCGAAGCCGGGCCTCTGTAAGAGAGATGGCTTGTGGCTCGTCGATAACAACGCGGGCAGGGACGGCAAACGCGCTGTTCCAATAGGCATCAAAGCTGTCCGAGACCTGACGAACGACCGGGCCAGCGGCCAAGACATCCAAATCCGCATAGTTCATTTCCTTCCGCGCCAGGAAGTACTCGGCCCCGATATTGCGGCCGCCAACAATGGTGAACGCGTTATCTGCGGTCATTGACTTGTTGTGCATGCGGCGGTTGATGCGTTTGAAGTCGGTCAGACCGGCGACCAGCAGGCTTTGATCGCGCCAGAATGGGTTGAACAGTCGGATTTCGATATTCTCGTGCTTGTCCAATGCGGCCGTCATCGCATCATAGCTGGACGTATCCATGTCATCCAGCAGCAGGCGAACGCGGACACCTCGGTCGGCCGCCTGCAATAGGCTGGCGGCAAACAGGTGGCCCGTGGGATCGTTGTGCAAAAGGTAGTACTGCGCATCGATTGTTTGCTGGGCGGCGGCGGCCAGCACTAGACGCGAAACAAGCGCCTCTTCTCCGTCGCTGATGAGTTTGACGCCCGATCGTCCGTCTTTCGGGTCTCCTAATCTGTTTGCGGCCTGAGACAGGGCGGTGTTCGGTCCGGTCGCGACAGAGGTCGTTACGGTCTTTTCATAGGTTCGTGTTTTCGGCGCACAGGCGGCCAGAACTGCGGCGCAAATGACCAGACCCACTCTTGACCACGCCTTCATGCCTCTCCTCCAACCGACATCTTCATAGTGGCATGGCAAACGGGTGGTGATGCAAGGTTCTTCTTGGGGCGCTGCGGCGTTTCAAGCTGCACTGTCGCTTGTTCGCTATGCGGCGGGCGGGCAATTAGAGGATTGGGAAACGCAGGACCAATCCAGCCAGGCGATCGGCACGCGCGGAACCTTAGTTCAGGACAAGTGTTTGAACATGTAGGTGGTAGGCTCTAGCCGGTCTTCAAAGGGATTCCGGCAATAGTTCGGAATTTCCCCCGCGATCTGAAACCCGAGAGTTTGGTAGAGGATACGCGACGGGTCCGAGCTGCGTGTGTCCAGCACCAGCATTGTTCGGCCCACAGCTTTTGCCCGTTGCTCGAGTGCTGCCATCAGCGCACGCGCCAGACCCTTGCGTCGTGCGTTGGGGTGAACCAGCAATTTGGCTACGTCCGCACGATGAGGTTGATTTGGCATGGATGCAGGGATTAGCTGTACTGTTCCGGCAACACGGCCTGCGTCATAGGCGGCAAATAGGTCCAAAGCACCCGATTCCGCATCGGGCCAAACCCGGTTCTGCCAATACCCTCGGGCCTGACTGGGCGAGAAGGGCAGAATGAACCCGACGCTGGCGCCGTCATGAACGCAAGCGTGCAGGATGTCGGTTAGATCATCCAGCGCATCGTCGAGCTGGGTTTTGGCTAGCCGTGAGATCATATCAGAACCAACATGTAACGCGCGCCTCGGGTTGGAGGCGTTTCAAACCGGGTGGGGCCAGAGAGGTGATAGCGCAGGCAGTCGCCTCCGGTCAGATCATGGGCGACGCCGTCTACTGTCAGAGTCATTGCGCCGTCCAGAAGGATCACGTGGTGTTCCTGACCCGGTTTCGGAGGCGCATCGTAAGAGATCACCGTATCCGGCGGCAGGTGACCTTCAAGAACCTCGCCGCTGAGACCAATGGCCGGGGGCGAGACGGATCGGCGTGTAAAACCGGTTTCGGGATCGCGCCATTCGGGTTGACGTTCAAATGGCACGCGCGGGTCAAAGCTGTCTTCAACCATCATCAGCAATCGGGACATCGGCAGACCATAGGCGGCGCATAGCCGCCCCAGCGTTTCTGCGGTCGGGCTGACATCGCCTTTCTCCATACGGGACAGAGTCGCCCGGCTGATCCCGCTTTGATCTGCCAACTGGTCCAGCGACAACCCGCGTGACCGGCGAAGCTCGTTCAGGCGGCTGGCAAGACGGTTCGAGAGATCATCAAGCATGAGTCTGAAATAAGAAAAATTCTCGCATACGAGAATAGTAATACAAAAATATAGAAATACAACGAAAACGGGCGCGGAATCACCCGCGCCCGATCTCTGTTCATGAGTTGGAGGAATTACTTCCAACCAACCTCGTTAAAGATTTTCTGAGCTTCCGGGATGTTCTTGGCGACCTCTGAAAGGTTTACCTCATCCGCCTTGAACTCACCCAAAGCTGCGACGTTGTCCGCCAAGGCTACGCCTTCCACTGCCGGGAACTCGTCATTTCCGTTCGAGAAATAGACCTGCGCCTGATCGCTCGCCAAGTATTCCAGGAACTTGATCGCGTTTTCCTTGTTCGGTGCATGCACAGCAACCCCGGCGCCCGACAGGTTCATATGCGCGCCCTCGGCGTCTTGTGCGGGGAACTGCACGCCAATCATGTCGATATCGGCGCTCAGACCCTTCACGTCCTTACGCAGCGCGCGGGCGAAGTAGTACGAGTTTGAAACGGCGATCTCACATTCACCCGAGACGATCCCGCGCAATTGGTCGGTGTCACCGCCCTGCGGGTCGCGTGCCATGTTCGCGACAACGCCTTCGGCCCAGGTTTTGGCCGCTTCACGACCATGGTTTGTGATGATCGAGGCCAGAAGGGTCTGGTTGTAGGTGTTGCTGGACGACCGGATGCAAACCAGACCTTTGTATTCCGGTTTGGCGAGATCAAGATAGCTTGCGGGCGGGGTGGCGACGTCGGCCTTGTCAAAAAAGATGATGCGCGCGCGTTGCGAAAAACCGTACCACTGGTTGTCTTCATCTTGCAGGTTGGCGGGAATGCGGTCTTCCAGAACCGCGCTGTCAATCGCCTGTAGGATGCCGGCGTTCTTGGCGCGGGCCAGGCGTGAGGTATCCACGGTCAGCAGCACATCAGCGGGCGAGTTCGCACCTTCGGCTTCCATGCGGGCGATCAGTTCGTCAGCTTTGCCTTCGATACGGTTGATGGTGATTCCGGTTGCTTCTTCAAAATCGGAATACAGGCGCTCGTCGGTGTCATAGTGGCGCGACGAGTAAAGGTTCAGCTCGCCTTCGGCAGCGGCAGAAGTTGCGATCAGGGCCGTCAGAGCGGCGGCAGCGCAGGTAGAGGATTTCAGCATCATATGTCCCAAAATTGAAAAATCGCGGCGGGGATAACCCGACTGATTTAGTCAATTAAACGATTCTGAGGGGGATGCAAGGAAATCTGACAAAATTACTTGGGAAAATGGTGGCGGGTTAAGACCTGAGCCATCCTGATTTGCGTTTTTCTTGGTGGACGAGGCCGAAACGGTTAAATTGTCAGATAGCTTCCGGGCAATGACTGCGGATTATTTGTATTGATCGCCACGCGAAAGGACACATTCGATGACGGAAACGCTGGCTGAAAAGCTTGAGAAGTCCAACCTCGGTCATTGGATGGCGCGGTTCGAGGGGTTCATGGTTTTCATCGGAGTGGTCGGTCCGTTTGCAACGCTGCCGCAGCTCATGAAGCTGTATTTCACACATTCCCAACACGCGAGCGGCCAGTCCCTGCTGTCATGGTCACTTTATGCGGGGCTTTCGATGCTGTGGTTTATCTACGGGTTGGTCGTCGGAAAGTTGCCGATTTATGTGGGCAACGGAATCTCGATGATTCTGAACATCTTGATGGTCATCGGTATTCTGATCCATGCCGGGATCACGTTCTGACCAACAAAAAAACCGCGCTCTGAGGCGCGGTTCTTTCTATTCGTATTGAGCGGTTCTTAGCCCTGGCGAGCTTTGAACTTGCGCTGCGTCTTGTTGATCACGTAGACGCGGCCTTTGCGACGCACAATCCGGCAATCACGGTGCCGGTTCTTGAGCGAGCGGAGCGAGTTCTTGACCTTCATGGGTCTGTCTCCAATCTGCGGCGCCTTCATCAAAGACGTGGCCAGCGCCTGGGTTAGCGGGTGCCCCGGTTGCCCGGAACAGTGAAACGATGGTGGGCGGTACAAGGATCGAACTTGTGACCCCTTCGATGTCAACGAAGTGCTCTACCGCTGAGCTAACCGCCCACTTACCTTTGCGTGCCCTGCCCCATAACGAAATGGGGCGCGGAACCCCGCGCCGGTAGCGGGGTCTATAAAAGGAGTCGCAAAGGGGTTCAAGGGGTTTGGAAGAACTATTTTCCGGTCTATGTTGGACGCGAACAAGGAGTCGTTATGCAGAACACCGCCTATGTATTGGATTTGCCCGCCAAGCGCACGTCTTGTGTTGTGTATTCCTCTCCTCATAGCGGTCGGAATTACCCGCAATCGTTGCTGCAACGAACTGTTCTGAGCCGCGATGTGATTCGATCTTCGGAAGATGCCTTTGTGGATCAGTTGTTTTCGCCTGCTGCCGAATATGGCGCGCCGCTGATTTCAGCGACGAAACCCCGCGCCTATCTGGACCTCAACCGCAGTGCCGAGGAACTGGACCCGGCTTTGATCGAAGGCGCGCGCCGTCAGGGTCACAACCCTCGGGTGGCGTCGGGGTTGGGAGTGATTCCGCGGGTCGTTGCCAATGGCCGTGCGATTTATCGCGGTAAGCTGACGATGGACGAAGCGCGTCTGCGTATCGACACCTGCTGGCGGCCTTATCACGCGCGTCTGAAGTCCTTGTTAAAGGAATCGTTGGATTCGTTCGGGCAGGCGATTCTGGTTGATTGTCATTCGATGCCGCATGAGGCGGTTGCAATGGCCGGATCAAGTGGCACCCGGCGACCACAGATTGTGTTGGGCGACCGGTTTGGAGCCTCAGCCTCGCCCGAGATCGTAGATCGGATCGAGGCGGCGTTTGTCGCTGCCGGGTTGACGGTCGCTCGGAACGCGCCATTTGCGGGGGCTTATGTGACGCAGACATATGGGCGGCCCGGACGCAATCAGCATGCAGTCCAGATTGAGATCGACCGTTCGCTTTATATGGACGAAACCCGGATCGCGCCAAATGCCAATTTCGCCCCGTTCCGGGACACCCTGCGGCAGGTCATCATGGATATCTCACAGATCGGCGATGAGTCTTTGCGGCTGGCCGCAGAGTAACGTCACCGCAAGGCACGACCCTTGACGATGGCGTCGGTTCCGAAACGGCGTCGGATTTCATCCGTGGCGCGTTCCGCTTGCGACCGCTGGGTGGCGTTGGGGTCCAGCAAGTCCCCCGAAATGTCGGCCTGATCTTCTGAACAAAGATCGGAGATGCCACAACCCAACAGGCGGTATGGGCCCTGATCCCCTACCTGATCGAACAACCCACGAGCCGTGCGGTAAATACGATCCGCGATCTGGGTTGCATCTCGCAGCGACACGCGCCGGGTTAGTACTTTGTGGTCGGCTTTTTTCAGCTTCAGGGTCACGACTCGCCCCGCCAAACCTTTGGCCTTGGCCCGGTCAGCCACTTTTTCCGCCATGCGCCACAGGTGGCCATCGAGGATGTCCAAGTTGGCTGTATCTTCAAAGAACGTGGTTTCGTTGCTGATGGATTTCATCGGCTCGTGCGCGGAAACGCGGCGCTTGTCCTGTCCGCGCGCCAGATGCCAAAGCCGATAGCCCATTGATCCGAACCGCGCGGTCAGAGCCTCTTGATCCCAGCGCAACAGGTCGGAAAATGTGCGGATACCGGCACGATCCAGCGACTCCTGTGCGGCAGGGCCGATGCCCCAGATCAGGCGGACGGGCTTTTCATGTAGGAAAGATGCCGTTTCTGCCTGTCCGATCACCGAAAACCCGCGTGGTTTATCCAAGTCCGACGCAACCTTCGCCAGGAACTTGTTATGCGACAGCCCGATCGAGCCTGTGACGCCCAGCTCGTCCTTCATACGCTTTACAAGTCCGGCCAGCATGACAGCGGGCGGCGCACCGTGCAGGCGTTCGGTGCCAGACAGGTCCATGAACGCCTCGTCCAGAGACAGGGGTTCGATCACGGGGGTCAGTTCATCCATCATGGCGCGTATCTCGCGCGAGACCTCGGCATAAACTGACATGCGTGGTTTGATCACGACGGCGTCCGGGCAGAGTTGCAGCGCCTTGAACATCGGCATCGCTGACCGCACCCCTCGGATGCGGGCAACATAGCACGCGGTTGAGACGACGCCACGTTTGCCTCCGCCAATGATCACCGGCTTATCCGCGAGTTCCGGGTTGTCCCTTTTTTCGACCGAGGCATAAAACGCGTCGCAATCCATATGCGCGATCGACAGGTCAAACAGTTCGGGATGCGACTTGATCCGGGGGCTGCCACAGTCACCGCATCGGCGTGCATCCGAGGATATGGACAGGCAATCGCGGCAAAAGCCGGGCATCAGAACGGTTCCGTACTGCGGGTGTTTGTTTCGGGAAGCCCCTTATACCACGCTGCCAAGCCGGGCAAAGTACCGACGATTGCGTTCGGGCCATTCAGTCCAAAAGAAGACCCCCCGCAAGTGGGCGGGGGGAGGTGACGGACCTCAGGAAGATACGGTCCGCGGGGAGTATCACGACCTTAGAATCGCTCAAAACCCCGCATTTCGATAGGACCTAGGTCACATAGCCAAATCTCGTATTTTTCATGTGTGTTTTCGGGCACAGGGACGATTTGGCGCGGATTTTGGAAAAAGCGACGTGAGGTCAACCGGTTGGCCTGTGTTTTGTGGTGATTTCCAACCGATTCCCGATACCGCGACTAATGCTGAGCCAAAGAATTTAACTCAGCAAGAACTGCCTCGGCGGCCGCTTTCGGATCTTCTGCCTGATAGATTGGGCGTCCGACTACGATGTGATCGGCGCCGTCTCCGATTGCGCTGGCAGGGGTCGCGACACGCTTTTGATCGCCCAAAGCGGCCCCGGTCGGGCGAACGCCGGGGGTGACGATCAGGCGACCTTCGGCCTGTGGCAAAGCACGGATCAGCGCGGCCTCTTGCGGGCTGGCAATGACGCCATCTGCCCCGGCCTCAAGTGCGCGGGCGGCACGCTCAACAACCAGTTCCTGCACGTCGCCCTCTTTCAGCAGGCTTGCATCCAGATCATCGCGGTTCAGCGACGTTAGGATCGTGACCGCAAGGATTTTCAAGTCTTTGCCCGAAGCACCTTCTTTCGCGGCGCGCACCACATGTGGATCGCCATGCACTGTCAGGAAATCCAGATCGAACTGCGCCAGCCCTCGCACAGCGTTTTCGACCGTATTGCCGATGTCGAACAGTTTCATGTCCAGAAAGATGCGTTTGCCGTGATCTTGTTTGAGTTCATTGGCCAAAGCCAGCCCGCCGCCGGTCAGCATACCCAGACCGATCTTGTAGAAGGAGACGCTGTCGCCAAGCCGCTCGGCCATGGCCAGCCCCTGCAGGGCATTGGGGACATCTAGGGCTACGATCAGGCGGTCGTCGGACATTGGGCGCTCCTTTTTGGCAAACGTCTGCGTGGTAACGGGTTTGGGTGTCTGTGTCCATGCAGGACTGCCGTGTGATTCAGATCACGGCGCTGGGCGCTCATCGTGTTATCATGCGCGTGGATTGCACGGATGGAATTTGAAATGGGACAGATGGTAAGGACTGTATTTGTGTGTGGTCTGGCGCTGGCAGCGGCAGGGTGTCAGGATATGCCGCTGGAAACCGAAGCCGCCGACACGGTCGTCAGATCACCGACCAACGACAACCTGCGGCTTGTGCGGGGATATCGCTCGACCGACGACGACTGTCAGGTCACCGGCGAAACGGCCTTTACGGTCAATTTTCTGGACGATTCAGCAGACCTTGTATCTTGCCCGACAGGGAGCGACGCGGCGCAATCTCTGGTCGAGATGTATGGCGCACGAGAGGTGGCGAAAACCGGAGGCTATACGGTTTATACGGTGCCGCGCAGATAGGGCCGGAATCTGCAGCTCGGCCTCTTGAACCGGGTAAGATATTTCCCAGATTGAATGTGAGGCTCTGACCGACGCGTGCCGCAAAGCGGGCGCATCAAAACAGGGCGCTTGAGAAAAGGAGAATAACATGGACTTGAACAAGTTCACCGAGCGGGCACGGGGTTTCGTGCAGGCAGCGCAGACAATCGCAATGCGCGAAGAGCATCAAAGACTGACGCCCGAGCATTTACTCAAAGCATTAATGGATGACGATCAGGGGCTGGCCAGCAACCTGATTTCACGCGCAGGCGGTGCGCCCAGCCGCGTTGTCAACGCGCTGGATGCTTCAATGGCCAAGATTCCGAAAGTCAGCGGGGATGCGGGTCAGGTCTATCTGGACGGGCAAACCGCCAAGGTTCTGGATGAGGCTGAGAAGATCGCGACCAAAGCTGGCGATAGCTTCGTGCCGGTTGAACGCATTCTAATGGCGTTGTGCATGGTAAAATCCAAAGCCAAGGACGCTTTGGAAGATGGCGCTGTGACTGCACAGAAGCTGAATGAGGCGATCAACGACATCCGAAAGGGGCGCACGGCTGATACTGCGTCGGCCGAGGAAGGTTATGACGCGCTCAAGAAATACGCGCGCGACCTGACCGAAGCCGCGGCTGAAGGCAAGATTGACCCGATTATCGGACGCGACGAGGAAATCCGCCGCTCGATGCAGGTTCTGTCGCGCCGGACCAAGAACAACCCGGTTCTGATCGGGGAACCCGGCGTCGGTAAAACCGCGATTGCCGAGGGCATGGCCCTGCGCATCGTAAATGGCGACGTGCCGGAATCGTTGAAGGACAAGAAGCTGCTTGCGCTGGACATGGGTGCGCTGATTGCCGGTGCGAAATACCGTGGCGAGTTCGAGGAACGCCTCAAAGCGGTTTTGACCGAAGTAACCGAGGCCGCCGGTGAGATCATCCTGTTCATCGATGAAATGCACACGCTGGTCGGCGCGGGTAAGTCCGATGGCGCGATGGATGCGGCAAACCTGATCAAGCCTGCGCTTGCACGGGGTGAGTTGCATTGTATCGGTGCGACCACGCTGGACGAGTACCGCAAATATGTCGAAAAAGACGCGGCTCTTGCACGCCGGTTCCAGCCCGTGATGGTCACTGAACCAACGGTCGAGGACACGATCAGCATCCTGCGTGGCATCAAGGAAAAGTACGAACTGCACCACGGCGTGCGCATCTCGGATTCGGCACTGGTCTCGGCGGCGACCCTGTCGCATCGCTATATCACCGACCGTTTCCTGCCCGACAAAGCCATCGACCTTGTTGATGAAGCCGCGTCGCGGTTGCGGATGGAGGTGGACAGCAAGCCCGAGGAACTTGATCAGTTGGATCGCCAGATCCTGCAGATGCAGATCGAGGAAGAGGCGCTGAAGCTGGAAGATGACGCGGCCTCCAAGGATCGACTGGAGACCTTGCAAAAAGATCTGGCCGATCTGCAGGAGAAATCCGCCGAGATGACCGCTCAGTGGCAGGCTGAACGCGACAAGCTGGCCGGTGCGCGTGATCTGAAAGAACAGCTCGACAAGGCGCGGGCTGATCTTGAGATCGCCAAGCGCGAAGGCAATCTGGCAAAGGCGGGTGAGCTGTCCTATGGCGTCATCCCCGAGCTGGAGAAAAAGCTGACCGAGGCAGAAAACGCCGAAAGCAACGCCATGATGGCCGAGGAAACGGTGCGCCCGGAACAGATCGCCAGCGTTGTCGAGCGTTGGACGGGTATCCCGACCTCGAAAATGCTGGAAGGCGAGCGTGAGAAGCTGCTGCGGATGGAAGACGATCTGCACTCCCGCGTGATTGGTCAGGATGCGGCAGTGACCGCCGTCGCCAACGCCGTGCGCCGCGCGCGTGCCGGGCTGAATGACGAGAATCGGCCATTGGGCTCGTTCCTGTTCCTCGGGCCAACTGGCGTGGGTAAGACCGAACTGACCAAGGCTGTGGCGAACTTTCTGTTCGACGACGACAACGCGATGGTGCGCATCGACATGTCCGAGTTCATGGAGAAACACGCGGTCGCCCGTCTGATCGGTGCCCCTCCGGGCTATGTCGGATATGACGAAGGCGGTGTGCTAACCGAAGCCGTGCGCCGCAGACCCTATCAGGTCGTGCTGTTTGACGAGGTCGAAAAGGCGCACCCGGACGTGTTTAACGTGCTGTTGCAGGTTCTGGACGATGGTGTGCTGACCGATGGTCAGGGTCGCACGGTGGACTTCAAGCAGACGCTGATCATCCTGACGTCGAACCTTGGTTCACAGGCGCTGAGCCAACTGCCCGAAGGTGCCGACAGTGCGCAGGCGCGGCGGGATGTGATGGACGCGGTCCGGGCGCATTTCCGGCCCGAATTCCTGAACCGTCTGGACGAGACCATCATCTTTGATCGGCTCAAGCGGGGCGACATGGATGGCATCGTCGATATCCAGATGGCGCGTCTGCAAAAACGTCTGGCTGCCCGCAAGATCGAGCTGGCCCTGGACGATGGTGCCAAGGAATGGCTGGCCAACGAAGGCTATGACCCGGTCTTTGGTGCGCGCCCGTTGAAGCGTGTGATCCAACGCGCGTTGCAGAACCCGCTGGCCGAAGCTCTGTTGGCTGGTGAGATCAAGGATGGTGAGACCGTGCCTGTATCTGCCGGTGCCGAAGGGTTGATCATCGGTGACCGATTGGGCACGTCCGATCGCCCGCGCCCGGATGATGCCGTAGTGCATTGATCCACGTATAGTGAACGGGAAACCCGCCAAATGGCGGGTTTCTCATGCCGGGTTGACGAAGCCTTCGTTCAAATAGCCGGTGACAACGTCCATCAGGCCTTTGGCTTTTTCTATTTCAAACTCGGTCGTGAACCTCAGCTTTATAATGCAGTTGTCCACGACCCCGATCGCCAGAAGTTCAGAAAACCCATCAGATGTCCGCGCTTCGGCCCGCAGCGGTAATTGCTGCGCAGTGTCTTGTATCTGATAGGCGCTGATCTCGCCCAGTTCGACCCCTCGGTTATTGGTAGACGCGGTGATGTCCCCAAGGGCTTGGTGAAAACTGTCCAGTGCCATTTCCGGCGGGATGACCTGTTGCTCATGGTCATAGAGGAAGATGGTCAGCTGGGATGTCGTGTCCGCAAATGTTATCGAGTATCCGAGGCCGGGAAAATCGTCTTCGTAACTGTAGGAATCGACCAGGTTCAGATCGCTCAGGATCAGAGGCGTTTGAGCATACAGGTTCTGGCAGGACTGGAGGTCCGCCAGCGCAGGGCTACCCAGCAGCGTGCTGCAAAGGGCGAGAATTCTAAGCATAGGGTGATGACTCTTATTTAGGGTACAAATCTTCGCGTTCATACCTGCCGACCATGTAAGGCAGAAATTTGACGAAAGACGCAGTGTGCCCGTTCTGTCCCGCTGGCCAAGCGTGTTTTCGGCGAAGGTCTGACTACTGCAACCAGCCTGACGCCCTGCCAGATGTCCAAAGGCGAATGCGCCGTGCTTTTTTAAAAGGAGCGAACGGAAAACCCGCCAGACTCTGGCGGGTTCGTTCTTGAATGACGCCGGAGTCTTCGCAGCCCCAGCGCATTTGATCACAAGACGTCAAGCGCCGGTCGGCAACGCGTTCAGGTCTTGCGCGTTGTTTTGATCCAGATCGGTGTCTTCACCGATTTCTTCGCAGGTCACCGGAAAGGTCTCGTCCGCGTCACAACCCGTGATTGGGTAGGTTTCTTTCTCGGCGCACGCCGCGATAAACAGAACCAACGACAGGCCCGCAGCCAGTTTCGATTTCATAATTCGTCCTTTCCGATCATATTGTCGTCTTTTTCCTCGGCGCTATCCACGCGGCCAAAAACCATTGGCCGTATTCTCCGTCCCTTGCGCCTTTGA
This sequence comes from Ruegeria sp. BB6, assembly GCF_056539385.1. Lineage (NCBI taxonomy): Bacteria > Pseudomonadati > Pseudomonadota > Alphaproteobacteria > Rhodobacterales > Roseobacteraceae > Ruegeria > Ruegeria sp. BB6. The sequence continues at coordinate 278,999 of NZ_JBQFUW010000006.1, forward strand.
AAACTTAACCTCGGGAACTGTGCGCTGCCTAGCGCCAATATCAAGGGTGACGCAGGGTCCACTTTGTTAGGAGGCGTCGGTTACAGGGAAATATCGTCGGGTGCGTGTTTCGTTACAGTCTCTTCTCCCAATCGTGACGCAAGTTGCTTTGGTCCTGTGGTAAGAGCGAACTATCTGAACCCCAAGGCTGACCAAGTACGGAGACATTGATGGCGCACCGGTGGACCAACACATTGACACAGGCTGATGTCACGCCGCGGAGCGCGTTCTTGAACCGCCGTCAGGTTATGGCGGGGCTGGCAGGGATCGGGCTGGCAGGGATGTCGCGCGCGGCTGCGGCCGAAGGTGCGCTTGATCCGAATACGTGGGAAGAGATCACCTCGTACAACAACTATTATGAGTTCGGAACGCGAAAGGACGATCCGGCCAAATACGCTCATATGCTGGTGACCGAACCCTGGAGCATCAAAATCGACGGTCTGGTGGACAGACCGGGCGAGTATGATTTCAAGGACGTGATGTCCGAGATGACCGTGGAGGAGCGCATCTACCGGTTTCGCTGTGTCGAGGCCTGGTCGATGGTCATACCGTGGAACGGGTTCGAGCTGGCGGACTTGTTGAACATGGCGGGTGTTCAGGAAGGCGCCAAGTACGTCGCGTTTGAAACGGCCTATCGGCCCGACGAAATGCCGGGTGTTCAATACCCGGTTCTGGAGTGGCCGTATCGCGAAGGTCTGCGGTTGGACGAAGCCATGCACCCGCTGACAATAATGGCGACCGGGATTTACGATCGCCCGATCCCGAACCAGAATGGGGCTCCGCTGCGTTTGGTTGTTCCGTGGAAATACGGTTTCAAGTCCATCAAGTCGATCGTCCGCATCACTCTGACGGATGTGGAACCCCCGACCAGTTGGAATATGGCCAGCCCGCGTGAATATGGCTTTTACAGCAATGTGAATCCAACCGTTGATCATCCACGTTGGTCGCAGGCTTCGGAACGCCAGATCGGCGGAGGGCTATTCGCCAAGCGCGTCCCCACATTGATGTTCAATGGTTATGAGTCCGAAGTCGCGAGCCTTTACGACGGCATGGACCTGTCGTCATACTATTGAGCGCATGCAAACCTTGAACTCGATACTTCGCCGGATCCCAGTATGGGCCATCTACCTTTTGGGTGGGCTTCCTGCGCCCTGGCTGTTCTATCAGGGTTTGACCGGCGGCTTGGGCGTTGACCCCATTGAGGCGTTAGAGCACAGATACGGAGAGTTGGCGCTGCAGCTATTGATTGTTGTATTGGCGATTTCTCCTGCTCGACGACTTCTTGGGTTGAATCTGCTGAAATTCCGGCGCGCCCTTGGTGTGCTGACGTTTGCCTATGTCAGTATGCACCTGTTGGTTTGGCTGGTTCTGGATGTTCAGGTGCCCAGCCAGATCTGGGCCGATATTGTAAAGCGTCCTTATATAACGGTGGGTATGGCGGCTTTCGTCTTGATGCTGCCACTGGCGGTGACGTCGAACAATCTGTCTGTGCGGCGACTAGGTGCACGTTGGCGAAGTCTCCAGCGTCTGGTTTATCCGGCGGCGATCTTGGGGGGGCTGCATTATGTCATGCTGGCGAAGGGCTTTCAGATCGAGCCGGTGATATACCTGTCCCTGATTGTAGGTCTGCTCGTGTTGCGCCTGTCCGTTTCAAACCCCCTGAATCGATTCCGAGGTGCCGATTCCGCCTGACTCGCGCCTGAGTCTGTGGGGAACCCTGTGCAAAAGCCGATTCCTTGGCTCTGCTGCCGTGGCGATCTAGGGGAATTGACATTTAGTTTTTAGCCAGCTCGTTGTTTTTATTCAATAAAGTGGAATTATTTAGTTTTTTATCGGTTTCTCGAATTTTCCACTTGCGGTGCAATGTTGTTATCCTTAGAACCCCCTTCACCGGCGCTGGTGAGGCGCTGGGACGCGGCGGAAGCGGCGGAGACG
>NZ_JBQFUW010000007.1:0-225979 GCF_056539385.1 Ruegeria sp. BB6
ACCATTGAATGCATGGGCAATTTTTGAGAAGCAAAATGTGACATTCGAAGGCGAAGAACCGGGTTTGTACGCCTCCTCAAAGCTTTCTGAGTTCTTGAGGGGTGAATACCACATGCCGCGCTTTCCATCGCCGCGCAGACGCTCCTTGCGCCCTTCAAATACCATTTCGGCCATTTCCTCGAACGTCGGGTCGTTCTGGCTGTTCTCTTCCTCTAGGCGCTGGCGCTCACGTTCCACAATCGGATCTTCGCCGCGCTCCGCGAAGGCGGCCCACTTGGATCGTTCTTTGCGCGCATCTGATAGGGACATGTCAGGGTAGGAACCCAAACCCATATCTCGCCGCTTTCCATTGATCTGGAATCTGAATGTCCAACGGCCACCGGTTTCGGATCGTTTAAGTGACAGGCCGCCTCCGTCCTGCACGACGCTTCCGGGCGCGGCGTTCTTTACTTGAGTTGCGGAAAGACGGTTATTGCCTCTTGCCATATCTGCCCCGCATTCTGCCCCACACTTGCGGTGGGGTTATTTGCAACAAGTTTACAAAATCGGATACAGGTCGAATTTGCAAAATGCAATAAGTGTTGGGGTGGTGGGTCATTTTGCAACATGTTGCAACAGTAACATGATGCGCGCTACCCGCTCCAATCACTCGGGCCGACGTGCCTGAAACAGGTTGATGAGCGCAGGTACTTTGACCATATCTCCTTCCTGATAGGGCTGGAATTCACCTGCTACTGCGTCCCGAATGGCAGCGACATCTTCGGGGCTGCCGTCGAAATGGGCGATCACCCGTGCCGCTGGGCCTACGCGGGTGCAGAGTGCTGCGCAGTCCTCTAGCGTGCCATGTACCGGCAAGGTCAAGTTTACTGCGTCGACGTTGATGTCAGTCAGCCCGGCGTCTTTCAGCAAACCCGTGACGCGATCCTGATCGTGAAAGGCCAAAGGGCCAGGCGCGTTACGATCCACCTTTGGTGGAGTACCGAGGCGTGCGGTGGCTGCGGTATGCGGGATATAGAACCAGGGGTTGCCAGAAAGCGGGCCCCAAGCGGCAAAGGTCATTTGTCCGCCGGGCTTCAGGGCGCGGGCCATGTTTGCAAAGGCAGCAACCGTATCATCGAAGAACATCACGCCAAAGCGCGAGATCATGGCATCCCGATCGCCTTCGTCGAAAGGGTGGGTCTGCGCGTCTGCGTATTGAAAACCGACATTAGAATGCCCTGCAGCCCGGGCGCGTTCAGCTGCCCGATCCAGAAACGGCTGTGAAAAGTCGGCGGCCAGAACGTGCCCGTTTGGGCCAACGACCTGAGCGACCTGTACCGTGCTTGCCCCTGTGCCGCAGCCGATGTCCAACACGCGATGACCCGGTTGAAGTGCGGCGCGATCCAGTACCAAATCCAAAACCGGGGCCAACAGCGTGTCCATCTGGCTCTCATAGGTTAGCCATTTCGCGCCCGATGGAGAATTCGCCCAAAACTCCGCCTGTTCTTCGTTTGCTGTTGCCATGTCGCCTCCGATCTATGCGGGGACTATGACCTGCGGCGACGGCGACGGCCAGATTTTTCCTCATCCCCGCCGCCCGTGTTGAATGAAGGCGAGGGCAGGGTAACGACCTGCGCAAGTTCTGGGAACGGGTCGGTTTTATGCGGGATTGCGTTGGCGGCGACGAAATGGTCCTGAAACTTGGGCTCGATGGCAGTTTCAACCTTGGTGATCTCGCGCACGACGCGTTCGATTTCCTTGCGCGCGCCGATGTTGCACAGGGCGATCCGCGCGCCGGTTCCGGCGGCGTTGCCCGCGCTTGAAACCTTGTCCAGCGGCGCATCCGGGATCATGCCCAGAACCATCGCGTGTTTGGTCGAGATATGCGCTCCAAACGCCCCGGCCAGAACCACGCGATCAACGGTGTCGACCTCCATCTCGTCCATCAGAAGGCGCGCGCCAGCGTATAGCGCCGATTTCGCCAGTTGGATGGCGCGGATGTCGCCTTGGGTTACGGTGATACGCGGGCCGCCCTCGGCGCTGGCGTCGTGGATCAGATAGGCATGAGTGCGGCCTTCGGGCACGCTGCGGACGGTGCCGGTTTGCGCGGCCGATCCGATCAGGCCGCTTTCGTCCAGCAGCCCGGCGATGCGCATTTCTGCCACGGCTTCGATAATGCCCGAGCCGCAGATGCCGGTGATCCCGGTGGTGGCAATGTCCTGATCGAACCCATCCTCATCGGACCATTTGTCCGACCCGATGACGCGGAAGCGGGGTTCTTTGGTGATGGGATCGATCTCGATCCGTTCAATCGCGCCGGGGGCCGCGCGTTGGCCGGAACTGATCTGTGCGCCCTCAAACGCGGGGCCGGTGGGCGACGAGCAGGCCAGAACGCGGCTGGTGTTGCCCAGCAGGATTTCCGCATTGGTGCCAACATCGACGATCAGCACGAGGTCTTCCGATTTGCCCGGCTCCTCGGATAGTGCAACGGCGGCACAGTCGGCCCCTACATGGCCTGCGATGCAGGGCAGGATATAGACCTGCGCGCGCGGGTTCATTTTGGTCAGGTCCATCTCACGCGCGGGCAGGGACATGCTTTCCGACGTCGCCAACGCGAACGGAGCCTGCCCAAGCTCAACTGGGTCCAGTCCCAGCAGCAGGTGGTGCATGACCGGGTTGCAGACAAAAACTGTCTCGATGATCAGCGCGGCGTCGATCCCGGCCTCATCTGCGATCGAGGTGGTCAGGTCGTTGATCGCCTCGCGCACGGCGCGGGTCATTTCCTGATCGCCGCCGGGGTTCATCATGGCGTAGGAGACACGGCTCATCAGGTCTTCGCCAAAACGGATCTGCGGGTTCATCAGGCCCGAGGACGCCTTGACCTCGCCTGTTTCCAGATCGGTCAGATGGGCGGCGATAGTGGTCGACCCAAGGTCGATGGCCAGACCGTACAGGCCACTTTCATGCAGGCCGGGCCAGATTTCCACGATCCGCGCGACCGAGTCGTTGTGGCCTTTGTGGACGGCTACGGTGACCTCCCACTTACCTTTGCGTAGAACTGGTTGCAGCTTTGCCATCAGCGACAGATCGGCGGTGACGGCGTCGATCTTCCACTGCTCGCGCAAAGCGCGTTCCAGCCGCTCCAGATCGCCGGTGGGCGAATGCATGTCGGGTTCCTCGACCACGACGAAATACAGCCTTGTGGCCGGGTCCATGGTGATGGCGCGCGCGGCAGCGGCCTTGCGCACGACCTGACGGTGGACCTGAGATTCCGGCGGCACGTCAATCACCACGTCGCCCTGAACGGTTGCCTGACACCCCAGACGGCGACCGGGCTTCAACCCGCGCTTGTCTTCATAGCGTTGTTCCACCGCGTTCCATTCGCTCAGCGCGTCCTCGGACACGGTGACGCCATGCTTGGGAAACTCGCCATAGCTGGGCGTGATCTGGCATTTCGAGCATATCCCGCGCCCGCCGCAGACCGAGTCCAGATCGACGCCCAACTGCCGGGCCGCTGTCAGTACCGGAGTACCAACTGGGAAATGCCCGCGTTTGCCCGAGGGGGTAAAGACGACAAGGGGGTCGGTGGTCATATCTGGCCTGCCTTTTGTATTCGCGCGTGTTCCGCGCAAGATATGGTTTTAAGCGCAAAGGGAAAGGCCATTCAGCGGCACGTTTTGCACGTCTAGCGTCGTTTTTTGCCGCGGCAATGCCCCGCAGGGCCAAACTAGTTCAGGTCAGGGGCTTTTCCTTGCCTTAAATCCATGTAATAGGGTCACCGCCAAACGGGGTTTTGCATGGGGTTAATAGATGCAGATTCGTGAGGCACTTACCTTTGACGATGTTCTTTTGGTTCCGGCGGCGTCGTCGGTCCTTCCTGCGACGGCAGATACAGCAACGCGTGTGACGCGCGAAATCACCATGAACATCCCGCTGCTGAGCTCGGCGATGGACACTGTGACCGAGGCGCGCATGGCCATCGCGATGGCGCAGGCCGGTGGGATCGGGGTTATCCACAAGAACTTGACGACTGAAGAACAGGCGCGTGAAGTGCGCAGGGTCAAGCGGTTTGAATCCGGTATCGTCTATAACCCCGTCACGCTGCGCGCAGAACAGACTCTGGCAGATGCCAAGGCTCTGGTCGAGCGTTACAACTTCACCGGCTTCCCTGTGGTGGATGAGGCAGGTCGCGTGGTCGGTATTGTGACCAACCGGGACATGCGCTTTGCAACATCGGACGACCAGCCAATCAAGGCCATGATGACCACGGACAATCTGGCGATGCTGCAGGAGCCAGCCGATCTGGAAGAAGCCAAAAGCCTGATGAAGGCACGCCGGATCGAGAAGTTGCTGGTTGTTGACGGTGCGGGCAAGCTGACCGGTTTGCTGACTTTGAAAGACACCGAGCAAGCGGTGCTGAACCCCACCGCGTGCAAGGACCGTCTGGGCCGCCTGCGTGTTGCGGCAGCGACCTCGGTCGGGGACGCGGGGTTTGAGCGGTCCGAGCAACTGGTGGATTCAGGCGTGGACATTATCGTTGTGGATACCGCGCATGGTCACTCGCAAGGCGTGTTGGACGCAGTGAAGCGGGTTAAAACCCTCTCGAACGAGGTTCAGATCATCGCCGGTAACGTCGCCACCGGTGACGCGACCAAAGCGCTGATCGACGCAGGCGCGGATGCGATCAAGGTCGGTATCGGGCCGGGTTCGATCTGTACTACGCGGATGGTGGCAGGAGTTGGCGTGCCGCAACTTACAGCGATCATGGATTGCGCTGCAGCGGCTGGGGATGTGCCGGTGATTGCCGATGGCGGCATCAAGTTCTCGGGCGATTTCGCCAAGGCGATTGCAGCAGGGGCGTCTTGCGCGATGGTCGGCTCGATGATTGCGGGCACCGATGAAAGCCCGGGTGAGGTGATCTTGTACCAAGGCCGTTCGTTCAAATCTTATCGTGGGATGGGCAGCTTGGGCGCGATGGCGCGTGGCTCGGCCGATCGCTATTTCCAGAAGGACGCGGCGAATGACAAGCTGGTGCCCGAAGGGATTGAGGGGCAGGTGCCCTACAAGGGTTCAGCCAGCGCGGTTGTGCATCAGCTGGTCGGCGGTCTGCGCGCCGCGATGGGCTATACGGGCTGTGCATCCGTCGACGAAATGCGACGCAACTGCAACTTTGTCAAAATCACCGGTGCCGGGTTGAAGGAAAGTCATGTGCATGACGTTCAGATCACACGTGAAAGCCCGAATTACCGCGTAATGTAACCCGCATCGTTTGGCATTGCGGCGCCCGGACAAGGGCGCCGTATTGCGTTCAGCGTGGTTAAGTTCAGCAATCTGGGAAAGCCCCATGACACCTGCCGCACGTATTCAGGCTTCGATCGAAATTCTCGATGACATACTCGCTGGTGTGCCCGTTGAAAAAGCCCTGACGGGCTGGGCCCGTCGCAGCCGCTTTGCCGGGTCCAAGGACCGTGCTGCGGTGCGCGATCATGCATTTGGCGCGCTACGTTGCAAACGATCTTTTGCAGCCTTGGGTGGTGCAGAGACCGGTCGCGGTCTTATGATCGGCGCGATGCGTGCGTCAGGTGCTGACCTCACCGAGACCTTCACCGGCGCTCGACACGCTCCATCTCAGGTATCTAATGAGGAGGCCGCGCGCGACTTTGTGTCGGACGCCGAGCGGTACGACATTCCGGATTGGCTGTGGCCCGGGTTCAATGCGTCGCTGGGTGATCAGGCGGTTCCGGTCGCGATGGCCCTGCAAAAGCGTGCTCCGGTCCATCTGCGCGTCAACTTGTTAAAATCCGATCGTTCCGCAGCAGTTGCCTCTTTGGCGGCCGAGGGCATCGAAGCCCAACCTCATCCCGCCTGTGAAACCGCATTAGAGGTCGTCGAGGGCGCTCGCAAGATCGCTCAGAGCCGCGCTTATGCGGATGGGCTGGTCGAGCTACAGGATGCTGCGAGCCAGGCAGTTGTATCAGCGTTGGATTTGCGGCCGGGTATGCGTGTTCTGGACTATTGCGCTGGTGGAGGTGGGAAATCTCTGGCCTTGGCCGCATACCCCGGTATCGAGGTTTTTGCACATGATGTGAATACGGGCCGGATGCGTGATTTGCCGGCCAGAGCAAAGCGAGCGGGTGCGCGTATCCGGGTTTTGTCCACCGACGAGGCGCTCCAGAACGGTCCGTTCGACGTTGTGTTGGTTGATGCGCCGTGCTCAGGCAGCGGCGCGTGGCGGCGTGCGCCTGCAGGGAAATGGGCTTTGTCATTGCAACGACTGGCCGATTTGTCTTCGTTACAGGGCGAGATACTGGAAAAAACGTCCTCTCTGGTCGCTGAGAAAGGCGTGCTGGCTTATGCGACATGTTCGATGCTGCAAGAAGAAAACGGAGCGGTGGTGGACCATTTCAGGAAAGCCCACTTGGAATGGGATGAGATTTTCCGCAAAACGTGGCTTGCAGCACACGGCACTGATGGGTTCTTTTCAGCACACTTGAAGCGATAATATCTGCGCGAATAACAACCAAAAGGAGAGTGTTCGCGAGAATTAAGCGGGCGTTAACCTTATTTGGGCTGATTGTATAAAAGCCCATTGATCTGAGTTGTTTATGCCCGAAACAGCAGAATTATTTTTTCGTCCACCCCTCAAGAAAATGCCCGCTGGCGCGCGATTGGCTTCGTTAATAGCGTTTGGAGCGGCGCTCAGCTTGGCGCCGCTTGCCGTTGGGCTACCGGTTACTTTGGGGGCCGGTATGTCGGTAGCTGGGGCTACACTTTTAGTTGTTGCCTTCGTGGTTGTCGTCAGGGGGTGGATTGCGGATCAATCTACGCGGCAGTCCGTCGAAGTGATGGCCTTGTTTGCAGAACAAGACATGTTCCCGTGCTTGATTGCGGATGCAGAAGGCAACGTGTTGTCGGCCAACTCTATGGCCAGAGCACGGTTTCACGCTTTTCCGGGCGTCACGCTTGAGAAATGCTTGGCGTCGGTGTTTGCAAATCCATCGGCGATCCTTCTCCGCCTGCAATCTCTTACTGAAATACACGGCCGTGCACGCGAGGATGTGGTCACCGTCGGTTCAACAGTTCCGGTGTCGGTATTTGGCGTCGGACATGCCCTGTATTGTTGGCGATTTCATCTGGGTGAGCAGGGCCAGTGGGACGACGCCAACGTACCGGTTTTGACACATGGGCGAAATGGCACCTTATTGCGTGTAAACGGCGCGGCCGAACATTTGTTGGGGTACAAGCCGGAGAATGTGCAGCAAGTTTTTTCGACCGAGGTTCCTGAATCCGGCGATGTCATACGGGCGGAAACGTCAGATGGCCCACTGCCAGTGACGGTCTGCGACGTTTCTCGATCGGGGTCCGTTCGCGATACGCTAGTTCTTCCCGTGAACGTGGCGATCAGCCAGATTCCCGAAGCTCCGTTTGCTGACTTGCCTGTGCCGATTATGTGCCTTTCTCTTGATGGCCTGATCTTGGATGCGAACCGTCTTGCGGTGCATTTGGTTGGAGACATACGGCCCGGGGAAACGAATGTGGCCCAGATCATGCAGGGGTTGGGCTATCCAATTCACGATTGGCTGTCGCAGTCGGCAGCGGAAGACGCAGTGCCACGGTCTGAGTTTTTGCGCCTTTCACGGCGCGACAAGGAAGTTTTCGTTCAGGTTACGCTAAGCAAGGTAACAACGAACGGAGATGTCTGTCTGGTCGCCGTGCTGAATGATGCCACCGAGTTGAAGACGCTTGAGGCCCAATTTGTTCAGGGGCAGAAGATGCAGGCCGTCGGGCAATTGGCTGGTGGTGTTGCCCATGATTTCAATAACTTGCTGACCGCGATTTCCGGCCATTGCGACCTGTTGCTGTTGCGCCATGACCAGAACGATCCCAACTACGGCGATTTGGTTCAGATTAACCAGAACGCGAACAGAGCAGCAGCTTTGGTTAGTCAATTGTTGGCGTTTTCGCGCAAACAAACTCTGCAACCCGAAGTTTTGGATTTGCGAGACACGATTTCAGATTTGATCCATCTTTTGAACAGGTTGTTGGGTGAGAAGGTCAGGCTGAGTCTAAGTCACGACCCTGTTCTAAAGCCTGTTCGCGCGGACAAAAGACAGCTTGAACAGGTTTTTATGAATCTGGTCGTCAATGCACGGGATGCGATGCCTGAAGGTGGGGAAGTGCGGATCGAGACAGAAGTCGTCGCACTGTCCGAACCCTATCGGCGGGACCGCGCAACCGTTCAACCCGGCGAGTATGTTACCGTGAAGGTCATAGACAGCGGTGTCGGGATTCCGGCGGACAAAATGCAAAAGGTGTTCGAGCCGTTTTATACGACCAAACGGACTGGCGAGGGTACAGGTCTGGGTTTGTCGACCGTCTACGGCATCGTCAAGCAAACCGGAGGGTTTATCTTTGTCGACAGCCTGGTCGGGCGCGGAACTGAGTTTACAGTGTTCCTTCCGGTGGCTGGCGATGCTCAAAAAATCACCCCTGATGAGGTCGTTGTGCCAGACTCAGGAAGTGCGCGGCAGGGTGAAGGCGTCGTTCTTCTGGTCGAGGATGAGGCTCCGGTCAGGGCGTTCGCGACACGCGCGCTACGTCTGAAGGGATACACAGTGCTCGAGGCGGCCTCAGCAGAAGAAGCCCTGAAGTTGCTGGAGGATGGCTCATTGAATGTGGACGTTTTTGTTACAGATGTTGTGATGCCCGGAATGGATGGCCCGACTTGGGTGCGTCGGGCGATAGAGGATCGGCCCGATGTCAGAGTGATTTTCATGTCGGGGTATACCGAAGGTGCATTTGGAGAGTCCGAACCCGAGATTGCGAACTCGACGTTCCTGCCAAAACCGTTCTCTTTGAATCAACTGACCGAGGCCGTGTTCCAACAGATCAACTGACCGCTTCAGAGCGCGGCATCATGACACGCGAATTCTGAGGCGTAGTTTTGGCGAAACGTCTTTTCCGTTTCAGCCGCCAAATTCAACTCGCGCGGCGGAGAGACGTTTTCCCGTTTCAACGAGATTTCCATGTCCAGCCGGTTCTGTAGGAAGTCCAGTATCCCGGTCTGGTTTTCATATTTGAAGATGTGACTTGCCCCGAATCCGTTGCTGCGCGTGCGGAAAAACTGGCTCTGGCTGCCAACATCAGCAAACTCGGGCCGGGGGGATTGCATATATGCTTGTACAAATTCATCAAAGCTCATGCCCTGTGTCGAATGGGGGTGGCCCACACGTTCCTCTCGACCGCGAAACTTGTACCAACTGCCAAGCCAATCAAGCGGTTCACGGACAACGGCCATGACTTCCATCTCGGTGTCGTACATTTTCCGAAATATGTTCTGAAAAAACCGGTCGTACCGCCGAACTGGGGCGTGTTTGAGGTCAGGCGGCCCCGTCACAACTATGTCAGCGCGATCTCGCAGTGCCGAGTGATACGCTGTGCTGCCGGTCTTGGGGACGGCTAGAAACGCGAGGCGTTCTTTATAGAAAACAAGCAATTATCCGGTCCTTGGCCTCGTTTCTCACGAGGGCAGAGTGTCGTAAACGACTCTTTAACACAATTGCTGAACAGTAATTTATGTAAGTTTTTATTGAAATGTTCTCTTTTTGGTCTCATAAGGAACAAGAGGCGAACAAAGCAGCGATTGCCGCCCGTTCAAGGGTGTGACAAAAGAGAAGGCGACAGGACAATGGCGGATCTTCTAACCATGAGCGACAAGAAAAACGCAGACAAGCAAAAGGCGCTCGACAGCGCGCTGGCACAGATCGAACGTCAGTTCGGTAAGGGCTCGATCATGAAGCTGGGCGAAGATGCCAAGCAGGATATCGACGCCAGCTCGACCGGTTCTCTGGGGCTGGATATCGCGCTGGGAATCGGTGGTCTGCCGATGGGTCGGATTGTCGAAATTTACGGACCTGAAAGCTCGGGCAAAACCACACTGACGCTGCATTGCATCGCAGAGCAGCAGAAACGCGGCGGTGTCTGTGCGTTCGTTGATGCGGAACACGCGCTTGATCCGCAATATGCCCGCAAGCTGGGTGTTGATCTGGATGAGCTGCTGATCTCGCAGCCCGACACCGGTGAACAGGCGCTTGAGATCACCGATACGCTGGTACGGTCCGGCGCGGTGAATATGGTCGTGGTCGACTCGGTTGCTGCGCTGACCCCGAAGTCGGAACTGGAAGGCGATATGGGCGACAGCAATGTCGGCGTGCAGGCCCGTTTGATGAGCCAGGCGATGCGCAAGCTGACCGGTTCGATCAGCCGCTCGAACTGCATGGTGATCTTCATTAACCAGATTCGGATGAAGATCGGCGTTATGTTCGGCAGCCCGGAGACGACGACCGGTGGTAACGCTCTGAAGTTCTACAGCTCGGTCCGTCTGGATATCCGCCGTATTGGTGCGATCAAGGACCGCGACGAGGTTGTCGGCAACCAGACCCGTGTGAAAGTCGTCAAGAACAAGGTGGCGCCACCGTTCAAGCAGGTGGAATTCGACATCATGTATGGCGAAGGCATCAGCAAGATGGGCGAACTGTTGGATCTGGGTGTCAAGGCCGGTGTGGTTGAGAAATCCGGCTCGTGGTTCAGCTATGGTGATGAGCGGATCGGGCAGGGGCGTGAGAACGCCAAGCAGTACCTGCGAGACAACAGCCGGATTGCGTTTGATATCGAGGATAAAATCCGGGCCGCGCACGGGCTGGATTTCGACATGCCGCCAGGCGCGGCCGAGGATGACGATATTCTCGAGGCCTGATCTCACCCATAGTTCTAACAGACGGGCGGTCCTTTGGGGCCGCCTTGTTTCGTTTGGGCCTCCAATCCTGTGGACTATCCCAAGGGACGGGGATAAACCCATCTGGAACAAGATGATTGCGCGCTGAGAGAGCCTTATGCCCACGCTGAACGATATCCGATCGACCTTTCTGAACTACTTTGCCAAACAAGGGCACGAAGTGGTGGCGTCCAGCCCTCTGGTGCCCCGCAATGACCCGACGCTGATGTTCGTGAACTCGGGCATGGTGCAGTTCAAAAACCTCTTTACAGGCGTCGAAACCCGCAACTATCAGCGCGCGACGACTGCGCAGAAATGCGTGCGTGCAGGTGGCAAGCATAACGATCTGGACAATGTGGGTTACACTGCGCGGCACCACACATTCTTTGAAATGTTGGGGAACTTCTCGTTCGGGGACTACTTCAAACATGACGCGATCCCCTTCGCGTGGGAGCTGATCACCAAGGAATTCGGTATCGACAAGAACCGCCTGCTGACAACGGTTTACCACACCGATGACGAGGCGTTCGAGATTTGGAAGAAGGTCGGCGTTCCCGAAGACCGGATCATCCGCATCGCCACCAGTGACAACTTCTGGCAGATGGGGCCGACCGGGCCATGTGGTCCGTGCACTGAGATTTTCTATGACCACGGCGATCACATCTGGGGCGGCCCTCCGGGTTCGGCCGAGGAAGATGGCGACCGGTTCATCGAAATCTGGAACATCGTTTTTATGCAGAACGAGCAGTTCGAGGACGGCTCGATGGTGGAACTGGACATGCAGTCCATCGACACCGGCATGGGGCTGGAACGGATCGGCGCATTGCTGCAGGGCAGCCATGACAACTATGACACCGACCTGTTCAAAACGTTGATTGAGGCGTCGGCTGAAGCGACCGGAGTTGATCCCTATGGCGATCAGAACGTACATCACCGCGTGATTGCGGATCACTTACGTTCGACCTCGTTCCTGATTGCCGACGGCGTGATGCCCAGCAATGACGGGCGCGGCTACGTCCTGCGCCGCATTATGCGCCGCGCGATGCGCCACGCGCACCTGCTGGGTGCGAAAGATCCGGTGATGCACCGCCTTGTGCCCTCGCTGGTGCAGTTGATGGGCGCGCAGTATACGGAACTGGGACAGGCGCAAGCTCTGATCGAGGAGACCTTGTTGCTGGAAGAAACCCGGTTCAAACAGACCCTCGATCGCGGTTTGAAACTTCTGGATGACGAAGTCGCGGGATTGCCCGAAGGGGCTGCTTTGCCCGGTGATGCGGCGTTTAAACTCTATGACACTTATGGCTTCCCGCTGGACCTGACACAGGACGCATTGCGTGAAAAAGGCCGGACGGTGGATACTGATGGGTTCGACGAAGCCATGGCCGAACAAAAGGCCAAAGCGCGCGCTGCGTGGGCTGGGTCCGGTGAGGCGGCGGATCAGGCGGTTTGGTTTGACGTTCTGGACAGCGCTGGGGCGACTGACTTTCTGGGCTATGACACTGAAAAGGCCGAAGGGCAGGTTGCTGCTCTGGTCGTGGATGGCGCGTTGGTTGACACCATCGAGCAGGGCGGCACTGGTTGGGTCATCGTGAACCAAACCCCATTCTATGGCGAAGCCGGTGGTCAGGTCGGTGATACCGGCGAAATCCGACGGCTTGAGAATATGCAGGATGTGGCGCAGGTTGAAGACACGCGCAAATTTGCCGAAGGCAAGGTCTATGCGCATAAGGTGACGGTCAGCCAGGGCAGCCTGTCCAAAGGCGACGGCGTCGAGCTTGCGGTCGACCACACTCGCCGCAGCGCGATCCGGGCCAATCACTCGGCCACGCACCTGCTGCACGAGGCGCTGCGCGAAACGCTGGGTGATCACGTGGCGCAGCGTGGATCGCTGAATGCATCCGACCGGTTGCGGTTCGATTTCAGCCATTCCAAGGCGCTGAGCACCGAGGAATTGCAAAAAGTCGAACGTGAGGTGAATGCCTTTATCCGTCAGAACTCGACCGTTGAAACCAGGATCATGACGCCAGACGATGCGCGCGAACTGGGCGCGCAGGCTCTGTTTGGTGAGAAATACGGCGATGAGGTGCGCGTCGTTTCGATGGGAAAGGCACCGACCGGCAAAGGGCAGGATGGTGAGACTTGGTCGATCGAACTCTGTGGGGGCACCCATGTCCGTCAGACCGGAGATATTGGAACCTTTGTCGTTCTAGGCGACAGCGCCAGCAGCGCCGGTGTGCGTCGGATCGAGGCGTTGACTGGGGATGAGGCGTTCAAGCACCTGACAGCTCAAGATCAGCGTCTTGGGCAGATCGCTTTGGAGCTCAAGGCGCAACCGGATGATGTTGTCAGCCGCGTCAAGGCTTTGCTGGACGAACGTAAAGCACTTCAAAACGAAGTCGCACAGCTACGCCGCGATTTGGCGATGGCCGGCGGCAGCGGGCAGGGCGGAGCCGAGGCCAAAGACGTGAACGGGGTCCAGTTCCTTGCGCAGGCACTGACCGGAGTTTCAGGTAAGGATTTGCCTGCTCTTATCGACGAGCACAAAAGTCGATTGGGCTCAGGCGCTGTGTTGCTGATTGCGGATACGGGCGGCAAAGCGGCCGTCGCCGCCGGAGTAACGCAGGATCTGACGGAGAAAGTGTCAGCCGTCGATCTGGTGCGCGCCGCAGTCGCCGAGCTGGGCGGCAAGGGCGGCGGTGGTCGTCCGGACATGGCGCAAGGCGGTGGCAAGGACGCCTCGAATTCCGATGCGGCAATTAAGGCCGCCGAAAATATACTAGGAGGATAAGATGACCGCTCTTTGGATTGCGCATGTCACTGTGACGGACGCCGAGGCTTACGGGAAATACGCTGAGTTAGCTGGCCCCGCGATTGCCAAGCATGGTGGCGAGTTCATCGCGCGCGCGGCGCGATACGTGCAGCTTGAAGGGAAAGAGCGGCCGCGGAACGTGGTTGCCCGCTTTCCTTCAGTTGAGGCCGCGGTCGAGTGCTATAACTCGCCCGAGTATCAAGAGGCCCTGGATCACGCGCGGGGTGCAAGCGAGCGTGAACTGGTGGTTGTCGAGCTCACCGAGTAGAATCAATTTGGTTGCCGGGTTGCGATTTACCCGGCAGCCGATCTCATGCGCGGAATTCAGCCAACGTCCAAAAAAGTAATTGTGGCCGTTTCTGCGTTTGGACTTTCCTCCCGCGAATTTAGTTTTTTCAAAGACTTGGCTAAGAACGCGCCCGCTGCCGCTGAATTCCCGCGCCTTAATTGTGGCCGAGTTCGCGCATTTCTTGCCTGAAATGGTCATATTGAGTAACGAAATTCCGCCTCTTTTCCCTCGCACCTTCGCGTCTGATTGCACAGGAGTGCCCGTTTACCGATAGTTTCGGAAATCGGAATACGGTCCCCTCTGTCGGCAATCGCTCGGAGAGACAATGATCGAGGGACAGGCATGAAATCGATTGGCATCGTACACAGGGCTTTAGCGGGGAAAACTGCCTTGGCGATTGGACGGTTCTTTGGGGTTTCCGCATTGGCCTGCGCGTCAATGTTTAGTGCGTCCAGCGTCACCGCGAGTGAAGGAAGCTTTATTCGGGCTGTGGTCGCATCACCTCCACCGGCGGGGGCGCGGCAATTGTGCAGACAATATGCGTGGGCGTGCTCTAATAAATCGTCGATTTCTTTGACGAACCAGCAAGAGATGCAGATCGTCAAACGTGTCAATCGACAAGTCAATGCGACAACGCGAGAGGTCGCGGACCAGACGCAATACAGAACGGTTGAACGGTGGGCTTTGCCGACCTCGCGAGGTGGAGATTGCGAAGATTTTGCCCTGTTGAAGAAAAGGGACCTGATCCGAGCTGGCATCGACCCCAGCAAGCTTTTGATTGCGACAGTTTTGGATAGGCAAAGACAAGCCCATGCTGTGTTGGTTTATCGCTCGGCGGGTGGAGATCTGGTGTTGGACAATTTGACCAACCGCATAAAACCGTGGTCGGCGACACGCTATCTGTTTCTGAGAATGCAGGATCCGCGAAAACCCAGTAGCTGGGTCGGTGTTTACGGTCGAAGCTGATCAGGTGATTCAACACGCACCTTGATGTCTTGGTCTAAAGAAAAAAGGGCGACCTGGAGGTCGCCCTTTGGTGTTTTCAGGAGTGTAGCAGCAACCTCTGCGGCTGCGTGAACCTTGGATCAGTCGAACACGCCGCCTAAGCCCGCACCGCGCGAGTTGCCTCCGCCGCCGTTGCCGTTGCTACCGCCCTGGCCATTCCCGCCGAAAATATCAACGTTGTTATTCCCGCCGTTGCCATTGCCGTTTCCATTGTTTCCGTTGTTATTCCCGCCGTTCCCGTTTCCGCCAGTGCCGCCACCGCCGGGGTTATCTGTGCCGGAGGGGTTGTTGGTTTGGCCGCCAGGATTGGTTCCGTCGTCGTGACCGGAACGGTTATTGCCGTTTCCACCGCCGTTGCCGTTTCCGTTGTCGTCGCCGTCGCCATTGTCGCCGCCGTTACCATCGCCGTTGTCGTCGCCGTCGCCGTTGTCGCCGCCGTTACCATCGCCGTTGTCGTCGCCGTCGCCATTGTCGCCGCCGTTACCATCGCCGTTGTCGTCGCCGTCGCCATTGTCGCCGCCGTTACCATCGCCGTTGTCGTCGCCGTCACCGTTGTCGCCGCCGTTACCATTGCCGTTGTCGTCGCCGTCACCGTTGTCGTCGCCGTCACCGTTACCGTTACCGTTACCGTTACCGTCGTCGCCATTGTCGTCGCCGTTACCGTCGTCGCCATTGTCGTCGCCGTTACCGTCGTCGCCTTCGTCGTCGCTGTCACCGCCCCCTCCAGGAGCGCCGCCACCTGGGGTGCCGCTGGTTGGAGTGACGCCTCCGCCTCCGGTAGATCCGCCGCCATTGCCACCGCCAGAGGAATTGGATCCGACCTGTGGACCTTCGTCATTAGCCGATCCGTCACCGGACCGCTGTGACACACCGATCGACGCTGTTGGAATGTCAGTCAATACTGCAGCAAAGGCAGGACAGCTTTCCAATGTACGTGCAAGGATGTCCTCAAAGTCTGGGCGGCGCTGGATATAGCGCAGCATACGCGCGTCCACGACTTGGCAATTACAAAGAGTTTCCGTCGACACGGATTGCCGTGCGGTACTGACCGTACACATTTCAGATGCTTGGGCTGCGCCTACTGTCGCAAATGGAAATGTCGCAGAAACGAATACAATAGATAACAAACGGGATTTTACGCGCATAGCGCCACTCCTCCGAACTCTTTAACACGTCACAACTTGACACATTAGTGCCACACTTTGGTCATAAATACATCCATCCCTTGCCACATTTTCAAGATGTGTGGGCGAAAGAAAACAAAAATTAATTCACGCCTAGGTAGAAAGTTTATTAAAAACAAATAAAAAGCCCACCTCACTGGTGGGCTTTGTTAATGCGATTATCCCATTTCTGGGCGCAAAAGTGTCACGGGCGCATTATTGTTTCCCGTGAGTGAACTGCGTCGCTTTTCTCTTTAGGCAGACTTCGCCATGCGCTTACGCTCGTGCGGATCGAGGTAGCGTTTGCGCAGCCGAATGGCGTTTGGAGTAACTTCGACCAGCTCATCATCATCGATATAGGCAATCGCTTCTTCCAGCGAGAACTGAACATGCGGCGTCAGTCGTACCGCATCGTCCGAGCCACTGGCGCGCACGTTGGTCAGCTTTTTGCCCTTCAGCGGGTTTACTTCCAGATCGTTGTCGCGGGAATGCTCTCCGATCACCATGCCCTGATAGACATCGGTCTGAGGGGCCACGAACATGCGCCCACGCTCCTCAAGATTCCACAGAGCATAGGCCACGGCCTGTCCGTTCTCCATCGAGATCAGAACACCTGCGCGACGACCCGGAATTGGCCCTTTATGCGCGGCCCAACCGTGGAAAACGCGGTTCAGAACGCCGGTGCCGCGTGTATCGGTCAGAAATTCGCCGTGATAGCCAATCAGACCCCGTGACGGTACATGCGCGATGATGCGGGTCTTCCCGGCACCTGCGGGGCGCATTTCAACCAACTCACCCTTGCGCGTGCCGGTGACCTTCTCGATCACCGCGCCCGAGAACTCGTCGTCTACGTCAATGGTGACTTCTTCGATGGGCTCCATACGCTGGCCGTCTTCCTCGCGGAACAGGACCTGCGGGCGCGAGATGCTGAGCT
This sequence comes from Ruegeria sp. BB6, assembly GCF_056539385.1. Lineage (NCBI taxonomy): Bacteria > Pseudomonadati > Pseudomonadota > Alphaproteobacteria > Rhodobacterales > Roseobacteraceae > Ruegeria > Ruegeria sp. BB6. The sequence continues at coordinate 16,954 of NZ_JBQFUW010000007.1, forward strand.
CGAACCCTTCGCGGCGCATGTTTTCGATCAGAACGCCCATCTGCAATTCGCCACGGCCTGCGACCTCGAACGCTTCGCCGCCGGGGGTGTCGGTGATGCGGATGGCGACGTTTGATTCGGCCTCTTTCATCAGGCGGTCGCGGATGACGCGGGATTGGACCTTTTTGCCGTCCCGACCGGCCAGAGGCGAGTCGTTGATACCGAAGGTCACGGTGATGGTCGGCGGGTCGATCGGTTGCGCAGGCAGCGCTTCTTCCACCTGCGGGGAAACCAGCGAATCCGCAACGGTCGCCTTGCTCATCCCTGCGATGGTTACGATGTCGCCGGCTTCGGCCACGTCGATGGGCTGCTGGGCCAGGCCGCGGAACGCGAGGATTTTCGAGGCGCGGAAGTTTTCGATCAGCGTACCGTCGCGCGACAACGCCTTAAGGCTGTCCCCGGCTTTCAGCGTGCCGCTTTCAACTCGGCCGGTTAGGATGCGGCCGATGAACGGGTCGCTGCCCAGTGTGGTTGCGAGCATACGGAACGGCTCGTCTTTCTTGTCTGCCTGCTTGGGGGCAGGGACGTGGTCGACGATCAGGTCGAACAGGGCGGTCAGGTCCTTGCGGGGGCCATCCAGCTCCATATCCGCCCAACCGGACCGGCCTGAGGCGTACATGGCAGGGAAATCCAACTGGTCGTCGTCGGCACCGAGGTTGGCGAACAGGTCAAAACACTCGTCCAGCGCGCGATCAGGTTCAGCGTCAGGTTTGTCGACCTTGTTCAGAACGACGATCGGGCGCAGGCCCAGTGCCAGCGCCTTGGAGGTCACAAACTTCGTTTGCGGCATCGGGCCCTCGGCGGCATCGACCAGCAGAACCACTCCGTCCACCATGCTGAGGATCCGCTCGACCTCACCACCGAAATCGGCGTGGCCGGGGGTGTCGACGATATTGATCCGCGTGCCCTTCCACTCGACGCTGGTGGCCTTGGCGAGGATGGTGATCCCGCGCTCGCGCTCAAGATCGTTGCTGTCCATGGCGCGTTCCGCCACGGCCTGATTTTCCCGGAACGCGCCGGATTGTTTAAGCAGCTCATCCACCAGGGTCGTCTTGCCGTGGTCCACGTGAGCGATGATTGCGATATTGCGCAGGTCCATGAGGTCAGCCTTTGAACGGGAAGTTGCCGCGCGCATAACGCGGATTGACCAAATAGACCAGCCCTAACCGGCGGTCAGTGGCCTGCGGTCTTTGAAAACAGGTGAATGACAAGGATTCCAGTCAGGATCATGGTCAGGCCAAGAACGGCGGGCCAGTCCAACCTTTGCCCAAAAACGATGAACCCGATGATCGCGATCAGAAAGATGCCAAGGCCGGACCAGATCGCATAGACGATTCCAACGGGCATGTATTTCAGCGTCAGACCCAGTAGATAGAAGGCGATGCCGTAAGACACAACGACAAGCACTGATGGCCAGAATCGGCTGAATTGCTGGCTGGCTTGCAAGGAAGTCGTGCCAACGGTCTCGGCAATAACTGCCAGAAGTAGAATCAAATACGCTTTGGGCACGGCAGGTCTCGCGTTGAGTGTAAGTCACTTTGTTGAGCACGGAACTTTGCGCCACTGCAAGAGGTTTTTGCAAGACCGGTAATCTTGCCTCCGTCGGCGGAATGTGACGCGGTGAGGGTCTGGTTTACCTTACTGTTTAATAAGGAAAATATGTGGCATCAGACCCATGTTTGTTAGTTTTATTTTGCGAGTATTTTTATGACGAAGTTTGCAATTTCCGTCATCGCTGTATCGGCTTTGATTGTGGCGCTGGGGTGGCTAGCTGACGGGGGGTCCGTCAAGAATAGTGTGGCCAGGAATGTTGAATGGTTGAGTGGTACTGAAACCTAGCGTCTGCCGTTTGCGGGAAAAAAGGGGCGTTGCAGCCCCTTTTTTTCGTCAGTGGCTCAGGTTTTCCGAGAAATACTGGTCCAACTGCGGCCGCAGCCATGACCACAGCCGGGGGGCACCCCGTGAGATAGGTTTGCCAACACGCGTTTCGATTTGGGCAAAGGTCACGTTATAGTCCACCCATGAGCCGCCACCGGTTTCTAGGTTTCCGATCGGTGTCTGAAACCGGTCAATCGCTTTGGCAAAACGCGCATCAGGCGTTTCAGCGGCCTCGAACTCCTGCCAAAGCGAGTAAAACATTTGATCCTGGTCCGACGGGAGCAGTCCGAACAATCGGGTCGCCGCAGCCTGTTCCTCGGCTTCTTGTGCGGCATGGTCAACATGGCCGTGAATCGGGTGATCTCCGGCATCTATTTCGACGATGTCATGCAGCAAAAGCATTTTGAGGACGCGGTGGATTGAAACATTCGGGTCGGCATACTCGGATAATACCCACGCAAACAGCATGATATGCCATGAGTGCTCGGCAGAGTTCTCGAACCGCGTGCCTGACAAAAGCCGTGATGCCCGTGAAACGGATTTGAGCTGGTCGGATTCGGCCAGAAAAGGAAGACGCCTAGCGAACGGCGTGTCTTGGCTAGCCGTTTTTTCAAGCATCGCACGGGCAAGCCGGAACGCGTCGGGGAAGTCAGTTTCCAGATAAGCTGCACGTCCGCCGCTCAGGTTGTCGCGGACAACATCCAAGTGATCAGAACGCGGGTCAGGCGCACACAGCACCTGGAACATGGGCTGGCACCGGTCGAGGATTTTGGCGAACCGGGCGTCGGCAGATGAGTCCGCCTCAAACTCTTGCCATAGCGACAGGAAATCCTGCGATTGGTCGTCAGGTAGCAATCCGAATAACTCTGCCGCCGCCGCGCGTTCCGCGCGTTCGACGGCCTGCCAATCCGTCGCAAGGTGGATCGGGTGATCTCCTACAATGATCTCGACCAGATCATGCAGCAAAAGCATACGGATGACACGGTCGATATTGACGTCATCACCAGCCAAGGGTTCCATGACCAAGGCCCAAAGAGCCAGTTGCCAGCTATGCTCTGCCGCATTTTCCGGGCGGGACTGATCCAACAAGGCGTTGGCGCGATCAACCGATTTCAGTTTGTCCGCGCATTTAAGGAATTGGACTTGCGCGGACAGTCTCTCAGTCATTGTTTTTCAATCGCCTTTATTTTCTTGCGATGTTCCGACAGACGTTGAATCACAAACTGACGTGCCTTGCGTTCCGCCAGCCGCACCCGAATCTCGGTCAGAAACGCCTCCTCCAGCGTTTGAGAGGATGCGCCAAGCAATTCACCAACCTCGACAAAAAAGCGGTCTTCACCGGTTTCGTCCATGACTTTCAACGTATCCTCGGCCAGTTTTGCCGCGAGGGTGTTGAGGGAATCGGACATCAGCGCGTGGTCTCGGTCAGTCGGCGTTTCACATAGTCACTGACATCGGTGATCAGAGTGTCCATGTGGCGATCCTGGAAGAAGTGGTCAGCGCCCTCAACCTCGTTATGGGTAATGGTGATGCCCTTTTGTTCGTGCAGCTTGTTGACCAGCGCTGTCGTGTCCGCAGGTGGTGCGACTCGGTCTGCCGAGCCATTGATGATCAGGCCGGACGACGGGCAGGGGGCCAGGAACGAGAAGTCGTACATATTGGCCGGGGGCGAAACGCTGATAAAGCCGGTGATTTCGGGGCGGCGCATCAGCAGTTGCATGCCAATCCACGCACCGAACGAGAAACCGGCAACCCAACAATGTTTCGAATTGTTGTTCATCGACTGCAGGTAGTCCAGCGCCGAGGCAGCATCGCTTAGCTCACCAACGCCCTGATCATATTCGCCTTGGCTACGGCCTACGCCACGGAAGTTGAACCGCAGAACGGTGAAGCCCATGTTGTAGAACGCATAGTGAAGATTATAGACCACCTTGTTGTTCATGGTCCCGCCGAATTGAGGATGAGGGTGCAGCACGATGGCGATCGGTGCGTCTTTTTCCTTTTGCGGGTGGTAACGGCCTTCCAAGCGGCCTTCTGGTCCGGGAAAAATCACCTCGGGCATGTGTGCGTCGGTCCTGTCTTTTTCTTCTGGGGGCCCGGATATACTTGACGGTTATCGTCGGGCACCTTAGAACGGTTCTAATTGTGATATGCGCTTGCGGGCGCTGTCAGTCGGAGATACGCACTGGCAGCGGCGGCGTCAATGTTTTCGCGTGTAACCTGCCAAGAGGGAAAGACAATGAAGCTGTCGACCAAGGGTCGTTACGCGATGGTAGCGTTGGCCGATATCGCACTTCAGCCGTCCAACGGGTTAGTAACGCTTGGTGAAATCTCGGAAAGACAAGATATTTCTTTGCCGTATCTGGAACAACTGTTCGTCAAGTTGCGCCGAGCCGATCTTGTCTCGTCGGTTCGTGGTCCTGGCGGAGGTTACCGGCTTTCCCGACCCGCGGCAGAGATACGCGTTGTCGAAATTCTGGCCGCAGTTGATGAAACGGTTGATGCAATGCAAAAGGGGGCCGGAGCGTCTGGCGCCTCATCCGGCAGCCGTGCGCAATCCCTGACCAATCGTTTGTGGGAAGGTCTGAGCGCTCATGTCTACGTCTTTTTACACCAGACCCGGCTTTCAGATGTCATAAAGAACGATCTTGCCCCGTGCCCCGCGGTTCCGAGCCTTTTCGCGGTTGTGGACGAATAAGATGGCGGTTCCTGTAATTGCGGTGAATGGACGATTTGCTGGCTCGGCAAAGGTGTATCCATGAGTCGCGTTTATCTTGACCACAACGCGACCTCTCCGCTGCGGCCCGAAGCGCGCGAAGCAATGATCGCCGCGATGGAGGTTTGCGGGAACCCATCGTCGGTGCACGCGGAAGGTCGCGCAGCCAAGGCTCTTGTCGAACGGGCGAGGGCACAGATCGCGTCTGCGTTTGGCGCGGACGGTTCGGATATTGTTTTCACTTCGGGTTCAACAGAGGGCGCAGCGCTGGCGCTGGAGGGTCGCGGTCTGAGCGGAGCCAGCATCGAACATGATGCCGTCCGAGCGTGGATAGAGGAAGATCTGGCTGTATCAAAAAGCGGTCTGGTCGAAGTCCCGGCCCCTCAGAAATCAACACTTCAACTTGCGAACTCGGAAACGGGGATCATTCAGTCGTTACCAGCGGGACTGGCGGTCACGGATGCGACTCAGGCTTTTGGCAAGTTGCCTGTCGCTTTCAACTGGTTGGACACGCAAATGGCGCTGATTTCGGCGCACAAGCTGGGTGGGCCAAAGGGCATCGGCGCGGTCGTGATGAAGCGGGGTACTGATTTGCCTGCGCGGATAAAGGGCGGCGGACAGGAAATGGGGCGTCGCTCGGGAACTGAAAACGTCATTGGAATTGCCGGGTTTGGCGCTGCGGCCGAGGCCGCCGCGCGCGATTTGGCCAATGGTGTTTGGGAGCGGGTCAAAGAATTTAGAAATATTCTAGAAAAGACCCTTGAGGCTGGTTCTAAATCTACTATTTTTGTCGGAAAAGGTCAGGAGCGCCTGCCCAATACCCTTTGTTTCGCGACTCCTGGTTGGAGAGGCGAAACTCAGGTCATGCAGATGGATTTGGCAGGATTTGCGGTTAGCGCGGGCTCGGCCTGTTCCAGCGGCAAAGTTCGGGCAAGCGCGGTTTTGACTGCAATGGGATTTGATGAGGCAACGGCGGCCAGCGCAATTCGCGTATCGCTTGGCCCTCATACGAGTGAAGAAGATGTGCTGCGTTTCGCGGAAACGTGGCTGGAAAAAGAGAAAAAGCATCGCGCGCGTGCCGCGTGATCTGACGGAGGGTGTCTTATGGCCGCTTTGGACCAGACCCAGGTAAAAGAAGGTGTCGATCAGGAAACCGTGGATGCGGTGCGTGAGGTCGGAACCTATAAATACGGTTGGGATACCGATATCGAGATGGAATATGCGCCCAAGGGCGTGAACCCGGATATCGTCCGTCTGATCTCGGAAAAGAACGAAGAGCCCGAGTGGATGACCGAATGGCGTCTGGCCGCGTTCGAGCGCTGGACCCAGATTGAAGAGCCGAACTGGGCAATGGTCAACTATCCCAAGATCGACTTTCAGGACCAGTATTATTATGCCCGTCCCAAGTCGATGGAGGAAAAGCCCAAGTCCTTGGATGAGGTCGACCCGAAACTGCTGGCCACTTATGAAAAGCTGGGCATTCCGCTGAAAGAGCAGATGATTCTGGCAGGCGTCGAGGGGGCCGAAGATGCGCCCGCCGAAGGCCGCAAGGTCGCTGTGGATGCCGTGTTTGACTCGGTCTCTGTCGGCACCACGTTTCAGGCTGAATTGAAGAAGGCCGGTGTGATCTTCTGCTCGATTTCCGAGGCGATCCGTGAACATCCTGAATTGGTCAAGAAATACCTTGGCTCGGTGGTTCCGGTCTCGGACAACTTCTATGCCACGCTGAACTCGGCCGTGTTCTCGGATGGATCGTTCGTTTACATCCCGCCGGGTGTGCGCTGCCCGATGGAGCTGAGCACCTATTTCCGCATCAACGCGGAAAACACCGGTCAGTTTGAGCGCACGCTGATCGTCGCCGACAAGGGTTCGTATGTGTCTTACCTTGAGGGCTGCACAGCTCCCCAGCGTGATACTGCGCAACTGCATGCCGCTGTGGTCGAGATCATCATCGAAGAAGACGCCGAGGTGAAATACTCGACCGTTCAGAACTGGTTCCCCGGAGATGAGAATGGCAAGGGCGGTATCTACAACTTTGTGACCAAACGCGCCGATTGCCGGGGGGATCGCTCCAAGGTGATGTGGACGCAGGTCGAAACCGGCTCGGCCGTGACATGGAAATACCCGTCCTGCATCCTGCGCGGTGAGGAAAGCCAGGGTGAGTTCTATTCGATCGCGATCACGAACAACTACCAGCAGGCCGATACCGGCACTAAGATGGTTCACCTTGGCAAGAACACCAAGTCGCGGATCGTGTCCAAGGGCATCAGCGCGGGTAAGGCGCAGAATACCTACCGTGGGCTGGTCTCGATGCATCCCAAGGCCAAGAACAGCCGGAACTACACCCAGTGTGACAGCCTGCTGATTGGCGACAAATGTGGGGCACATACCGTGCCGTATATCGAGGTCAAGAACAACTCGAGCCGAGTTGAGCATGAGGCGACGACATCGAAGGTGGATGACGATCAGCTATTCTATTGCCGTCAGCGCGGCATGGATGAGGAAGAAGCCGTGGCGCTGGTCGTCAACGGATTCTGCAAGGACGTGCTGCAGGCATTGCCGATGGAGTTTGCAATGGAAGCGCAGCAGCTTGTTGCGATCAGCCTCGAAGGGTCTGTCGGGTAATCCCGAACTCTCTCTCTTGAATTCAGAACATATAGGGGCCGGGTGGTCCCTTGCGATACGCTAAAGGGTCAAAAAATGCTGGAAATCAAAAACCTGCACGTGAAACTCGAGGAAGAAGAAAAGCAAATCCTCAAAGGCGTCGACCTGACCGTCGAGGCAGGAAAAGTGCACGCGATCATGGGGCCAAACGGCTCGGGTAAATCGACGCTCAGCTATGTGCTGTCGGGCCGCGACGGGTACGAAGTCACCGATGGCTCGGCCACTCTGGATGGTGAGGATCTGCTGGAGATGGAGCCTGAGGAACGCGCCGCTGCCGGTGTCTTCTTGGCCTTCCAATATCCGGTTGAGATTCCGGGTGTAGGCAACATGACCTTCCTGCGCACCGCTGTGAACGCGCAACGCAAGGCGCGCGGTGAGGATGAACTGTCGGCGGCTGACTTCCTGAAAGAGGTTCGTGCCAAAGCGAAATCCCTGAAGATCGACGCGGACATGCTGAAGCGCCCCGTTAATGTCGGCTTCTCGGGCGGTGAGAAAAAGCGTAACGAGATCCTTCAGATGGCGATGCTAGAACCCAAGATGTGCATCCTGGATGAAACGGATTCGGGTCTGGATGTCGACGCGATGAAACTGGTCGCAGAAGGCGTGAACGCCCTGCGGAATGAGGGGCGCGGCTTCCTCGTGATTACTCACTACCAGCGCCTGCTGGACCATATCAAACCGGATGTCGTTCACATTATGGCAGATGGCAAGATCGTCAAAACCGGCGGTCCTGATCTGGCGCTTGAAGTGGAAAACAACGGTTACGCTGACATTCTGGCCGAGGTGAACTGATGGCGCTGCCCGAAGTGAAACAAACCGCAACCGAGGCGCGGTTGGCCAATCTGGTTATGCCCGACGCAGGTTGCACGCGCGCCGCGCGCGAAGACGCGTTGGCGCGGGTATTGGAAATGGGTCTGCCCGGTCGCCGCGATGAGTATTGGAAATACACGCGCCCCGATACACTCACATCACCGGATGCACCCCGTGCGGCGTTGTTCCACACGGATGAGGCGATGCTGTTTGACGAGCTGGATCGCCTGAAAATCGTGTTCGTCGACGGTGTGTTCAGCCCAGAGGAATCCGACGATCTGAGCCTTGAAGGTGTCACGATCGACAGGATCGAAGATATCTGCTGCAAGGATATTCATTGGGCTAAAGAACTGTACGGAGTGCTTGAGTCGCGCGGTCAGGTTCCGGTGCAGCGCCCACTGGCTGCGCTGAACACCGCGTTTGCTGCTGATGGCATTGCTATTCACGTGACTGGAAAGCCGTCCAAACCGATCAGTTTTGTCTATCGCCATGCGTCCGAAACCTCGGACGCGATGCTGCATCATGTCATTCGCGTTGAAAGCGGGGCAGAGGTGACGATCCTTGAAAACGGTCCAGCAGCCTCGCGTTTCAACAAATGCATGGAAATCGACATCGCTGATGGTGGCACATTGCACCATGTTCGCGCGCAGGGTCGTGACCATGAGCGCCGGGCGGCCACCCATATGTTTACCCGTTTGGGCAAGGAGTCGGTCTACAAGTCCTTTACTCTGACCGTGAACGGCGTGCTGACGCGCAACGAACAAGTGGTCGAGCTGACTGGGGACGACGCCGTGGCGCATGTGGCGGGTGCTTGTGTGGGTGATGGAGATTTCCACCACGACGACACTGTTTTTGTCACCCATGATGCAGTGAATTGCGAAAGCCGTCAGGTGTTCAAGAAGGTGCTGCGCAATGGCGCAACTGGCGTTTTCCAGGGCAAAATCCTTGTAAAAGAGGGCGCGCAGAAGACCGATGGGTATCAGATCAGTCAATCGTTGCTGTTGGACGATGACAGTCAGTTTCTCGCTAAACCCGAGCTTGAAATCTACGCCGACGACGTCGCGTGTTCGCATGGCTCGACTTCGGGCGCGATCGACGAGACGGCCCTTTTCTACCTGCGCTCGCGTGGAGTTCCGGTCAAGGACGCAACCAACATGTTGACGTTGGCGTTTCTGGCCGAGGCCGTGGATGAGATAGAGAACGAGGCTCTGGCCCAGGCAATCGTGGACCGGCTGGAAGGCTGGTTATCGCGGCATAGCTGATGCCAGTAACGTCCGATATTGTGGCCACGTATCGGGGGCCGGGGCGTGTCGTGCGCCGGCTTCTCGATTTGGGGCAACGTGAGGATCGTGCGTTGGTCTTTGTCATGGCGTTCTGTGTCGTGGCCTTCATTGCGCAATTGCCCAGTTTGTCCCGGCGCGCGCATCTGGAAGGGCTCGAGCTGAATATGCTCATGGGCGGTGCGCTTTTGGGCACGGTGATTATCCTGCCTCTCTTTTTCTACCTGCTTGCATTTATATCCTACGGCGCGGCGCGTTTGGTTGGTGGGAAAGGTTCGGCTTATGGGGCGCGGGTCGCGTTGTTTTGGGCGCTCTTGTCGTCAACACCGTTGGTATTGCTGAATGGTCTGGTCGCGGGCTTCATAGGGCCGGGGCCGACACTTTCGGTCGTCGGTCTAATTTGGGTTGCAGTCTTCCTGTGGTTCTGGTTGTCCGGTTTAAGGCAAGCGCAGAGGTATCCTGAATGAAGGGCTTGTCGCTCAGCGAATTGGCGGTGCTGACGTTAACCAACCCGGCAGAAGCGGCCCGCAACCTGTTGGCCCTGCGTCCGGGGCGCGAGGTGTTGTGGCTGGGATTTTTTCTGGCCGTTGTTCTGAATGGTCTTGTCCAACTTGGTATCGACCACTTTGTGCCGGTTCCCGAAGGCGAACCGGTTTTGCCACCCGAGCCTGTGCTTATGAACCTTGTCAGATCTGCAGGCGCAATGCTGTTGAGCATCGCTGCATTTCTGTTCATCGGGCGGCTAATGGGGGGCGTTGCTTCGTTTGACGACGTCATGATCCTGACGGTCTGGTTGCAGTACCTCCAAATCGCCGCTTTGCTGGTTACGCTTGTGGTGTCGCTGGTGCTACCATTCCTGATGGTCATGTTTCTGTTGGCGACTGCGATAATCAGCCTTTACGTCACACTGCATTTCCTGAACGAAGCGCATAAGTTCGGGTCAATCTTGAAATCCTTTGGGGTAGTTGTGCTGTCTGCTTTGGTGGCCGTGCCCTTTGTCCTCGTGTTGAGCCCCGTATAGGGAAGAAGAACTATGTATGACGTGCAGAAAATCCGCGCTGACTTTCCCATCCTGTCCCGAGAGGTAAATGGAAAGCCGCTGACTTATCTGGATAACGGCGCCTCGGCACAGAAACCTCAGGTGGTAATCGACGCGGTAACGCGCGCCTACGCCGAGGAATACTCGAATGTCCACAGAGGTCTGCATTTCCTGTCGAATCTGGCCACTGAAAAATACGAGTCAGTCCGAGGCACCATAGCCCGCTTTCTGGGCGCGGCTGACGAGGATGAAATCGTCCTCAATTCGGGCACGACCGAGGGGATCAACCTCGTTGCTTATGGCTGGGCGATGCCACGTCTCGAGGCCGGGGATGAAATCGTCCTGAGCGTCATGGAGCATCACGCCAACATCGTTCCCTGGCATTTCCTGCGCGAGCGGCAGGGCGTTGTCCTTAAATGGGTCGACATTGACCCGGACGGAGGGCTGGACCCGCAGGCGGTGATTGATGCAATCGGACCAAAGACCAAGCTGGTTGCTGTAACGCAGTGTTCAAATGTTCTTGGAACTGTCGTTGATGTAAAGGCGATCACCCAAGGTGCTCATGCTAAGGGGGTTCCGGTTCTGGTGGATGGAAGCCAGGGCGCCGTGCACATGCCGGTGAACGTGCAGGACATCGGATGCGATTTCTATGCGATCACCGGGCATAAACTGTATGGCCCATCCGGGTCAGGTGCGATCTACATCAAATCTGAACGCATGGCCGAGATGCGCCCCTTTATCGGAGGTGGCGACATGATCAAAGAGGTCAGCAAAGATCAGGTGATCTACAACGATCCGCCCATGAAGTTCGAGGCCGGTACTCCGGGCATCGTTCAGACCATCGGGCTGGGGGTTGCACTGGACTACATGATGGATTTGGGGATGGAGAACATTGCCGCGCATGAGGCCGGACTTCGCGACTATGCGTTCGAGAAACTGGCCGGCCTGAATTGGCTTCAGGTTCAGGGCACCCGACCAGACAAGGCTGCGATCTTCAGTTTCACGCTGGATGGGGCAGGTCATGCGCATGACGTTTCGACTATTCTCGACAAAAAAGGCGTCGCGGTTCGTGCAGGACATCATTGTGCCGGGCCGCTGATGGATTTCTTCGGCGTTACGGCAACTTGCCGCGCGAGCTTTGGTCTGTACAACACAACCGATGAAGTCGACACGCTGGTCGAGGCGCTAGAACTGGCGCATGATTTGTTCGCGTAAATGCGGGTCTTTCGGGGACGATTTGCAGTTGCACCCGGATCAGATCAAGGTTAGCTAACGACCAAGGCACCTGTAGCTCAGCTGGATAGAGCGCTGCCCTCCGAAGGCAGAGGCCAGAGGTTCGAATCCTCTCAGGTGCGCCATAATCACGACAGTCTCGGGGTCAAAACCGTTTTCGGGGAATTGGCTCGTGTGGTGCTCGATGTGGATTGTGCGTCTGATTGCGCCCCTCCAAAAAACAAAGAGCGCCCAAGGGCGCTCGTCGTTTTGAAGTGATGCCGGGCTGTTATCCGCCCCAGCTACGGATCTCACCGCAATCCATGTGAACGAAGTTTGAACGGGAATATTTGCCCACGCCACCGGCGCGGCAGGATATTGCGGCCTTGGCCATTTGCGAGACCGAACGTGACGACAAGCGAAGGTCAGCGGCTTGACCTTTCATATGCAACGAGTTCTTCGCAACACGACGCGAGCGGGACCGCAACATCGCGTTTGTCTGCGGCGAGCGATAACCAGACAGCAGCATATAGGGTTCGTCAACATCCAGCAGGTTGTGAGAGGCAGCCATGATGTCGATGGTACGCAGGTCCATGGATTTGACCTGGTCCGTACGCCAGTCACGCATGAAGTGGTTCACTTCCTTGACGGCGTCTTTGATGTATTTGCCGTCGACCCAATAGATCATGTCGATCCGTTCGCCGGTGCGACCCGAATACATGCGAATACGCCGGATATCGCCACCGGCGCGGAGAAACCCTGCTGCATTGGAATAAGTAGGTGCCGCGACAACTGCCGTAGCTGCAAATGCGCCCAATAGGGCACGCCGGGTCATGCCCGAAGCACTGCTCGTAGTCATTATTGTTTCGTCCCGTACTGTTCCTGCCTGCGCACGATGTTACGCGCGCGTTCTTAATTTTTTCCCATCCCAGATGCGGGATTTATGACACAGACGCGAAAGCCCGCCAAGAAGTCTTTCATATTCATCTTTTATAGGGGGAATTTTCGGCAGTTTTTTGCGCAGGTGATGTTTTTCGGTATATTCTTTAAGCAGATGGGTTATGCCGGACTCTTGCCGATGCAAACGGGCATCACGCAATGGAAGAAGATTTAAGGTGATGTATTTGTGAATGGACAAGGGGTCATGCCCAAAACCATATTTGTTCGACGTGAACACTGAAACGTCCAAGTTATTGAATAATCAGGGTCATCTCATGCGAGCCTTATTTCGTGCGTCATCCAGCCTTGTACTTGCGGCTTGTTTTGCTGCCTCCTCGGCTTTGGCGAGTGCCGAAAACAAACCTGCGACCGCGTTTCAAATGGCTGTGGCCGAGTATTTGCCCTCGGGTTCAGGTATCGCTGAATTTTACCGCTCCACCGGGTTTTCACCGGTTTGGGTCGGGGACACGCCTGCTCATGAAGATCGAAGGGCGGGGTTGATCCGGGCTTTGTCCGGGGCTGATATGCACGGATTGCCCAACGGGGCTTACGATGTTCAGCGATTGCTTACTCAGATGCAGGACGCCCGATCAATGCGGGATTTGGGGGCGGTCGAGATTTCGCTAACGAAAGCATTCCTTGCTTATTCAAACGACCTTTATTCGGGTGCGCTGAAGCCTGCGGAAATTGACAATGGGCTTGTGCGTAAGGTCGACCGTCGATCTGCCGAGGACCATCTTCAAGGCTTGCTTGCCCACGATGCGGCTTATTTTGAACGGCTTGCACCACAGACGGCGCAGTATAGGGCGCTGATGAAGCAGAAACTCGCCTTGCAGAAAACGATCGAGCAGGGCGGTTGGGGCGGGAGCGTTCCAGAAGGAAAGCTCGAATATGGTGACACCGGACCTGCCGTAATCAAGATGCGTAACCGGTTGATCGCAATGGGGTATTTGAAACCCACAGCGGCCCCCAGTTTCGATGATGCGCTGCTTGCCGCCGTTAAGAAATTTCAGCCCGATCACGGTCTTGCGCCGGACGGGGTCGCAGGGCCGGGCACGATTTCCGAATTGAACCGCAGTGCATCCGACCGACTAAAGGCGGTCTACGTCGCGTTGGAGCGTGAACGCTGGTTGCCAAAAGAACGGGGCGACCGGCACATTCTTGTGAACCAGGCGGACTTTTCTGCGAAAATTATCGATGACGGGCTGGTCACGTTCGAGACGCGCACGGTGATTGGAAAAAACACGCATGACCGGCGCAGTCCCGAGTTCTCGGATGAAATGGAGCATATGGTCATCAATCCAAGTTGGTATGTTCCACGCTCGATCATCACAAAGGAATACTTGCCCAAGCTGCAATCCAATCCAAATGCCGTTGGTCATATCCAGATTACGGACCGCAGTGGTCGGCAGGTGAACAGAGGGGCTGTGGACTTTACGCAGTTCAATGCCCGGAACTTCCCTTTTGCCATGCGACAGCCGCCGAGCCAGAGCAATGCTTTGGGGCTGGTGAAGTTCATGTTCCCAAACCAGTACAACATTTATCTGCATGATACGCCGCAAAAAAGCCTGTTCGCTCGTGAAGTGCGGGCTTTCTCGCACGGGTGTATTCGACTGGCGCAACCGTTCGAGTTTGCTTACGCGCTGCTGGCAAAACAGGAAGAAGACCCAAAGGCGTTTTTCCATCGCATTCTTGCGACTGGAAGGGAAACCACTGTGCCCTTGGAAACGCATGTGCCAGTACACCTAATCTATCGTACGGCCTATATCGGCCCGAAAGGAGAGGTTCAGTATCGGCGCGATGTCTATGACCGTGACCGGAAGATCTGGGAGGCTCTGCAGAAAGCAGGGGTAGCCCTGCCGGACGTTCAGGGGTAATCACCGGGTCAGGACCTAAACCCGGGAAGCCCGACATGCAGTATACAATTCAACAGATCGCCGAAGCTCTGGGTGCAGAAAGCCAGGGTGATGATAGCCTGACTATCGTAAGGGCCGCAGAGCCTGGCGATGCCGGACCGTTGGATCTGGCGATGGCAATGTCGCCGAAATATGCCGAGGCGCTCAAACCGGGATCGGCAAGGGCCGCAATTCTGTGGGAAGGCGCGGACTGGCAAAGTCTTGGGCTTGAAGCGGCCATATTTGTGTCTCGCCCACGTATGGCAATGGCCGGGGTCACCTCGATGCTTGACCGGGGGCAGGGTGTCGAGCCCGGTATTCACCCGTCAGCGGTTGTCGACCCCACGGCCGAGCTGGGCGACAATGTTTCGATCGGTCCTTTGACGGTCATTGGTGCCAGAGCAAAGGTTGGCAAAGGTTCGGTGATTGGGGCCCATTGTGTTGTCGGGATGGATGTCGTTCTGGGTGAAAACGCGTTCCTGCGCGAGATGGTCAGTATTGGCGCCCGCGCCCGGATCGGGGATCGGTTTATCGCACAGCCTGGCACCCGGATCGGGAGTGATGGGTTCAGCTTTGTGACCCCCGAAGTTTCCGGTGTTGAAAACGTGCGCAAGACCATGGGTGATCAAGGGGATACGCGGGCACAAAGCTGGTTGCGTATCCACTCGTTGGGTGCGGTTGAGATTGGCAATGATGTCGAGATTGGCGCAAACACCACGATCGACAACGGCACGATCCGCAACACGTATATCGGTGATGGCACGAAACTGGATAACCTTGTGCATGTTGGGCATAACACGCGTATCGGCAAGGATTGCCTGTTGTGCGGACAATCCGGCATTTCCGGCTCGGTCGAGATTGGCAATAACGTGGTACTGGGCGGACAATCCGGCGTTTCAGACAACATTTTCGTTGCGGACGGTGTGATCGCTGCTGGGGGCACGAAGATTCTGTCCAATGTGCCCGCCGGTCGTGTGATCATGGGGTATCCGGCGGTAAAGATGGAAACTCATACCGACATCTACAAGGCGCAGCGACGTCTGCCGCGTATGGCCCGTGACGTAGAGGCGCTCAAAAAGGCTGTTTTCAAACAGGCTCCGAGCGATTAAATCATCCTCAACGTGAAAATCAGAGGTTCGACATGAGCATCACCGACCGCGTCATCGCCATCATCGCCGAGCAGGCAGTGTTGGAACCTTCGGATGTGACGCCCGAAAGTACGCTCGAGGATCTTGGGATCGACAGCTTGGGTTTGGTTGAGAGTATTTTCGCCATCGAAGAAGAATTCGACATTACCGTTCCGTTCAACGCCAATGAGCCAACGGCCGGTGATTTCGACATCTCGAACGTTGCTGCGATCATTGCGGGCATCGAGAAACTTGTGTCGGAAAAGGTCTGACACAATCTCATGAAACGCGTAGTTATTACCGGGGCCGGGACGATCAATTCGCTGGGCCATTCTGTGCCAGCCACTCTGGAAGCGATGCGCGAAGGTCGCTGTGGCATTTCCGAGCTTGAGTTCCGCGACGTTGAACGGTTGGCGATCAAAATCGGCGGTCAGGTTCGGGGGTTTGAGGCTGAAGGCCGGTTTAACCGTCAGCAAATGACTTTATATGACCGTTTCACGCAATTTACGCTGACCGCTGCGAAAGAAGCGATCGAACAGTCGGGTATCGAGTTTCACGGTGATCTGGCGGCGCGATCCGGTGTTGTGTTGGGCACGGCTGGGGGCGGTGTTTCAACGTGGGATGACAATTACCGGTCTGTCTACGAGGATGGAAAGAACCGGGTCCACCCGTTTGTCGTGCCAAAGCTGATGAACAACGCGGCTGCCAGCCATGTGTCGATGGAGCATAACCTCAAGGGGCCGAGCTTTACTGTTTCGACCGCCTGTGCCTCGTCAAACCACGCGATGGCGCTTGCGTTTCAGATGGTGCGCAGTGGTGCCGCGCCGACGATGTTGACCGGTGGTTCAGAATCCATGCTGTGCTTTGGTGGCGTCAAGGCTTGGGAAGGGTTGCGCGTCATGTCCAAGGACGCCTGCCGCCCGTTCAGCGCGAACCGGAACGGAATGGTTCAGGGCGAAGGCGCTGGAGTTTTCGTGTTCGAGGAATACGAACATGCCCGCGCACGCGGAGCGGATATTTTGTGCGAAGTCGTCGGGTTCGCGATGTCATCGGATGCCTCCGATATCGTAATGCCCAGCAAACAAGGGGCCGCGCGTGCTATGTCTGGCGCGTTGACGGATGCTGGACTGAACGCGGATCAGGTCGGTTATATCAATGCGCACGGCACAGGCACCGCGGCCAACGACAAAACCGAATGTGCTGCCGTGGCCGATGTGTTCGGGCCACATGCAGACGAACTGATGATGTCCTCCACCAAGTCGATGCACGGGCACCTGATTGGCGGAACCGGAGCGGTGGAACTGCTGGCCTGTATCATGGCTTTGCGAGACGGAGTGATCGCTCCGACTATTGGCTACGAAGAACCTGACCCCGAATGCGCATTGGATGTGGTGCCAAATGAAGCGCGCGACGCCAAGGTTGATGTCGCCTTGAGCAATGCGTTTGCGTTCGGTGGCCTGAACGCGGTCTTGGCGCTGAAAAAGGTTTGAGAGGTACTCAGTCCGGCAGAAAAGGCGGCCGCTGATTCAGCCGCCTTTAGATATTTTTATTGGCTTTGCTCTGCGCTCAGGCCATCAAACCCTGCGGTAAACCCGGCCAGAGACATGTCCATTGCAAGAACCTGATCCGGAAAGCGCGCCGGAACCAGTGACAGAACCGCTTTGGTGCCAGCTTTCATAGCGTCGATATCGGCTTGGCTCAAGCCCAGTTGGGCAACACAGCCAACAGGAACGCAGTGGTGATAATTGTAGAGTTTGCGCGGCGCGCCATCGATCGACAGGGCAAGTTGCGCCTGAAGCAGGGTTTCAAGCGGAACGATCACGCTGGCCCATGCAACAGCCGCGCCGCCAGCAGGCAGTTTGCCGATGGTTACTTCGGCAATGGGTTCCCCTTGCTGGCCGTTCAGAATTTGGACCAAAGCACAGGGATCGTCACCCTCTTCGGCCTTGATGCACGAAACCTCCCAATCGCCCGACGTTTCCTTGACGAATTGTTCGCCAACACGCGGTCCCGACTGTCCCAGATCAAGGCCACTGTCGGCTTGCGATGGTTGAGAATCGTTTGACTGGGTTTCCTGAGCTGCAACTGCACCAGACAAAAGCACAGCGCCAACAATGTTGAGTGAGAGAAGTTTCTTGAGCATGAATGCCTCGGCAGATTGGTTTAGCTTTTTGCCCGGTCTAGCATCCTTGCAACTAGGTGTCAGGCATTAAGCTACTTAAATAAGTGGAAGTGATCGGATTCTTGCCGGTTAAACGTAGAAAAGACCGCCTTTCACAACGAAAAAGGGAGCCGGTGGAGCGGCTCCCTTCACTTGAATTTTCTCCCCGTCGGACTGGCCGACTTAGTTATGCGCAGACGTTACGAAAGGGGAACGCGTCGGTCAACTGCAAACCTGAAAATTTAATGACATAGGCGGAAAACTTAAAAAAGCCGCGCTCGAAAGCGCGGCCAGTCGACAGGGAGGAATATGTTGCCTCGCACCTCTCACCGCAGAGGCAACGATTAGACTATCGCAGTTAAATGTTAACTTTGTATGCTTGGGTCAGACCGGTGGAATTGGGGACGTTAATTTAATGACAAAGGGCATTTTTTTAGGCGGCGCGGGTGAAGCCTATGACCAGCCGCAAAGTTTGACGCTAAAATACGCCAATCGGCATGGATTGATTGCTGGTGCGACCGGGACAGGCAAAACGGTGACGCTGCAAATTCTGGCCGAA
The DNA here is from genome assembly GCF_056539385.1 of Ruegeria sp. BB6. Classification (NCBI taxonomy): domain Bacteria; kingdom Pseudomonadati; phylum Pseudomonadota; class Alphaproteobacteria; order Rhodobacterales; family Roseobacteraceae; genus Ruegeria; species Ruegeria sp. BB6. The sequence continues at coordinate 35,273 of NZ_JBQFUW010000007.1, forward strand.
GGATTTTCCCAGGCGGGTGTTCCGGTGTTTTTGTCGGACGTAAAGGGTGATCTGTCGGGCTTGGCCAGGGCAGGCAGTGAAACGCATAAATTACACGAACCTTTTCATGAACGCGCCAAGAAAATTGGTTTCGCAGATTATTCTTATGCAGCGTGCCCGGTTGCGTTCTGGGACCTGTTCGGAAAACAAGGGCACCCTGTCCGCACTACGGTAACCGAGATGGGCCCGTTGCTTCTGTCTCGTCTGATGGACTTGAGTGAGGCGCAGGAAGGTATTTTGAATATCGCCTTTCGAGTGGCGGACGAAGAAGGGATGCCTCTGCTGGACCTCAAGGACCTGCAATCGCTGCTGGTTTGGATCGGCGAGAACCGCGCACAACTCTCATTACGTTTTGGCAATGTGTCGACGGCTTCGATTGGCGCTATTCAGCGGCGGTTGCTGGTCTTGGAGAACCAAGGTGGTACCAACCTGTTCGGTGAGCCTGCTCTGGAACTTGCGGATCTGATGCGCGTTGACGAAAACGGGCAGGGCGTCGTGAACATCCTTGCCTCTGACAAGCTGATGGGGGCCCCGCGTCTCTATGCGACGTTCCTTTTGTGGCTGCTCAGCGAGTTGTTTGAAGAACTGCCCGAAGTCGGCGACCCGGATAAGCCAAAGCTGGTGTTTTTCTTTGATGAGGCCCACCTGCTGTTTGAGGATGCCCCAAAGGTTCTTGTGGACAAGGTCGAACAGGTCGCGCGTCTGATCCGCTCGAAGGGGGTGGGCGTCTATTTCATATCGCAGAACCCGGCGGATATACCAGAAGACATCCTGGGCCAGTTAGGAAACCGGATTCAACACGCACTCCGCGCTTTTACGGCGCGGGACCGGAAGAACCTGCGCCTTGCGGCCGAGACATATCGTGAGAACCCGGCGTTTAATACCGAAGCCGCAATACGTGAAGTCGGCGTGGGCGAGGCTGTAACCTCGATGCTTCAGAAAAAGGGCGTGCCGGGGATTGTCGAGCGGACATTGATCAGGCCACCCGGTTCACAGCTAGGCCCGGTTACAGTGGCCGAGCGTCAGGCTGTGATAGACGCGTCTCCGATGAAAGCGAAATATGACGTTTTGAAGGATCGAGAGTCCGCCTTTGAGATTTTGAAATCCCGTGCCGAGGCCGCCGCAAACGCCGCAGCCGAAGCCGAAGAACAGTCGGAATCGCAATCCGTGGCCGAACGGGAGTTTGCGACCGCGCGGCGCTATTCCGGCAGCAGGGTCGGGCGGTCTTCGTCCCGTGTCACACGCAAAAAGGACACGTTTGCAACCGCCATGAGTGAGGCTGTCATCAAAGAACTGAAAGGCACCACCGGACGCAGGATCGTTCGCGGTATCCTCGGCGGTCTATTCAAAAACAACTAGGGGCAGCGCGCCGGGTAAAATAGGCCCGGCGCGATCCCATTTCTGCTATTTCAAGCGACGCTGGCCTTCCTGCTTACAATAGGCGTCCGCCTCTGGCACCGACATCTTGTCAGCCGGGAAATCAATGGCGCGATCCCAGACAACACGATCAGGGCGGTAGAGCTGGCAGGTGACTACGCCCTGAGAGGTCTGGACCTTGACTGGAGTACTTTCCAGGTCTTCGGGGGACGGAATACATCCGGCCAAACCAGCAACAAGCGGAAGAAAAAGAACTTTTTTGGCTATCGAGGGGGTCATGTGAACTCTTTTCATACTCATCAGGATGTCCGCATCATTCAGACCGGGCGGAGCGGTTGCCCGAACCAAAGCGGCTCTTTTTCGTCTAAACAACCCAAGAGGTGAAATCAACAAACCGCGCCAAACAGTTGGCGCGGTTTACAAATAGATTTCAGACGATCCTATTTTTCGGGGATCAGTCCTCGTGGGCTGAACCTAAGCACGATGAGAAGGATCAGACCCATGGTAAACAGGCGCATATGCGCGGCACTTTCGATCAGGTGGGCCTTGAGCGCACTGCCATCAGGCATTCCGGCCGTAATCAGTTTCATCATCCACAAGCCGATCGGTTCGACCTGAACCCACAAGAACCAGATCAGGAAGGCGCCCAGAACCGCTCCGAAATTGTTGCCCGATCCGCCGACGATAACCATGACCCAGACAAGGAATGTAAACCGCAACGGTTGATACGCGCTTGGGGTCAACTGACCGTCCAGAGTGGTCATCATCGCGCCCGCGATTCCACAGATTGCAGAGCCAAGCACAAATATCTGAAGATGGCGGCGGGTGACATCCTTTCCCATCGCCTCGGCTGCGACCTCATTGTCACGAATGGCACGCATCATACGTCCCCACGGACTCTTGAGCGCCATCTGCGCCATCCACAACAGTGCCACCAAGACGATCAGGAACAGCAGCGAATACCCCAGCTTGACCGAGAGTGTCGACGCCGTGACGGGATCCAGACCAAGCCACTCGGCCCGCGCAAGGAAGCTCGGATCAGCTTGCAGGTCCACCTCATAGCCAACCACCGGAGCAGGGCGCGGGATGCCGTAGACGTTCTTGACGCCACGGGCCAGCCAATCCTCATTCTTCATCACTGCAATGATGATCTCGGCGATCCCAAGGGTAGCGATCGCCAGATAGTCCGACCGCAGACCCAAAGCTGTCTTACCGATAAGCCAAGCCGCACCTGCCGCAAGCAAGCCGCCCGCGGGCCATGCCAACAATACGGGCAGGTTCAGGCCGCCAATATTGCCGGCGACTGCGGGTTCAATCGCCTCGACCGCGGCGATGCTGGGATCGAATACCGCGCGGTATATGAAAAATCCGGCAATGAGAATGCCGATGATAGACAGGGTCTGCGCCCGCCCCTTTGGCATTCGCGTAGCGACCATCACAGCAGCGACCACCGTTGCAGCCCCCAATAGCAGGGCCAACAGGATGCCGTATCCTCCGGCTGACCACGCGCCCGGAGTGGGCGGGGTCGAGATCAGCACTACCGCCAATCCGCCCAGCGCGACAAAACCCATGACGCCCACGTTGAACAGCCCGGCAAAGCCCCATTGCAGGTTCACCCCGATAGCCATGATCGCCGAGATCAGCCCCATGTTCAGGATCAGGATCGCGGCGTTCCAGCTTTGCGTGAAGCCGGTCAGCAGGATCAGAGAGCCAACGGCAATGAAAAGCAGCGTGTTTTTGACGGACTCGCTCATACCGCTTTCCCCTTGAACAGGCCCGTGGGCTTAAACAGAAGCACGATCAGCAGGATCACGAAGCTGACGGCGAATTTGTAGTCGGTGGACAGGAATTGAACGAGGCCCGACGGCTCCAAACCTTCGGGTGCCAGATAGGTCAGCACCTTTTTCCACGCATAGGTGATGGTGACTTCGGAAAACGCGATGATGAACCCGCCCGCAATGGCACCAATCGGATTGCCGAGGCCGCCCACGATGGCCGAGGCAAAGATCGGCAGCAAAAGCTGGAAATAGACAAAGGGCTTAAAGCTCTTGTCGAGGCCATAGAGCACGCCCGCCGTGGTCGCCAGCGCTGCGACAATGATCCATGTGATCATCACCACACGCTCGGGGTTGATGCCGGACAGCAGCGCCAAATCCTCGTTATCGGAATAGGCGCGCATCGACTTGCCGGTGCGCGTTTTGTTCAGGAACCAGAACAACAACACCACGGCGATAACGGCCACGATCACGGTAATACCCTGAGAGGTCTTGATCGCCAACCCCTCACGCAGGCCGGTCATCGCCTTGAAATCCCGCGCTGAGACGATGAACCGCGCCCCGTCCGAAAAGCGTTGATCGTCCGGCCCAATGATAAACCGCACAAGCCCGTTCATGATGAACATCACGCCCATGGACACGATCACCAGAATGACCGGTTTGGCCTTTTGGTCCCTGTAGAACCTGTAAACCAGCCGGTCGGTGATCAGCACCAGAACGATACAGCCCAGAATGGCAAAGGGCAGGGCCAGCAGAGCGGTCGGCAGCGGCCCGAAACTGACCCCGGCGGCGTGCAGGCCCCATGTGACCAGAACGGCGATCATCGCGCCAAAGGCCATCGTGTCGCCATGGGCAAAATTCGAGAACCGCAGGATGCCATAGATCAGCGTCACCCCCAAAGCGCCCAGCGCCAACTGGCTGCCATAAGCGATTGCGGGAACAAGAACGAAGTTGGAGAGCGCCACAAGGGCGTTGAGGAAGTCCATTCGTCAGTATCCCGCCACACTGTTGCAAATTATCATTGTTGAGCTCTTCGCTATTTGGTTTTCACCGGACCGGTTCATAACAGAATGGATACTAAAGCCATGTGCGTCGGCGACATCGCTACGAGATATCGCCACCGCTCCGAACGGAATCGCCTTATCAATGTTTCCAATGGTTTCTTGCGCAGTTTCAAGATCGGCGAAGTAAAGCGCTTTCGTCTTGCGGCCGCGCATCCCTTCAAAAACAAATGATCGACCCCCAAAGCCGTTAACTTCGAACGCGAAGAATTCCGTTGGAATGCCCCCGATCCGAGTGCAGGTTCTAGTTTCACCACAAACCGCGTGTGCATAGCAGGAGTATGGTGGTGGTCCGGGAGGTGTCGCGGAATGCGCGCATATGGGGGTGAGGACGGACAAAAGGCTAAGTTTGGTGACTAAACGCATCCTCACCCCCCCAAGAAACTCTTACGCACTTCAGGATCGGCCAGCAGCTCTTTGCCCGTGCCGGTATAGGCATTCCGCCCCTGAACCAGCACATATCCCTTGTCCGCGATCTCCAACGCTTGACGGGCATTCTGTTCGACCATCAGGATCGGCAACCCGGTGCGGGACACTTCGATAATCCGGTCGAACAGCTCATCCATCACGATGGGCGAGACGCCAGCGGTTGGTTCGTCCAGCATCAGCACCTTGGGTTGAGTCATCAACGCGCGGCCCACGGCGACCTGTTGGCGTTGGCCGCCCGACAGCTCTCCGGCGGCTTGGTTGCGTTTGTCGCGGAGGATGGGGAAAAGGTCATAGACCTGCTCCATCGTCTCAGAAATATCGTCGCGGCGGATGAAAGCGCCCATTTCAAGGTTCTCTTCCACCGTCATTGAGGTGAAGATGTTCGAGGTCTGCGGCACAAAGCCCATTCCCTTGATCACCCGGTCCTGCGGCGACAGGTTGGTGATATCCTCGCCGTCCAGCCGCACTGCGCCCGCGCGGACGTCCAGCATCCCGAACACGGCCTTCATCGCAGTGGATTTGCCCGCACCATTGGGGCCGACGATCACCGCGATCTCGCCCTTGTCGACCGCGATGGTGCAGTCGTGCAGGATATCCGGCCCTTTGCCGTACCCTCCGGTCATGGTGTCACCAATCAGGAACGGGCCGCCCTCGACCTTATGCGTCTTACCGCTTTTGCGATGGGCGGGGGTCATGGTGCCGACGCCGTGCGTGTTGGTGATCGAGGCGTCTTTGTTGCCCTTGTCGTCGTGATAGGGATTGTCGCTCACGCCAGCGGTCATGTTTGGGCCTCCAGCTTGTCTTTGTTTTTCAGGCCGGTGCCCAGATAGGCTTCGATCACGTGCTCGTTCGCTTTGATCTCGTCCAGAGTACCCTCGGCCAGAACCTTCCCCTCGGCCATACAGATGACCGGGTCGCAGATTTTGCCGATGAAATCCATGTCATGCTCGATGACCACAAAGGTATAGCCGCGTTCCTTGTTCAGACGCAGGATCGTGTCGGCGATGGTCATCAAAAGGGTGCGGTTCACGCCCGCGCCGACCTCGTCCAGAAAGACGATCTTGGCGTCGACCATCATGGTGCGGCCAAGCTCGAGCAGTTTCTTTTGACCGCCCGAGACCTGACCTGCCTTGTGATCGGCCAGATGTTCAATGGTCAGGAACTCCAGCACCTCATCGGCCTTGGCGCGCAGCGCGCGTTCCTCATCGGCGATACGCTTGCGGCCGAACCATGTGTTCCACAGCGATTCACCCGATTGCGCGCCCGGCACCATCATCAGGTTTTCACGGCACGTCATCGAGGAAAACTCATGCGCGATCTGGAAGGTGCGTAGCAGACCTTTGTGGAACAGCTCATGCGGGGGAAGGCCGGTGATGTCCTCACCATCCATATGAACCTTGCCGCTGGTCGGCGGCAGAACGCCCGCGATCACATTGAACAGAGTGGTTTTTCCGGCCCCGTTCGGTCCGATCAGACCGGTGATCGAGCCCTTCTGGATTTCCAGCGATGCCCCGTCCACCGCGTGAAACCCGCCGAAATGCTTGTGCACGTCTTCGACGACGATCATTTTTTCCCCTAGCCGCCATTTTCGGCGCTCTTATCGCATCCCCGTTGGCCGGGGTGCGGCCTTTTTTCATTGAAACAGCCCGGACACAAGGCCCGGGCTGCTTGTTCTTATGACCTAATAAGTCTGATCAACGGAAGTTGACGGTCTTGTTTTCGCCGTCGGTCACTTCGATCTCACGATACGAACCGGCGCTTTCACCGGGGCCGATTAGTTCAACACCCGACGCGCCGACATAGTCGACGTCCTGACCAGCGGCCAGCAGTTCCAAGCCCTTGGCCAGCTCACCGGGATAGATTTTCTCACCCGGAGCGTTGGCGACGTCCATGATCTTGGCGCCATAGTCCGCAGGGTTGGTAGACCCGGCGGCCTGCATTGCCAGCATGAACAGCGCTGCGGCGTCATAGCTTTCAGGAGAATAGGGAGACGAGCCGTCGAAACCGGCGGCTTCGGCCATGGCAAAGTACTTTTCGGCACCTTCACCACCCGAACCGGCGATCTGACCGAACGAGCCGTTCAGGTCGGGGCCGACATTGGCTGGCAGCGAGTCACCAATCATGCCACCGGGCAGACCGAACGTATCAAACGCACCGCTATCCAGTGCCGACTGGATGATGCCCAGACCGCCCTGATCCAGATAACCAGCAACGACCAGAATGTCGCCACCGGCCGAGGCCAGCGCGCCAACTTCGGCCGAGTAGTCGGCCTTGCCGTCTTCGTGCGCGGCGACGATGGTGACTTCGCCACCCGATGCCTCGAACGAGGACTGGATCGCGTCCGCCAGACCTTTACCGTAGTCGTTGTTGGTGTAGGTCAGAGCGATCGAGCTGATGCCACGGTCGTTCAGGATATCGGCCATCACTTGACCTTCGCGCGCATCCGACGGCGCGGTGCGGAAGAACAGGCCGTTGTCTTCCATGGTCGACAGGCCGGGCGAGGTTGCCGACGGCGAGATCATGACCATGCCGTTCGGGATAGCGACGTTTTGCAGGATCGCACCGGTCACGCCCGAGCAGTCGCCGCCGATGATGCCAGCAACACCGTCTGCGATCATGCGTTCGCCGTTCGATGTCGCCAGACCGTTGTCGATGCAGCCAGTGTCAGCACGGGATGCCGACACGGACGATCCGTCCAGCAGTTTTCCGGATTCGGTGACTTCGGCCATTGCCAGTTCTGCGCCCGATCCCATTGCGGGGGCCAGCGATTCAATCGGTCCGGTAAAGCCAAACAGGACGCCCAGCGTCACGTCTTCGGCCATTGCGGTGCCGGACAGCAGAGCGGTTGCTGCAGTTGCTGTAAGCAGCTTTTTCATATGGTTACTCCCTATTGTGAACGTATTCGTTCTGGGCATGACCCTAGGCAAGCTGTTCCGAAAAGAAAAGTCCTAACGCAAACGTGTTTTTGCGACCCATAATCCTATTTGTTTTTCTATGGTTGTAGCGGCGTCCCAAAGGTGGAGTTCATGATGTTTCGGTCAATTGCGATTCTGGTTTTGTCGTTGAGTGCGACGACGGTCAGTGCTGACATACTCAAGACTTCGGTTGGTTCTGTGCGGGTGTCGCCCCTGGTTGAAGGGTTGGACACGCCTTGGGCGGTCGGAGTGTTGCCGGATGGTTCATTCCTTGTCACCGAGCGGGACGGAGAGCTTTTGCATGTCGCTGACGGCAGGGCCGGGCGCGTACGCGGAGTGCCGGACGTGGTCGCCAAAGGGCAGGGCGGCTTGCTGGATGTGACCGTCGCTCGCGACTTTGCCCAGACTCGCGAGGTGTTTCTGACGTTTTCCAAGCGTCAAAAAGGTGGCCCGGGCACCGCCGTGGCGGTCGCGCGCCTGTCAGAGAATGGAAAGCGCCTCACGAACCTGCGGGTCATCTTTGAAGCTGTTCCCGGAGGCTCAGGCGGTCGGCATTTTGGTTCTCGGGTCGTGGAAGCGAATGACGGAACCTTGTTTGTCACGATTGGCGATCGTGGTGACCGGCCACAGGCTCAGGACAGGTCGAACCACATCGGCTCGGTCGTCCGAATAAATCGAGATGGCTCGGTGCCCTCTGACAATCCGTTTGTAGGTCAGCCCGATATCAGGCCAGAGATTTGGTCTTTCGGGCACCGAAACCCACAAGGCGCGGGTCTCGATGCGCAAGGGCGTCTGTGGACGTCAGAACATGGTGCGCAGGGCGGAGATGAAGTGAATCTGGTTCTGCCGGGCCGCAACTTTGGCTGGCCTGTGATTTCATACGGAAAGCACTACTCAGGCAAACCAATCGGCGAAGGCACCGCAAAGCCAGGGATGGAGCAGCCAGAGCTTTACTGGGACCCTTCCATCGCACCGTCAGGATTGATGGTCTATTCCGGCAAACTCTGGCCTGAGTGGAAAGGTGACATCTTCGTAGGTTCGCTCAAGTTCAACTATATAGCTCGGCTTGAAGGATCGCCCCTAAGGGAAGTCGAGCAGATTAAAGGAGCCGAGACCGAACGCGTCCGGGACATTGTCGAAGCCCCCGACGGCTCTATCTGGTTTATTTCCGTGGGGCAGGGTGCAGTTTATCGAATGTCGCCAGACGGTTAGACCGACAAGCGACCACCTTGGGCACCACGCTCTCTGTATGGTGTGGTATTGTAATGCGCGCGGTAGCATTTCGAGAAATGCGAGGGACTGGCAAAACCACAGGCCAGCGCCACGTTGATCACGCTCATATCCGTCTGCATCAGCAGGTTACGCGCTTTGTGCAGGCGTAGTTCCATATAATACCGTTTCGGTGACCGGCTGAGATAGCGCCGGAACAGGCGTTCCAACTGCCGGGTCGACATGCCCACATCCTTGGCGAGGATCGAGGGAGAGATCGGTTCCTCGATGTTCTTTTCCATCATCAGGATGACCTGGCTCAGCTTGGGATGGCGCACGCCGATGCGGGTGGGCGTCGACAGGCGCTGCGTGTCCTGATCGGTGCGGATCGAGGAATAGATCATCTGGTCGGCCACCGCATTGGCAAGGTCTTCGCCGTAATCGTCCGCGATGATTTTCAGCATCAGGTCAATGGATGAAGTCCCGCCCGCCGTGGTCATACGATTGCCGTCAATCTGGAACACGGACTTGGTTAGTTCGACCTCGTCAAACTCCTCAATGAAGCTGTCCGAGTTTTCCCAATGGATCGTGGCGCGTTTTCCATCCAGCAGTCCGGCCTTGGCCAGAGTATAGGCGGCCGTGCACAATCCGCCGATACGCAAGCCGCGACGGGCTTCTCGGCGCACCCAGTTCAGAACCTTTTTGGTCGTCGCGGCCTGAACGTCGACACCGCCGCAAATCAATATGACATCATCGCGTTGCAACTCGACCAAGTCGCTGTCCAGTTTGAATTCTGTCCCAGCCGAGCAGTTTACGGTGTCTCCGCCTTCACCCATGAACGTCCATGAGTAAAGCTGCTTGTCCGCCATTCGGTTTGCAATACGCAGACTGTCCAGCGCCGAAGCGAAGGACAGCAGGGAAAACTTGTCCAGCAGGACAAACACGAAGTTCCGAGGGTTAGCCGCAGTGTCTTCCACCGTGACAACTTGGCGTTGCTCTTGCATGGCGAGGTGTCCTTGATTCGGCGCCTTATGACGTTACGTCGGCGACAGATTTGACAGCCACCATGATCAAAGCTTGTTTCCCACGTCAAGAGGCGCAAATCGGATATGGTCACTCTTCCTTGCTTTTTGTATAGAGACGACCTGAGTACTTCAGCGGAGATCAAAGCTATGACCGAGTGGCAAAAAACGAACTGGCGCAACAAGCCCCGAGTTCAGATGCCAGATTATACCGACGCGGCCGCGCTGGCCAAGGTCGAGGCCCAGCTTTCGCAGTATCCCCCGCTGGTTTTTGCGGGCGAAGCACGGCGCTTGAAACAGCATCTGGGCGCTGCTGGACGCGGTGAGGCGTTCTTGCTGCAAGGCGGCGATTGTGCTGAAAGCTTTGAACAATTCAGCGCGGACGCAATTCGCGACACGTTCAAGGTGATGCTGCAGATGGCGATGGTGCTGACATATGGCGCCAAAGTGCCCGTGGTCAAAGTTGGCCGGATGGCAGGGCAGTTTGCCAAGCCGCGCAGCGCCCCGACCGAGGTTGTCGATGGTGTGGAGCTGCCAAGCTACCGTGGCGACATCATCAACGAGCTGGCGTTTACGCCCGAGGCGCGTATCCCGAATCCGGGCAAGATGCTGCAGGCCTATACGCAGGCGGCCGCGACACTAAACCTTTTGCGCGCCTTCTCGACCGGTGGTTTCGCCGATATGAGCATGGTGCATTCGTGGACTTTGGGCTTCACGGATGAACAGGACGTTCAGAAATACTCTGAGATCGCGGACCGGATTCAGGACACGATCGACTTTATGAACGCCGCAGGTATCACAGCCGACACCACGCATGAGTTCTCAACCGTGGAGTTCTACACCAGCCACGAAAGCCTGCTGCTGGAATATGAAGAGGCGCTGACGCGTCTGGATTCGACCTCTGGTAACTGGCTGGCCGGGTCTGGCCACATGATCTGGATCGGCGACCGCACCCGTCAACCCGACGGCGCGCATGTCGAATTCTGCCGGGGTGTATTGAACCCGATTGGTCTGAAATGCGGTCCGACCACGACAGCGGAAGACCTGAAGGTTCTGATGTCCAAGCTGAACCCCGAAAACGAAGAGGGTCGCCTGACCCTGATCGCGCGTTTCGGAGCAGGTAAGGCCGGTGAGCATCTGCCGCGTCTGGTTAAAGCCGTGAAAGAAGAAGGTGCCAAGGTGACATGGGTCTGCGACCCGATGCACGGCAACACCATCAAATCGGCAACGGGCTATAAGACACGCCCGTTCGATTCAGTCCTGCGCGAAGTTCGCGACTTCTTTGGCGTGCACCAGGCCGAGGGCACGATCCCCGGCGGTGTGCATTTTGAGATGACAGGTCTGGACGTAACCGAATGTACAGGTGGTGTTCGTGCCGTGACCGAAGAGGATCTGTCGGATCGTTATCACACTGCTTGCGACCCCCGTTTGAACGCGTCGCAATCGTTGGAACTGGCCTTCCTTGTGGCTGAGGAACTGACGAACCTGCGGCGCGACCGCGGTAAACGAGCCGTGAGCTAACCCTGAAAAAAGCGAGCTACGGCTCGCTTTTTTTGTTTCAGGCGGCGGTGTCAGTCCTCGCGTGATACAACCAGTCGCAAATGTGGCTTCTGCTGTTTGAACTCTATCGGTTTTTCAGCAAATCCAGCCGCGACTGGTTCACGGGTCTGCGTCGGCATGTGAGGTGTTGTTGCCGATCGAACCTTTTGCCCGGACACTTCAAATCGTCTTGGTGTCGCCCCTATTGCTCCGTCGCTGACCAATACCCCCAAAGCACGGCTTACATCGCCGAGATCGCTTTTGAGTGGCAAGAGGATCATGCGGGCTTGCAGACGCGTGCGTCCCGGTTTTCCACCGGACTCCAGCGTGAGTTCGGCAATAGCGGGTCCGGCAAAAACCTGCTCCAGAGTGTCTGTGACCTGCGATCGTGCCGAGGGTTCAAAGAAGGTTGTCAGGGGCATGCCGCGAACCTCCATGCCCGCTAGATTGTTCAAATGGCTGCCTGCCAGCCTGTACCGGGCCAGACCGGGCGCTATACGTTCAAGGATGAAGGTGTATTCCAGAATGTTCTCAAGCCCGCGCGGATCAATCTGGGATCGCATGGGCACACCGCGACCTGTCAACAGTGCGGTCCAATATGCTTCGGCTTGGCGGATGGGCGAAACGCTGCGCCCACTATCAAAGCGATCCATCGAGACGATCTTTCCAAAACTTGACCCGGAACCGTTTCCGAAAAAGGTTTTCATTTCATAACCCTAGCGCCAATTGACCCTGATTTGTCTAAAATGCCAGATAGCGGGGACATATTTGAATAACCAGCCCTGACACGGGCGAGATTGACATGGGTTTCGCCAATCTTGGAGGAATTCTTTAATGAATGGTTAACCTGCCATCGGCAGCGACCAAATCAGCAAACTCTTGCCCTGCGTGCTGTGATGGCATTAGGTGCGAACAAGCAATTAGAGACGAGCAGCGACGAAAGGGCGGGCATGATCAGATCCATGACTGGGTTTGCCTCGGGCAAAGGGACATTTGGGCCGCATAGCTGGACGTGGGAGTTGCGCAGCGTCAATGGCAAGGGGCTGGACATGCGCGTGCGTGCTCCTGAATGGTTGACCGGCCTTGAGGTTGCTCTGCGTGCGCAAATGTCCAAGGCTCTGAGCCGGGGAAATGTGACGCTGTCCCTGCGATTGAACCGAGATGAAAGTGCTCCGGACCTTGTCTTGAACGAAGTTGCGATGGCTGCGGCTCTGGATGCTGTGGCCAAGACGCAGCAAATGGCGGCTGCTCGGGACTTGAGCCTTGCTATGCCAAGCCCCGCCGAGCTGATCGCCCTGAAGGGCATGTTGGACGCAGGCAGTGACGTGGATGATCCAGCGCCGTTGGTTAGCCATCTGACCACCGAGTTTTCGGGGCTTTTGGCCGAGTTTATTGCAATGCGCGAGGCAGAAGGTCAGGCGCTTTCAAAGATTCTGAACGGTCAGCTAGACCAAGTGGCAGAGTTGACGATTCAGGCCGCAGATTTGGCCGAGCAGCGCAAGGAAAAGGTTGCGGACTCATTGCGTGAGAACCTAGCGCGCGTCATGGATAACGCGCAGGGTGCCGACCCGGACCGTGTGGCACAGGAATTGGCCCTGATCGCGGTCAAGGCTGATATAACGGAAGAAATCGATCGCCTGAAGGCACATGTCTTAGCGGCGCGGGATTTGCTGGAACAGGACGTTGCGGTCGGTCGAAAGCTCGACTTTCTGATGCAGGAGTTCAACCGAGAGGCAAATACCCTGTGTTCCAAGGCGCAAAGTGCTGATTTGACTTCGGTAGGTCTTGAGTTGAAGGCCGTAATAGATCAGATGCGCGAGCAAGTTCAGAACGTAGAATAACGACAGGAGCGCCAAATGGCGGATCGACGCGGCCTACTCATCATTTTGTCCTCGCCATCTGGTGCAGGGAAATCCACCTTGGCCAAGCGGCTGATGCAGTGGGATACCGATCTGGAGTTTTCGGTCTCGGCCACGACTCGCGCTCCTCGTCCCGGCGAAGAACATGGTCGCGAGTATTTCTTTCTGACTGAGGATGCGTTCAAACAGCAGGTCGCCGAAGGCCAGATGCTGGAACACGCGCATGTTTTCGGAAACTTCTACGGCTCACCCGCCGGGCCGGTCCGCGAGTCGATCAACAGCGGCAAAGACGTTTTGTTCGACGTGGATTGGCAGGGTGAAGTTCAGATCCGTAACTCGGACCTTGGCAAACACGCGCTTTCGATCTTTATCCTGCCGCCATCGATCCCCGAACTGCGCCGTCGGCTGGAAACCCGTGGGCAGGACAGTGCGGACGTGATCGCTAAGCGGATGCTGAAAAGCTGGGACGAGATCAGCCACTGGGGATACTACGATTACGTTCTGGTCAATGACGATCTGGCGTCGACGGAAGAAAAGCTAAAGACCATCGTCAGCGCCGAACGAATGCGGCGCATCCAACAACCGAGCCTGCAAAACCACGTTCGCGCGCTACAAAATGAATTCGAGGGCCTGTCATGACCGTTTACGCACTTGGTGAGCATACGCCGCAAATTCACGATGACACATGGGCGGCGCCGGATGCCAACCTTATAGGCAAAGTGGTGATGGAGCAGGGCGCCTCGGTCTGGTTCGGCTGTACCCTTCGCGCCGACCACGAAGAAATTCGCGTCGGCGAAGGCAGCAACGTACAAGAAAACTGCGTCATGCATGTTGATCCGGGTTTTCCGCTGACGATCGGCAAGAATTGCACCATCGGTCATAAGGTCATGTTGCATGGCTGCACGATTGGCGAGAACTCTTTGATCGGAATGGGGGCAATCGTCCTGAATGGGGCGAAGATCGGCAAGAACTGCCTGATCGGGGCAGGGGCTTTGATTACGGAAGGGAAAGAGATCCCCGACAACTCACTTGTTATGGGATCGCCGGGTAAAGTCGTCCGTCAGTTGGATGATGCGGCCGCGCAGAGACTGACCCTAAGCGCCCTGCATTATCAGAGCAACATGCGCAAATTCCGGGACACCATGAAAGCGGTCTGATCGCCGCCAAGGGATTGTTTCCATGTCCAATGACCAACTAATCGAATTTGTCGCGGCCATTCCAATGCCGGCTTTGATGGTTGATCAGACAGAGCGCATTATCGCTGCCAATACAGACGCCAAGACGTTGCTTGGCCCAGGTATAGAGGGCAGGCATTTCGCCACCATTCTAAGGCAGCCTCAGGTCATCGAAGCCATGGAGCAGAGCCTGCGAACAAGAGGCCCGGCAAAAACGCGTCATCTGGCAAACGACGGTGCTCAGGACACGACTTTTGAGGTTCAGTGCCGGTATATGAAGGGTGTCGGCGCTGTTTCCGGCGGCGCGGTGCTGTCGATCTTTCAGGACGTCACCCATCTGGAACAGGCCGGACAAATGCGTCGCGATTTCGTTGCCAATGTCAGCCACGAGCTGCGCACCCCGCTGACCGCCTTGATGGGGTTCATTGAAACGCTGCGGGGGCCTGCCCGCGACGATGCCGTCGCGCGTGAGCGGTTTTTGCAGATCATGACCGATGAAGCCAACCGCATGAACAGGCTGGTCGGTGACTTGCTTTCGCTGAACCGGGTTGAAAGCGAGGAGCGCATTCGCCCGAAAGAACAGCTAGAGTTGACCGGGTTGTTGCAGTCGATCCTGAACTCTTTGCGTCCGCTTGCCGAAGATGCCGGGGTCGAATTGACACTCGCCGCGTCTCAGGGTCCAGTTTCGTTGCCGGGGGACAGCGATCAACTGCGTCAGGTGTTTACCAACCTGATCGAAAACGGCATCAAATACGGCGGCAGCGGTGGCGTGGTCGAAGTGCGCATTACGTCCTCAGAGCGAGATACCGCGATACGTGGCCCTGCTGTGCGGGTACAGGTCATCGACAAAGGGCCGGGAATCGATGCGACGCATCTGCCGCGCCTGACTGAGCGATTCTATCGCGCCGATAGTCACAGATCGCGCGAACTGGGTGGAACCGGTCTGGGTCTTGCGATTGTGAAACATATCGTAAATCGCCACCGTGGACGGCTGCGCGTTGAAAGTGAACTTGGAAAAGGTTCCGTGTTTACAGTGATTTTGCCGCGTTAATCCAATCCGTTTGCTAAATCCTGACCGCAAAATTTGGTTCTGAAGCCTGCGTTATTTTCCGCTACGTCACTTCCGAACCAAGCAAGGTGTCATAAAAGCGTTACATACCTGTCACAAAAGGCTTACGCGACGCACTTAGGGAAGCGCGCAGGATCATCATGGGGTGATCAAAATCTATCTTTTCAGGGAGACTGAAATGTCCTTTGTAAAACTGTCGGCTTCTGCGCTGGCTATTGCTGCTGTCTCGGCTACAACTGCTGCTGCTCGTGATCAGGTTCAGGTTGCTGGTTCGTCAACTGTCCTGCCTTATGCCTCGATCGTTGCTGAAGCCTTCGGTGAGAACTTTGACTTCCCGACACCGGTTGTTGAATCGGGCGGCTCGTCAGCTGGCCTCAAGCGTTTCTGCGAAGGTGTTGGCGAAAACACCATCGACGTTGCAAACGCATCGCGCGCCATCCGTGAAAAAGAAATCGCGGCCTGTGCCGAAAACGGTGTAACCGACATCATCGAAGTTCAGATCGGTTATGACGGCATCGTTTTCGCATCTGACATCAACGGCAACTCGTTCGAGTTCACGCCGGAAGACTGGTACAAGGCTCTGTCCGCGCAGATCGTTGTTGATGGCCAACTGGTCGACAACCCGAACAAAACCTGGGCCGACGTGAACCCCGCGTTTCCTGCGCAGCCGATCGCAGCCTTCATCCCCGGCACCAAGCACGGCACTCGTGAAGTGTTTGAAGACAAGGTGATCCTCGCCGGTTGTGAGCACCTGGGCGATTTCGACGTCTACAAAGCCGCAAATGGCGATGACAAGAAAGCCGCTGAAAAAGCCTGTATCGCACTGCGCACCGATGGTGTTTCGGTCGACATCGACGGCGACTATACCGAAACTCTGGCCCGCATCGACAGCAACAAGGACGGCATCGGCGTCTTTGGTCTGGCGTTCTACGAGAACAACACCGACAAGCTGCAGGTCGCGACCATGTCCGGCATCGTTCCCTCGACTGAATCGATTGCTTCGGGCGAGTATCCGGTTTCGCGCCCGCTGTTCTTCTACGTAAAGAAAGCGCACATCGGCGTGATCCCCGGCCTGAAGGAATATGCTGAGTTCTTCGTCGCAGACGAGGTCGCTGGACCCGACGGCCCGCTGGCCGAGTACGGTCTGGTCTCGGATCCTGAGCTGGCGAAAGTGCAAGATACTGTCGCGAACGAAACCGTTCTGGGCGGCGGTTCCTAATCTATCTTACGAACGGAACCGGGGCGTATTATTCGCGCCCCGGTTCTTTTTGACTCCACACCTTGCGATACCATCGGAGTTTTCATGGCGTTATCCTGGCTGTTACTTATCCTGCTTGCGCTGGCAGTGATTGGATATTTCACGGGTCGTTCCCGTGCATTGGCAAGTGCGGGCGGAGACGCTCGCGAACTTCATTCACTGCCCTCTTACTACGGCTACAATGTCGCTCTGACGGCTTTGGTCCCCGCTTTGGGTGTCCTGATTATCTGGCTTCTGGCTCAGCCGATGATCGTGAACAGCACGGTTTCTGGTCTCATCCCCGAACAGGCAATCCCAGAGGGTTCAGATCGCGGCCTCATCATGAGCGAGGTGCGGCGCGTCGCTGACGGGCTGGAAGGCGCCGTTGCGACCGGTGCAATGACCGAGGCACAAGCGCAGGACGCGAACACGGATATTGAGGAACTAACCTCTACCCTGAAGTACGCCGGGCAGGTTTTGACGCAAGATATCTCTCAGCCGATCCTGATCGCTGCGCAGAAGTACCGCAGTATGACAACCGCCGGTTCTGTCGCCATGCAGATCATCGTTCTTGCTGTTGCGCTGTTGGGTGCGGCCTTCGCCTATATTCGGACGCACAAGGAATTCCGCGCCCGCAACGTGGTGGAGCAGGGTGTTCTGGCGCTGCTGTTGCTGGCTGCGTCCATCGCCATTCTGACGACTGTGGGCATCGTTCTGTCGATGTTCTTTGAGACGCTGAATTTCTTCCAACTGCATTCGTGGAAGGACTTCTTCTTTGGCAGCACATGGGCGCCGAACTTCCGTGGCGGGTCCGAGCTGTCGATCCTGCCGCTGTTGTGGGGAACGCTGTATATCTCGGTGATCGCGCTGCTTGTGGCGGTACCGATTGGCCTGTTTGCCGCGATCTACCTGTCGGAATACGCCTCGGGCGCGACGCGTGCGGTGGCGAAACCGCTGCTTGAGATCCTCGCCGGTATCCCGACCATCGTTTACGGTCTGTTTGCCCTGTTGACGGTCGGCCCCGCGCTGGTGTCGATGTTCGGCGAAGGGGGCGCGCTGGGTGTTGGCTGGATGGCCAGCTCGAACGCGGTGCTGACGGCGGGTTTGGTGATGGGCATCATGCTGATCCCGTTCGTCTCGTCCCTGTCCGACGACATCATCAACGCGGTGCCGCAGTCGATGCGCGATGGCTCGCTTGGGCTGGGTGCCACCAAATCCGAAACCGTGCGTCAGGTGGTTCTGCCTGCCGCGCTGCCCGGGATCGTCGGTGCGATCCTGCTGGCCGCCAGCCGCGCCATTGGCGAAACGATGATCGTGGTGATGGCCGCCGGCGCAATCGCCAAATTCTCGGGTAACCCGTTCGAGGCGATGACGACCATCACAACGCGGATCGTCAGCCAGTTGACCGGCGATACCGATTTTGCCAGCCCTGAAACGCTGGTGGCCTTTGCGCTGGGTCTGACCCTGTTCATCATTACGCTGGGGCTGAACATTTTCGCCCTTTATATCGTGCGCAAATACCGGGAGCAGTACGAATGACCGATATTTCCCAAACCCCAGGCGCTGCTCCTGCTGCGAAGCCCAAGGGCGGCTCGCTGTTTGAGAAAGACGCGCGCACCAAACGCCGCAATGCGGCTGAGGGACGGTTCAAGCTGTACGGGATTGCCGCCATCGGGATCGGTGTGCTGATGCTGATCGTTTTAGTTACTAACATCGTGACCGCCGGTACGGGCGCGTTCCAGCAGACCTTCCTTGAGCTGAATGTCGAACTGAAAGAAGACAAGCTGGACAAGAAGGGCAACCGCAATATCGAAGACATCAAAAAGGTCTCGACCTTTGGATACGCCCCTCTGATCGCCTCGGCGATTGAGGCCGAAGTGCAAGAGCTGGGTATCCAGACAGACCTAAAGCCCAAAGAGATGGGCAAGATTCTGTCCAAGTCGGCGCAGGCCCAATTGCGGAGCTATGTCCTCGCCAATCCCGACGAGATTGGAAAAACAATCAGCTTCCGCTTTCTGGTTAACAGCCGCGTGGATGGCTACATGAAGGGCCGTGTGACCCGCGAGTCCATCGCCAATGACAAAAGCATCACCACCGCGCAACTGGATTTCGTCGATCAACTGCGGGACGCGGGCGTGCTGTACAAAGCGTTTAACCCGGATTTTATCTTCGGTGCGGACGCCTCGGACCAACGGCCCGAAGCTGCGGGGATCGGTGTGTCGATGCTAGGCTCTCTATTCATGATGTTCGTGGTGCTGGCGCTGGCGTTGCCGATTGGCGTGGCTGCCTCGATCTATCTTGAGGAATTCGCACCGCAGAATCGTCTCACGGATATCATTGAGGTGAACATCTCGAACCTGGCCGCCGTGCCGTCCATCGTGTTCGGTATTCTAGGTCTGGCCGTGTTCATCAACTATATGCATCTTCCGACCTCGGCTCCGCTGGTGGGGGGTCTGGTGCTGACGCTGATGACGCTGCCGACGATCATCATCTCGACGCGCGCGTCGCTCAAGGCGGTGCCGCCGTCGATCCGGGATGCCGCACTTGGGGTAGGGGCCTCGAAAATGCAGGCGGTGTTCCACCATGTGCTGCCGCTGGCTGCGCCGGGTATTCTGACCGGAACCATCATCGGTCTGGCGCAGGCGCTGGGGGAAACCGCGCCGCTGCTGCTGATCGGGATGGTGGGCTTTGTCGCCTCGAACCCACCCGACGGTCTGGTGGCGGGCTTCCTATCGCCGAACTCGGCCATGCCAGCGCAGATATACGAATGGTCCAAACGCGCTGACCCGGCCTTTTATGAACGTGCTTGGGGGGGGATCATCATCCTGTTGATCTTCCTCGTGACAATGAACACCATCGCGGTCATCCTGCGCCGCCGCTTTGAACGCCGCTGGTAAGGGGCTTATTATGAACGATATGACACGAGTGGAGAGAACCGTGGACTCCAAAGCTATCAAGATCGCCGCGAACAAGGTTCAGGTCTATTACGGCGACACTCACGCCATCAAAGACGTGAATGTTGAGATCGAAGAAAAGACCGTGACTGCATTCATCGGCCCGTCGGGTTGCGGCAAGTCCACGTTCCTGCGCTGCCTGAACCGGATGAACGACACAATCGACATCTGCCGGGTCGAAGGCGATATCCTGCTGGATGGCGAGGATATCTATGATAAGCGCGTCGATCCCGTACAACTGCGCGCCAAGGTGGGCATGGTGTTCCAAAAACCGAACCCGTTCCCCAAATCGATCTACGACAACGTAGCCTACGGTCCGCGTATCCACGGCCTTGCCAAGAACAAGGCGGAACTGGATGAGATTGTTGAGAAATCCCTGCGTCGAGGTGCGATTTGGGATGAGGTCAAAGACCGTCTGGATGCCCCCGGCACCGGCCTTTCCGGTGGTCAGCAACAGCGTTTGTGCATCGCCCGCGCCGTGGCGACCGAACCCGAAGTTCTGCTGATGGATGAGCCATGCTCGGCCCTGGACCCGATCGCAACCGCGCAGGTCGAGGAGCTGATTGATGAGCTGCGCTCGCGCTATTCGGTGGTGATCGTGACCCACTCGATGCAGCAGGCCGCGCGGGTCAGCCAGAAAACAGCGTTTTTCCACCTTGGGAACCTCGTCGAGTTTGGCGAGACCGGGCAAATCTTCACTAACCCCGAAGATCCCCGCACCGAAAGCTACATCACCGGCCGGATCGGTTGAGGACAGGTATTAGAGCATGACCGAACAACATATTGCATCCGCTTTCGACCGCGATCTCGAAGCGATTCAGGCCCATATCATGAAAATGGGCGGGCTGGTCGAAGCTGCCATCCTGGGCGCCGCACGGTCGCTGGAATCCCGGGACGAGGAGCTGGCCCAACAGGTGCGTCAGGGCGACAAGGCCATCGACGCTCTGGAAGAACTGATCGACGAAGAGACCGCGCGCCTGATTGCCTTGCGCGCGCCCACGGCCAGCGATCTGCGTTTGGTCCTGTCAGTCCTGAAGGTGTCTGGCAACCTTGAGCGCATCGGTGACTATGCCAAGAACATCGCAAAGCGGACCACTGTCATAGCCAATGCGGGCGAGATCAACGGCAGCGCTGCGGCTTTGCGCCGAATGGCGCGTGAGGTTGAACTGATGCTGCGGGACGCGCTGGATGCCTATATTCAGCGCGACGCTGAACTGGCTACGGACGTCATCAACCGCGACGAAGAAGTGGACCAGATGTATAACGGCCTGTTCCGCGAATTGCTGACCTTTATGGCGGAAGATCCGCGCAACATTTCATCCTGTATGCACCTGCATTTCATTGCCAAGAACATTGAAAGAATGGGCGACCATGTGACCGCAATCGCCGAGCAGGTCGTTTACCTCGTGACCGGCGAACGCCCGGCCGAGGCGCGGCCGAAGGCTGATATCACTTCGCAATCCGTTTAGGAGTTTTGAGACATGTCCGCTGATCAACCAACCGTGCTGGTTGTCGAGGATGAGCTGGCTCAGCGCGAAGTGCTGGCCTACAACCTCGAGGCAGAAGGATTCAAGGTTTCCAAGGCCGCCAGTGGTGACGAGGCCATGCTGTTGGTCGACGAGGATAACCCGGACATCATTGTTCTGGATTGGATGATGCCGAACCTCAGCGGGATAGAGGTATGTCGAAGGCTGAAATCCCGTCCGGACACGCGGTCAATTCCGATCATTATGCTGTCCGCACGCTCGGAAGAGGTCGATAAGGTGCGCGGCCTGGAAACGGGCGCGGATGACTATGTGGTCAAGCCGTATTCGGTTGTCGAGTTGATGGCCAGGGTCAGAACTCAGCTGCGTCGGGTACGCCCCGCGACGGTGGGGTTGCGGCTGGAATACGACGACATCATTCTGGATTCCGAGACCCACAAGGTCAGCCGCGACAACATGCCGTTGAAACTGGGCCCAACAGAATTCCGCCTGTTAAGCACTTTCATGGAAAAACCGGGTCGTGTCTGGAGCCGTGAACAACTGCTGGACCGTGTCTGGGGGCGCGATATCTATGTCGATACCCGTACGGTTGATGTGCATATCGGCCGTTTACGGAAGGCTTTGACGCAACATGGCGGCAAAGATCCCGTTCGCACGGTGCGAGGAGCAGGCTACGCCCTGGGATGACGTCAAGGCAGGGGGTGCACTCATAAACGTATGAGTTGAACTCATAACATATTGCGAATCTCTTACTGTCATTTCAGCGACCGACAGGTTAGTTTGCGCCCAAGAAAATTGAGCGGAGACAGACCATGAACGCCCCTGATACAAAGCCGACCCTGCGTGCCAAAGATGCTCCGGACTTGGGTCAATTCGCTTGGGACGATCCGTTCCGCCTATCTGATCAGTTGACAGAAGACGAGCGTATGATCGCGGCAAGTGCACAGGCATACGCACAAGAAAAGCTTCAACCAAGGGTTACAGACGCGTTTCAAAACGAAGAAACCGATCCTGAAATCTTTCGGGAAATGGGTGAAATGGGTCTTTTGGGAACCACTATCCCCGAAGAATACGGTGGATTGGGCGGCGGATACGTGTCGTATGGTTTGGTCGCCCGCGAGGTCGAGCGCGTGGATTCCGGTTATCGGTCGATGATGTCGGTCCAAAGCTCGTTGGTCATGTACCCGATCTATGCATATGGCAGCGAAGAACAGCGCCGGAAATATCTGCCCAAGCTTGCCAGCGGAGAATGGATTGGTTGTTTCGGGTTGACCGAACCGGACGCTGGTTCTGATCCGGCGGGCATGAAAACCCGAGCCGAGAAGATTGACGGCGGCTATCGGCTGACTGGCAGCAAAATGTGGATCTCGAACTCTCCGATTGCGGATGTCTTCGTGATCTGGGCCAAGTCCGATGCGCACGATGGTAAAATTCGTGGGTTCGTTCTGGACAAAGGTCTCAAGGGACTGAGCGCTCCGAAAATCCAAAACAAGATGAGTTTGCGTGCGTCGATCACTGGCGAGATCGTTTTGGATGGTGTCGAGGTGGGCGAGGGCGCGTTGCTCCCTCATGTTCAAGGTTTGAAAGGCCCGTTTGGGTGTCTGAACCGCGCTCGGTACGGGATTAGCTGGGGTGCCATGGGCGCGGCCGAAGCGTGCTGGCACGGAGCACGTCAATACGGGCTGGATCGGAAACAGTTCAACAAGCCTTTGGCGCAAACTCAACTGTTCCAGCGCAAGCTGGCTGATATGCAGACCGAGATTGCTTTGGGCTTGCAAGGAAGTTTGCGCGTTGGCCGTCTGATGGATCAGGCCGAAGCCGCGCCCGAGATGATCTCGATTGTCAAACGCAACAATTGCGGCAAGGCGCTTGAAATCGCGCGCATGGCCCGAGACATGCACGGCGGCAACGGTATCTCGCTGGAATTCCAAGTGATCCGGCACATGGTCAATCTTGAAACTGTGAACACCTATGAAGGCACGCATGACGTGCATGCGTTGATCCTGGGGCGGGCTCAGACAGGATTACAGGCGTTTTACTGATCCCATCAATAAGTCGTGTAACCGGTATTATGGTAAAAAACGTGATTGGCTAACTTTAGCTTTTCACGTTTGACCAGTGCTTTAGGATTACTTCCTGAACACAATGCCGAGGTGAAAAATGGAACTGCGCGGAAAAACGATAGTTGTCACTGGCGCCGCTGGAGGCATCGGCAAAAGTCTTGCAGAACGCTTTGCTCGTGAAAACGCGACTGTAGTTTGCGCGGACATTGATCAAGCCGGTGCAGACGCCATAGCCCAATCAATCGGCGGATACTCGTTTCGTTGCGATGTTTCGCTTGAAGACGATGTGAAGAACCTGATCGAAGACGTTGAAAAGAATATCGGTTCTATTGATTTGTTCTGCGCGAATGCCGGCATCCTTACGCTTGGCGGTCTGGATGTGCCTGACGAAGAATGGGACCGGATCTGGAAAATAAATGTCATGTCCCATGTTTGGGCGGCGCGTCATCTTGTGCCTCGCATGATTGCGCGCGGTGGCGGTTATTTTCTGACAACGGCTTCGGCTGCGGGGTTATTAAATCAGCCGGGTGCCGCGCCCTATGGGGTGACTAAGCACGCGGCCGTTGGGTTCGCAGAGTGGCTTTCTTTGACGTACGGCCACAAGGGGCTGTGTGTATCCGTACTATGTCCGCAGGCAGTTCGCTCGGAAATGACGCGCGGACACGAAGAGTCCGTCGCTTCGATCGACGGAATGCTTGAACCGGAAGACGTCGCCGAAGCGTGCGTCAAAGCAATTCAAGCGGAACAGTTTTTGATCCTTCCGCATCCCGAAGTTCTGAACTACATGCAGGTCAAAGCTGGCGACTACGAGCGCTGGCTAGGTGGGATGCGTGTGTTAAATCAGAAGTTTATCGAAGGAACTTAACCGGATTTCTGCGTTTTCCGCATCAACCCTTCCTGGGCGACCGATGCGACCAGAGTTCCGTCTTCCGAGTATATCGAGCCACGGTTAAAGTTGCGCCCTCGTCCGGTCCAGGGTGCATCCATCGCGTACATATGCCATTTCTCAAAACGTACCGGAGCATGAAACCATAGCGCATGATCCAGGCTCGCGCCGTTGACATCCCCCGAGAACCAGCTCAGCCCGTGTGGACGCAAGCCAGAGCTTAGCAAGTACATGTCAGAGGCATATGTCAAAAGCAATTGTTGTGTGACTTCATCGACTTGTGATGCGGCATTCATGCGAAACCAGATTTGATTGCGGTCATCTGATTGTTCGGGTGTCAACGGGTGTAAATGACTGGCTTCGCGAACTTCTATTGGTCGTTCTCGTTTCAGTTCGCCGTGCAGTTTGGCTGGGACTTCGTCAAGATACCTGTCGCGCAGCTCGTCTCGCGAAGGATATTGCTCGGGCTTTTCGAGGCTTGGCATAGCGTGCTGATGATCCCAGCCTTCATCCATCACATGAAACGAAGCGGACATGTTCAGTATTTGTTTTCCATGCTGTATCGCGACAACACGCCGGGTCGTAAAGGAACCTCCATCCCGTGCTCTATCAACTTGATAAATAACGGGAATAGATGGATCGCCGGGTCGAATAAAATACGCGTGCAAAGAGTGGCACAACCTGACGTCAACGGTACGGTACGCAGCCGCAAGTGCCTGAGCGACCACCTGCCCGCCAAAAATTCTCGTGGGGGTTTCACCGCCTGAACCGACACCGCGATACAGGTCAACTTCAAGCCTTTCGACGTTCAAAAGGTCAAGAAGGATGCGTTCTGCCTCAGTCATGCGGTGTCTCCGGCTGTGTGTTGGAAGGGGCCTATCAGCACAGTCCGGGTCATTCAATCATTGCCCCATGAACAAGAGCCTTCAATTCGGAACGCGATGGGTAAGAACTGGAAGGTGTCAGTTGGGTGAAAAATACGACGGTCAGGTCGTTTACCCGATCAATCCAAAAGAAAGTCGAGGCCATACCACCCCAACTGAAATCTCCGATGGACCCCGGAGTGCGCGTCCTGCCGGGGTTCAACACGACCGCTCCACCAAGACCGAAACCCGTCCCTTCCATTGGTTGTTCGGCAAAACTCTGCGGTC
Source organism: Ruegeria sp. BB6 (assembly GCF_056539385.1). Classification (NCBI taxonomy): domain Bacteria; kingdom Pseudomonadati; phylum Pseudomonadota; class Alphaproteobacteria; order Rhodobacterales; family Roseobacteraceae; genus Ruegeria; species Ruegeria sp. BB6. The sequence continues at coordinate 60,517 of NZ_JBQFUW010000007.1, forward strand.
CCATGGATGCAATGTCTCCGGGCAAGTGGTTTTGCATCATGTAATCGACGGTCTTTGGCCCCAGTAAGCGGTGACCGTTGCCCTGCCCTCGATTGCGAAGCATTTCGGCAAACTTGGCGTAGTCGTCGATCGTTCCCACCAGCCCTCCACCGCCTGAAAAGGTCGTTGCATGCTCGAAAGGAGATTTTCCGAGGTGATCCACCAAGCGCAGGGTTTGGGCACCCTTCTCGGCCGAGTTCAGCGCCATCGCGTCCCCGCTCAGCGGCGTGTAAAGGGACGCAAACCGTTCCTCTGCCCCGACAGACACCGAAAAGTCTGTTTCCTGAATCCCCAACGGTTCAAATATCTGTGTGCGGAAGAACTGGTCGAGTGTCTGGCCGGAAACGACTTCGATAACGCGGCCCAATACGTCAATTCCAACGGAGTATTCCCAGCGGGTTCCGGGTTGAAACGCCAGTGGCAACTTTGCAAGATCGATGACGCGGTCCTTCAAAAGCCCCTGCCTTGGTCCGAAGATCATGTCCTGATCATCCATAGCCGCAGGCAGCACTCCGGGATTGAAAGGATAGCTGAAGCCGCTTGTGTGGGTCAGGATTTGATGCAGCGTCGGAGGTGTAGATGCCTCAGTCTGATCTATCCGCGACGCGCCTTTGATCAGGGCGCGTGCATTTTTTAATTCAGGAATAAAATCAGATACCTGCGCGTCCAAGTGAAACAAGCCACGCTCGGCCAGCATCATAAGGGCGACTGATGTCACAGGTTTTGTCATCGAGTAGATGCGGGCGATCGTATCGCGTTCAAATGGCAGTTTGTTTTCAACACTTCTGAGGCCCGCCGAGTGGAAGAACACCTCAGATCCACGATGCAGAACCAACAATGAACTACCCGCGTATTTTTCTTCGTCGACATAGCGCTGCATCCAATCACGGATACGGTCCAGCCGCGTTTCATCAAATTTCATCTGACTGCCCATCGGTTCTTGAAAACTTTGAATGTATCGAAGTGATTTTGCGTTCCCTTGAGTCAAAATGACAGAGAAAACGGCGTTTTCTCCCATTGTCGTACTTTGATCGCGCCCGCCTGCTACAATGTTAGAGAAAGAGAATCGGTTCGTCGTGGCGAGTGTGTGGTTGAAAACTGCCATTTGGGGAGAAGAAGATGCCGCAAGCCGTAGATTTCTTTTATGATTTTTGCAGTCCCAACGCGTTTCTGGCGCACAAGGTCTTGCCTGACGTTGCCGCTCGGCACGGGGTCGAGATCAATTATGTACCGGTGCTATTGGCTACGGTTTTCAAGGCAACGCATAATCAGAACCCGTTTCAGGCGTTTTCAGAAATCCGTCAAAAGTCTGCTTATCTGACCCATGACCTTCATCGGTATGCCAGACGCCGTGGGCTTAGCTTCCATATGAGTCCGCACTATCCGGTCAATACCAAGTTTGCAATGCGCGGCGCTATATTCGCGCGTGGAAAGGCGTGGGAAAACAATTATGTAGATGCCATATTTGATGCAATCTGGGTTCACGGTCAGAAAGTTGATGAGATCAATGTTCTAGCAGATATCCTGCAAGAGAACGAATTGCCGGTTCGTAAACTCCGAGAAGCTATGACCGGAGTTGAGGTGAAGCAGCGGCTCAAGGATCAGACGAAAGCCGCTGTTAGAAAAGGCGTGTTTGGCGTGCCTACCTTTTTCGCAGGTTCCGAGATGTTCTTTGGCAAAAACAGCCTTGGGAACTTGGAGCTTGAGCTGCCAAGTTCATCCTGATCAATCGTTGTTGGCCGAGTCCAGAGCGGCCAGGCCGTGCTGAGCGAACATTGGGACGAATGCCCCTAGCCTTTGCGCGCGCTTCGGATCAGAAGCATTTCCATCCAGCGACCGTTTAAAAACTCCCTGTAGGATGGCGGCCATGCGGAAGAAGTTGAAGGCCAGGTAGAACCCGAAATTGTCGATCCCGGAAATACCCCTTCTTTGACAATACTTGTCGATAAACTCCTGATCTGACGGCAAACCCAAGGAAGCCCGATCAATGCCTGCCAGCCCTCGCCCCTCCTTTCCCGGTGGCATCTGCCATTGCATTATGACGGCTGCCAGATCGGCGTAAGGGTGGCCGATGGTCGACAATTCCCAATCCAGAACACCAACGCAGCGGGTTCCGTTTTGTTCAAACATCATGTTGTCGATCCGATAGTCACCGTGAACCAGAGTTCGCTGACCGTCATCTGCGGGGATCGCGCTTTCCAACTTTGTGATTAGCGTGTCCATATCCTCAATGGTTCTGGTTTCCGAGGCCCGGTATTGTTTTGTCCACCGTGCGACCTGACGCTCAAAATAGTTCCCTGGCGGTCCGAAGTCCGAAAGCCCGACCGCGTTAACGTCAACCATATGCAGCTCTGCCAGCACGCGGTTCATCTCATCAAACACGTCAGTTCGGGTCTGATTTGTCTCACCGTCCATGGTCGGCTCAAGGAAACTGCGCCCTTCGAGTCGTTCCATTATGTAAAATGCAGAGCCGATGACGCTGTCATCCTCGCACAGAAGATACATCTTCGGCACGGGCACGTTGCTTTCGGCAAGCGCGCTTTGAACGCGAAACTCGCGGTCAACCGCGTGGGCCGATTTCAGCAGAACCCCTGGTGGCTTGCGGCGCAGAACGTATGACTTCGCCGGTGTCCGCAGCTCGAACGTTGGGTTAGACTGTCCGACGTCGAACTTTGTTGCGTCCAGCGGCCCTTGATAGCCCTCAAGATGAGCGTTCAGGTAGCTGTCCACCGCTGTCAGGTCCAGATTTGCTTTGTCCGTCATTCCTGTTCCCATTGCAGCGCGTTCCTATTGTGCCCCGGCAAAAATATTTCCAGCCGTCACGACATTTATGCCGCCCGAAACCGGTATGACAGCGCCGGTAACATAGCTTCCGCCGCGGCCGCACAGAAACAGCATGCAACCTGCAATATCTTCATCACAACCAACGCGGCCCAGAGGGACGGTTTTGCCTACTTTTTTGCGCAGCGTCTCATCCCCTGTCGCAAACGCCGTCATACGAGAGACAAACGGACCCGGTGCCAGCGCGTTTACGGTGATATTATAGGGAGACAGCTCTTTCGCCATGATTTTTGTCAGGTGCAGCACAGCCGCCTTTGAGGCCGCGTAACTGTAGGCGCCGTCACCCATCGGGACCTCACCCATCACAGACCCGACATTGACAACGCGCGCCGGATCGTCTGCGGAACCTGACTTCATAAGTATGGGCAAAAGTTTCTGAGTTAGATCGAAAATTCCGGCAACGTTGACGGACATCACCTTGTCCCAGGCTTCGTATGGAAACTGGCCCATCGGCGCGCCCCAGGATACACCAGCATTGTTCATCAGAATATCAAGGCGATCTGTCCGGTTATTAATCTCGGAAACCATGGCCTCTACGCCTTCTTTGGTTCCAACGTCCCCTCCGAAACCTTCGGCGCTGCCAGGAGCATCCAGTGCGTTCAACTCGTCGGCCACTGCTTCGCAGGCTTCGCTTTTACGAGAGGCAATCAGAACATGCGCGCCTGCCCTTACCAGAGCTTCAGCGGCCATTCGCCCTATTCCTGTTGCACCGCCAGTGACGAGTGCGGTTTTACCCTGCAGCGAAAATAACGTTTCGGGGGTCATGGTTTTTACCTCGGTGTTTTCAGTATGGCGCGCATAAGTCGAGATCCCCCCCCAGCCTTGCACCCTTCACTAAAGTGCGCGGAGTTGGTTTCTTGACAACAGTTTCTGCAGCGCCAAAGTTCCTCCTGACCGAATAACAGGGATAACGGAACCAACATGCAAGCATTACTCAGCGTCGCTCCTGGGGGACCAGAAACTTTGGAACTGACCACCCTGCCTGACCCGGAACCCAAGAAGGGTGAATTGCTGGTTGGGATTCGGGCCGCAGGCGTGAATTTTCCTGATACCCTGATGATCCGGGACCTGTATCAGATCAAACCACCCAGACCATTTGCACCGGGCGGAGAGATCGCGGGCGAAGTGCTGGCGGTCGGCGAAGGTGTTACCGGATTCGACGTTGGTGATCGTGTTTTGGCGCTGACTGGCCACGGAGGGTTTGCAACTCGTCTGCGGATCAAAGCTGCCACTGCGGTCAAATTCCCTGCGTCGATGCCTTTTGAGGACGCGGCGTGTTTCATTTTTACCTACGGCACGTCTTACCACGCGCTTAAGGACCGCGCGAACGTTCAGGCGGATGAAACCGTCCTGATACTGGGTGCTGCCGGTGGCGTCGGAACTGCCGCCATCGAATTGAGCAAGGCTATGGGTGCCAGGGTGATCGCCGCAGTTTCATCTGACGAAAAAGCAGAGTTCTGCCGCCAGATCGGAGCGGATGAAACCATCGTGTATTCGCACACGATGGACCGGGATGCGCAAAAGGCATTGTCTTCTGAAATCAAGACTTTGGCCGGACCTAACGGAGTCGATGTTGTCTACGACGCTGTGGGTGGAGACTATGCCGAACCTGCACTGCGCAGTATGGCGTGGAATGGCCGGTATCTGGTTGTTGGGTTCCCGGCAGGTATTCCCAAGATTCCGCTTAATCTGCCACTGCTCAAAGGCTGTCAGATTGTTGGCGTTTTCTGGGGCGCTTCGGTTTTTCGTGACCCGTCAGGGCACGCAGAAAATGTCAAAGAATTGTTCGACTTATACGGCAAAGGCGCGATCAGACCGCAGATCAGCGCAAAGTTTCCACTGGACCGTGCCGCCGAAGCGCTGACGATGTTGGCGGATCGAACAGCCCTGGGCAAAGTGGTGATTTCAATGCCGGAAAACTCGTGAGATCGAAATCTGAGCTGAACAAAGACGGCGTGCGGGGTGTTTCTCGTGCGCTTGAAATTTGCGCCGGTGGTAGACATCCCCACCTTTTCGCGTTTATGAACCTGTAAACGGGAACAGTGAGAAAATGCACAAAGCTCTGATTTTAAACGGCCCGAACCTCAATCTTCTGGGTACTCGGCAGCCAGAGGTTTACGGCAGCACGACACTGGAGATGGTCGAGCATTTGTGCGTGAAACACGGCAAATCTGTTGGTCTGGACGTGTCTCATTTTCAATCAAACCACGAAGGTCAGTTGATTGATGCAATTCACGTGGCCAAGGACACTCAACACGGGATCGTCCTGAACGCCGGGGCTTACACGCATACGTCTATCGCACTGATGGACGCCATTGCGTCGGTGGAGTTGCCCGTGGTGGAAGTACACTTGTCCAACATCCACGCGCGTGAGAGCTTTCGACACACCTCGTATATTGCGCGCGTGGCGATCGGGCAAATTTGCGGTTTCGGGGCGCAAAGCTATGTGTTGGCTCTGGATGCGTTGTCCGCTCACTTGAACGCAAGGGCTTCTGCATGAAGTTGCATGAGTATCTCCATTTCCTCAGTTACACCAAAACGCTCGAGGAACTTTGGGATGCTCATTGCAGGCAAATGGCCGAGTATGGTTTTCACCGGCTGCTCTACGGTTTCACACGCTTTAGAACTGAAACGTCGCTGGGCGATCCAGAGGACTTCGTAATTCTAACCAACCACGGCAAGGACTACTTGGATGGGTTCCTGCGGGACGGCCTGTATTTCAACGCTCCGATGTTGAAATGGGCGCTGCAGAACGAAGGTGCCGCTAGTTGGAAAATTACACAGGACATGATGGTGGACGGAACCCTTACGGAACACGAACGCAAAGTTGTCGAGTTCAATCGTTCCAAGGGTGTTGTGGCTGGGTATACCGTCAGTTTCAATTCGGTCTCTATGCGCTCGAAGGGCGCGATTTCACTGTCTGGCTGCGGTTCGCGCACTCAGGAAGAAGTTGACGAGGTGTGGGCCGAGCATGGCGAAGACATCCTGCTGATGAACAACGTCGCGCATCTCAAGATTTTGACCCTGCCCTACAATGCCCCTAACCGCGCACTGACCAAGCGGCAGCGCGAGGCGCTGGAATGGGTCGGCGACGGGAAGACGACACAGGACATTGCCCTGCTGATGGGGCTAACTGCAGCGACGGTTGAAAAACATCTGAGGCTCGCGCGAGAGTCGTTGGCGGTGGAAACGACGGCCCAGGCTGTGCTCAAGGCGTCATTGCAGAACCAGATGTTCATCATGGAAGCGTAACGCGCCAATTTTTGACGCTGCTCTGCGTCAATTTACCTTAGGTAAGGAAAACATGACTTCCCGAATCTGAGCATTTGGTTGCACAGTGTTAATGTTCCGTGAGTGGTGGCTTTAGCCTGGGAACGTTTGGTCGGATCTTTGCAATAACAAAGCTCTCTGATCGCTCTGGCACAGGGGCGTCTATTCGTCCACGTACCTATGTCGGAAATCATGGGGGGCCTCGACCATCCCCATCATGCGGGGCCCCTCATTCTATCCAATGAGCATTGGACACTTTGGTGTCCTTTTTTATTTGCGCAAACAAAAGGCCGGCTACGCAGTGCGTGGCCGGCCTTTGTGATGAACTCAGAACCCAAACGGGATCTGAGATCGAATTTAGCCCTGAGCGGCTTTGGCGACTTCGGCTGCGAAGTCTTCTTTTTCGACAACGATGCCTTCGCCAACTTCCAGACGGATAAAGCCGGTGATGGTTGCGCCTGCTTCCTTCGCGGCCGCTTCAACGGTCAGATCAGGGTTCACAACGAACTGCTGGTTCAGCAGGGTCGATTCCGCCACGAATTTCTTCATGCGGCCTTCGATCATCTTCTCGATCACCTGCTCCGGCTTGCCGGATTCGCGGGCGATGTCCATCTGAACCTGCTTTTCCTTTTCGACAACAGCCGAGTCCATGTCCGCCTCGGACAGAGCTGCCGGGTTCACAGCCGCGATATGCATCGCAATCTGCTTACCGATCGCTTCGTCACCACCGGTCAGAGCAACCAGAACGCCGATTTTACCCATGCCGTTGGTTGCAGCATTGTGGACGTAGGACACAACTGTGTCGCCCGACAGCTTGGCCATACGACGTACCGACATGTTTTCGCCGATGGTTGCGATCTTGTCGGTCAGAGTGTCCGCGACGTTCTTGCCGCCCAGATCAGCAGCCAGCAGAGCTTCGACATTGTCGACGCCTTCGGCTGCGTATGCGATCTTGCCGACCATTTCCTGGAATTCGGCGTTTTTCGCGACGAAATCAGTTTCCGAGTTTACTTCGACTGCAACACCGTTGCCGCCATCGACGTGGACTGCAACCAGACCTTCGGCTGCGGTACGACCCGATTTCTTGGCTGCTTTTGCAAGACCCTTGGTGCGCAGCCAGTCAACGGCTTCTTCCATGTTGCCGCCGGTTTCGGTCAGCGCTTTTTTCGCGTCCATCATGCCTGCGCCGGTCGAGTCGCGCAGTTCTTTTACCATTGCTGCTGTGATTGCCATCTGTTGGCTCTCCTCAATTCAAACGGAATTGGGGCAGGTCATACCCTGCCCCATATGTCATTTACGTGACGGGCAGCTTACGCTTCGGCAGGAGTTTCTGCGTCGGCGGGCGCTTCTTCTGCAACGGCTTCTTCAACCGGAGCTTCTTCAAACTCACCCAAGTCAACACCTGCGGCACCCAGCTGCGCGGTCATACCGTCCAGAGCGGCACGAGCGGCTAGGTCGCAGTACAGCGAGATCGCGCGGGCTGCGTCGTCGTTGCCGGGGATGATGTAGTCCACACCATCGGGCGAGCAGTTGGTGTCGACAATAGCCACAACCGGGATACCCAGCTTGTTGGCTTCGGCGATGGCCAGTGCTTCTTTTTTGACGTCGATGACGAACAGCAGGTCAGGAACGCCGCCCATCTCGCGGATACCGCCCAGCGACGCTTGCAGCTTTTGCTGGTCACGCTCCATGCCCAGACGCTCTTTCTTGGTCAGGCCTTCTGCGCCGGATTCCATGGCTTCGTCGATCTGGTTCAGACGGTTGATCGACTGGGAAACGGTTTTCCAGTTGGTCAGAGTGCCGCCCAGCCAGCGGTGGTTCATGTAGTACTGAGCCGACTTTTCAGCCGCTTCAGCGATCGGGCCAGCGGCCTGACGCTTGGTACCAACGAACAGAACGCGGCCACCCTTTGCGACGGTGTCACGAACGGCCTGCAGAGCCTGTTCCAGCATCGGAACAGTCTGGGTCAGGTCCATGATGTGGATGCCATTGCGCGAGCCGTAGATGAACGGGCCCATGCGGGGATTCCAACGCTGTGTCTGGTGACCAAAGTGAACGCCAGCTTCCAGCAGCTGACGCATGGTGAACTCGGGAAGAGCCATGCTATTTTCCTTTTCCGGTTTACGCCTGGGCGGGGGTGAAAGAAGCGGATGCTCCAACCGGCGGTCTTGATGAGGATGTCTCCCTCAAAAAGGCCAAACCCCGCCTGCGGGTTTTAATGGCGCGCGTATACGGCAGGTTTAGAAGCAGCGCAAGAGGCTTTTGCCCTTATTTTTCAAGCTGCGCCAGACTATGCGCATGACGGACCGCTGCTTCGCAATGAGCAGCCAGTTCCTTGCGGTTGGCAAAATCGCTGACCTTTGCCGGAGCGTGATAGATCAGCTCGATCGACCCCTGTCGCCGTGCCCCGAGTGTTTTCAGCAGATGCGGTCCAAAATCCATGTCGCCCCACCATCCGTAAAACCTGTTCGGCTCGCCTTGAGGTGCATGATAGACAACTGAAACCGGCTGCACGTACATGAAATCACGCAGTTCATTAGTGAAGAACGCGGCAAAGAGCGTTGTTTTGAAAGGCAAAACGCGCAGACCATCCGTCGAGGTTCCTTCCGGAAAGAACAGCAACTTGTGACCGGCGGTCAAACGTTCTTGAAACAGAAGGGTCTGTTCGCGCGCTTTCTTGCGATCCCGTTCTATGAAAACCGTACCGGTTGCGCGGGCGAGCCATCCGATACCGGGCCATTTTGCGACCTCTGCTTTCGACACGAAATACACTCTTTTGCGCGCATTCAGCGAAAAGATGTCCAACCAGGATGAGTGATTTGCCACAACCGCCCCGCGTTGCGTCATCAACTCACCTGATGTTTCAAAGCCAATGCCAAGAATACGCAGTGCATTTCGGCAGACGAACTGCGTGATGAACGGAGTCACCGGGCGGCGCAGTCCAAAGAAGGGAATTTCAATCAGACGAATGACAAGCAGGATGGTTAAACCACCAAGCAGCAACACGACCAAAGGTACACCACGCAGGATCGCAAGTGCCCAGCCTGAAATGCCGAGCTCGATTGGATCTGGGGCATCTTCGCTGTGCCAGGACGAGTCACTCAACGCTTTAAGCTCCGCTATAAATACGCCGTTGGCGTTCGTTCATGCGCGCCGTATCGAGGATCAGGCACACATCTGTAGTGTTAAAGGCGTGGTCAATGAACGCCCCCTCGCCCACGAACCCGCCCAGCCGCAGATATGCTTTGATCAAGGCGGGCACCTGAACCATAGCCGCGCGGCGGTCCAGCGCGTCCGGGGCGACCAGATCCATCGACTCAAACACTTCGGGCTGTGCCCGGACCCTTAAGTCTGGCGGGGCGAGATGGTTGTGATGCAGCATGGACAGAGGCTGCGCCAGAGCCTGCACATCGGTGCCGTGAAAACTGGCAACGCCGAACAGCACCTCGATCTGGCGTTCTGCCACATAGGTCGCCAGACCATTCCACAGATGATACATCGCCGTACCGCCGCGATAGTCGGGATGAAGGCAGGACCGCCCCAGTTCCAACAGCTTGCGCCCGCTTTGCTTTAGTACAGACAGGTCGTATTCGTCTTCGGAATAAAATTGCCCCAATTCTGCGGCACGTTCGCCCGGTAACAGCCTGTAAACGCCTACAGTTTCGCCTGTCTGGTCGTCGATCGCCAGCATGTGGTCGAAATAGGGGTCGAACTTGTCCCGCTCCAGCCCGGCCTCATGATCCACCATCTCTCCGCCGCCGCCCAGCTCGCGCACGAAAACGTCATAGCGAAGCCGTTGCGCTGCGTGCAGTTCGGCGTCGGTCTCGGCGAGTTTGACGGTGAAGGATGGGCCTGCGTCCGGCATCTGAGGTTCCGTGTTGTTTCAGGGCTGATACCGCAGGTGCCGGGGGGATGGCAACATAAGGCGCGAGCGACCGCGCGTTAACCTTTCCTAAACCAGTTTCACGGATCAAAGACAGGCATCAGGGCGATGCGCGATCCGTCAATCACCACTTTCCCCTGCTCGCGAAAGTTTACGGTGATCTTGCCGCCGATATTGGACTGCACCTGTCCAATGCCCCAATCGGGGAAATCAGGGTGGCGGACATACATGCCCGGTGCAAGAATAGCATTGAGGTCTGACATGACTGGGCTCCGGGTCCGGCGGCAGATACAGCAGGAGGTACGCATGAGCGCTACAGACGTCAACCTGGCCGAACTGATCGGCTCGCGCATCTGTCACGATCTTATCAGCCCAATCGGGGCGATCACCAACGGTCTGGAACTGCTTGAGATGGTTGGCGGCACCCAAGGTCCCGAGATGGAGCTGATTGCGGGCAGTGTCGGCAGCGCCGGAGCGCGGATACGCTTTTTTCGAGTGGCCTTCGGGTCCGCAGGTGAACAACCCCTTGGACGGGCTGAAGTGGCAGAGCTGCTGAAGGACGTGGAAAAAGCAGGCCGGGTGCGAGTCAACTGGAACCTGACCGAGGCAGTGCCACGAAATCAGGTCAAATTGGCGTTTTTGGCCTTGATGTGTTGTGAAAGCGCAATGCCATTTGGTGGAGACGTGACCATCTTGGGTGATGGCCGCAACTGGTCGGTAACTGGCATCGGCGACAAGTTGAACCTAGACAGCGATCTTTGGAAAAACCTGCCAACGGGTCGTTTCTCAAACAAAGTAACCCCGGCGCATGTGCAGTTCGCCCTTCTACCGGACGCAGCGGTCGCTTTGGGGCGGCGGGTTGCTGTGGATACCACCTCAACCCGCATCGTGATCCGGTTCTAGTCGCGGACAGTCCCGTTCCCGCGGACCAGATATTTGAAACTGGTTAGCTGAGCCGCTCCAACCGGACCACGTGCATGCATTTTGCCTGTGGCAATCCCGATTTCGGCGCCCATTCCGAACTCCCCACCATCGGCGAATTGGGTCGAGGCGTTGTGCATCAGGATTGCGCTGTCGAGACGTTCAAAGAACCGATCTGCAGCGGCCTGATCTTCGGTGATGATGCAATCCGTATGGTTCGAGCCGAATTCACGGATGTGAGCGATTGCAGCATCGATGCTCTGCACGGGTTTGGCGGCAATGATGCTGTCCAGGAACTCTTTGCCCCAATCCTCAGCGGTTGCGTCAATAGTGCCCGGGGTAGCCAGAGAACCCTCTGCGTGAACCTCGACACCTGCCGTCAGTAGTGCTTGGATAACGCTTTGACCCAGTGTCTTGGCGATATCTTCATGAACGAGCAGGCATTCTGCAGCACCGCAAATTCCAGTCCGTCGCGTCTTGGCGTTCAGGACAACATCCAGTGTTTTCTGCAAATCAGCAGCTTTGTCGACATAGATGTGCACGATCCCTTCGAGATGCGCAAAGACCGGTACGCGGGCTTCCCGTTGCACCAATCCCACCAGACCTTTACCGCCGCGCGGGACAATCACGTCGACATAGTCGGTCATCCGCAATAATTCCTGCACAGCCGCCCTATCCCTTGTGGGCACCAACTGAATGGCGTCTTCGGGCAGGTTTGCGGCCTTCAGCCCTTCGACCAGACAGGCATGGATTGCGCTCGAAGAGTGAAAGCTCTCGGACCCACCGCGCAGGATCACGGCATTCCCTGATTTCAGACACAGCGCACCGGCATCTGCCGTCACGTTCGGGCGGCTTTCATAGATCACTCCGATAACGCCAAGCGGTGTGCGCACGCGTTGAATGTTGAGGCCGGACGCCATGTCCCATTCGGAAAGAACCTCACCAACCGGATCAGTCTGATCAGCCACTGTGCGCAGCCCATCGACCATGCCCTGTACGCGGGCTTCGTCCAGCATCAGACGGTCCATCATGGCCGGGCTCAAACCCTTTTCGCGCCCGAACTCTAGGTCTTTTTTGTTGGCCTCGATGATGTCCGCACGACGCGACCATACCGCATCAGCCGCAGCGATCAGGGCGGCGTGTTTACGCTCGGCACTCGCAAAGGCCAGTTCGGACGACGCGGCTTTTGCCCGCGCACCGAGATCAGCCATCAGGGCGGGAATGCTGTCAAAATCCTTCATCTTTCGTGCCTTTCTTTTCTTACAGCGCCAGATCGTCCCGGTGGATCAGAACGGCGCGGCCCGGATAGCCTAGCGTCGCCTCGATCTCGGAAGACTTGCGCCCCTTGATTGCATCCGCCTCTTGCGCGGTATAGCGGCTGAGCCCTTGCGCCAAGCGTCGCGCCTGTGGGTCGATGATCGCCACTGGATCGCCGCGTCCAAAATCGCCGGTCACTTCGACAATACCCGCTGGCAGCAGGCTTTTGCCATTGCCAAGAGCCCGAGCCGCGCCCGCATCCACCACGATCTCACCGCGCGGTTTCATCGCCGAGATCCAGCGTTTGCGCGCCGCGTGCGGGTCAACCGTGGCCGTGAACCACGTGCAATTCGCCCCGCTTTCCAGCGTTTTCAACGGGTTCAAAGGTGATCCTTCGGTGATCGCCATATCACACCCCGCCGCCGTCGCCATCTTAGCGGCCAGCAGTTTGGTCTTCATACCACCTTTCGACAGTCCCGAGCCTGCATCACCCGCCATCTCCTCAATCTCAGGAGTGATTTCCTCGATCACGTCATAGCGCGTGGCCGAGGCATCCTGAACCGGGTTGCCGGTGTAGAACCCGTCAACGTCCGACAGCAGGATCAGTTGATCCGCACCGACCGTGACGGCGATCTGGGCGGCAAGGCGATCATTGTCTCCATACCGGATCTCATCCGTGGCGACTGTATCGTTTTCGTTGACAATCGGTACGACGCCCAGCCCCAGTAGGGTTTCAAGCGTGGCGCGAGAGTTCAGATAGCGGCGTCGATCTGCACTGTCCTCAAGGGTAACCAGAACCTGTGCAGTTGTAATCTTGTGCGGCGTCAGCGCCTCTTCATACGCGCGGGCAAGTCGAATTTGCCCTACCGCAGCGGCTGCCTGAGATTGCTCAAGCGGCAACGTATCCATCGGCAGGTCCAATACACCCCGACCTAAAGCGATGGACCCAGAGGACACCAAGATAACATCCGTCCCCTGCCCTTTGAGCCACGCAACATCCTGCGCCAGTGAGTGAAGCCAATCTGACCGCAGCAAACCAGTGGTGCGGTCCACCAGCAAAGCAGACCCGATTTTCACAACAAGACGTTTGGCGGCGCTTAGGGTTGCCAAGGCTGCGCCTCCTCAGCGGGTTTCTGGCGCACCCGATTGTCGTCAATCTGCGCACGCAACGCGCGGAGCACTTCGGTCACGCCCAGATGTGCGACACCCGACATGGTCATGACAGGACCACCGACAGCTTCTTCCAGCGCGGCCTTGGCCAACGCGCGTTCCTCATCATCCAGCGCGTCGACCTTGTTCAACACCGTGATCCGAGGTTTCTCGGCCAGTTCACCGCCGTATGCCTCAAGTTCATGAATGATGGTGCGGTAATCTTCGGCCACGGTTTCCGAGGTGCCGTCGACCAGATGCAGCAACACGGCGCAACGTTCGACATGGCCCAGAAAACGGTCGCCAATGCCGCGCCCTTCATGCGCACCTTCGATCAGGCCGGGGATATCAGCGACAACAAATTCGACGTTATCAACGCCCACAACGCCCAGATTGGGGTGCAGTGTGGTAAACGGGTAATCCGCAATCTTGGGGCGCGCGTTCGAGGTGGCCGCCAGAAAGGTTGACTTGCCCGCATTGGGCATCCCCAGCAGACCCACATCAGCGATCAGCTTCAGCCGCAGCCAGATGGTGCGGTCGATCCCCGCCTGCCCCGGATTGGCGCGGCGCGGTGCCTGGTTGGTGGCCGATTTGAAATGCAGGTTACCGAACCCGCCATTGCCGCCCTTGGCCAGCAACACGCGCTGCCCAACCTCGGTCAGGTCGCAGATGACGGTCTCTTCGTCCTCATCCAGAATCTCGGTGCCGACGGGCACGCGCAGGACGATGTCATCGCCATCTTTGCCCGTGCGCTGTTGACCACGACCCGGCTGACCGTTCTTGGCAAAGAAGTGCTGCTGATAGCGGAAGTCGATCAGGGTGTTCAGCCCATCCACAACCTCGGCCCAGACCGAGCCCCCTTTGCCGCCGTCCCCGCCATCGGGTCCGCCGTATTCAATGTACTTTTCACGCCGAAAGCTGACGCAGCCGCCACCTCCGGCCCCGGACCGGATGTAGACCTTTGCAAGATCGAGAAATTTCATGACTGTCCCCTAATGCAAAGGCCCCATCGACCACAAGTCAGAGTTTTTTACTGTACGTCCAGGTGGGCACGTTCGCATCACGCGCCACCGAATAGCTTTCTGCATCGCCAAGGTATTCAAACCCGCAATGCGTCAGTACCCGAGCCGACGCCGGGTTGTCCTGAAACACGCTTGCGAACATTGATGTGTTCTCCAACGGGTTGGCGTCGACCAGAGCTTCAACTGCAAGGGACGCGATTCCGGTGTTCCAGTAAATTGGTGCGACCCAATACCCGACTTCGGACTGGTTTCGATCCAAACGTTTTAGCGAGATCAGGCCGATCAGTTCAGGGCCGTCATCCTTGATGGCGTCCATGACCCAGACATCTTCCTCCCGATCGTCTGCCATGGAACGCGTCACAAACGCCTCGACCGAGCCGGGCGCCAGCGGGTGTGCGATACTGGTTGTCATCCGCGCCACGCGCTCATCACCTGCATAGTGTTCAATGAGACCCATATCCGACCGGCGCAGTGGGCGCAGGTCGAACCGCTCGGTTTCAATGACCGGCTGATTTATAATTGTCTCAAGCTTCATAAGTGCGTTCCTCCTCCGAACAACACGTAAACCACGGACGCGACAGCAAAACCGACGAACGTCCACTTCAGATATTTTCTGCCCAGACCAAGTTCAACCGCATGGGCAATCCGGCCTTGAGCAAGGCTTGGAATATTGCTTGTCGAGTTGGTCATCCGGGTCACTGGTCAAAACTTCGTTAAAACGAGAAAGGGGACCGGCATTTTCTGCCGGTCCCCCATTTATTTCTAAACCTTTAGGGTTTCGGCTTACTCTGCGGCCTCCGCCACTGGCAGGACCGAAATAAAGGTGCGGTTCTTGAGTCCCTTGTGGAACTTCACGGCGCCATCAACAGTTGCAAAGATGGTGTGATCTTTGCCCATGCCTACGCCTTCGCCCGGCCAGAACTTGGTGCCGCGCTGACGCACGATGATGTTGCCTGCGATGGCTGCTTGGCCACCATAGAGTTTCACGCCAAGGCGGCGACCCGCTGAGTCGCGACCGTTACGGGAGGAACCGCCAGCTTTTTTATGTGCCATTCTCTCTCTCCTTAGCCTTGAGCCAGCTCTTTGGCTTGCTCAACCCATTCGGGCTTCACTTTGATGGTGTCGATAGCAGCAATCTGCTCGTCCGACAAGGCGGCCAGAGCTGCAAAGCTCTCGATACCTGCGTCGTTCAGCTTTTTGGCAGCGGCGGGGCCGACACCGTTCAGCTTGGTCAGATCGTCAGCGGCAGCAGCAGCGGCGGGTGCCTCTGCTTTGGCTTCAGCTTTCTTGGCAGGCTTTTTCGCTGCAGGTGCAGCTTCGCCAGCCGGTGCCGAACCGGTTGCAGCTTTGATGCCCGACTTGTCAGCGCCCGACGACAGGATGTCGGTGATTTTGACCAGAGTCAGTTTCTGACGGTGGCCAACAGTACGCTTCGAGCTGTGCTTACGACGGCGCTTGACGAACTTGATGACCTTGTCACCTTTGATCTGTTCGATAACTTCGGCCTGTACGCCTGCGCCTTCAACGAAAGGTGCACCAACAACCGGAGCGTCGCCGCCCAGCATCAGAACATCGTTGAATTGGACTTTTTCACCTGCGTCGGCAGCCAGCTTTTCAACGCGGAGGATATCACCCGCCTGAACCTTGTACTGCTTGCCGCCAGTCTTGAGGACCGCAAACATTGCGTCTTTCCTTTGTCTAACCGCGTTCTGTGGTCCCCTTGCGGGTGTTTTGGCTTTCGCCACCTCGAACAGCGCGCCCTTTTCGGGCTGTGTGACGACCCTTGGGATCAGTCCCTTGGGTCAATAATAACGAGACCCGGCGCGGAAAATCCGGCCGGGATGCGCGCTTATCCATAGAATAGCTGTCAAAGTCAACATCAAATACGCATCAGAGGTCTGATCCGTTCAGAACCTGAAACGCAGCGCGACCAAGGCGATAATAAATCTCATCGTACATACGGTCAAAGCCAACAAAAAACGCTTCGTTCACGGCTCGGCCTGTTTCAGTTCTCGAGAACGCAATATTCTCACGCATCTGCGTTTCGGTAAGCGGCTGATAGGCCATGAGCAGGAAGGAATACAGCCAAGTCTCAGTTTCTCGACGCACGTTATCCTTCTCAGTCAAAAGTTGCGCCAAGAATTCGCCGTCATCCAGGCCGGTGTCTTCGCCAAGGCCGCGGAAAAAGTTGTAATCGGCGCTGAGTGTGCTTTGAACGTTCTTTGCGATCAGGTCATTAACCTCAATATACTCGTCTATCAGTCGATAAGATTGAGATGTCTTATCATCTGAGGAATAGCTGTCCTGCGCCATCTCTTTGATTGTTTCGTCCTGAAACGCCAACCGTGCCGAGTTTTCCAGAGCGACTATGGTTTGACCCAACTCACTCTCGAAAAACAAAATCGCGCGGTCAAGCTGGCTGTCTGTCAGGCTTTCTTTGAATGCCCCCGTTATTTGGTTTCGCATCCAGTCGGGATCGTAGATTTCGTCCAGCCGGGTTTCAAAATAGTCGCCTCCAGCACCGCCCAGGAACGTTTCGTTCAGCTCTCGTGCCTGCCCCCTACCTTCTTGCTGTAAAATTTCGACAACCTCAGTCAGCCGCAGCGCGTCCATCAGGCGATCTATCTTTTCGGCAGCGCATAGAGGAGCGGACCAAAACAACAAAGACAGACAAGCGGCAAGAAAACGCATCAGATATCCTGCGCAGGATGGAGGTCCGACATGCGTGCAGCCAGAATTTCAAATTTCATGGCCATTATTTCATATTGAATTGCGTTGAGCAGTTCATACACCTCTTGCATCAGAGGTTGCTCAAGCGCCTCGGCATAGGCGACGATTTCTGCGTCAGAAAACCCCTGGTATGTGTAAGCTGCGCCAGCCAATGCTGACAATTGCAGCGCCTGCCGCATGCCGGTTTCGTTCTGCTGCAGCATTAGCCTCAATTCATCGGCGTTTAGCTGCAAGTCGATGATGCCAGACGCGCTGGCCGCCAACAGAAACCTTAGTTGAATTTCCTGAAGCGCACGCAACGCTGTCCCGCTGGCGTCAATCGCTTTGTTCATGCGTTTGATGCTCTCAACCCGAGTCGACCCCTCCTGTATCAGACCGGCCACGATTTCCTGACCTTCAAGCTGTTTGGCGTCGTCATCGTCATTCATATGAGACGCGTTTTCCGCCTCGACCAGGCGTTGTCCAAGGTCAGAAGCGTAAAACTCGACAGCATGGTTCAGCGCGTCTTCGCTGAGCGTTTGTTCCAGTATCGAAACAGCGGTTTCATGCATGTCCTCGGTGTCGAACACTTCATCGGTTAGGCGCGTCCAGTCTGAGCCGAAACCGTCGGGGTCGATTCCCAGCATCTCGGGCGCAGAGGCCGAGGCCAATGCAATGCTTTCCAGCGCAACGTCAAAGCCGGTTGTGGTCAGAAAAGCCTCAATCCGGTCACGATCCGCGGCGGCTGCGGGTAAGGTCAGAGCGGACAGCGTCAGTAGCACTGCGGACACAGGCAGAATAAGAGAGCGAGCGATGTGTAACATGGTATCAGAGCCTAGGTGATTTACGCCGTCAGGCAATGGAAAATCCAGTCTTGGTGAATTTTGGGAATTTTCCGCTTGCACCCCCGGTCGTTCCTCACTAAATCCCCCCCTCACAGACCCCCGCGGAGAGGTGCCGGAGTGGTCGAACGGGGCGGTCTCGAAAACCGTTGTGGGTGCAAGCCCACCCAGGGTTCGAATCCCTGTCTCTCCGCCACTATCCTTCGGATTCAGTGATCTTGGACGTTGCGGTGGCGTGATGTCGCCGCCGGTTCAGTGCGGATAGGCGCAGCGCGGCTCAATCCGGCTTATTGCAGAGAACGCGCAGGATTTCCCCTTGGAAAATCAGTAGGGTTAGGCCATCTCGGTCCCACGTATTTAAAGGAGATTCCCATGTCGCGTACGATCTTGTTAGGTGCAGCTATCGCCGCTATTGGCGCAGGTGTTTATTTTTATCTAAACCAACCCGAACCTACGCCCGCAGAGCAGTTGCAGTCCGCCGCCAAGGACGCGGGCGATGCCGTCAGCGATGCCGTGCAGTCGGTTGCGGAACAGGCATCCGACGCGACTGAGCAAGCTGGCCAAGCCGCGGCGGACCTTGCCAATCAAGCTGGTGAAGAAGTGGCCGCCCTGGCCACTCAGGGGCAGGATTTGCTGAATTCCTGGATCGAAGAAGGCACTCTGACGGTTCAGAATTTCGACTATGACGCAATGGTCGCGTCAATCGAGGAAAGCGCGCTGGCTCAAGACTTGCAAACACAGGCAATCGCCATTCTGGACGAGATCAAGGCATCGCCTGACCTCATCGCGGAAAAACTTCAAGAGTTGCGGGCACTTTTGACCGCACAGTAAACCCATTAGGGCCGCCGATTTTTCTGCGGCCCTATTCTTTTGGCCCGGCAAGCTCTCGCCACGTCAGGTCACTGTCAAGTTGACGTTGGGCTAACCATTTGTTTGGCTAGCAAAAACCCAACTACGTTGCAGCGTTTTTCAGTGCGAAACAGGCTTATACCTGCCATTTCTCGCGCTGGCGCCAACCAACTGATAGGAAGACTTATGACCTCTCTGCCCTCTAGCATGTTCGCCGTTATTCAAACGCAGGACGGCTATTCTGATGCTGCGACGGGTCCATTTATCAACAACGCTGCCGATTGGCTTGCCGAAGCAGAGATCCCTGTGCCATCGCCCGGTCCGGGACAGGTGTTGATCAAATTGCGCGCGTCTTCGGTGAACCCGTCGGATATCCATTTTATCAAGGGTGAGTACGGTCAGCCTCGGGTCAAGGGTGCGCCTGCGGGGTTCGAGGGCTGCGGTGACGTTGTGGCTGCCGGGAAAGGTGCCGAAGCGCTGCAGGGCCAGCGTGTCGCCTTTGTCGCTGCTGGTTCCGGGGCTTGGGCCGAATATGTCGTGACGCAGGCGCTAATGTGTATTCCGCTGCGCCCAGAGATCACGGACGAGGATGGGTCAGCCCAGATCGTTAACCCGATGACTGCGATGGCGATGGTTGATATCGCCAGAAACGCAGGCGATGCCTTTATCGTTTCTGCAGCAACAAGCCAGCTTGGAAAGCTGATGTGCAGTTTGGGACGCGATCTTGGTCTTATGCCGATCGCGCTGGTGCGTCGCGCCGATGCCGTCGAGAATTTGAAAGAATTGGGTGCGCATGAGGTTTTGGTGACGTCAGATCCCGATTTCATGCAGAAGTTCTCGGCGCTCAGTGCCTCGTTGAAACCGCGAGTTTTCCTTGACGCAGTGGCCGATCAGGTTTCGGAGCAGGTATTTTGTGCAATGCCCAACGGCGCGCGTTGGGTGTGCTACGGTAAGCTCAGCCCCGAGCTGCCCAAGCTGACACAAACGGGTCAATTGATCTTTATGGACAAAAAGATCGAAGGGTTCTGGCTGACGAAATGGATGACGTCGACCCCGCCCGCCGACCAGATGCGCGTTGTTGGTGAGGTCCAAGCCCGGTTCGCCGACGGTCGCTGGAAAACCGACGTTTCCGCAAGGCTTGCGTTGAAGAACGTAGTATCAGGTTTGGCCGGAGCACTGAAAAAGAGTGACGGAAAGGTGATAATCACGCCATAGTAGAACCAAGCCCCGAACAAAGGAGGAGGTTCGGGGCGTTAAAAACGCCGGGCAAACCGGCAATGGGAGGTGAACTTGGATAACGCTCAGCTGTTAATCAGCGGGCTGGCGAATGGCTGTGTTTACGGCCTGATCGCGCTTGGCTTTGTTCTGATCTACAAGGCGACCGAAGCAGTGAATTTCGCCCAAGGTGATTTCATGATGCTTGGCGCGTTTGTGACCATCGGGCTTACGAACACCGAGTATATGGGGCTGCCGTTTTGGATGGCTCTGCCGATCTCATTGGGGATCATGGGTGTTTTGGGGTATCTGCTGGACCGTCTGATCATCCGCCGCCTGTTCGGAGAAAGCCAGACTGCCGTTGTCATCCTGACTATTGCTTTGGGCTTCGTGATCCGTTTTGTGGCTGGATTGATCTGGGGTCATGAGCCGCAAACCCTGCAAAACCCTCTTGCCGGTAAAGAAGTCCGCTTTGGCGGGCTTGTGTTGGGGATGGAAGACGTGGCCGTCATTGTCGTTACCGTTCTGCTGACCTGGGGGATGTACGTATTTTTCAGTCGCACCAAGCTGGGATTGGCGATGCAGGGTGCATCCCAGAACCAGTTGGCGGCATATTACATGGGTATCCCGGTGAAGCGCGTGCAGGGCTTTATCTGGGGGCTTGCAGGCGTAGTTGCCGGGATCGCTGGAATCTTGTTCGCGGCCAAGGGGTCGGTCGATCCAACGACCGGGCTTATGGGGATCAAGGCATTTGCGGCAGCAGTTATCGGAGGATTTGGTAGCCTTCCAGGCGCATTGGCCGGAGGATTGATCGTTGGTGTGATCGAGCCTTTCGCCAGTCGCTATATCGCTGCAGGTTACAGCCAGATCGCGCCCTATGCTCTGTTGCTGGCCGTGCTGATCTTTCGCCCGAACGGGCTATTCAGTCAGGTTCGGATCAAAAAGGTCTAAGCATATGAGGATCATCTTCAAAACTGACTACATGCAGGATATCCGCCCCTGGAAGGATAGCTATCAGCTTGGTCTCTATCTCGTTTTGCTAGCCGTTGTAGCCACGTCTCCTTGGTGGTTGGACGATTTCTATCTGGGTGAGCTGACGAACGTCCTGATCTGGGCCATCGCCGGTTTGGGTCTGATGATCCTGACGGGGCACACCGGGCAGGTCAGTCTGGGACACGCTGCGTTTCTGGCCTTTGGGTGCTATGCCAATGTCACGCTGATCGAAGCCGGAGTTCCATTTCTGATCGCATTTCCTCTGGCCGGCGTTCTGACCGGAATTGCCGGGGTCACGGTCGCTGTCCCTGCCCTTCGTCTACACGGCATCTATCTGGCAATCTTCACAATGGCGCTTTCGATCCTGATGGACGACCTCATTGTTCTGGCCGAACCGATCACCGGTGGCGTTGCTGGCAAGTATCTGGGTGGGGTCGAGATTTTCGGCGTGTTGGTAGACCGCTGGGGTACGCCGGTTCAGTTCTTCTGGCTGGTTTTGGCCGTGGCCGTGTTGGTGACGCTGGGCTATATCAATCTGCTGCGTGCACCGCTTGGGCGCAGCTTTATTGCGGTACGAGACTCCGAGGTTTCGGCGCAGGCGATGGGTGTTGATATTGCGCGCACCAAGATGATTTCGTTTGCCTTGTCCTGTGCTGTCACGGGATGGGCCGGTGCGTTGATGGGGATGTATTCGGGCGCGTTCAACAATGAAACATTCAGCGTTGTAATCTCCATCCAACTGCTGATGATGATCGTCATCGGCGGACTGGGCTCGATCCACGGTGCTTTCCTGGGCGCTATTATCATCGGCTTCCTTCCGCAATTCCTGTCGATCTCAAAGGAATATGTCGGCGCATTGTTCGGCGGCAGCACCGTCGCCATACCGGGGCTGGAATTTGGCATCTTCGGGATGATCCTGATCGCCTTCATCCTGTTCGAGCCGATGGGCATGTATGGCCGCTGGCTGAAAATCCGTACGTGGTTCGAGCTGTTTCCGTTCTACCGCAAGGACATGTTCAAACGTCAGAAGTCCTACCTCAAGACGGAGCGCCTGAGATGAGCTTGCTTGAGTTCCAGAATGTCACCCTGAAGTTCGGCGGCCTGACGGCGGTGAATGACCTGTCCTTTTCGGTCGAAGAGGGCGAGGTCTTTGCCATCGTTGGCCCCAATGGTGCGGGTAAATCGACCGTGTTCAACCTCATCTCGCGGTTTTACGACCCTTTTGCCGGGTCGATCCGCTTTGACGGCCACGATCTGCTGCAAGTCAAACCCTCGGGCGTGGCCGCCTATGGGGTGGCGCGGACGTTTCAGAATATTGAACTGTTTGAACACGCCACCGTGTTGCAGAACCTGCTGGTCGGACGGCATCGCCACCGCAAGACAAACGTGCTGTCCGAGGTGCTGTTTCTGCCCTCGGCTCGGCGGCAGGAAATCGAAAACCGCGAGAAGGTCGAGGAAATTATCGACTTCCTTGACCTGCAAGCCTATCGCGACAAGATGATATCGGGCCTGCCCTATGGTGTGCGCAAAGTGGTCGAGGTCGCCCGCGCACTGGCCACAGACCCCAAACTGCTGTTGCTGGACGAACCGGCCTCGGGCCTGTCGGTCGAGGAAACGACCGACATGCGCTGGTGGATCGACGACATCCGGCGACAGATGGGAATTACCGTCTTGATGGTCGAGCATGACATGGGGCTGGTCTCGGGGGTGTCCGATCGGGTTCTGGCAATGGCAGACGGAGCAATGCTGGCGCTTGGGACGCCCTCGCAGGTGCAATCCCATCCGGCTGTTGTCGAAGCGTATCTGGGGAAAGCCTCATGAGTGCGCCCATCCTGACCATCCGCAATGTCGAAAGTTTCTATGGCCCGATCATGGCTATCCGGGGTGTTTCGCTGGACGTGCATCCGGGGCAGATCGTTTCAATCCTCGGGGCTAACGGAGCGGGAAAGACTACGCTGATGAAGACGGTCTCAGGTGTGATGGACCCGGAAAAGGGCAAAATCACGTTTGAGGACGAAGAGATCCAAGGCTCTGAGCCGCACAAAGTGGTTCAAAAAGGTATCGTTCATGTTCCCGAAGGGCGTGAAGTGTTCCCTCTGCTGACGGTTGATGAAAACCTCACCCTCGGTGCCTACACCTCGACCGACAAGGGGCAGATCGATCATGACCGCGACCTTGTATTCTCGTACTTTCCGATCCTGAAAGAGCGTCGCAGCCAAGAGGCCGGGACCCTGTCCGGCGGGCAGCAACAGATGCTGGCCATCGGGCGCGGGTTGATGGCGAACCCAAAGATCATGCTGCTGGACGAGCCTTCATTGGGCCTGTCGCCTTTGCTGGTACAAGAGATTTTCGGAATCCTGAAACGCCTGAACGACGAGCAGGACATGACCATGATGCTGGTCGAACAAAACGCCAATGCTGCGCTGGAACTGGCCCATCATGGCTATGTGATGGAGGTCGGGCGCATCGTCATGGATGGGGACGCGGACGAGTTGATGAAGTCCGAAGACATCCAGAATTTCTATCTGGGCGTTCAGGAGGAAGGCGCGCGGGAAAACCGCCGCTGGAAACGCAGAAAGACGTGGAGGTGAGTCAGATGAACATCAGCACCCTGCCCCCTCAGACCAAGATCAACGGCATTCAGTTCAACGCGACCCCCGGACAACGGCCCGTTTTGGTGGATGAGTGCGTGACAATCAGCCAGCTTTTTCAGAAACGTTGCGCGGCTTTGGGTGATCGTACTGCGCATCGCGAGAAGGATTTCGGAATCTGGAAGTCGTATTCCTGGACCGATTACTGGCAGCACGCGAAATGGATCGGCCTCGCCCTGCGCAAGCTGGGTCTTCAACGCGGCGAGGTCGTCTCGATCCTGTCCGAAGACCGCAAGGAATGGGCCTGGTTCGATATGGGCATCCAATGTGTCGGAGGAATTGCTTCGGGCGTCTATACCACTGATTCAGCCAGTCAACTGAAGTACTTGGTCAATGACAGCGATAGCCGCTTTCTGGTGGTCGAGAACGAAGAACAACTGGACAAGTTTTTTGAGATCGAGGACGAAATACCCAGTGTTCTGAATGTCATCATCCTTGAAGACGAAGGTCTGCACGACCTTGATCATGCGAGATGCATGATGATCGACGACCTTTACGCGATCGGCCAGCAGGCGGAAAAGGATGCGCCTGACAGTTTCGAGGACGAGATTGCGTTGTCTTCCCCGCAAGACACGGCGCTGCTGGTTTACACCTCGGGCACGACTGGGATGCCAAAGGGTGCGATGCTGAGCCACGAAAACATTCTGGCCGCCATCGAATGTGGCGCACATTCCCTGCCGACACTGGAAACTGACGAACAACTATGCTTCCTGCCCCTCTGCCATATCCTCGAACGCGATGTGTCGGTCTACTTCCCACTGGCTGCGAAATGCGTTGTTAACTTTGCGGAAAGTCCTGAAACTGTTTTTGCAAACCTGCAGGAAGTCTCACCCACTACTTTTACCGCTGTGCCGCGCGTGTGGGAGAAGATTTATTCGCAGGTTTTGATCATGGCTCAGGACGCAACCCCGGTTGGCCGCGCCGCTTTCGGATTGGCGTTGAAAGCCGGACTTTCGCGGGCAGAATACATTCTTGCGGGTAAACCTGTGCCCGCCGGAGTAGCTGCCAATTTCTGGTTATGGGATCGCCTGGTGCTGCGGAATTTGCGGCGGATGCTGGGGATGGACAAAATGCGCCGGGGCGGAAGCGGCGCTGCTCCGATTTCGACCGAACTGCTCAAGTGGTATTGGGCTATTGGCGTGCCTTTGGTCGAAGGTTTCGGAATGACCGAGACCTCTGGTTTGGCAACGCTGAACACGCTCCAGAACAACAAGGTGGGTACGATCGGAAAGGCCGTCCCAAGCAATGACGTTCGTATCGCGGATGATGGTGAAATTCAGATCAAGGGTCTGAACATCTTTCAGGGATATTGGCGCAATAACGCAAAAACGGCCGAGACGTTCACAGCGGATGGTTGGTTGCGGACCGGTGACATGGGACGGATCGACGACGAAGGTTATGTCACCATCACCGGACGCCTGAAGGACATCATCATTACCGCGGGCGGCAAGAACATTACTCCGGCGGAAATCGAAAGCAGATTGAAGTTCAGCCACTATATCTCGGACGCGGTCGTGATCGGGGACAAAAGGAAATACCTGACGGCCCTGATTATGATAGATCAGGAAAACGTTGAGAAATTCGCGCAGGATCGAAAAATTCCTTTTTCCAATTTCGCGTCCCTGTGTGCTGCGACCGAGGTTAAGGATCAGATCGCGTCCGAAGTCGCGGCCGTGAACAAAGAGTTCGCGCGCGTCGAGCAAATCAAGGACTTCCGTCTGATCGACGTCTTGCTCACTGCTGATGACGATGAGCTTACCGCGACCATGAAACTTAAGCGCAGCTTTGTCGAAAAGAAACACGGACATCTTATTGAAGACATGTACAAATAGATAAGGGATGACCCAAAGGGAGGAGAAATATGAGGAAACTGATCAAACGGCTGGCCACAGCCACCGCTTTGACGGCTTCGGCGACACTTGCCAGCGCCCAGACGCAGGGTGTCACGGAAGATGAGATCGTCATAGGCTCGGTCAACGACCTGAGTGGAATCTTCGCCGCCGTCGGAGTTCCTGCCACTAAGGGAGCAAATGTCGTGTTCGACCGCGTGAATGCGGAAGGCGGCGTGCACGGTCGAACGATCCGCTTTGTGGTTGAGGATAACGGCTATCAGATGCCGAGGGCGATGCAGGGCTATAACAAGCTACTTAACCGCGACAAGGTTTTTGCAATGCTGCAGTCGCTGGGAACCCCGATGAACCTGGCGGGCTTCAAGCTGCTGGACCCAAAGGGTATTCCCAATGTCGCCCCCCTGACCGCCGCGCGGCAAATGCTGCAGGAACCGATGAGGAACAAGTTTACGTCCTTTTCGACCTATTTCGACCAAAGCCGCATCGGGGTGAAGTACCTTGCAGAGCAGTTCGGCTCGCAAAAGGTGTGCACGATGTATCTGCCGACGGATTTCGGTGAGGAGATCTTGGAAGGCAGTAAGGCGGGTGCCGAAGAAGCTGGGATCGCGTTCGCAGCCGAAACGACCCATAAACCTGATGAAACCGATTTTGTTGGCTCGCTCAGCAAGCTGAAAGAGGAAGGCTGCGACATTGTCACGATGGCTCTTGGTGTGCGTCAGGCGATCACGGTCGTCGGAACAGCCAAGAAAATGGGCCTTGAGGATATGAAGTTCCTCGGAACCTCGGCCAGTTTCCTGACCGTGGTCGCTCAGGTGCCGGGCGGCGTGACTGATGGGTTTTATGCCGCGGCTTCGTGGCAGGATCTTTGGGCTCGTGCGGATGATCCCGTTCCCGCCGCATTCATCGAAGAATATAAAGCGGCAACCGGCGAAGACCCTGTGGGCTTTTCTATGCTTGGATATGCTGCGGCCGATATGATGGTCAAAGCGCTTGAGGCAGCCGGTCCCGATCTAACGCATGACAGCTTTATCGCAGCGATGGAGTCTTTGAACTACACCGATGAACTGGTGGGGAATGAGATAACCTATGGTCCTGATGACCATCAGGGCGCGGATACCGTCTACGTCAGCGTTGTTGAAAATGGGGCGTGGAAAAAAGTCCACGAAGAATAACCCGAACAACAAAAAAGGGCTCGCAGATGCGAGCCCTTTCCAATTTCGGTGCCCGTAGCGATTAACGCTTCGAGAACTGGAACGAACGACGCGCTTTGCGCTTACCGTATTTCTTACGTTCCACAACGCGGCTGTCGCGGGTCAGGAAGCCAGCGGCTTTCAGAGCGCCACGCAGCGACGGATCATAGAGTTGCAGCGCTTTCGAGATGCCGTGCTTGACCGCACCGGCCTGACCGGTCAGGCCACCGCCTTTGACGGTTGCAACAACGTCGAACTCACCTTCTACACCGGCAACCTGGAACGGCTGGCGCAGGATCAGCTGCAGAACGGGACGTGCAAAATACTTGTCCTGATCCTTGCCGTTCACGGTGACCTTGCCGGAACCCGGCTTGATCCAAACGCGGGCAACAGCGTCTTTACGCTTGCCGGTGGCATAGGAGCGACCCAGCTCGTCGCGCACGGGTTCACGTGCGATGACTTCTTCAGCCACGGTTTCAACGCCTGCAACGGCGCTCAGCTCTTCGAGAGTATTGATCTGATCAGCCATCGGTCATTAGCTCCGGGTGTTTTTCTTGTTCATGGACTTTACGTCCAGAACTTCGGGCGCTTGCGCCTCGTGAGGATGCTCGGCACCGGCGTAAACGCGCAGGTTGGTCATCTGCTGACGTGCCAGACGGTTGCCCGGCAGCATGCGCTTGACCGCTTGGGTCACGACGCGCTCGGGGTGTGCACCCTCGAGGATCTGCTGCTTGGTGCGCGACTTGATGCCGCCCGGGTGACCCGTGTGCCAGTAGAAGTTTTCTTCACGCTTCTTGCCGGTCATCTGGATTTTGTCAGCGTTGATCACGATGACATTGTCGCCCATGTCCATGTTCGGGGTGAACGACGCTTTGTGCTTGCCACGCAGACGCATGGCGACGATCGAGGCAAGACGGCCCAGAACAACGCCCTCGGCGTCGATCAGGATCCATTTCTTGTCGATGTCTGCAGGTGTTGCAGAAAAGGTTTTCATGGCAGGATAGTCCTGTTTGATGTGAAAGACCGCCCCAAGACAGAGCGGCCCGAATTCGATGGAGCGTATTTAGATTGGGTGCGCGCGCAGGTCAACAACGCTTTGGTCTTTTTTATATTTCAAAAACAATGGGTTAATAAATAGGTATTATTTTACCCCACACCTAGACGCTTATTTGCTCGGGCGGATTGTCTAGTAGCCGTCTTAATTGGTGCATGGCATCTTCAAACCGTTCCAGTGAAACATGTCCGTTCATGGCAATGCGCACGGCGTTGGGTGCTCTGCCATCACGCAAGGCAAACTCATCGGCCGATCGCAGTTGTATGCCCTCTCTTTCTGCGGCCCTGCTAAACGCGGCCGCGCGCCAGCCGGATGGAAGGTTCAGCCAGACGAAAGGAACGTCCGGTGCCCAGTTCAGGTCAAACCCACCAAGGGCATTCACCGCAATTCGGACATAGTCCCCCATGCGAACGCGGACATCTCTGGCAATCTGGCGGGTTCGTGGGTCAGACAACATCAGCCGGGTTAATTCCGCCAGAGGTTGGGCCAGTCCGAAATACCCGTATTCGGCGGATCGCCGTAAATCCACGCTACGCTCGCGTGGTGCAATGGCAAATCCGACACGCAACGCCGGGGTCAAGACCTTTGAGATCGACGACACGTGCCATCCTCTTTCCGGCGCAAGGGCGCGATAGCTGGGCTCTCGCGCGTCTCCCATCCGATAGCAGTCGTCTTCAATGATCTGAACGTCAAAGCGCCGCGCAATTTCGACAATTTCTTTGCGTCTTTCCAACGGAGTGTGCGATCCGGTCGGGTTTTGAACTTCCGGAGACACGCAAACTGCCTGGGCTGGAGTGTGCCGCAATACCTGCTCCATCGAGTTCGGCTCGATCCCCCATTTATCCATTTTCACGCCTATGACCTCGGCCCGCATGAGTTCCCCTGCCCGACGGAAACCGGCATAAGACAGGTCTTCGACCAGAACGGCTGGTTTTGGTCCGCGTAGGATTGTTTGAAAGACCAGGCATAATCCATTCTGACCGCCATGAGTCAGCACGATGTCCTCTTGTGACAATGCGCCAAGCGGCAGGTCTGAAAGCCATTCTACAACGGCTTGTCTGGTCGGCAGATACGCGTCGCGGGTTGGGTAGTTCATGAACAGGCCAGGATCAGACTGCGCTACTTTTTGCATGCACTCTCGGATCAATGCCACCTGCCCCACGTCCGCCAGTCTCGGGCTGAACAGGCTGACATTGGCGTTGTATTTGTCGTCCCGCAAATGTAGTTGCCGCGCCCAAACATCGTCCAGCAAGGGGGACTTGGGGGCGGCAACGAATGTACCACGCCCCACTTCGGCCTGTAGCAACCCTTCATCGGTCAGAATCGTATAGGCTCGGGCTACTGTACCCGGCGTGATTTGCAGCCTGTACGCAAGCTCCCGTACCGGAGGAAGCTTTGCGCCAACTTCCAGCATTTTGTTATCAATGGCTTTTCTGATTGTGTCGGCCACCAGAGTGTATTTTGGCCCCTTTGATTTGGGCAGAGCCTCTGGCCAAATTGTATCCATTACAATTCTTCCTTTGATTTTGACACAATGTGGAATGTATCAATCAATCGTACCGAACATGTTACGTTTGTGTCAATACAATTTGAAAGGATACCCAAGATGACACGCGCAATGCACACCCCCGCCCTCATACTGCTGAACGACAGCCCCCGGCTGCCGCTGATCGCTGTGCTGGCCCTGCGGTTTGCGGCGACTGTCACCAAATGGGAGCGTCAACGCCGCAGCAGGGTCAATTTGTCAAAGCTGGACGACCGCATGCTGCGCGATGTCGGGCTGACCCGGCATCAGGCCAACCGCGAAGCGAACCGTCCCTTCTGGCACGGATAAGATTTCCCCAGTCCCAATCGGGACATCTTCCTTGGCCGGGTTCTCCCGGCCATTTTTTAACCGAATTTCGCAGCCGCTGATCCCTCGGGCGGCAAGGAATAGGTCATCGTCGCCCGCGCGACGGCTTCATCCTTTCCCTCCGAGTACATCAAGACATCGCCAACCGCCAACGTCTTGCCGAGTTTCAGCAACCGGCAATGGGCAATCACGTCCTTGTTGCCATCTGGCTTACGCATGAAATCCATCGAGCAGCCTGTCGTTACAGCAAGGGAAAGACGCCCCTTCCGCGCCAGTATGAGCGCATAAACGCATACATCTGCCAGCCCAAACATCGAAGGACCCGCGACAGTTCCGCCCGGCCTAAGGTGCCTGTCCTCAACAACCAGACGCATAACGATCGTATCTTCTGTCACGCTTTCAACGACAAAGTCTTCGTGAACCTGAGGGAACACCATCCCCAAGTACTCTGTCAGTTCTTCGCGGTTCAAAACCAACGACATACTTCCCCTCCTCGAATTGCCGACCTAGAGTTGGCCTCACATCGGAACGGAGGGCAAGATGGGAATTCTGGAACGTAGCGACACCGGCGCAGTTGCCAAAATCAAAATGAATGCGCCGGACCGCCTGAACGCCCTCAGCGACGAGATGCTGGCCGCGCTTCAGGCGGAACTTGACGCGCTACGCGACGACAAAAAAATTCGCGCTGTGATCCTATCTGGTGCGGGAAAAGGGTTTTGCGCCGGCCATGATCTCAAGCAGATGACCGCCTGCCGCCAGAGCGAGGATGGCGGCAAGGCATATTTTCAGGATTTGTTCGCCAGATGCACCAAGATGATGCTGTCCATCCAGTCGTTGCCACAGCCTGTGATTGCTCAGGTCCACGGCATCGCGACTGCGGCGGGGTGTCAGTTGGTGGCTACGTGTGACCTTGCCGTCGCGGCCGAGGGGACGCGGTTCGGGGTTAACGGGGTGAACATAGGATTGTTCTGCTCGACGCCGATGGTTGCACTTAGTCGGAATGTCCCCCGAAAGCGCGCGTTTGAAATGTTGACCACTGGCGATTTTATCTCGGCAGAACGGGCGGCCGAGTTGGGGTTGGTCAATCGGGTCGTGCCCGAGATGTTATTGGACCATGAAACGCAGGCGCTGGCGGATCAACTGGCGACCAAACTCAGCTCGGCCGTGAAGATCGGCAAGCAGGCGTTCTATCGGCAACTGGATATGCCGATTGAGGAAGCCTATGCCTTTACAGGAGAAGTTATGGCCCAGAACATGCTGCATCGCGACACCGAAGAAGGTATCAGCGCCTTTATCGAAAAAAGACCACCCAACTGGGAACAATAACGTATTTGTATTGGCTTTTTTGCCAATGTTCGCATTTTTGGACTTTTCAAAAGGGCGACACTGTGTCAAAGCTGAGACAAGGCCGCGGCCTTGGATACACTTTTGGGTCGCTGTAGGCGGAAGGTCCCTCCAAGCTGGTTTCTCTCACCGGCGTTGACATTCCCGCAGCGGCGACCCCAAAACTCCCCCTCTAAAGTGAAGTTTTAGCCAACAGTCGTTTGCGTTGCTGCGCACTCTGCCCTATGTGGCAGCGCATGACACAGAAATTGCATATCATAGGCGGCGGCATGGCCGGGTCCGAAGCGGCCTGGCAAGCAGCGGAAATGGGCGTTGAAGTGGTGATCCACGAAATGAGGCCCAAAGTTGGCACATTTGCGCACCAAACAGGAAATCTGGCCGAGATGGTGTGCTCTAATTCGTTTCGTTCTGACGATGATGAACAGAACGCAGTTGGACTGCTGCATTGGGAAATGCGCGCGGCTGATGGCCTGATCATGAGCACCGCCGACGCCCATCGCCTTCCCGCCGGAGGCGCGCTGGCCGTTGACCGAGACCCGTTTGCCGAAGCCGTTACGGCGAAGCTACACGCCCATCCCCGCGTTGAGGTCACAGCAGAAGAGGTCACCACCCTGCCCGATGACGGCAAATGGATCGTTGCAACCGGTCCTTTGACCTCGACCTCTCTCGGGGCTTCCATCGGTGCTGAAACTGGCGCCGAGTCACTCGCTTTCTTTGACGCGATTGCCCCCATTGTTTATGCCGACAGCATAGACATGAGCAAAGCATGGATGCAGTCGCGGTATGACAAAGGCGAAACCGAGGAAGAACGCACCGCCTATCTGAACTGTCCGATGGATCGTGATCAGTACGAGGCGTTCATTGATGCGTTGCTGGCTGCGGACAAGACCGAGTTTCACGAGGGTGAAACCGCAGGCTATTTTGACGGCTGCCTGCCGATCGAAGTGATGTCAGAGCGTGGGCGCGAAACTCTGCGACATGGCCCGATGAAGCCCGTGGGGCTGACCAATCCGCACCAGCCGGATGTAAAACCCTATGCTGTTGTTCAGTTGCGGCGAGACAATGCGCTTGGAACGCTTTTCAACATCGTGGGATTTCAGACCAAGATGAAATACGGCGCGCAAACAGAAGTGTTTCGCATGATCCCGGGCTTGGAAAACGCCAGTTTCGCGCGACTGGGGGGGATACACCGGAACACATTCATTAACTCTCCTACGTTGCTGGATTCGCAGATGCGGTTGAAGTCCAAGCCGAATATCCGCTTTGCCGGTCAAATCACCGGTGTCGAGGGGTACGTTGAAAGCGCAGCAATGGGCTTGCTTGCCGGGCGCTTGGCTGCAGCAGAAATCCTTGGGCGGGTTCTTCCAGACGTACCGCAAGACAGCGCTATGGGCGCATTGATACATCACATTACCGGCGGTGCAGAGGCAAAGACCTTCCAGCCCATGAACGTGAATTTCGGTTTGTTTCGCCCGGTTGAAGGGCTGAAAGGTGGCCGTCGCGGACGAAAAGACCGCTACAAAGCCTATACGGATCGGGCCAAGGCCGAGTGGACGAACTGGCTTGCGCATTGCTGACTGGACGACCAGCGCATCGTCAGCCTAACATGCGCTCATGAGCGACAAGTACCTCAAGGACGCTTACGGGTTGGACACACCTGAAGCCACACGCGCGCACTATCAGAAATGGGCGGGTACGTATGATGCCGAGGTCGCAGCTCATGGCTATGCTACGCCCGGGCGCGTGGCCCAGGCGCTCTGGTCAAAAATGCCAGAGCCGAAGACTCCGGTGTTGGACTATGGGTGCGGAACAGGCTTGTCCGGGGAATCCCTGCACGCAGCGGGATTTCGCATTCTGGACGGAATCGACCCTTCACCCAAAATGCTTGAGGGGGCCGCGGCCAAGGGCGTCTACAGGCACCTGTCGACTTTTGATTTGGCCGATCCAAACCCACTTGAACAGGGCGCATACAAAGCGATTGCGGCGATCGGAGTCATCAGTGTTGGTGCCGCGCCACCCGAGACTTTCGATCTGCTGATGAATGCACTGCCAAAGGGTGGATTGCTGGCGTTTTCCTTCAATGACCATACACTGGAGGAACAGGCATATACCTGTAGGTTGAACGATTGGCTGGATATGGGGGCTGCGCGCCTATTGTTCCGCGAATATGGCCCTCATCTGCCCGGTATGGACTTGAAGTCAGACGTTTATATTGTTGAAAAAACGTGACATTTATTACTAGGTTTGCGCCCTCTCCGACGGGCCCACTTCATCTGGGACATGCGTATTCCGCACTATTGGCAAGCGACATGGCGCGGGCAGAGGATGGCGTGTTCCTTCTTCGGATTGAGGACATTGACCAAGCGCGCTCACGACCGCATTGGGAAGAACAGATTTTCGACGATCTGCGTTGGCTTGGGCTGGATTGGCCCACCCCGGTATTGCGACAATCGTCGCGGCTTTCTGAGTATACGCAAGCGCTTGAAACGTTGTGGTCACAAGGTTTGCTGTATCCCTGTTCCTGCAATCGTCGGGATATCGCCGCAGCCGCCAGCGCACCACAGGAAGGCGCACCACTGCATGGACCGGACGGCATTATCTATCCGGGCACATGCCGGAATTCCTCAAGCAGAACGGGGCCAATGCCAAGGGACATTCCCTTGAGGTTGGATATCGAACTTGCCGCAAACTCTGCAACAAGTCTGTTTCAGAGTGCAGATGCGAAAGGCGATAAATCCGCAATATTTCAAGAGGATGGAGAAGGTTCCTGCGGTCAGTCCGGCCTGATCGAATTCACTGTGTCAGAGTTGGTCGATACGATTGGGGATGTGGTTTTGTCCCGGCGCGATATGGGTACGTCCTATCACCTGTCCGTCGTTCTGGATGATGCTGAACAAGGTGTGACCCATGTTGTACGCGGTCAGGATCTATTTGAAGCGACCCGAATCCACGTTCTTCTTCAATCTCTACTTGGTTTGCATACGCCAGTTTATCATCACCATCGATTGATCCGGGATGATACCGGGAAAAGGTTGGCCAAGCGTGATGATGCGAGGGCGATTTCTAAGTATCGCGCCGACGGCCTCAGCCCAGATGACATCAGGGCTTTGGTCGGGTTAAGTCATAGGTGACATCAGCTCGGTCTCCTGCCCGTCCCGGACGGCGGTATAAAAACAGCTACGCCGGTTCGTGTGACAGGCTGGGCCGGTCTGCCGGACCAGAACCAGCAAACAATCGCGGTCGCAATCAACGCGTAAATCCACCAACTCTTGAATATGCCCAGAGCTTTCACCCTTGACCCAGAAGGACTGGCGCGAGCGAGACCAATATGTGACGCGTCCAGTTTTAAGCGTTCTTTCAACGGCTTCGATATTCATCCAAGCCATCATCAGAACCTCTCCGGAAGTGGCGTCCTGAGCGATGGCCGGGATCAGACCGGCGTCGTTGAACTGCAAGGTCGAGGGGTCGAATGTGGCGTCAGCTGACATGATAAAAACCTTTTGCATCCCGGTGGATGCCCACTATGTATGGGGAACAGTCAACGAGGGAAAGCCATGTCTGGTGAGAATGACTTGATCAAGCTATATTCCGGCCGGATTCTGGCGCTGGCGGCTGATATCCCTCATTTGGATCGGCTCGAAAATCCCGACGCGACCGTGAAAAAGCGCTCGCCGTTATGTGGATCTACCGTGACCGTCGACGTGAAAATTCGCGATGGCAGGGTCTCGGAATTCGGTCAGGACGTGAAAGCCTGTGCGTTGGGCCAGGCTTCGGCGGCTGTTGTTGGGGCTGCCGTCATTGGTGCGACCCGCGCGCAGATTGAAACAGCGCGCGACCAGTTATCCCTGATGCTCAAGAAAGATGGCCCTGCCCCCGACGCCCCTTTTGACGGGCTTGAGGTTCTGATGCCTGCTCGAGATTACAAGAACCGGCACGCGTCGATTCTGTTGGCCCTGGACGCGACTGCCGAGGCGATGGAGCAAGCTGAGCAGGCAAACTGCGCCTGACCATAGTTTTTTCTGACGATCCGGTCTAACCTCCTGCGAATTAAGGGGGAGCCGTTATTTTGAACAACCTATTGGAACATTTCGTAACGCTGTGGGTTGTTATTGACCCCATTGGAACCATCCCGGTTTTCATAGCTGTGACCGCTGGTCTAGAAGCGGCCGCGCGTCGAAAGATGGCACTGTTGGCCGCCATCATTAGTGCCGGCATATTGCTGTTTTTCCTCGTTTTTGGACAACTTTTGATCGAGGCGCTGGATATCGGTCTCAATTCCTTTCAGGTCGCGGGCGGGATCATCCTGTTCCTTTTCGCGCTGACAATGATCTTTGGCGAAAGCAAGCAGGACATAGAGCAACGTGAGGCCGAGGAAGACATCAAGGACACGATGCACCAGCACAACCCGGCCATTTTTCCTCTTGCGGTGCCGTCGCTTGCCTCGCCCGGCGCGATGCTGGCTATTGTGATTTTGACGGATAACAACCGATACAGCGTCATTGATCAGGGAATAACGGCTTTGGTTATGATCTCAGTCGTCGCGATTGCATTCGTGCTGATGTTGCTGGCAGAACCCATTATTCGCCTCATCGGTCACTCGGGCGCCGCCATCATAAGCCGTGTGATGGGGATGATCCTCGCTTCGGTCGCGGTTAATTCCGTGCTTTCTGCGATGCTGGAAATCATGAAAACCGGCCAATTGTAAAAAAACCGCCGCTCCTTTCGGGCGGAAAGGGCGGCGGCAGGCATTGCGTTTCTCACGTGGGGTCCGGATATCCGCGCGGGGCCGAGGCATGGCCCCTTCAAGGGAATTAGGACAGGCAGGTCACCCTTGACTGAGATGGGGATGACAGCGCGGTTTGATCGGCGCGAGATCGCAGGCAGAAAAGGGTCAGAACGTTCCGGGCAGGTGCAGGGCAACCATCAGCATGACCGCCAAGGAAACTGCACCAATCGCGTCCTGCAACAGGGTCGATTGCGAGCGAGCGATGGCGGTCTTTATCTGGGTCAGCATTTGTCACCTCCGGTCAGGGATTTAATCCTTTGTTGACCTTTTGTTCTCATATTTTTCCGAGTCGGTAAAGAACTTTTTGAGAACATTAGTGAACATAATTCCTAACCAACTGATATTAAACGGATTGCCTGATCCTGTTTCATCAGCCAGAGTAGAACACGAACTGCTTGTCCTCTTTCCGAGCTAAGTTGGGGGTCTTTAGCAAGCAGAGCCCTCGCGTCGGTTTGCGCCGTTGCCATCAATCCGGCCTGTGTTTCCATATCTGCGATCCGAAATTTCGGTAGCCCTGATTGAGCAGTCCCGATCAAGTCGCCGGCCCCACGCATTTGCAGGTCTGTTTCGGAAATTTTGAATCCATCTTCGGTCTCACGCAGAACTTCCAACCTTTTCCGCCCGTTTTCGCTCAGCGGTGGCTGATACATCAGCAGACAGGTAGAGTCAGCTTCGCCGCGCCCTACTCGTCCGCGCAATTGATGCAGTTGTGCAAGTCCGAATATTTCGGCCCGCTCGATCACCATAATCGTTGCGTT
The DNA here is from genome assembly GCF_056539385.1 of Ruegeria sp. BB6. Classification (NCBI taxonomy): domain Bacteria; kingdom Pseudomonadati; phylum Pseudomonadota; class Alphaproteobacteria; order Rhodobacterales; family Roseobacteraceae; genus Ruegeria; species Ruegeria sp. BB6. The sequence continues at coordinate 96,992 of NZ_JBQFUW010000007.1, forward strand.
GGGGACGTTCACCCCGACTTCAATGACAGTGGTCGCAACCAGTACCTTGGTTTGCCCTTTTTGAAATGCCTCCATTGCTGCGTCTTTGTCTGACGGCGGCATTTGCCCATGCACAAGGCCAACCACGCCCTCACCCAACACTGCGCGCAGACGTTTGAATCGTTCCTCTGCGGCGGTGAGGTCCGAAACCTCGGATTCGTCTACCAGAGGGCACACCCAATAACACTGACGACCGTCCGCGATAGCGCGGCGTAGGTGAGTAAAAACCTCGTCCATACGCTCGGTACTGACGACCGCGGTTTTGATTGGCTTGCGACCGGGCGGTTTTTCATCCAGAACCGACACGTCCATATCGCCGTATTGCGCAAGCGCCAAACTTCGCGGGATCGGGGTCGCGGTCATGACAAGAACGTCGGCGCCCTGCCCTTTTTCCGAAAGCTCCAACCGTTGCTTGACGCCGAACCGATGCTGTTCATCGACTATGACCAGCCGCAAATCATTGAATTCAACATCGCTTTGAAACACTGCATGGGTGCCTACCAGAATGTGAATGTCGCCATTTCTCAAGGCTTGCAACTTGCTGCGACGCTCGGCCCCTTTGTCGCGGCCTGTCAGAATTTCCAGAACGATTCCAGCATCTTCAGCCAGTGGCCGCAGACCTTCCAAATGTTGCCGCGCAAGTATTTCGGTCGGAGCCATCATGACACCCTGACCGCCAGCCTCAACCGCGACCAGCAATGACATGAAGGCCACCAGTGTCTTTCCAGCCCCAACATCCCCTTGCAACAAACGGTTCATCCGAGCATCTGACGCCATATCCGCAGCGATTTGATCAATCGCTCGCATCTGTGCCTTGGTCGGTTTGTACGGCAAGCTGGCCAATACTTTGGATTGCAGCACTCCCGAGGCCACGCTGACCACGCCCCTCGCCTTGCGTTCGCGTTGACGTGCAAGGGCAAGCGTCACCTGATGAGCAAAGAACTCATCATATGCAAGGCGTTCGCGTGCGGGTGCATGGCTTGCGACGTCGTCCGCCCCGCGAGGCATGTGGGATGAGGTGATCGCCGTCGCCCAGTCAGCCCAGTTCTGTTTGGCGACCTGAGCGGGGTCGATCCATTCGGCCAGATCGGGTGCACGGGCCAGTGCGCTCCGGGCCGCTTTGAACGCAGTCTTTTGCGTAAGACCTTGGGTCAAATGATAAACGGGCTCGAACTCTGGGATTTCCCGCGCGCTTTCAACCGGCAGGATGTGATCCGGGTGAACCATCTGAGCCATTCCGTCGAACAGCTCTAATTTGCCGGAAATGACTCTGCGCGAACCTTCAGGAAGGACTTTCTTAAGGTAGTCACCGCGCGCATGAAAAAAGACCAGTTGGAAGTCTGCCTGAGAATCCTCGACATGAACCCTGTAAGCTCCTCCCTTGTTGCGGGGTGCGCGATGCACGCCCACCGTCACCTCAACAGTCAACGTTGTCGGCAAATCTGCGCCTTGGATGGTGTCGCGTCGGCGGCGGTCAATGACCGCGTAGGGTAAGCCAAACAGAACGTCGCGTGGGGTTTCGATCCCGGCCTGCACCAAGGCTTGAGCAGTCTTGGGCCCAACGCCGTCGAGTGTTTCAAGACGGGCGAACAGCGGAAAAAGTATTTCAGGCCGCCCTGTCATAACGTGCCGATCAGGGCCAGCCAGCCGTCTTCGTCCAACGTCTCGATACCGAGTTCAGCGGCTTTTTTAGCTTTGGAGCCAGCTCCGGGACCGGCGACCAAGAGGTCTGTTTTCTTGCTGACCGACCCGGACACCTTTGCCCCCAGCGTCTCGGCCCGCGCCTTGGCCTCAGCCCTGGTCATTTTCTCTAGTGTGCCAGTAAATACGACGGTCTTGCCTGCCACCGGGCTGCTGGAGGTGTCGGGCCGAATTGCGTCCTGAATGTCCAACTGCGCCACCAGCGCGTCGATGCTGTCGCGTTCCGCATCCTGGGCAAAAGCGGAAACCAGTGCGCGCGCCATGATTTCACCTATGCCATCTATGGCCAACAGGTCTTCCCATCCGGCCCCTTCAAACTGAGCAGAAGCAGTTACGGCGCGTTCAAATTCCTCCCACGAGCCATAATGGTTCGCAATCAGGTTAGACGCGGCTTCCCCCATGTGACGGATACCCAGCGCAAAAAGAAGGCGACCCAGAGGAATTGCGCGTTTCTCGTCGATCGCGGCCCAAAGGTTCCCGGCACTTTGCGCCCCCCAGCCTTTTCGGTTGGCGAGCTTGTTCAAATTTGCCGCGTCGCGAGCCTGCAAGGTGAAGATATCGACCGGGGTTCTAACGGGAAGGTCAGGGTCATCGTAGAACATTTCGATCTGTTTTGCGCCAAGCCCTTCAATGTCGAACGCCTTGCGAGACACAAAATGTTTCAGCCTTTCAATCGCCTGAGCCGGGCAGATAATCCCGCCGGTACAGCGTCTGACGGCATCACCTTCCTCTCGTACCGCGTCGCTATGACATTCGGGGCACAGGGTTGGAAACTCATATGGTTGCGCTTCGGTCGGGCGTTTCGAGATGTCGACATCCGCCAGCTTCGGGATCACATCACCGGCGCGGTATACCTGAACCCAATCCCCGATCCGAAAATCCTTTCCGTCGCGGATGGTTCCACCCTTAGCATCACGCCCGGCGATATAGTCTTCGTTGTGAAGCGTCGCGTTCGAGACGACAACCCCGCCAACGGTCACCGGATGAAGCCGCGCGACGGGGCTCAACGCTCCGGTGCGACCAACCTGGATATCTATCGCCTCAAGCCGGGTCCACGCGAGTTCGGCCGGGAATTTATGAGCGATTGCCCATCGGGGCGTTGTGGACCTGAACCCAAGACGGGCTTGCAGGGATAGGTCGTTTACTTTGTAGACTACCCCGTCAATGTCATAGCCAAGTGTTGCGCGCTGCGCCTCAATACTCTGGTAGTGCTCCAATATCTGGTCAGTGGTGCGGCACACGGCGGTCAGCGGGTTGGTCACAAACCCATACGCAGCCAAACGATCGATTGCGCCCATTTGCGTGTCCGCCAATGGCTCTGTTAACTCACCCCAGGCATAGGCAAAAAACCTGAGCGGTCTTGAGCGGGTTATCGATGAATCCAGTTGCCTCAAGGATCCGGCTGCAGCGTTGCGCGGATTGGCAAACGGTTTGTCACCCTGTTGTTCCTGGCGCGCGTTCAACCGTTCAAAGTCTTCATGCGACATATAGACTTCGCCCCTGACTTCTAGAATTTCAGGCGCGTTCTGTATGACGTGTGGGATATCCGAAATAGTGCGCGCGTTGGCAGTCACGTTTTCACCGACTTCACCGTCCCCTCTGGTTGCGGCCTGCACAAGCGTTCCGTTTTCGTATCTGAGAGAAAGCGAAAGGCCGTCTATCTTTGGTTCGGCCGTAAACGACAATTCCGAACTTTCGGAAAGACCAAGATACTTTCGGATGGAGCGTTCAAAATCAGCTACGTCCTCGTCACTGAATGCATTGCCCAATGACATCATACGAACAGCGTGGGTAACCTTGGAAAATCCGTCCGCAGGTTGGGCACCAACTCGGTTAGATGGGCTGTCAGGTCTTTTGAGGTGCGGAAAAAGGCGCTCGATTTCCGTATTGCGACGCTTTAGCTCATCGTATTCTGCGTCAGAAATTTCCGGAGAGTCTTCTGCATGATACTGCGTGTTGGCACGCAGAATCAGATCAGCCAGCCGCGCCAGTTCTCTTTGGGCTTCTTCTTCTGTCAGGTCTGATACCGGTATTGAATTGCTCATGCCTCGCCCCGTCACATATTCTTGCGTTTCAGTGATAGGGCGAGGTCAATCGTAGGTCCAGATGTGCTGTTCATAGAGTGAGGGAGTCGCCCTGAACCCGCGGCAACATCCAATTGGTCGTTCTATGCGCCGACAGCGATGCGCCTTTCATCAACACTGTTGCTTTGCGGGTCACGCAGAACGTACCCCCTGCCCCAAACTGTCTCGATATAGTTTTCGCCACCGGTCGCGTTGCTAAGCTTCTTCCGCAGTTTGCAGATGAAAACGTCGATGATTTTCAGTTCCGGCTCATCCATGCCGCCGTAAAGGTGGTTCAGGAACATTTCCTTGGTCAGAGTCGTGCCTTTTCGCAAGCTAAGCAACTCCAGCATTTGATATTCCTTGCCGGTCAGGTGCACCGCTTTGCCTTCGACCTCTACCGTCTTGGCATCCAGGTTCACGGCGACGCGTCCTGTGTGGATGATAGACTGAGAATGTCCCTTTGATCGACGAATGATCGCGTGGATACGGGCCACCAGTTCCTCTCGGTGGAAAGGTTTGGTCATATAGTCATCAGCACCGAACCCGAAACCCTTGATTTTGCTTTCTGTATCGTCAGCGCCGGACAGGATCAGGATTGGCGTTTCTACCCGGGCAATGCGCAACTGCCGTAGAACTTCATGGCCGTTCATGTCCGGCAGGTTCAAGTCCAGAAGGATCAGGTCATAGTCATATAATTTCGCAAGATCGATACCTTCTTCGCCGAGGTCTGTCGCATAGACATTGAGATTGGCGTGGGTCAACATCAACTCGATGCTTTTCGACGTGGTTGGATCATCCTCAACAAGAAGTATACGCATTTACTGCTCCAATTCGGTTCAATTTTGCAATTAAATCGAGCCTGCTTAAAAATGGTTAATCTGACGTTACCGTTGAATCATTTATTCCGCCTCATCTTTAGGTTGTCTATATTTTTTTAATGCCGTTGCCTTCAGCGCGTCCATTCCATGTTCAGCAACCGCTGAAACCCATGAATTGAACTCTTCATCGCTTAGGCCGTACCGAGATTTTGCATCTGACAGGGAAATAAGCCCGTACAATACCCCCCGCACCACAATGGCCTTTCGCGAGGCGACCCATCTTTTTGTATTCTCCGGGGGCAGGTCGGCCCGCGATAAAATCGTTCCATCAGGCAGGGTTACTGACCTTGGCCCCTCAACTTTGTGCAAATACATCTTTCATACCTTTTCCTGCTGCGACAAAGCTGACACCAGCCTACTTAATGAGCGGTGAAACCACCCCTTGAGAGTGTCTAGAATTTTCCTATATTCTGCCGGTCTTTCTTAACCCGCACTGGAATCGTCATGGCCCTCGATACCGAGACCCCGCTGAACTCGCTTGGCTTTGCCAAACCCCCGTCCGAAACACGGGTCGTCGTGGCGATGTCCGGGGGCGTGGACAGTTCCGTCGTGGCAGCGCATTTGGCGGATCAGGGTTATGACGTGGTTGGTGTAACCTTGCAGCTTTACGACCACGGTGCTGCGCTGGCCAAGAAAGGTGCTTGTTGCGCCGGGATCGACATCCACGACGCGCGCCGTGTAGCTGAAGAGCGCGGGTTCCCGCATTATGTCCTGGACTACGAAAATATCTTCAAGGACGCCGTAATCGACGAATTCGCCGACAGCTATCTTGCCGGTGCGACGCCGGTTCCGTGCATCCGTTGCAACGAGCGCGTGAAATTCAAGGACTTACTTGAAACGGCCAAGGATCTTGAAGCCGATTGCATGGCGACTGGCCACTACATTCAGCGCAAGATGGGCCGAAATGGGCCAGAGCTACACAGCGCGGAAGATGCGAACCGCGATCAGTCCTACTTCTTGTTCTCGACCACGCCTGAGCAGCTTGAGTTTCTACGCTTTCCTCTGGGGCATCTGCCTTCAAAGGATGCGACGCGGGAAATGGCCGCGCAATATGGGCTTGCCGTGGCGGACAAACCCGACAGCCAAGACATCTGTTTCGTGCCAAATGGCAACTACGCCAGTGTGATTGAAAAATTGCGTCCCGGCGCGGCCGAGCCCGGAGAAATTGTGCATGCAGACGGGCGCGCGCTGGCGCAGCATGAAGGTGTGATTCATTACACGATTGGTCAGCGCCGCGGCCTAGGCATCGGGGGTCTTAGCGAACCGCTGTATGTTGTAAAGCTGGACGTGGACAAAAAGCAGGTTGTGGTCGGCCCAAAAGAGATGCTGGCCACCCGCACGATACCCGTGCGCGAGATCAACTGGCTGGGCGATGAGCCATTCACGTCCCGAGACGAATGGCATGTCTCGGTCAAGGTCCGCTCGACCCGCCCCCCGCGTGAGGCGATCGTCCGGCCCCTGACTGAAACCACTGCCGAAGTTGAATTGCTGACACCAGAAGAAGGCGTTTCACCGGGCCAAGCCTGTGTGTTTTACGCAAGCGAAGGCAGCCGCATTTTTGGCGGTGGCTGGATCTGGCGCGGCTATTGATGCGCGGAGTTCAAACCATGTCCGTCGGGCTGTTGACTAGAATGTAGAGACCTACGGACACCATTATATAGGGCGCGATCCGGTCCAGACGTGCGATACGGGGTCCAAGGCTTTGCGCACGAGGCGCGCCCCAACTTGCCAGTGTTGTCAGACCCGCAAGAGCGCACACGGCTCCGACCAGCGCTGCAACCCGAAATGCGGGCGTCGAATCCGCCAATAGCGGCGTCATGGCGGCGAGGGTATCAATGGACAGGCTCAGGAACAAAACAACCACCGACGTGACTGCCCCTCGGTCTGGTATTTTCCGTTCCTCCGAGCCGGAAAGCTGATGCCAGATACCGCGAAGCCCCAATGTTAGGGGGACAATGCCAAGATAGCCGACCCAATTCAAAAAGCCGGTTTGGTCAAGGCCGCTGGCGATCACAAGCGAGAGTGACAGGATCAACGCCTGAGCAACGGCAAACCCTATTACGGCGCGCCTTGTCTGCATCACCATCACCAGACCAAACAGGACGACAAGATTGTCGAGATTGGTCGAGATCGTCACAATCCCGGCAGAAATGGCGAAAATGATGTGCTCGGTCATGATGCTGTGGGAAGTCTGTCCAACACGGCTTTCGCCGCCCGAAGTCCCGGAGCCTCTCCTCCTCGACCCAGTCGATTCATCGTCAGATCCATGGCCCCTTGCTGCGCCGCAGGATCACGAACAACCTCTGCCAAAGCCTCAGCTATTTGATCCGGTGTACAATCATCCAACAAACGCTCGGGTACTGCGCGCGTGTCAGAAACAAGGTTTACCAGCGTAACGGTTTCCAGCTTGACCATCCGCTCGGCTATTTTCTGGGTCAACCAGCTTAGCTTGTAGGCAATTACCATCGGAGTATTTTGCGCGGCGAGTTCCAGCGAAACCGTTCCCGAAGCCGCAAGAGCCACTTCAGCGGCCGAAAACGCAGCCCGTTTCTGTGCGACCGCCTGTGCCGCAGGCAAGTTCCGCGGGTCTACAACCACGGGGTCGCCCGGCCAGTCTTTGACGTGTTCGCGGACCGTATCGACCATATGCGCAACTGTGGGCACGACCACGCGCATGTCCGGTCGATCCTGAAGAAAAAGCGACAATGCTTGCCCGAAAACAGGTGCAAGCCGCTCAACTTCGCCCCGGCGCGAACCAGGTAAAGCCAGCAAAACCGGAGCGTCCCCCAAGCCATGAGATGCCCGGAAATCTTCGACCTCTTGTAAAGTCGCCTGCGATTCACTGGCAACCGGATGGCCGACGAAGTCGCACTCCATTCCTGCGCGCTCCATGTATGGCGGCTCGAACGGTAGCAATGCCAGTACGTGGTCAATGACTTTGGCCATCTTGTCCGCACGTCCGGGCCGCCATGCCCAGACACTGGGTGCCACATAGTGAACGGTTCGGGTATCGCTTTGCGCCTTTACCAGCTTGGCGACGCGCAAGGAAAAATCGGGACTGTCGATGGTAATCAGAACGTCGGGCTTTGTGTCCAAAACGGCTTGCGCTGTTTCAGAGATACGACGTTTCAGGTGGAAAAACTTGGGGAGGACTTCCACCAGCCCCATCACCGAAAGCTCGGACATGGGAAAGCGGCTTTGCAAACCTTGCGCCTGCATCAAAGGCCCGCCAACGCCGTCAAATACCACATCGGGCACCAAAGTTCGCAAGCCTTCCATCAGGGCACCGCCCAATCGGTCTCCCGATGGTTCACCGGCGACCAGAAACACGCGCATCAGTTCGTCCGCTCGCGTACGTACAAGAACAGGCCAAGGCGGTCGCAATCGGAAATGACCCGTTCCTTTTGCAGAACAAGCACCCCGCCCTTTTCGATCACAATACCGGATAGACCCGCGGCGACTGCGCTGGCGACGGTATCGGGACCGATCACAGGTAGGTCAGCACGGCGATCCTGATCTGGTTTTGGCGCTTTAATGAGCACCCCGCCACCAGCGTCCGGCCGCTGAGTCAGCGATTGCAGCATCCACGCGGTTCCGAATATGCCCTCTAAGGCCAACGCCTGACCTTTAGACACGACACAGGCTTGACCAATGTCGGCAGCGCCCATCGCCCTCAGAATTCCGGCCCCCCGGTTCGCGTCGGACAAATCGGAGTCGGAAGGTTCGGCTTTGGTCAAACAGCCCAAATTTGGCAAGAGATTTGGTGCTATTTCATGCGCGGCGCGCACAGCAAAGCCAGCGTTTTCAAAAATACCTATGACCGCCCGCAGCGCACCGTCATCCCCAGCCATGATCGCCTGTTGCAGAATAGGGACCAATGGCATGGTTGCTGCGTCAATGCGGGACGGGTCGACAGCAGGTCGTTGCACCGCACCAGCCATGCACACTTCTGTGACGCCCCGCGCCTTCAAATCGTTGATAAATGTCCCAAGCTGTTCAAGCGGGAACACGATATCCGCGACCAATGGCGTCGGGTCAAATCCTTCCATCGCGCAGATTATCGGGCGGTCCGACAGTTGTTCGACTACTTCACCCGGTAAAGAGCCTGTACCCGCAATCAGCGCCAACATGGTGTTACTTCCCCGGAGTCAGGAACGAGCGATCGGAATGGCCAGTGACGAATTCGACGATTTGCCTTACGTACTCGCTCTCGTGATCGTCACCCAAACGGTGGGCGCGCTCCATAAAGGTGCCCTCGCCTGCCGAAAGCTCACGGAACGCTGCACGCAGCGCCGAGATATCAGCTCTGGAAACACCACGCCGCTTGAGCCCAACAAGGTTCAAACCGTCAAGCTCACCGCGGGGCGCTTGAACGAGGCCATAGGGGATCACGTCGTTTGCCACCATTGTCAACGCGCCGATGATTGCACCGCGACCGACACGCACCCATTGATGCAGGCCAGATATGCCACCGACGATCACGTCGTCCTCAATGATGCAATGTCCGGCCGCACCTGCGTGGTTGACCATGATAACTCGGTCGCCGATCTGGACATCATGTGCGACATGTACACCTGCCATCAGCAGGCAATCGTCGCCAATTCGGGTCACGCCGCCGCCGCCCTCGGTCCCGGTATTCACGGTGACATGTTCGCGAATACGGTTGCGTTTGCCGATCTCCAGACGCGTATCTTCCCCCCCGAATTTCAAATCCTGCGGGATTTCACCAATGACCGAAAAATTGAAAACGACGGTATCCTCATCAATCGAGGTATCGCCCGTGACAACGACATGAGACTTAAGTTCGACACGGTCGCTCAATTTCACCTTGGACCCGACATAGCAGAACGGGCCGATGATACAGCCTTCGCCGATCTGCGCGCCGTCTTCGATTATTGCGCTTGGGTGGACGCCGCTCATGTCGTTTTTTCCATGTCCCAGTCAACGTAGGCCGAAAATTCGGCTTCGGCGGCGACTTCACCTTCGACCGTTGCGCGACCGCTGAACTTGAAGATCTTGCCACCCTTTTTGCCGCGAACGGTTTCAACATGCATCTCAAGCACGTCGCCGGGCACGACTTTTCGGCGGAATTTGCACTTGTCGATGTTCATGAAGTAGATCAGCAGCTCGCTGTCGATCACGTCCATGCCCACTCCCAGCATTACCCCTGCGGTCTGCGCCATCGCCTCGACAATGGTGACGCCCGGCATGATCGGCGTTCCGGGGAAATGGCCTTGAAAGTGCGGCTCGTTCATCGTGACGTTCTTGATGCCGACGGCGGATTGATAGCCCGAGATGTCAACGACCTTGTCCACCAATAGAAACGGATAGCGATGTGGCAATATCCGCTGGATCAGCTGAATGTCTGCACTCTGGGTTTCCGTGGTCATGATGAAGGTGTCCCGTTCTGGATTTCTCTTTGCCGAGTGGTTAGCAACACCGCGACCCAAGGGCAAGCAAACCTATTCGTCGGAACCGTTTTCGATGGTACTTCCATCGCCGATTACGGCGTCTATTCGCGCAATCGCAGCCTCGGTAACATCGGTACGATCAGAACTTAGAAAAACGCTGGAACGTTCAATAATGACCGTAGCCCCGGATTCGCGAAGCAAGTCGATCAAAACGGGCTGTATCAACTCATAGAATGTCTGCTGAGCATCCTCACTTTTTCGCGCCAGCGCGTCCAACTTGGCGCGCTGTCCGTCCCGATGTGACTGAACTTTCATGTCGAACGCTTCGGCCAGTGGTCGAAACTCGTCAGGCTGAAGGTCGGCGCGTTGATCAGTCAGGTCTTTTTCTTCCCTGCTAAGCTCGGCGACGATCCGTTCGTTTTCCTCGGCCAGCAGGGTGCCTTCGGCTTCGATCTCGCGCAGGACACGCTGGCCAAATTGAGAATCTGCGAACAGACGCTCGCTTGAGATCGTTAGAACTGCCGTTTGTGGAACACCCAACTGCTGGGCGTGAACCGGAGCGGCAAAAGCGACTGTCAGAAAAACACACAGGGCCCGGAGAGGGCCCTGCAGTTTTGGCATGAAAAAGCTCATCATCTCTTTGTCAGAACTGCGCCTGAATGGTCAGGTCGAAATTCTGCTCCTGGTCGAAATCTTCTTTCTTCAGGGCTTTCGAGAAGTTGAAGCGCAAGGGACCGAACGGTGTTTCCCAAAGTACGGATACCCCGACAACATGACGAATAGAGCCGTCCGCGCCAACGATGTCCGCTCCGGCAGTGTTTACATTGTCAATGTTATAGAGGTTGCCAACGTCATAGAACACACCGCCGCGCAAACCCAGTTCTTCGGGCAGACCCAGCGGGAAGTCCGACTCGAACCGAGCGACCCAGTAGTAGTTGCCGCCGATCGCGTCATCCTGACCATTGGAAAGGTCGCGTGGGCCTAGACCTGCAGGTTCAAATCCCCGGAACGTATTGGGGCCAAGAACGAAACGGTCGAGTGTCCGGCTGAAATCGTCCCCTCTCCAATGCAGGGCACCCATTTCCAGCGTGGCGCGCAGAACGACTTCTTCGCTGAGCACCCGAGTCTGAGCGATCGCCCTGGCGGTCGACTTATAGAACTCGTTGTCGCCGCCCAGCCCTGCGGCATCAAGGCCAACTTCAAACAGAACACCAGCATTTGGGTTCAGACCACCCAGTCGGCTGTCATACACATAAGATACGCCCAACGAGCTGGTTGTCCGTTTACCCTGGTCAATTTCCGAGGAAATAACCGCACCGTTGACTTCATTGTCCTGCTGCGTCATCTCGCTGCGGTCCCAGCCGTAGCGTAGTCTCAGGGCCGACAATTCACCGATCGAGTAGCTAAGTTGCGGGTTGAAGAACACTCGCTCGGTATCATAGCTGGCAAAGCTTGAGTTCGTGGACGCAAGTCCAAGACCCAGATCAAAACGCAGCCTGCGCCCCAGCAGATAAGGTTCAGAGAAGCTCAGAGTATATTGCTCTGCATCCTGGGCGGTCGAGAGCGTGATGCCAAGGTTCTGCCCGCGGCCAAGGAAGTTCGACTCGTTCAGACCAATTGCAATCCCGAAACCATCTGAAACCGAGTAGCTACCGCCAAGGCTCAACGATCCGGTGGGCTGTTCTTCCACGTCCACGTCCACGATCACCTGACTCGGCGATGAACCTTCGCGTGGCTCGACATCCGCAACCGCAAAGAACCCAAGCGCGCGAATACGCTCGGCCGCTTGTCGGATTTCACGAGGGTTGAACGGGTCGCCTTCAACGGTATCGAATTGGCGGCGGATCACTCGGTCAAGCGTCGTTGTGTTGCCTTCAATGTCGATCCGTTCAACGAAAATCCGCGGTCCCTTGGTCAGGACGAACTGCACATCCAGTGTCAGGTCTCGTGCGTTTCGCGTAACCCGAGGTTCGACCCGCAAGAAGTCCACGCCCTGCTTGATGCCAAGACGTTCCTGACGCGCGATAGAGTTTTCGATCAAGGAAGGAGAGTACGTGACCCCGGGCTTGATTTTCAGTGCGTTTTGATAATCGGCGGCGTTGACGCCGGGTATCTCGCTGACTGTCGAGATTTTTCCGAACGAGAATTTCTGACCTTCTGTGATATTCATCACAAGGAAGAACGCATCACGCTCGCGGGTGAATTCGACGTTTGCACTGTTGACGCGGAAATCGACATAGCCACGGGACAGGTAGAAATCCCGGATGACCTGTTTGTCGAACTCGATCCGATCAGCGATGAAAGTGTCACTGCGCAGGAACGTCCGTAGGAAGTTGGCCTGCTTTGTCTCAAGCACCCGACGCAGACGGCGGTCCGAGAAGGCGCGGTTTCCGACAAAGCTGACACGCTCGACCTCGATCGTGGTGCCCTCGGCAATTTCAAACACCAGATCTACGCGGTTGTCGCTGCGGCGAATGATGCGAGGGATAACGGTGGCGGATACCCTGCCCTGCGCCGAATAAATCTCGGCGATCAGATCGGCATCTGCCTCTGCAACCTGTGGGGTGAAAACGCGGCGCGGCTGAGATGAGATCGCTTCGATCAGAACATCATCTTTTACGCGGCGGTTTCCCTCGATGCTGATCTGGTTGATCGTCGGATATTCCTGAACTTCGATCTGCAGAGTCGTTCCGCGTGGCGTAAGTTCGACTGTCTCAAAAACACCACTGTCAAGCAAACGCTGAAAGGCATCGTTCAATTCACCGGCAGTTACTGTCTGGCCCGGCTGGATGCCAGTGCGGGCGATAATCGTAGACGTTTCGATCCTACGGTTTCCGTCAACATCGAAGGAATTTATGGTGTAGCTTTGCGCCTGCGCGACCTGCGGGACAGACACTAAACTCACTAAAAAAATAAGGGAAAAAATGGATAGCGTTCGCCACAAAATATTGTTTGTTAGCTTCTGCCCTCCGCAGGATGTGCCTGCGCCTCGCCTATCAGTCATATTTTTCTCTACCCAAAATTTCAGGACTTTAAGTTTGAGTAGCGGGATTAGGAAACCTTGTCAAAAGCCCAAAAAGCAAAGCGACCCAGAAGGTCGCTCACTGTAGTATTTTTATGGAAAGCAAGAATCACATATTGATCAGATATGCGCAGCCTAGCATTGCCAAAGCGGTCGCCATGAAGAACAGGATCGTGTCCCAGTTCAACAGGAAAAGAAAGCTGAAGCTCTTGTACGACTTTTGCAGCGCCCGTGTCATAGCACCCTCTGATGCAATTAAATTACATCACAGATCATATGCTAAAAATACGGCGCAATTGCGGCCTTTCCGCGCCACCTTCACCACAATCAGCAGAACAGGTCGTTGGTCACCGAAAACAGCATCAACCCAAGGATTGCGGTAACGCCGACCCCCATCAGAACCCGAAGCACGGCGTCACTTGGTGGTTTGCCTGCGACGGCTTCGTAGGCGTAGAAAACCAAGTGCCCCCCATCAAGTGCGGGAATGGGAAAGAGGTTGAGCAAACCCACGGCCGTGGACAGAACAGCTATGAAGAATATGAAGTTCTGCGCCCCTTGGCTTGCCATTGCGCCTGATGTTTCGGCAATTCCGATTGGGCCCGACATGTTGCAGGTGCTGATTGCTCCTGTAACCATATGCCAGATTCCTGACAATGACCCCTCGATCACGCGCAACGTCTGCCTTACTCCGCCGGAAAGGGAATCCAAGACGCCCGCTGGTTCGGTCGCAGGGTCAAGCATCATGCCCCCAACGATTCCTATACGCCAGTGTGTGACGTAGCCGCCGTCGGGTTGAGGTTCGTCCGTTCGGCGCGGCGCCAGGGCAAATTCAAGCTCGGCCCCATCACGCCAGACATCCAGCATCAGTACTTTGCCGTCAGAGCTTTCCACGTGTTCCTTCAGTTGCTCGAACGCGAAGATCGGGTCGCCGTCAACGGCGGTTATGACATCACCCTTCTTCAAATCAATGTCCATCGCAGCGCTACGAGGGGCAACCTGCTGGATCAGTGGCGGCATCAACCAAGGAGCGGACACATCAAGGGTCTGGCCGTCCCTGAGAACCGTGTAATTCAAAGTCGGCTCAACGGGTAAGGAGTCGGTAAATTCTCCCCAAGACCCTTCCTGATCGAAATCGGGCAGTTTGACGCCCGCGATCGCGATGATTTCGTCCCCTTCGCGAAGCTCTTGAATTGTGCCCGGCAATGGCGAGAGAGTACCGACGGTCAGCGGCTCCTTGGTAACGCCCTGAGACAGGAAAATAAGGCCAAACACCACGATAGACATGGCGAAGTTGAAAACCGGTCCGGCGGCGACTGTTGCAGTGCGCGCCCAAAGCGGGGCGCCGTGCATGGTTCTTCTCAGATCTTCTGGGCTTTGCTCGGAGATTTCCGACATGGCGCCCTCGTCCTTGCCGGACGCCGCGTTCGCGTCACCCATAAATCTAACGTAACCGCCAAAGGGTAAGGCCGCGATTTGCCAACGCGTCCCGCGCTTGTCCACGCGGCTCCACAGAACGGGGCCGAAGCCGATCGAGAAAACTTCGGCATGAATCCCTGACCAACGCCCGACAATGTAGTGCCCGTATTCATGCACCGCTACGATCACCGAAAGCGCAATCACAAAAGCGATGATGGTATACAACAAGTTACCGAACTGGGGGATCAGCGAAAGTAAGTCCAAAATTCTATCCTGCGCGTTGGGCTACGGTTTCATCTACCCACTTACGTGCCAAATGGTCCGTATGCAGTACGTTATCAAGTGTTAAAGGGGCATCAATAAGGCCACTTTCGGCTTCGGATTTGTTCAATACAGCTTCAACGATATCCGCCATAGCCAAGAATCCGATCTTTCTGTCAATGAAGTGGTCCAGTGCGCGCTCTTTGGCGGCGTTGAATACCGCACCTGAGAGCCCTCCTCGTTCCATCACGCCGCGCGCCAGGTCCAAAGCTGGATACCGCGCGGTGTCCGGCTCGTGAAACCTTAGCTGACCCAGCTTGGCCAGGTTCAATCGGTCGACCGGCAGATTTCGGCGATTCGGCCAGTGCAATGCGTAGCCAATCGCATGGCGCATGTCCGGTGCGCCCATGTGAGCCATGACAGCCCCGTCATTGAACCCCACAAGTGCATGAACAATGGATTCCGGGTGAACCAGAACTTCGATCTGATCCGGTGACACGCCGAAGAACTCTTTTGTTTCAATAAGCTCAAGCGCTTTGTTGAACATAGAGGCGCTGTCGATTGTGATCCGTTGGCCCATGTTCCAGTTAGGATGGCTAGACGCTTGCTCGACTGTCGCGCTTGCAAGATCGCTGAGTGACCAATCGCGAAATGCGCCGCCGCTGGCCGTGATGATGACCCGTTCAACGGCACTCATGTCCTCGCCAACCAAAGCCTGAAAAACGGCTGAATGTTCACTGTCAACCGGTAGCAACCGCGCTCCGTTCTTGCGGGCGGTTTCCAGTACCAGCTCACCTGCGCAGACCAGTGTTTCTTTGTTGGCCAGCGCTAGCGTTGCACCCTGTTTCAAGGTTTCTAACCCCGGAGGGAGGCCAGCAGCACCAACAATGGCGGACATGACCCAGTCAGTTGGGCGCGTCGCAGCCTCTTTGATCGCCTGCGATCCCGCAGCGACTTCGATTCCGGTTCCTGCCAAGGCATCCCGAAGATCATTCAGGCGATCTTCATGGGCAGTGACGGCCAATTCAGCACGCAGACGTCGGGCATCCTTGGCCAGTTGTTCAATGTTGGAGCCACCAGTCAGCGCCACGACATCGTATTTGCCAGGATCGCGGTCAATCAGATCAATTGTGTTCTGTCCGATTGAACCCGTCGCACCAAAAATGGAAATTTTGCGCATTACATTGCACCCGGAGCGTATATCAGTCCGGCAATCAGCACGAACAGAGCGGCCCCCATCATCCCGTCAAACCGATCAAGGAATCCTCCGTGCCCGGGGATCAGGTTCGAGCTGTCCTTGACGCCGAACTTCCGCTTGGTCGCGCTTTCGACAATATCACCGGCCTGGCTTGCCATGGACGCAAGTACGGACACTGCGACAAACAAAGCTCCAAAACCGGCGTGCAGCGCGAAAATAATACCGACCAAAGCGGCAGCGGCCCAACCGCCAGCGGTTCCAGACCAAGTTTTCTTTGGGCTAACTTTCGGCCAGAACTTAGGACCACCAAAGGTTTTTCCGACGAAGTAACCAGCCACATCCGTCGCTACGACGACCGAGATCAGCCACACCATCCAGCCAAACCCCATGTTTTCGCGTATGGAAATAAAGCCAAGACCCGCTGCCGCAATCCAGGCGGCAAACAAGGCGTATGTTCCCTTGGCGCGGCTCACCTGCCCTGCGCCGACTAAAGCAGGCGCCAACAGCAGCGGCAACTTGTAGAGAGGTGGCACGTGATAGCTGAGGACAACGGCAACGCCAGTCAGTATTGCCAATTGCACCGCGACTGCGATCCGATCCGGGTCGATCATCCGGACCAGTTCCCACGTCATCAGGCCGCACGCTATGGCGATAAAACTTTCAAACCAGAGACCGCCCAGCCAAACCTCGACCGAGCCAATAGCAACGAGAACCGCTGCTGACAGAACGCGCGCTGTCAGGTCAGACCATCGGCCTTCACTCATGCCGAAATTGCTCCGAACCGACGCTCTCGTGTTCCAAAGTTCCGGCAAAGCCGCTCAAGTTCGGCAGCCGTGAAATCGGGCCAGAGCGTATCGATGAACTCGTATTCGGAATATGCGGACTGCCACAACAGAAAGTTGGAAATCCTCGCTTCGCCGCTTGTTCGGATGACGAGGTCAGGGTCAGGAAGAACGTGCGTGTCCAGATACTTGGGCAGGGTTTCTTCATCCACATCTTCGGGTTTCAAACGACCCTCTGCGACGTCTCGTGCCAGCCGTTTTGTGGCGCGCGCGACCTCGTCCCGGCCGCCATAGTTGATGGCGATGGTCAAGTGCACCAGATCGTTGTCCTTGGTGGCATCTTCCAGCGTATCCATCAGATCGATCAACTTGGCGTCCAGACGAACACGATCACCGATAAAGCGAACGCGCACACCGTTGCTGGTGAGATTCCGCGTTTCCTTGATGATATAGCGCCTAAACAGGCTCATCAGCCCGGCGACTTCGGCCTGTGTGCGTTTCCAGTTTTCGGTCGAGAACGCAAAGACGGTCAGATATTTGATGCCGAGGCTCGGGCACGCCTCTACCACGTCGCGTACGCGGCGCGCGCCTGCCTGGTGTCCGAACAGGCGTGGCCTGCCCCGCGCTTGCGCCCAGCGGCCGTTACCATCCATGATTATGGCGACGTGGCGAGGGCCATCAACTGGCGCGGTATGAGCGGTGTCGGGCATTATAGCGTCAAACCTGCATGATTTCTGACTGTTTCGTCTCAAGCGCGGCGTCGACGGTCTTGATCATCTCGTCGGTCAGGTCCTGAACTTCACTTTCCCAGAATTTCTGGTCGTCCTCGGACATGCCGTCAGCTTTGGCTTTCTTAATCTGATCCATACCGTCCCGTCGCACATTGCGGATCGAGACCCGCGCGTGTTCGGCATATTGCCCCGCGACCTTGCCAAGCTCGCGACGGCGTTCTTCGTTCAGCTCGGGGATCGGCAGCATGATGATCGTGCCGTTTAGCTGAGGGTTGATCCCCAACCCGCTTTCACGAATGGCTTTTTCGACTTTGCCGACCAGCCCTTTGTCCCACACGTTTACCGTGACCATACGCGGTTCGGGAACATTCACCGTACCAACTTGGTTAATCGGGGTCATCGAGCCGTAGGCGTCCACCATCACCGGCTCGAGCATCGACGCCGACGCGCGCCCGGTGCGCAGCGACGCAAACTCGGTTTTGAGGTTGGACATTGCGCCCTCCATGCGGCGCTTCAGATCGTCTGTGTCCAGTTCGAAATCGTCAGACATGCTGCTCACTCCCCGTCTTCAGGTGCTGTTTGCTAGGCTCATAAGCCATCGCAGTTGGGATGTATAGCAATGATGATGGGGAATTGCGCCAATGACCAGAGTTGTTTCCGGCATTTTGGGGTTCTTTAAAGGGCAAAAGGACCGGTCAACCTTATGGCTGGCCGGTCCCCTGAAAATCTTTGAGGTCAGGCGTTTACGTCAACGACCACACGACCCTTTACCTGTCCTTTAAGGATTTCAGTGCCCAATTGTGGCAGATCACCCAAGGTTGCGGGCTGAATCATCGCTTCGAGCTTGTCCATCGGTAGGTCTGTCGCCACCCTCTGCCACGCGCGCACGCGGTTGTCATATGGCTGCATGACACTGTCGATGCCCAGAAGGTTCACTCCGCGCAGCAGGAACGGAATAATTGACGCGGGCAGACCTGCGCCTCCGGCCAGACCAACCGCGGCGACGGAAGCGCCATATTTCATCTGCCCCAAGACGCGGGCCAGCATCTCGCCGCCAACCGCGTCGATGCATCCGGCCCATGTTTCGCTTTCCAGCGGGCGCTTAACCGTCTCGTTCAAATCTTCACGGGGCACGATGGTGGTCGCGCCCAGTGATTTGAGGTACTCGCCTGCTTCGGGGCGCCCGGTAACGGCTGCGACTTCATAGCCAAGGTTGGCTAGAATCGCTGTCGCGACGGACCCAACACCGCCCGCAGCGCCGGTCACCAATACAGGGCCGCTATTCGGTTTCAGACCGTGATCCTCCAGCGCCATCACGGATAGCATCGCAGTGAATCCCGCCGTTCCAACCGCCATTGCCTGACGCGTGTCCAACCCGTCTGGCAAGGGCACCAGCCAGTCCGCCAATGCGCTGGCCTTTTGCGCGTACCCGCCCCAATGAGCCTCGCCAACGCGCCAGCCTGTTGAAACGACCTTGTCACCGGGCTTGTACCGATCGTCCGTTGAAGCCTCGACCGTGCCGCTATAGTCCACGCCGGGCACATGAGGATAGTTACGGACCAGCCCGCCGCCTTTGGGTGACATGCAAAGACCGTCCTTGTAGTTCACCGTCGAATACTCCACCGCGATTGTAACTTCGCCGTGCGGCAAGTCTTCGACGGAAAGCTGCTTTAGCGAGGCGCTCGCCAGGCCGCTATCCTCGTCCTTTTCCATGACCAAGGCATTGAACATCTAACTTTCCTTTCATTTACAACAGGTCATAGATCGGTCTTGATCCGATCAAATCCAAAATTTTTCCTGCACCACAGCCCTTCGCATGCCTGTAGGCGTTTCGACTTCGACTTCGGTTCCGGCGTCCCAATGACTCAATCTCAACATCCCAATGGAAACGTTGGTTGAGAAATCAGGCGACCATGCTGACGAGGTGACCTGCCCAACGCGTTTGCCGCTGGCAAAAACCGGCCAGGGGCGGTCGCAGGCTGGCACGGGTTCCCCATCAATCGCGATTGGACGTATCTGCTGAACCGGACCTTCCTTTGCCACGCGCAGCAAGGCGTCGCGTCCGATACAGCCGATAGCAGTATGTGTGTTGCAGAACTTACCCAATCCACATTCATGAGGAGTATTGTCGTCGGTCATGTCATTGCCGTACGACAGTAACCCCCCTTCGATCCTTTCGATCAGGTTCGGGCACCCTGCACGGACATCAAGATCCTTGCCTGCCTCAAAAAGCTCATTCCAAAGCGGCATTCCAATATCTGTGCCTTCGACATAGATTTCAAAGCCGCCCTGCTTTGAGTAGCCCGACCGTGCAACGGCCAGATCTCGCCCCTGAAACTCGAACATGTCGAATTTGAAGAAACGAATATCCTTAACACGATCACCGAAGACTCTGGACATCAACTCGTCCGACTTTGGCCCTTGAACGGCAAGCGGAGATACGTCGGGTTCGTCAACCAGTACGTCCAGCCGGTACCCATTGGCTATTCCTTTAACCCACAGCAACAAGTCACTGTCCGCAATGGAAATCCACCAACGATCATCTGAAAGTTTGACGGCCACGGGATCGTTCAACATGCCGCCCGTCTCATCGACAATCGGCACGTAGTAACATTGCCCCGGTAGCATGCCCCGCAGGTCACGCGGTGTCAGCATCTGCATAAGTCGTGTGGCATCCGGCCCGCGCAATTCCACTTGCCGTTCACACGAAACGTCCCACACCTGAACATGAGACTTCAGATGCCGATAGTCGGCCTCGACAGATTCAAAAACGGTGGGCAATAACATACGGTTATAGACCGTAAATGCCTTGGCTCCGGCAGCCTCTACGCCTTCGGAAAATGGGGTGCGGCGCAAACGGCGGGAAAACGATATCTGAGCCATCAGATGTCCTCGCTACTTGGGGCCGTGCCAGTCGATTGGGCAAATTTCGGCAGATTTTCCGCCAAAGTCCCAGACACGGCCATAGTCGCGAACCTTGGATTTTGTTCCGCGCGCAACGATGATGTCCGGCCCCATCCAGTACTTGGAGTTGGAAACCATGACCGGGTGATCAGCATCTTTGCCAGCCATCATTTCAATTTCGCCCTGAATTTTGCGGCCAATCATGATGCGGCGCTTGTTCCCGTCACGCTCGATCTGGACCGGAGCACGCTCGGCACCGATGATTTCGCTGACCAGCATGGTGAAAAGACCCGTTGTGCCCCCGGCCTGTCCGCTGAATATCTGCAGCAAACCGTTGTAGGCTTTGCCGCTTGAGCGTTCGTCCACATACGCAGCGACCTTCCACTGGCCTTCACCCATCCGCCCTGGAATATCGACCAACAGCCCGACATTCAGGCCCGAAAGGTCTTCGCCTTCGTAGTGACCTTCGTCGATGATGACGCCCATCCAAGCATGGCAGTGCCCTTCCGTCGGAGGGTGCGCCCCCAATGAAACGACGCACGGGCAGAACACATCGCACGAGCAGTTTAGGATCAGCTCACCCTTGATTGCCCAGTCTGTCGGGCTCATTTCGCGCCGTTTCGGATTGGGCATACGGCTGTCGATGCGCTGACTGATCGGCAAGCGGTCCGATTCCGGTTTTCTGTTTTTTGCCATAGGCTTATCCTCCGTAAGCAAAGGGATACACGAGCAGCACAAGACCGCCCGCGATAAGAGCAAACCCCAGCGGCCGCGTCACCGCGTGCCCGATCTGAGGGAGTTTTTCGAGAACCATGAACAGGGTCGCCAGACCCATCCACAAAAGGCTCATCACGCCGCCAACAAACCCAAGCGCCATGAAGCCCCAGCAGCAGCCCACGCAAAACGCGCCAAGACCCAGACCCATGCGTAAACCGCCCGAAAACCCAGTTTTCCAGTGTCCAAGGAAATAGGTCATCGGGGCTTGGCAGACACCGTGGCAGACTTCCTTCGCGCGGGTGAACTGAAACGCGCCGACGGCGATCAGGAGCCCTGCGGCAAGTATATTGGACTTGGAAATGCCCAGCATATCGACCACGCCACCATACAGAAGCACAAGCTGCACGCCGGTAATGATTGCCGCGAAGCCGACCCAGACCAGAAAATAGCCGCTCAGAACACCAACCCACCCCGCACGTGTTCCATCGGCGCTGCGGATCAGGTCATCGTAACTGCGCAAGGTTGGAACTAGCGTGGGCAACATCATGGCTGCCATCATAATTGCCCACATCCAAAACAGAGGGCCAAACTCGGCCATGGGCATGTACATGTCCATGCGTGGGTCCATAGCCGCCATCGCCTGACCCATCGGACCCGGACGGCCAATCCAATCAACATCCATGTTTTGACTCATGGTGAACATCATCCACCACGCCCACAGGATCAAAGCATAAAAGCCCAGCCAAAAGCCGTTACGTAGAACTGCGCGACTCACTTGTTCCTCCCGACTCAGTCCTTGCTTTTCAAATGTCAGACTTTTAAATGTCAGACAAATAAAAATTCGCCAATGGTCCCCGATTATGAAAATCGACCCCCAAAAACCTGCAGATCTGTCCGCGCAGATCGCTCAGGCTATCCGTGACGCAATCATCTCAGGGCAGTTGATCGTGGATGAGCGTTTGCCGTCCGAAGCCGAACTTGCGGATCAATTCCAAGTCTCACGCCCGACCGTTCGCGAAGCCTTGAAACGCCTTGCAGCTCAATCGCTTATCCGAACGCAGCGAGGTGCGACTGGCGGGGCATTTGTCAATCGGTTGAGCTTTGAAGACGCTTACACTCAGCAAATCACAACATCGACCCTATTGCTATCCATGAACGCCGTGGCCTTCGATACGGCTTGTGAGGCGCGCTATGCGCTGGAACGCGCCTGTGCGCCTTTGTCGGCGCAGCGCCGAACTGCGGATCAATTGGCAACAATGCGGGCTGAAATATTCAGGCAAGCGCAGCCCGGCCTTACGGATGAGGCGTTCTGCGCGTCGGACGTTGCTTTCCACCGTGCGCTGGTCGACGGCGCGGGAAACCCGGTCCTGTCCTATCAATTGGCTGGTGCAGTCGAGGCGATGCAGCCCTTGATGAACATGATCACCTTTTCGGCCAGATCGCGCGAGGAGATTATCTCACTCCACAATCAGATAGTGGATGCCTTGCAGGACAGAGATTCCGAAGCTGTTGATGAAACGCTTGTTAAGTTGGAAAACTACACTCGAAAACTGGCGCAGGATGTTGCGGACCAGCGCAGAAAAACTGTTTGATGAGGGCATGATGACCACAGGACTTAATGTAATTGCAGCCATCCTGACCATTGGTTTTGGCTTGTTTGGGTTCCTGGCCCCCGCCTTCACCGCCGCCTCGCTGGATCTGGCGCCAACCGACAGTACTATGGGGCTGAGCGAAATGCGCGCCTCGGTCGGAGGGTTGTTTGTCGTGACCGGAGCCGTGGTTCTGCTGCTGAATAATCCGATGGGTTATGTGATGCTGGGCGTTGTCTATGCCGGTGCCGCGCTGGGACGGTTTGTGTCGGTCGCGCTGGACAATCCACCGCTGGTCAAAGCGCTGACCTTTGGTGGAATCGAATTGGTTTTGGCGTTGTGGTTGATACTCGCGAACTTCAATAAAGCCACTTAAATCTTTAAAAATAAATGATAAGATTGCGAGCGTTTCCCCGTTTGCATCCGCGCGTTTGCTCACCTATATAGAGAGTGTCCTTCGGGACTATGGACATAAACGCGCTCGTAATAAGCGGATCGGACCCGGGGGCGGTACCCGGCGGCTCCACCAATATCTCTCGTTTGGGGATCATGGGGCCGAAACAGGATCGACGAACGTCTAAAGGGGTTAGCTTTGTCTCGGCTGTCTGCCACCGTTATCGGCGAAACTAGTACAATTGCAAACGACAATCGTGCTCCGGTTGCAGTTGCTGCGTAAGCAGTAACAAGACCGAAACTTAAGCCCTTGCGCCTAGCCGCGTAAGGCGGGGTTCGCAGGTACCTGGCAACAGAAACCTGCATTTTCCCCGCGTCATACCGAAAATCTCCTGCTGGAATTTTCAGAGTTTGTTCACTCATTGCGTCCATGTTCTGTCCACGAAGACAGGAGAACTGAGATGTCACACGCAGAAGTGCTCAGAGAGTGGTATTCCGAGGTCTGGGAAAACGGCAATACCGATGCAATCGACAAGTATTTTGCCCCTGAAGGCATGGCCGAAGGGCTTATCCCCGAAATGCAGGTTGGTGCGGATGAATTTCGCGATCTGGTCATGGCATTCCGGCATATTCTTGGCGACATCAAAGTCGAAATCCCGAAAATAATTGAAGAAGGTGACTGGGTTTCCGCGATCCTTCACGTGAGAACAACCCGCGCCGACAATGGCGCACCCCTTCAGGCCACAGGCAGCCTGATCGGGCGCATAAAGGATGGCCGCGTTGTCGAGGCGTATAATCAGTTCGACTTCGTTTCCCTGTTCGAGCAACTCGGCCAATTTCCACAAGACACCCTGCCCGTCTGCATGACGGGCCAACGGCTGGATTGGGCCTGAGCTACTCATGAAATCTTGACCCCCTTGTCCCATGCGCTGTAGCAAGGGGCATGGGGTAAGATTGCGAACGCCCCGTGAGGCGCAAGCCCAAGTTTCGCATGTATCCGCTTGAGACAGGAAACATGCTATGCCCGCGCCGAACTCGATAACGCCCAAACAACTTTCACGACTCATCGGAACTCCAACCGCGCCTTTGTTGGTCGATGTGTGTCTAGACGCAGACTTCGACGCGGACCCTTACCTTATTCCGGGTTCGTGCCGACATCCCGCAAATGATCTTGCCGGTCTAAGGAAAATGATCGGAGATCAAGCCGCGGTCATTATTTGCCAAAAAGGAAGGAAACTTAGTCAAGGTGTGGTTTCATGGCTGCGTAGTGACGGTGTGCAGGCCGAATACCTAGAGGGCGGGATGTTCGCGTGGAAGGAAACGCCGGATGCACCCCGCATACCTGCAGCAACCCTTTCCGCGTTGGGGTCGCAAGGATCCCTATGGGTAACACGCCACCGGCCAAAGATAGATCGCATCGCTTGCCCCTGGCTGATACGCCGGTTCGTGGACCCCAAAGCACAATTTCTTTTCGTCGCTCCGGGCGAGGTTGAAAATACAGCCGAAGCCTTCAGCGCGACGCCCTTTGACGTAGAAAACGTGTTCTGGAGCCATCGCGGGGATCGCTGTACTTTTGACACGATGCTGGATGAGTTCGCCCTGCACTCTCCTCCTCTTGATCGGTTGGCGACTGTTATTCGCGCTGCGGATACCAATCGTCACGACTTGTCGCCCGAGGCAGCGGGGCTTTTGGCGGTGTCCGTCGGCCTATCGCGGCAATACCGAGACGACCATGAAAACCTGGAGGCAGGGTTGCACCTTTACGACGCTCTTTATCGATGGGCGCGTGATGGGTTCGAGGAACAGCACGATTGGCCTACAGGTCGCAAATCATGATCCCAACATTTGCAGAGTTGTTCCGCGTTTTCGGGCGCATCGGATTGCTGTCTTTTGGCGGTCCTGCGGCTCAAATCTCGCTCATGCACCAGGAGTTGGTCGAAAAACGTTCCTGGCTGGACGAACAGACATACCTCAGAGCCTTGTCCCTGTGCATGATGCTTCCTGGACCAGAGGCGATGCAGTTGGCGACCTTTGCGGGCTGGCGGATTCGCGGGGTGCCCGGCGGCCTCATCGCTGGTGGACTGTTTGTCCTGCCGGGCGCAATCGTGATTTCGGTTCTGGTCGGACTTTACGCGGCCTACGGCGACTTGCCTCTTGTTCAGGCGGGGTTTCTGGGGGTCAAGGCAACGGTGATTGTCATCGTGTTACAGGCGCTATTCAGGTTGTCGCACAAGGCGCTCACGGATATTGAGCACCGCATCGTCGCGGGATTGGGGTTCCTGTCGATATTCGCACTGAACCTGCCCTTTCCCCTTATTATTCTGGCAGCAGCGGCCTGGGGTTTCGCTCGGTTCAATCAGGTGGGCGTGCCCCCTCTGCCATCCCCGCCTCCGCCGGCCATTAAACCAGTCAGAACCTGCGCGCTTTGGCTGATCCTTTGGCTAGGGCCATTGTTCATCTTAGGGGCTGCAGGACAAAAAAAACTGCTGAGTGATCTGGGCTGGTTTTTTGCGCGACTTGCGGTCGTCACTTTTGGCGGTGCCTACGCTGTGCTGGCCTATATGACGCAGACCGTTGTTGAAAAGTACCACTGGATCACTACGGATCAGATGATCGACGCGCTTGGGTTGGCGGAAACGACACCGGGGCCGCTTATTCTGGTTACACAGTTTGTTGCCATGCTGACAGGTCAATCAGAGGGAGGAGCTGGCCTGGCAATCGCGGCCGGAGCGGTCGCTCTTTGGGCGACGTTCGTACCGTGCTTTTTGTGGATTTTCCTTGCCGCACCGTATTTAGAGCATTTGGCGGCGCGCCCAAGGCTTTCGGCAGCACTGCAAGGCATAACCGCAGCAGTCGTCGGTGTGATTCTCAACCTGTCAGTCTGGTTTGGTCTTAACGTTCTTTTCACCAACATCCCTGACAAACACTGGTGGATCATTTCCGTGCCGTGGCCTAACTTTTCTTCGCTGAATCTGGCGGCGGCAATGCTGACTTTGCTGGCTGGGGTGTTGATATTTAAGTTGAAATTTGGCATGGGGCTGACGCTGGCTGTTATGGCCGTCGCCGGTATCGGGCTTCAATATCTTTGAACAATCATGGTGCGCCCGGCCTTTCGTTTCCGAGGGAATCCCTTATGCTTGGGGCAACCACTTTTGAGGATGACAAATGTCGCAGGACATCGACTATGGGAACTTGATGCACACAGCCATGCGTGGCCTAATCAAGACCGTTTTGACAAATGTTTCCGAAAATGGCCTGCCTGGGGCGCATCATTTTTTCATCACCTTTGACATCGGCCATGACGGAGTCGAAATCGCCGATTGGCTGCGCGAGCGGTACCCGGATGAAATGACAATCGTCATGCAGCATTGGTTTGAAAACCTTGAAGTGGGCGACAACGGCTTTGCCATCACGCTCAATTTCGGAGATGCGCCAGAACCGCTCTATATCCCTTACGGTTCGATTAAGACTTTCGTGGACCCTTCGGTCGAATTTGGCCTTCGATTTGAAAGCCCAGATGACGACGAAGAACCCGCCCAGATCGTCGAAGAAACGATCGAGGTGGACGAGCAAGAAGACCAGCATGATGCTGATGTCGTCTCGTTGGATAGTTTCAGAAAATAGCCCTTACGGGATCACTGTTTTTCCAGGAAAGTTTCCACGGAACGGGATTTTATTCCGTTTCGGAATCTTGAGAAAGACAGGTTCAATCCGCCCTCGGCAAGTGTGCGATCGAACTGCTGCAATTCATAGCCCCCGTCCTCGTCTATGAACAACGAGAAAACAGTCAGCGTGTCGCCGACAATTCTACCCCAGACAAAAGGCTCACCCCGCATGGGATCCAAAGGAACTTCGTGACCGAAGACATTCCGCTTCATTGCAGCGGAATACACGTCTGACCGCTCAGATTCCTTAAAATCTATCGAGAATGACTGCTCTTTCACCCGACCATCCAGTTTGTAGGTCGTGGTTTTCCAACTGACATTGAAACCGTCTTTGGTCTCTTGGATCGAGACGCTCATGTCCCGAGGGGTTTCAGTTCCATCCTGATCTATAACTTTGGCCGAGCCTACGTAGTCGCCGACAAAAGAGCCAATATCTGCGGCGTGGGCCGAAACGTTTGAAAGAGCCACACAAAAGAGTACACCCATTGATAAGGCGAACAGTTTTAGTGGGTTAATCCTTGCAGATTGGGGCACGTTAGCCTCCAAATTGATGACCCTCGCAGTTTAGCCAAGCCGTCGTCACTGACAATGGTGCGAATTGTCATTCGATCAAGAAAAATGACGCAGCTACTTATCTATACCTTTCCAGTCGGTGAGTTTAAGGTGCGCGAAACTGGCCGATTGCACGGCAGCAATGCTGCAGGTAAACGGCAAACGACTGCTTATACGACGGAGTGACCGATGTCTCAGACCCGCACCGAATCCGACAGCTTTGGCCCGCTGGAGGTTCCTTCCGACAAATATTGGGGCGCGCAAACTCAGCGTTCGATTATGAACTTTCCGATTGGGTGGGAAAAGCAACCTGTCGCCATCGTTCGTGCGCTTGGTGTGATCAAAAAAGCCTGTGCGATGGAAAACAAGGCGATCGGCAAGCTGGACGCCAAGATCGCCGACGCAGTTATTCAGGCCGCTGGCGAAGTTATCGAGGGCAAGTTTGACGACAACTTCCCGCTGGTCGTCTGGCAAACCGGATCGGGCACACAGTCCAACATGAACTCGAACGAGGTGATCGCGAACCGCGCGATTGAGATTCTGGGCGGTGTGATCGGATCAAAAGACCCGGTTCACCCCAACGATCATTGCAATATGGGTCAATCGTCCAACGACACCTTCCCGACCGCGATGCACATTGCCACCGCCATGAGCGTCCGCGATGTTCTGCTGCCCGGGCTGGAAAAACTGGCGTCGGGGCTCGAAAAGAAATCCGAAGAATTTGGCGACATCATCAAGATCGGGCGCACGCATACACAAGATGCCACGCCTCTGACACTGGGTCAGGAATTCAGTGGGTATGCGCATCAGATCCGTCAGGGCATTGAACGGGTCAAGGCGGCGATGCCCGGAATTTACGAGCTGGCCCAAGGCGGTACGGCCGTTGGAACCGGCCTGAACACGCATGACGGCTGGAGCGAGGCCGTCGCCGCAAACATGGCGGAAATTACCGGCCTGCCCTTCGTCACCGCCCCCAACAAGTTCGAGGCTTTGGCGTCGCATGATGCGATGGTTTTCCTGTCCGGCGCTTTGGCGACCATTGCGGGAAGCTGCTATAAAATCGCGAATGACATCCGCCTGCTGGGGTCCGGTCCCCGCTCGGGTCTTGGGGAACTGATCCTGCCGGAAAATGAGCCGGGATCTTCGATCATGCCGGGCAAGGTAAACCCGACCCAAGCCGAAGCGATTACCCAAGTTGCCGCCCATGTGATGGGCAACGACGCCGCGATCAAATTCGCGGGCAGCCAGGGCCATTTTGAGCTGAACGTTTATAACCCGATGATGTCCTATAATCTGCTGCAGTCCATTCAGTTGTTGGGCGACGCCGCCGACAGCTTTACCGAGCGCATGTTGATGGGCATTCAGGCCAACGAGCCGCGGATCGAAAAGCTGATGAAAGAATCTCTGATGCTGGTGACCGCTCTGGCCCCCACGATCGGGTATGACAACGCGACGACCGTCGCGAAAACGGCCCACAAGAATGGGACGACCCTCAAAGAAGAAGCGATCGCTCTTGGGTTTGTCGATGAAGAAACCTTTGACGCCGTGGTTCGTCCTGAACACATGATCGGACCCAAAAGCTGATGGGCAAACCGGTTAACCTCAACCGGTATCGAAAAGAAAAAGCGCGGGCTGAGAAAAAAGCCCGCGCGGATCAGAACTCTGTCGCTTTCGGGCGCAGCAAGGCTGAGAAAGAAGTCCTGCAAAAACAACAGGACAAGCAACGCTCTGACCTCGACAATCACGAGTTGGACAAATGAGCGGCCGCCCTGTCAAACGGTCACTGACACTCAAAGGGCATCGAACCTCCGTTTCGTTGGAGGATGAGTTTTGGCAGGCATTTAGGGATATTGCCAAGTCAAAGAATACTCCGATCAACGCGTTAGCAGCAGAAATTGATGTGGCGCGTGATCCAGATGTGGGGCTTGCTTCGGCCATCCGCGTTTTCATTCTGAATTGGTATCGGTCCTAACGGAAAACAGTTGTGTTTTTCGTGCAAACTTTACTAAAGTTTATGAGAACAAATGGGGTACAAGTGATGAGCAAAACCGTAGTTGGACCAGACGGAAAACCACGCTGCGCATGGTGCAGTTCTGCTCCAGAGTTTTTTGATTACCATGATCAGGAATGGGGTTACCCGGTGGCGGATGACCAGCGGTTGTTTGAAAAACTGTGTCTTGAGAGTTTTCAGTCCGGCCTAAGCTGGCGCACGATCTTGTCCAAACGCGAGAACTTTCGGAAAGCGTTTAAGCACTTTGATTTCAATCAGGTGGCCGAGTTTGATGAGGCTGACGTCGAACGCTTGCTTAAGGACGAAGGGATCGTTCGCCATCGCGGAAAAATCGAGGCGGTCATCAACAATGCCCGGCGTGTTCAAGAGTTGGTTGCCGCCGAAGGGTCCCTTGCTGCTTACGTCTGGGGGTTTGAGGCTGAAATGCCTGAAAATCCGCAGACGGCTTCAACTTCCCCGGAATCCATTGCGATGTCCAAAGACCTCAAGAAACGCGGATGGAAATTCGTAGGGCCAACAACGGTATTTGCCTTCATGCAGGCGATGGGTCTGGTAAACGACCACGCTGTTGATTGCGTCATGCGCGAAAAAGCGGCGCAACTGCGCCGCGATTTCACGAAGCCAGTAAGTTAGCGAACCTTAGACGGACGCCTTGAAAATCTTGTCGATGTTCCCACCCAAAGCGGTGTTGAACTCTGCGTCAGACTGTTGTTTTGACAGACCTTCGGTCAACGCGCGTGAGAAAGACGCGATCATCTTGTCGTTCTGATCCAGCAGGTCGCAGGCTTGTTCGGTCGAGTATCCGCCCGACAAGGCCACAACACGGACCACCCGCGGATGATCGGCCACTTCGTCATACAGGTTAGCCTGGCTGGGAATGGTCAGCTTCAGCATCACATCCTGCCCGTCCTGCAGTTGATCCAGGTTCTTCAGGATTTCAGCTTTCAGAATGTCTTCGGCTTCGGCTTTGGTTGCAGAGTTAATGTTCACCTCAGGTTCAACAATCGGAACCATCCCGGCGGCGACAACCTCGCGGGCGACGTCGAACTGTTGGGCGACGACTGCCGCGATGCCTTCGGCGTTTGCTTCGTGAATGACCGAGCGTTCTTTGGTGCCAAAAACACCCTCAGCCTTGGCCAACGTATCAGCAAGGCCCGGGATCGGCTTCATCATCTGAACGCCGTTCGCTTCGTCTTCCAAGCCTTTGTCAATCTTGAGGAAAGGAACGATGCCTTTGACTGACCAAAGGTAGTCGGCCACGGTTCGACCGTCGATTTGTTCGGAAAGTGTACGTTCAAACAGGATTGCGCCTATCACCTTGTCCTTGGTGAAGTCAGCGCCCAAAATGATCCGCGCGCGCATCTTCTGAATCTCACCGAACATTTCTTCATCCGAGGAATAGTCCGATGCCTCTACCCCATAAAGCGCCAGTGCCTTGGGGGTTGAACCGCCACTTTGATCCAGCGCAGCAATGAAGCCCGCACCGTTAGACATTTGTTCGCGCTGTTCAGATTTGGACATAAGGTTTTCCCGTTTGAAATGATTCCGCTGTTTTGAACCGCATACATCATGGCGCAAGGCGATGGTAGTTGTTTAGCGCTCACCCACGCGCAACCAAATGCCATCTTTCGACCGGACGGTAAGATGTGCAACTGGAACAGGCACTCGGTCCTTCACCAACTCAAAGCGAAATGACCGCAGCAACACGGACAGCAACAACGGACCTTCTGCCATCGCGAATCCAGCCCCGGTGCAAACACGTGGCCCAGTGGAGAATGGAATAAACGCATTGCGTTGGCACGACTTGCCGTTCTCGGTCTCCCACCGAGATGGGTCGAATGCGTCGGGCTGATCCCAAAGGCGCTCGTGCCGGTGCAAATGCCAAGGGCTGATCACGATCTGCGAACCCCTATCGATTTTTCGATCTCGAAACGTTTCTGGGCAGGTGTTTTCGCGGACCATCATTGGCACTGGTGGGTAAAGCCTCAGCGCTTCTCGATACACATCCCGGCTTATCTTTAATCGGGACAATGACGAGAAACTCCGCTCATCAAACGTTTGCGCCTCAGCCGCCACTTTGTCTTGCCATTCCGGATACAGCGCCATCAAATAAAGCGTCCACGCCAAAGCGGAAGCACTGGTTTCGTGACCTGCCAAAAAGAAAATAGCGACCTGATCGACCATCTCGCTGGTATCAAAACACTTTCCGGTCTCTGGATCAGGCGTCGTCATGATCTTGGTGGCAAGGTCATCCGGCGCTTTGTTCTGGGCTAGCTGTGATGCGCGATCCGCGGTTAAGCGTTCAATTAAAGATCGAATTTCTCTGGCATTTCTTCGAGTCTCGGCCGAATGAAAACGCGGGAACCATCTTGGCAATGGTACGAACGCAGCGATGTTCAGCAATGGCTGAGCGCGCTGATAACTTTTAAATTTTTCAAATACTTGCGCGGCGATCCTGTGTTCTATTGGAACGGAAAACAGGGTTCTGAAAATCACATCCGCCGCGGCGTGGCTGGTGAATTCCTCAATTTCAACGCAGGTGCCCGAAAGTGGCCGCATGCGTTCGACTGCAGCGTTAGAAGCATCCAACATTGCGGGATACGTGTCCTTCAGGCGACCGCCTTCAAATGCAGGGTCAATGATACGGCGTTGCCGTTTCCAGGTTTCTCCGTTCGTCAGGAACACTGACTCGCCCAATAAGGGGCGCAACCCTTCGCTGATCCGGTTTGATTTTGGGAAGTCGCTGGCCTTGTTTTTCAGCACCTTCTCAATGAGATCGGGCTGATTGATCAAGTATGACCTGAAGTAAAACGTTCTGAATTCGGCCATCCAAGCCCGGTAGAGGCGTTGTGGCTGCGCTGACAGGATGTCCTTGCGGAATAGCTTGAGATACTGCCACAGCGATACTTTGTCCGGTCGCGCAGCGGGCTTTGGTGGCGTCATGCCTGCACCGAACGAAACTTGGATACGGGTTCGGCAATCCGAGACTTGGAGGGCGCGCGTCCCTCGAACCTATCGCCCAAGGTCAGCGGCCCCGCCGTGATGCGGAAATAGTCATACGTTCCTACTTGATCAAAAGCACACAAGTATTGGAAATGTAGTCGAAAAAAGCGCCACCTCAGCTCTTTCCAGCGATTGGCTGAAAGGGTCCGGGTGAAAGCTGCCGATAGAACAAGGGGCCATTTTGACCCCTCGGAACTGACCCCGGAAACCGCCACTGGATCGCACAAAGCGAATGAGCATCCGTCTCCTGGGGCGGAAACGTCAACCCACGTCAATTCGTTCTGCTGGGATAGATAACGTAAATCCGCGCGTAGGTCATGCGCGTTGGGTAGGAACGATACCATGGGAATGACCTGGCCCAGCGTCAGAAAAGACAGCACGGGTCGGTTTGCGGTGCCAGGGCCGGACCGAAGAACCTCGGCCAAGACACTCACCCCAAGATGCGCGCCAGAACTGTGGCCAACGATCAGGACTTCGTCTGTATCGCTCTTAAGCGCGTCGAGAACTTGTTTAGTGAAATCTGAAAGGCGATGCCCTAGTGGTTCAGGAATTTTCCCCTTATTTTCAGCAGAATACGCATAATCATGCATCAGGTAATACGCAAAAAACCTGCTATCAGCCCGTCGAAACCAGCGCAGGGTAAAATACGCGACAATCGCCGCAGGCAGGATGGAAGACCAGCCAACAACCGCATACAGCAAAGCAGCCACACTCCAGCCCAGAAACATGGCAATCAACAGTTGAGCAAGCAACATCGCAACAGGATAAAGCGCTGCAATAACGGGCCCTTTTCGCAGTTTCATCAACCTCCAAAGAGTGCCGGTCGAAATGTATATCCAAGCGGTTTGGATCAGTTGCCGATACGTAGCGATGATAGAGTTGGACATACTGTCGCGAACAATATCCGACCAGTGAAGAACCTCTATGTCGCTAGTAACCTCGGTTCCGTCCTGAATCGAGCGCACGTGCCATCCATACGGACCGTCACCTGATTTGGCCGAGACCGAAATTTCATATCCCGAGATCTCGGCCTGTGCGCGACTTTCCTTGCGGTACAGCTCGCGATACCTGCGGGGATGGATCGGATCGTAGCCGGGAATGTAAAACACCCGGCGGCGTCGCACCTTGGACTGACTTGTGTGACTGCTCATAACCCCACCTTTTACCACGCAAGTTAACGCAGCATTTCCGACAAGGTAAGCCAGTTCTGGAGGCTATCCAAAATTCGCCAGCATGGGAAAGGTTTCCAGTAACCACCAGCTAAACTCTGTAAACAGGCCAGTAATCAGCATTATGCCGACGAACAAAAGCAGGCCGCCCATCACTTTCTCGATTGCGCCCATATGGGGCTTGATCCGGTTCATCAAAGTCATTGAGCGATTCAGGAACATCGCAGCCAGTAGAAACGGAATACCCAGACCTGCGGCGTAAACACCCAGCAGCAATGTTCCTCGTGCCACTGATGCCTCAGACGCTGCGAGAGACAGGATTGCGCCCAGCTGTGGGCCGATACATGGCGTCCACCCAAAGGCAAAGGCCAGCCCCAGAATGTAAGCGCCGAAAACCGAGCCTCCGGTTTCACCAGTGTCGATACGAGCTTCGCGATCAAGGAACGGAATTCGGAAAACGTTCAGAAAATGCAGCCCAAAAACAATTACAACCGCGCCCGACAGTTTCGCAAACAGCACCTGGTTTTTCAGCACAAATGCGCCAAAGGCCGAGGCTGTAAATCCCAACAACAGGAAAACGGTCGACAAACCCAGTACAAAGAATAGCGCCGTCAGAGTCGCCTTGCGCCGCGCCTGCGCCTGATCCTGCATGTCGTTGATCGAAACGCCGCTCATATAAGCCAGATATGGCGGCACGATTGGTAGGACGCAGGGCGAAAGAAAACTGATCAATCCACCAAGCAGAGCGATGAACATGGCAGGCAAAAGGCCCGCGTCTATGATGTCAATTCCGAACATGACTCAGCACATATGATATGACTCTGTCCGCGTCACGGGGCCATTCGGTCACATCCTCGTGGTTGCAAGCTGGACACTTCTCCAAACTGG
Source organism: Ruegeria sp. BB6 (assembly GCF_056539385.1). Lineage (NCBI taxonomy): Bacteria > Pseudomonadati > Pseudomonadota > Alphaproteobacteria > Rhodobacterales > Roseobacteraceae > Ruegeria > Ruegeria sp. BB6. The sequence goes on from NZ_JBQFUW010000007.1 coordinate 131,388, forward strand.
AAATATTTGGTCCTTATGTCAGATTCATCCGAAACCCTTGATGCGCTGGGGCTTCTGTGCCCCCTGCCCGTTTTGAAGGCGCGCAAACGCCTAAAGTCTATGCCCGCAGGCGCGTTGCTGCGCGTTTTGGCGGATGATCCCGCTGCAATCATAGATGTACCGCATTTTTGTGCCGAGAGTGGCCATTTGCTGATTTCCCAAGAGGATGCCGACGGGCACCAAGTCTACGTTATTCAAAAAACGGGGTGAAACCGGACGCCGTTGAACAACAAAAAAAGGCGGGCTGAGTTGACCGCCTTTACTTTTATTGTCCCAACGACCACCAGCCGCGTCTTTTTGGTTTGGCCGGTTCGCTTGGCTTCTCGGGTTCTTCAGCCACCGCTTCCAGAACAGGTTCCGGGACAGATTGTTCCGCTTCCACTTCTGGCGCAGGTTCTGGCTCTGCAACTGGTTCGTCCACTTGTTCAGTTTCTTCAGGCGAAATTGCTTCTGAAACTTCCTCGGCAACAGGTTCCGCTTCAGGTTCGACTTCGACAACAGGTTCGGCTTCCTCGGCGGCCACGGTTTCGCTGGCCTCAGATACCGTTGCTTCGGGTTCCGCAGCCTCTTGTGTGGTTTCCGTCTCTACCGCGTCGCTGGTCGCTTCGACCACTTCGGCATCTTTTTTCTTGCGGCGCGGAGACCGGCGGCGTTTTGGCTTGACCGGCTTTTCTTCTTCGGTCGTGTCATTGCCTTCGGTTTCTACAATCGGCTCGTCTGCTGTCTCAACAGCGGTAGCTTCGCTTTCCTCGGTGCTAACTTCGGTCGCCTCACCCGAACCATTGTTCTTCTTGCGGCGACGACGGCGACGCTTGCGTTTGGGTTTATCTTCTTCCTCGGACTGAGGGGCGTCTTCCTCAACCTGCACGTCTTCATCAGCATCCACCAAATCCATCAGCGAAGCATCTACCGACACGACCGGGGCGCTGGCTTCGGGAACGATCCGACTTGCTGTCTTGAACTTCTCCAACGAGAAGTCCGGGCTGACCAAGTGCACGTCACCTTCGATCCGCACGGACAAACCATACCGAGCTTCAATCTGCGCGATATGCTCACGCTTTTGGTTCATCAGGAAGTTGGCAATGCTTACAGGGCACCGCACAAGAACTTCGCGCGACCGGCGGCGCGTGCCTTCTTCCTCGATCTGGCGCAGGATTGTAAGCGCCATGTTGTCGTCAGACCGGATCAGACCAGTTCCGTGGCAGGACGGACACGGCTGCGTCGTCGCCTCAAGCATGCCTGGGCGCAGGCGCTGGCGGCTCATTTCAAGCAGTCCAAAGCCCGAAATACGACCCACCTGGATACGTGCGCGGTCCGTTTTCAGCTTATCCTTCAGACGCTTTTCTACGGCGGAATTGTTCTTCCGCTCATCCATGTCGATAAAGTCGATAACAATCAAACCCGCAAGATCCCTCAGACGAAGCTGACGCGCAACTTCCTCGGCGGCCTCAAGGTTGGTCTTGAGCGCGGTTTCCTCGATCGAGCCTTCCTTGGTCGCTCGGCCCGAGTTCACATCGATCGCAACCAACGCCTCGGTCACGCCAATCACGATATAACCGCCGGACTTGAGCTGCACGGTCGGGTTGAACATCCCGGCCAGGTAGCTTTCGACTTGATAGCGCGCGAACAGAGGCAACGCGTCCTCATACCGTTTCACGTTCTTGGCGTGCGACGGCATGATCATCTTCATGAAGTCCTTGGCGATGCGATAGCCCGCCTCGCCTTCAACCAGAACCTCATCAATATCACGGTTATAAAGATCGCGGATCGACCGTTTGATCAGGTCGCCTTCTTCGTAAATCTTGGCGGGCGCAATGGACTTGAGCGTCAACTCGCGAATCTGCTCCCACATGCGCTGTAGATATTCATAGTCGCGCTTGATTTCGGACTTGGTGCGCTTGGCTCCGGCCGTCCGAATAATCAGACCAGCGCCGGTCGGCACGTCTATGTCGGCTGCAATTTCCTTCAGCTTCTTTCGGTCCGGCGCATTGGTAATCTTGCGGCTGATCCCGCCACCGCGCGCCGTGTTTGGCATCAGAACGCAATAACGACCAGCCAAAGACAGGTATGTCGTCAAAGCAGCGCCCTTGTTCCCGCGTTCCTCTTTTACGACTTGAACCAGCAGAACTTGGCGAACCTTGATGACTTCTTGAATCTTGTACCGACGCGGGCGCGGCTTACGCGGAGGACGGATATCTTCGCTGTCATCCTCATCTGCGACAGATTCGATCGAGTCGTCTTTGGCCGCCGCATCTGCGCGGGCTTCCGCCTCGTCCGTATCTTCCTTGGCCTCACCTTCAGCCGACGCGTCCTCGGATTCTGCGGCTGCAGCCTCAGCGACGTCACCGTCAGAGCTTTCTTCGACGGCACTTACTTCGTCCGGCGTTTCGATGGTCGCATCTGTTTCCTCGGCCTCCGAAGTCTCATCAGATTTGGTTTCAACGCCTTCGTCCACAGTGTCTTCGGATGCTTCAGGCGCGTCGTCAATGGGTTCCTCGACAGGCGTCTCGGCTACGCGATCCGCAGGAGATGTCCCTTCCGGTACTTCAAGATCGGGATTTTCGTCACTGTCGTCCAGATCAATTGTTTCCATGCCGGTGGGTTCCGACGACACTTCGACCGACTCGACTGCATCATCAGATTTTACATCCGCAGCCTTGGTGCGCGAGCGTGAGCGACGCTTCTTGGGCTTGGTTTCCTCGGCCTCGTCTCGCGCTTTCATCGCCTCGGCGTAAGCGCGCTCCTCCTCCATCAGCGCCTCACGGTCAGCTACCGGAATCTGGTAGTAGTCCGGATGGATTTCCGAAAACGCAAGAAACCCGTGACGGTTGCCACCGTAGTCTACGAAAGCAGCCTGAAGGGACGGTTCGACCCGCGTTACTTTTGCCAGGTAGATGTTGCCAGCAAGCTGGCGTTTGTTTTCGGATTCAAAATCGAACTCCTCGACCTTGTTTCCGTCGACCACCACAACGCGGGTTTCCTCCGCGTGGGTGGCATCGATAAGCATTTTCTTAGCCATGTGTCCTTGGTGCACCGCGCCAAACGCGTTTTCCTTACCCGTCCGGGGGGACAGGCGCTTTTGGGGTGGTGTCTTGTCAGGGCGATTTCGGACGGCGCGCGGCAGGGTTTGGCGCTTTGGCCCCCTGCCCGTAAAGTCAATCGTTGCGCGCGCGTCATCGCGGTTCTTCTCCGACAGGCGCGACCTTGCGCTGCCTGCCCATTTATTCCTTTCGCCCGCAACCACGGGCTCAGGCGTTCAACTGCCCCAAAAAGGGGCACAATCGGTCTGCGCAGCCTGCGTGGGAGTAGGTCACCACCTGCGGCATTGCAGCGAAACTCAAAGATTCGGGTCTTAAAAGCGCAATAACGGCTCGGCCCGCTCGGTTACAATAAAAGCAGTCCTGTGGAAAAGACAATGGGCAAACTGCACGACAGCGCCTCTAGGCACGCATCAACACCTTCTTCTGTTCAAAAATACTTCGGGGGTGAATTGAGCCAAAGGCTCAAGAGGGGGCTGGCCCCCTCCTCGCCCCTACAGGTAATCGGAACGCTGAAGGCCGTACTTGGCCATTTTCTCATTCAGAGTCCGACGTGGCAGACACAATTCATCCATTACCGAAGCGATCGAGCCCTTGTGACGCCGCATGGTGTTGTCGATCAGCATACGCTCGAACGCTTCGACATATTCCTTCAAAGGTTTCCCTTCGGTCGTCATGACTGGCTGCATTTCTTCATGGTCCGACATCAGCAACGACGCGATGGTTCCCGACCCACGACGCGACTGCAGCACCGCGCGCTCAGCAATATTGATCAACTGACGTACATTGCCCGGCCAAGGAGCTTGCAGCAACTGTGCTGCTTCCTGAGCACTGACTTGCGGCGCATCACATCCATATTCTTCGGCAAATTGTTCGCTCAGGCGAGTGAACAGGGTCAGGATATCCTCACCACGCTGCCGCAGCGGAGGCATGGTTATCCGCAACGCCGCCAAACGGTAGAACAAGTCAGGGCGCAGCACGTCCTCGCTCGTTTTACCTGCTTCCTGAAGGTTTGAAATCGCTATGATCCGCGTTTCGGCCGGCGTCCCCTGATCGTTCATCACGCTCAGCAGCCGCGCCTGCAGCGTGTCACTCAGGGCTTCTATATCTTCCAAAACCAAAGTCCCGCCACGCGCTTCTTCGATCGCAGGCAGTTGAGCGTCTTCTGGCATCATCGGCCCGAACAGACGTTTCGACAGCGCCTCCTCCTCCAGCGCTGCGCAAGAGACCAAAACGAACTTCTTTCCTGCCCGGCTGCCAACGGCATGCAGGGCATGGGCCACAAGCGTCTTTCCCGTTCCTGTTTCGCCGTCAATCAGGACGTGACCATCGGCCTGCCCCAGATCCAGAATATCTTCGCGCAGACGGTCCATCACCGGGCTAGCGCCGATCAGCTTGTTCATGATCTGCGTGCCGTCCGACAGTTCCCGTCGCAGGGCACGGTTGTCAAGCGTCAGGCGTCGCGCGTTGCTGGCGCGCTTGGCCAGTTCAGACATCCGATCCGGATTGAACGGCTTCTCAAGGAAATCGAAGGCTCCGACCCGCATGGCCTCGACCGCCATCGGCACATCGCCGTGGCCGGTGATCATGATCACAGGCAGAGTGCTGTCCGCCCCCATCAGTTTTTTGAGCAACTGAATACCATCCATGCCCGGCATCTTGATGTCTGATATGACGATCCCGGGGTATTCAGGCCCAAGAACCTTAAGCGCATCTTCGGCGCTGGAAAAAGTTTCCGTGTCATATCCAGACAATGCCAACCACTGACTGATCGACTGGCGCATGTCCTGTTCGTCGTCCACAATGGCAATTTTCATGGCTTGTGCCATAGTCTTTCCCCGTTATTCCGCGGCCTCAAGGCCGTCGCTTCCTAGTGTCGGCAGCTTCATCTCAAACACGGCACCCCCGTTCGGGCTGTTGCGCGCGGTCAGCCGACCTCCATGGTCGTTTACGATCCCGGACGAGATGGCAAGCCCCAGACCTACACCGTCGCCGGGCTGTTTGGTGGTGTAGAAGGGCTCGAACAGATTTTCGATGTCCTCGATCCCATGACCGTTATCCCTTACAGTCAACACCGCCATGTCGCCCACGGCCAGAATTATTTCGACGTCCGGCTCAGTTACAGATTTGGTGGCATCGAGCGCATTCCGCAAGAGGTTCACCATGACCTGTTCGATCCGCATCCGATCCCCCATCACAAACACGGGTTCTTCCGGCAGAATCTGAGTGATCTTAACATGGCGCTGACGCAATTGCGGCTCCATCATCGACAGGGCCGAGGCCAGCGCTTCGCCAAGGTTTACAGGGGAAAACGCATCCGCGCCCTTGCGCGCGTAGGACTTGAGCTGCCGGGTGATGGCCCCCATCCGCTCAATCAGGCCATCGATGCGGCCAAAGCTGGCCAAAGCCTCCTCGGGGCGGTTTCGACGCAACAGCAGCCGTGCGCCCGCCAGATAGGTTTTCATTGCAGCCAAGGGTTGATTCAGCTCGTGACTAACGGCCGCCGACATTTCACCCAAGGCCGCCAGTTTCGAGCTTTGCGCAAGTGTCTGTTCGGCCACTTCCAGTGTCTTTTCAACCCGCTCGCGTTCAGCAATTTCCCGCTGCAGCCGGGTGTTCAGTGCGCGAAGCTCTGCCGACTCGCGCTGGAACAGGGCCATGCGCAACGTCGCCCGGCGGCTGAGCGCGTAGAATGCAAGCGCCAGAAGAATCGCAAAACCCATAATTTCCAGCGCAATGACGCTGTTCACCTTGTCCCGGATCGACGCGTAGGTCGTGAACGAGGTCATTTGCCAACCCCTAAACGGAATCCGCGTATCCATGCGCATGACACCTTCGCCCTGCAAATAGGCATCCGGCGGCAAGGCCGTCCAATCCGTGGTCGCGCGAATGGCGCGCTCGATTGCGCCTTCCGGCGGTTGGCGAACCAGCGCGGCGCTCTCCTCTAGACCGCGCCATTTTGGTTCCGTTGACAGGATGATCGTGCCCGTGCTGTCCGCCACCATCACAGCATCGGAAATCCCGGCCCAAGCCCGCTCAAATTTATGAAGGTCGACCTCAACGACGATTACCCCGAGAATATCCGAGCCTGCGTCCATGCGTCTGGAGTACACAAAGCTATATCCACCGGATTCGTTCTGGATGACCGTGAAAATCGTAGAGTTCGCGCGAACCGCATCAACGTAATACGCCGAGTTCCGATGCGCTTCGCCCAGGCGGTTCCGGTCGGTGGCGGCAACGGTTCGCCCATCACTGTCCAACAACATCAACGAAGCAGCGCCGATTTCTTCGACAAACGAGATAAGACGCTGCGTGGAAAGTGAAAAATCACTGGATTGCAAGGCCGAGATCAGAGTGGGATCGCGTGCCAAAAGTTGCGGTACAATGGCGTTCCGCCGCAATTCGCTCAGCAAGTTGCCCGAGTATAATGCAAGGCGCAGCTCAGCCCTGTTCCGCGTGGATTCAGTGAAACGATCCGTAAGCAGCCGGTTGGTGACCCAAATCGTTGCCACCGTCGCAATCAGCAGGATCGAGACGGCAACACGCAGGCGCCAACCCAATGGCGCGCCGCGGAATGGTTTTTTCAAAGAAGACCAGCCAGAACGGTTGTCGGAACTCATACCCGGAAACTACGCGGGCTTGGCATCGACCTCAAGTCATGCGGGTGTCAGCACACCTGACAATGCGCGGAACAATGCCGTTCCATCAGTCCCGCCGTGACCTTCATCGGCCGCGCGCTCGGGGTGCGGCATCATTCCAAGTACTCTGCGGTTTTCGGAAAGGATACCAGCTATGTCACCGACCGACCCATTGGGATTCTCGGTATAGGTGAACGCAACGCGGTCTTGGTCTTTCAGCGTCGCAAGAGTGTTTTCATCCGCGAAATAGTTGCCGTCGTGATGGGCTATGGGAATACCGATCACGTCGCCTGCATTGTAGCCTTCGGTAAAGGCGCTATCGCTGGTTTCAACCTTTAGGCCAACGGTGCGGCAGATGTATTTCAGACCGGCATTTCGCAGCAGCGCGCCCGGAAGAATTCCGGTTTCGGTCAGAATCTGGAAACCGTTGCAAATTCCCAAGGCATAGCCGCCGCGCTGCGTGTGATCCACGACTGCCTTGCAGATAGGCGATTGCGCGGCAATTGCACCGCAGCGCAGGTAGTCGCCGTAAGAGAAACCGCCGGGCACACCAACGATGTCCACCCCATCGGGCAGAGCGGCGTCCTTGTGCCAAACCATATCGACCTGAAAACCCGCCTGCTCAAAGGCTACGGCAAGATCCCGGTCGCAGTTTGATCCGGGGAAAACGATGACTGCTGCGCGCATGGCGGGCCTCCGGATAAAGGGTCAGACCAGTTCGATTTCGTAGCGCTCGATGACCGTGTTGGCCAACAGCTTTTCGCACATCTCGGTGATGTCGGCTTCGGTCGCGCCGTCGGCCAGCTCAAGGTCGATCACCTTGCCTTGGCGAACGCCTTCGACCTGATCAAAGCCCAGGGCGCCCAATGCGTGACGTACCGCTTCACCCTGCGGGTCCAGAACCCCGTTCTTGAGCATCACATGCACCCGTGCTTTCATTCCTGCAACTCCAGTTGAGGGCCAGCGCGTGCGGCCCGTTCCGTTGCGCGGGGGGATAACGCGCTCAGAGCCGTTCGACAACCCTTGTCCGCAAGCAGTTTGCCGCAGGATCGTCGATAAACAAAAAACGCCGCAATAAGGTGCGGCGTTTCATGGTCAAGTGCAGAGCTGACAAATCAATTGATGAGCGTCGGTTTGGTCACATTGCTTTTGGGTAGAACCCCAAGGCGTCGGGCAACTTCGGAGTACGCATCTGTCAGATTGCCCAGATCACGACGGAACACGTCTTTGTCCAGCTTCTGACCTGTTTCGATGTCCCAAAGACGGCAACTGTCTGGGCTGATTTCGTCAGCGACGATCAGGCGCTGGTAGTCACCTTCAAACACGCGGCCAATCTCGATTTTGAAGTCGACCAGACGAATGCCAACCGCCAGCATGAGACCGCTCATGAAGTCATTCACACGCAGCGCCAGGCTCAGGATATCGTCCATGTCCTGCTGACTGGCCCATCCGAAGGCAGCGATATGTTCTTCGGTGACCAGCGGGTCGCCCAGAGAATCGTCTTTGTAGCTGTACTCAACGATGGGTCGCGGCAGTTGCGTGCCCTCGTCTATGCCAAGTCGCTTGGACATCGATCCGGCAGCATAGTTCCGCACGATCACTTCCAGCGGCACGATCTCGCAGCTACGCACCAGCTGCTCGCGCATGTTGAGGCGGCGAATGAAATGGGTCGGAACGCCGATCTGGTTGAGGCCGTTCATGAAAAACTCGCTCAGGCGGTTGTTCAGAACACCCTTACCGTCGATGACATCCTTCTTTTCCGCGTTGAAGGCCGTGGCATCATCCTTGAAATACTGCACGATGGTGCCCGGCTCTGGGCCTTCATACAGAATCTTGGCCTTGCCTTCGTAGATTTTCTTGCGACGCGCCATAAGCGACCCTTCCAGACTGTTGAGCCGGGGATTTCCCCTGCTTCTTGGCGCTCTCATAGTCCAAGCCCCCCTTTCCCGCAAGTTCGACGACCCGAGGGGCTTTGACGCAGCGCAAATACCTTGCGTCCGGGCGCGGCTATAGTCATATCATCAATTAAGAAGATGTAATCCAAGGGGTCCCCAACCAATGACCACGTTTGACGAACGCGAAAACGCCTTTGAAGCCAAGTTTGCGCATGATGAAGAAATGCAGTTCAAGGCTCAGGCGCGCTGTAACAAGCTTTTGGGCCTCTGGGCCGCGGAAAAGCTGGGTAAGTCCGGTGCAGAGGCAGACGAATACGCGAAAACCGTAGTCATCGCTGATTTTGAAGAAGCTGGCCACGAAGACGTTGTTCGCAAAGTTTCCGGCGATCTGGGTTCGCTTTCCTCTGATGAGGAAATCCGCGCGAAAATGGCGGAACTTTTGCCCGAAGCCAAAGCACAGGTTCTGAGCGAGACTCAGTAAGGGCAATGCCCTCCTCATGATCTTCATGAGATTTATGGATTTGATTTGATGCCCCGCCCATGAGAGACGGGGCATCTTAGTTTTTCTCGGCCTTGCCGACTTTTGGGAAGCCCCAATGACAAACGCGCTCAACAAACTTCTGGAAACCAAAGACGCGATTCTGGCCGACGGTGCCACGGGAACGAACCTGTTCAACATGGGTTTGCAATCTGGCGACGCGCCCGAGCTGTGGAACGTGGACGCGCCTGAAAAGATCATCGCGCTGTATCAAGGCTCGGTCGATGCAGGCAGTGATCTGTTTCTGACCAACACTTTCGGTGGAACGTCGGCGCGGCTGAAACTGCACGATGCCCAAAACCGTGTGGCCGAACTGAACCGCGCAGGCGCTGAATTGGGTCGCGAGGTCGCGGACAAGGCTGGACGCCCCGTAATCGTTGCCGGTTCGGTCGGTCCGACTGGTGAGATTATGGAACCCGTCGGCAGCCTGTCTCACGCTGGCGCTGTTGAGATGTTCCACGAACAGGCCGAAGCGCTCAAAGAAGGCGGTGCCGATGTTCTGTGGCTCGAGACGATCAGTGCTCCAGAGGAATTCCGGGCCGCAGCCGAAGCCTTTGCAATGGCTGACATGCCTTGGTGTGGCACCATGAGCTTTGATACCGCCGGGCGGACCATGATGGGTGTCACTTCGGCTGATCTGGCTCAATTGGTCGAGACACTGCCGAACCCGCCTGTAGCCTTCGGCGCGAATTGCGGCACCGGTGCATCTGACATTCTACGCACCGTTCTTGGCTTTGTGGCTCAAGGGACCGAGCGTCCGGTAATCTCAAAAGGTAATGCGGGCATCCCGAAATATGTTGATGGCCACATCCACTATGACGGTACGCCCGAATTGATGGGTCACTACGCCGCGATGGCGCGCGACTCGGGTGCGACCATTATCGGCGGCTGCTGTGGGACAATGCCTGCGCACCTACGCAAAATGCGCGAAGCGCTGGACAGTACGCCGCGCGGATCTCGCCCGACATTGGATCAGATCACCGATGCATTGGGCCCGTTCTCCTCAGCCTCGGACGGCACCGGAGAAGACGCCGCGCCCGAACGCAGGACGCGCCGCCGCCGCCGCGCTTGAGATTCAGCGCCCCTCGAATTTCGGGGGGCGTTTTTCCAGAAAGGCCACTACGCCTTCGGCAAAGTCGCGTGAGCGCCCACATTCACCTTGCAGATGTGCCTCAATCTCTAATTGCTGGCTTAGCGACTTGTCGTAGGTTCCTCGGATAGCCTGTTTGATAGCACCGAACCCTGCGGTCGGACCCTTTGCAAGATACATCGCACGCTTGCGCCAATGTGCCTCGAACGCGTCGTCCGGCACTGCCTCCCAGATCAGCCCCCAGTCGTCGGCTTGCCGTGCGCTGATCTTGTCGGCGAAAAGGGCCGCGCCCATAGCCTTTGCAAACCCCATTTGGCGCGGAGTGAACCAGGTTCCTCCGGCATCCGGCAGCAGGCCGATACGCGCAAAAGCCTGAAGGAAATACGCACTTTCGGCTGCAATCACTACGTCGGCGCAAAGGGCAAGGTTTGCTCCGGCACCCGCAGCCGCGCCGTTTACGGCCGCAATGGTCGGGACCGGGCAGTTGTAAATCGTTTCAAGCATCGGCTCGTATTCGTCCCGCAACGTGCGCTCTAGGTCGATTTTGCCAGTGCTCGACGAGTCACCCAGATCCTGACCGGAACAAAATGCACCGCCCGCTCCGGTCAAAACGATTGCTCGAGCGTTGCGCGCCGAATGTTTCATCGCATGGGTGACCTCTGCGCGCATCTGCGCGGTCATTGCGTTCATCTTGTCCGGCCGGTTCAAAATAACCACTGCCAAATCATCGGCGATGTCCAGCAACAGAGTTTCGTAGTCCATATATTCCCCCCAAAAAAGCGCAGTGCTCGTCAGAACCCTGACTCAAATGCGCAACGAGGAAAAGGCCAACGAAAGATCAGTCTTTAAGAATCTGTTTCAACCGCTCTTTTTCAGCGTCGGTCAGGGTATCGCTACCCCCGGCCGGTTGTGCTTGGGACCGTTTTCGCAAAAAACTCCACCCCATACCTGCAGCGATCAGCAACATGACAGGTCCGGCGAGCCACAGCATCAAGTTTGCACCTGATGTTGTCGGCTTTAGCAACACATACTCACCATAACGCTCTACGATAAAATCGATCGCTTCGTCATCGGTATCACCGGCGACAAGCCGCTCTCGTAGCAAGATACGCAAGTCCCGCGCAAGTTCGGCATTGCTTTCATCAATGCTCTCGTTGCGGCAGACAAGGCAGCGTAAACCGGTGCTCAGATCGCGCGCGCGCTGCTCAAGCGCGGGATCATCAAGAACTTCGTCCGGTTGGACCGCCCAAAGCGGAGACGCGCAAACCATGAGGATCAGAAGTAGCCGCTTCATTCTGCTGGCACCCCGCCTGCTGGTGCCTTGCGCGCGCCTGCCGCGACGCGGAACCGCCGGTCTGACAGGCTGAGCAACCCGCCAAGAGCCATGAGAATGCACCCGCCCCAGATCCAGTTGGCCAGCGGTTTGATGTAAGTCCGCATGACCCAGCCGCCATCCTCCTGCCGGTCTCCGATCACGACGTAGACGTCACGCAAAAAGCGATAGTCGATCGCAGCTTCGGTGGTCGGCATTCTGGCCACCGGATAGTCTCGTTTTTCAGGGTTCAGAGTGGCGATTGGTTGTCCGTCCCTTTCCACCAAGACATCCGCCATCGTGGAAAAGTAGTTCGGCCCCTGAACGCGTCGGACGTTCTCCAGTGTGAAGGTAAACTGCCCAACGTCAAAGGGTTCACCGGGTTGGGCGACGCGAATGTCTTCGACCTCCCACGCGGTCAATCCAGCGATTGCAAACATCGTTACGCCAAGCCCTGCGTGAGCCGTCGCCTTACCCCAGTCGGCTCTTGGAAGGCGAACCAGCCGCGCAAAGCTGCGCTTGCGTCCGGTGCGGCTCCACAAATCCATGGCAGCGCCAAAGGTAATCCACGCGCCAAGAAACAGACCAACCGGCCCCAAGGCGCTGCGTCCTGTCTGCATCGCCCAGACCGCCAAGGCCAACGCCACGGCCAGCACAAAGGCATAGCGCAGAGAATACGCCGTTTTTCCCAGTTTCCCGCGTTTCCACGGAAGCATGGACCCAACAGGTAGGGCTATTCCCAAAGCGATCATGAACGGCGTGAAGGCCGCATTGAAGAACGGAGGTCCAACCGAAAGTTTCCGGTCGAATGCCATTTCCGCCACCATTGGCCACATGGTTCCGAAGAAAACAACAAAGCAGCTAACAGCCAGCAAAATGTTGTTTAAGATCAAAACGCTTTCTCGGCTAACCATGCCAAAGACGCCCTTTGCCTCCATCGCTTGGGCACGGGCAGCAAAAAGGGTCAGTGCTCCGCCGATAAAAATCACTAGAATGAACAGGATGAATACCCCGCGTTCCGGGTCGTTCGCGAAAGCGTGGACTGATGTCAGCAGGCCGGACCGAACGATAAATGTACCGATAAGCGAAAACCCAAAAGCGATGATGGCCAGCAGAATGGTCCAGCTCTTGAGGGCTTCTCGTTTTTCGACAACGATGGCTGAATGTAGCAGCGCGGCAGCCAGCAGCCACGGCATGAACGAGGCATTTTCCACCGGGTCCCAGAACCAGAAACCACCCCAGCCCAGCTCATAGTAGGCCCACCACGATCCCAGCGCGATACCAATGGTCAGGAAAATCCACGCTGCCAAAGTCCAAGGTCGGACCCAACGGCCCCAGGCTGCGTCAACCCGCCCCTCAATCAATGCGGCCACGGCAAAACTGAACGCCATGCTCAGGCCCACATAGCCCAGATACAAGAACGGAGGGTGAAACGCGAGGCCCGGATCTTGCAGCAATGGGTTCAGGTCTTGCCCGTCGAAGGGCGCGATTGCCAGCCGGTCGAACGGGTTAGATGTGAACAGGATGAACGCATAAAACGCGACACCAATCGCGGCTTGAACAGCCAAAACGCGCGCCTTCAGCGTCGGCGGCAACCCGGCGCCGAAAAACGCGGCCATTGCTCCGAAAATCGCAACGATGAGAACCCACAGCAGCATCGAACCCTCGTGGTTGCCCCAAGTCCCGCTGATTTTGTAGAGCATCGGCTTCAGAGAATGGCTGTTTTCTACCACGATGCGCAGGGAAAAATCCGATGTTGCAAAGGACCAGACCAGCGCACCAAAAGAAAACACGACCAGCGCAAATTGTGCGACTGCGGCCGTTTCGCCAAACTTCATCCAACCAATCCATCGGTTGGCAGCGCCGATCAGAGGGAAAACCGTCTGAACGATCGCAACGAGAAACGCAAGGATTAGAGCGAAATGGCCGAGTTCTGTAATCATGACGTCGCATATAATCCTGATGCGAGACAATCACCAATCACTTTCATGGCCCAGAGCCGAACATAGTGTCGCGGTCAGCGCATATTCTGGCGTCTCCAATCCTCAAGTGCGCGGTTGGGTTCGGGAACCAGCGAACTTTCAGTTAATGTGGCATCGGTGCCGGGGTCTGCTGCACCAAGCTGCTTGCTACGCAAATCACCAAGAAGCGTCAGGTTGTCGACGACCTTCGGAGCGCGGAGCACCGTGGCCGAAATCTCTCGCTGCAGATCCTGTGATTTGGCCTGATGACGTGCGCCAAAGTAGAAGGACACAATGACCCCTAGCAGCCACCACAACGGTTCGGGGACAAGCGCGATCCCCTGCATTCGCGCTGCGAACCAAAGGGGATCGGCCATCGCAGAAATAAACAGGCCAAGCGTGCCAAACGCCAAAGCCGGCCTTGGCAGGCGATTGAGGCCATCAATAAACTTATCGTATGCGCCCTTCCGAGAAGGGGCGAACTCGGAACCGAATTGAATCATCGCCTGTTTTTGCAGGGTTAAATCCCTTGCTGCACCGTTTTCAGCATTCTCGCGAAACACCTCGGCAGTTTCGCGCACGACATTCCGGCCACTTCCAAACAAGAATGTCAAAATCTCCGAGATCAGCCCCATGACGACACCCTTTCCTGGAATTCCCGTTCACTCAGGTGGTATCTCGGCGAGAGAAATTCCTCGGCCCGACGTATCCACCCGCCTTTTCCTCCCGCTCGGGTCTGCGCGTATTTTCTGGCAGATGGTCGTTGGTCCGCCACACGGAAGTAATAGTTGCGCCGGGCGACGCCATGGGCATCTCTCAGCGCAAGGGGTGACGGGTCCGCTGCCTTGTGGCACGCTTGCGCGGTTTGAGGGCCAATCACGCCGTCAATAGATATGGTGAACCCCATTTCCCTTAGCAAAATCTGTAGAATCTTAACGGCTTGAGAGCCTGCGTTTACGTACATATCGAATACCGACGACTGCAAGTCCGAGGGCAACAAGGCCAGCCTAGGCTGGTCAAAGTAGTGAGCAACGAAGATATCGATGGCCTTGGATTTAGTCAGCATTTTGACATCCATCCGGTTCACCATCCCATCACCGGACACATCCAACCCAAGGCGACGCAGGGTATGTATTGTCACGCCATACTTGGTTGCTCCGCCCGGGTCGTCTGGGTCGTCAACAAATCCACCCTCCCGGGCCACGATTTCTGTTGCAATCTCTCGAACTGTCTGCACTGAACCCTCCGCGTTTGGATGGGGAAACGGTCAGACAAAATCGTTAAAGCAGTAAAACGAGAAAGGACGCTGCCTGCATACTACAGGCAACGCCCCGTGGGAAAATCAGCATTGGATAGGGGTTCACCCCTCGTCGGCGTGTTGGTAAACGCCTTGCTCCTTGAGCGCGTCTACAACCTCTTTCGGCATATATGTTTCGTCATGTTTTGCCAAAATTTCAGTGGCTTCAAAGACACCGTTCACGTAGCTGCCGGTGCCGACCATGCCTTGGTTTTCAGAGAACAGATCAGGCAAAACGCCCGTAAAGGCGACTGGAACGCTTTCACCGCCATCGGTGACGACAAAGCGCACGGTTTCACCCTGTCCCCGCACGATCGAGCCTTCCTCAACCAAACCACCGATCCGAAAAACCTCGGTCGGCTTCGGGGGCTCTGCGATCACTTGGCTGGGAGACCGAAAAAAGTTGATGCCATCCCGCATCGCGTATCCAATCAATACCGTCGACAGAGTCAGAGCAACAACCGTCAGCAGTAAGATTTGAACGCGACGACGTTTCTTGAGCGTTTTCATGTCATCCTCACGGGAACAACGGGGCCATCAACAGGCCAGAGGTTTCGTCTTCACCTAACATCAGGTTGGCGTTCTGCAAGGCTTGGCCGCTGCTACCTTTTGTCAGGTTATCCAAAGCACCAATAACGATTGCGCGACGCTCAATCCGGTCGGCCACTACCCCGATATGGCAATAGTTCGACCCCCGCACGTGATGGGTCGATGGCGTTTCGCCAAAGGGCAGCATCTGGATGAACGGCTCGTCCGCATAAGCCTTGACCAATGCCTCATAGACACTGGCCGGATCGCCCTTGACGTAAGTGGTCGCCAGAATTCCCCGGTTCGCCGGTATCAGGTGAGGCGTGAACTGCACGTGCACAGGACGTCCTGCCAAGGCTGAAAACTCTTGGTCGAATTCGCCCAGATGCCGGTGCGTACCGCCAACAGCGTAGGCGTTGTACCCTTCGCTGAGTTCCGCGTGCAGCAGATTTTCCTTGAGCGACCGCCCTGCCCCCGAAACGGCGCATTTGAGGTCCAGAACGATGTCGTCCAGATCAATCACCCCGGCCGAAATCAGCGGACGCAACACATATTGTCCCGTTGCCGCATTACAGCCGGTGCCTGCCACCAAACGGGCACTGCGAATGTCATCGCGGTAGAACTCGGTCAGACCATAGACCGCTTCGTCTTGCTGTTCCAAAGCCGCATGCGGATTGCCGTACCACTTTTCGTATTCGTCGGGGTCACGCAGACGGAAATCTGCGGACAGATCAATGATCTTCAAATCCTTTGGGAGATCGCGAATGACCTCCTGACTGGTTTTGTGCGGCAGTGCGCAAAAACACAGGTCGATCTGCGAAAAGTCGATTTCCGATATTTTGCACAAATCCGGCAGGTTCATGTGGCGCAGATGAGGAAAGACCTGCGCCATAGACTGCCCAGCCTTTCGCTCGGCTGCGAGTGCCGTGATTTCCATATTCGGATGTTCGGCGATCAACCGAACCAGTTCAGCGCCGGTATATCCCGAAGCGCCCAGAATTGCGATTTTATGGGTCATCTGAGACCTCTTGTTTCTGAATGTCACATATCATGACCGCCGATGCGACGGCCTTTGAACTAAGGCAGTAGCCTGGAACAGTCCTTGACCTAAGTCAGACAGACTCGAAGGTGATTTGTCGTCGGAGGAATTGAGTCGCCCGATCACTGACGAAATCCGGTTTGCCTGTGGTCAGGAACCCGCCCTTGCCCCCTCCCATCATATTGGGATGACGATGAAGGTAGTCGGCCAGACTTTCGGCAACCAGATCACCTTGGCTATAGACCTGCACGTCAGAACCCAGAGCTTGCTGAAACGTTTCGGCCATCAACGGATAGTGTGTGCAACCAAGGATAGCGGCTTGCGGTTCCGGCATTTTGCGTTTCAGCGCGTCGACATGGCTGCGTACCAGTGCTTCGGCCAGGATCATGTCGCCATCCTCGATCGCGTCTACAACCCCGCCACACGCCTGAGCCTCGACGTCTACGCCGATCGCCCGGAATGCCAGTTCGCGCTGAAACGCCCGACTGGACACGGTTGCAGGCGTTGCAAACAGGGCAACATGTTTCACGGCGACCTCGCGCGGGGGGCTGTTGTCGCCCCACTGACGTTCTGTCAGCGCCTCAATCAAGGGAACAAAAACGCCAAGAACCCGCTTGCCTTCCGGTACGCCCTCTTCCTGCATCCGGCGCAGCGCGGCAGCGCTTGCCGTGTTGCAGGCCAGAATCACCAGATCGCAGCCGCGATCCCACAGATCGTTCACGGCACCGCGTGTCAGATCATAGATGTTTTCGGCATCCCGCACACCGTAAGGCGCATGCGCGCTGTCTGCGTAATACAGAAAATCCACGTCGGGCAGACGTTTCTGCGCGGCGTCCAGAACGGTAAGACCGCCCAAACCAGAATCAAAAATACCTACTGCCATTTGCCCCTTCAGGCGCGATGCCGTTCCTCGAATTCATAGCCGTAGTCATAGGACTTTAACGGCTTCGGAGACAGCTCATACGTGGCTTTGCGCAGGAAATCCATCATCTTGCGCGTATCCTTTGCCAAAGGGTCCAGAACGTCGCGGCCAATCGGCTCTCCGACGACGACTTTGACCGGTGTATCCACGCGTTTTTTGAACTCTTTGATCAGCAAACCCATGCGCAAGGTGCTGTGCAGATGGCTGGCGATCTGGAACAGACGCGAGGTGTGGCCGTCGAAAAAAACAGGCACCACGGTGGCATTCGACTTGGCAACCATCCGCGCGGTAAACCCGCGCCATCCCGGATCTATCGGGTAAGAGAACGGCTTTGCGCCCGTGCTGACGGTGCCACCGGGAAAAATGCCGATTGCGCCACCCTCACCCAGATAGTTCAACGCCGTCTTCCGTGTTTCGAGGTTTAGCTTCATTGCCTCCTTCGTTGCATCGAACGAAATCGGCAGGACGATGCGGTTCAGGTCCTCTGCCTTGCGAAACACTCTGTTGGCAAGAATGCGGAAATCGCCCCGCGTTTGGGAGAGGATATGGCCCATCATCATCCCGTCCAGAATGCCATAGGGATGATTGGCAATCAGGATCAGCGGCCCCGTCTTTGGAATATGCGACAGCGATCCGCCGACCACATCCAGAGAAAGCCCGTACCGATCCACCATAACCGACCAGAAGTCGCGCCCGTTGGCGACGTCCCTTTCGTACCCGTCGGCCCGCTTGATCAGCCGCATCCGGCCTGTGGTATTTTCCATCAACCTGATGACCATGCGTCCGCTTTTGGTTTCCGCGGAATAGGCATAAGAAATGTCACGAGCGACATGGCGGCGCGAGGGCATGGACGTCTCCGGGGTTTGTTGCCTGCTATTTATGTGCAGGCGACAAGTTTGCCTAGAGATCGTGACAGGGCTGTGACGATTTACTCGGCTGCTGCGCGTAAGTCTGGCCCTCCGCTGCGGATCGTTGCCAACAGTTCTTCGCGGCGCTTGGCGGCCTTGGCCTCATTTTCCTTCAATACCGGCCCGAACCCCCGAATATCCAATGGCAATTGGGCCAGCGCAACAACGGCGTCTTTTGTCTGCGGTGTTATCAGCGAAGACACCTCTTTGAAATCGCGCTCATATTGCTTGATCAAGGCACGCTCCATACGACGTTCCGCGCTATAGCCGAAAAAATCCAAAGGCGTACCGCGCAGGAACTTGAGCTTGCTCATCATCTTTAGCGGACCCAGCATCCACTCGCCAAAATCCCGTTTGCGCGGGCGTCCGTCAGGTCCGGTACCACCCAGCAACGGAGGGGCCAGATGGAACGTCATCTTGAAATCCCCGTCGAATTCTGCAGCGGCCTTTTCGCGGCTTGACAACAACACGCGGGCAACCTCGTATTCATCCTTATATGACAACAGCTTGTGATAGCCTTTTGCGGCGGCCTCTTTGATTTCCGCATCGTCAAGCGAGTCAATCAGTTTCCGATATCGTTTTGCCAGCCGAGCACTTTGGTACTCGGATAGATGGTTTGCCCTGAACTCGATGAGTTGATCCAGGGTTTTAGGCAGTTCAGCGACCTTCGGACGTAGAATTTCACTGACCTTTTCTGGATGTAAAACGGCCCAGCGTCCGATGTCGAACGCCCGTTTGTTACGCTCGACCGCTGTTCCATTCAGCTTGATGGCCGTCAAAACGGCCTCATGGCTGATTGGCAACAACCCGCGCTGCCACGCAGCCCCAAACACCATCATGTTGGAATAGATCGAATTCCCCATCACCGCACGCGCCAGTTCCGTGGCATCAAACAAGGAAACGTCGTCTTTCAACCGCGCCTGCAATGCCAGTTCCAGCCTGTCCCCCGGGATGCGGAACTTGGTGTCTCGGGTGAAATCACCCGTGACCGTTTCGTGGCTGTTTACCACCGCCCCTGTCTGGCCTGCGCGGGTCAGGCCAAGTGTCTTGGACCCGGCGGACACAACAAGGTCACCGCCGATCAATGCATGCGCTTCACCTGTGGCCACGCGGATTGCGCTGATGTCTTCGGGTCGATCGGCGAGACGACAGTGAATGTGGACTGCGCCACCTTTTTGCGCCAGCCCTGCCATCTCCATCATTCCGGCCCCTTTGCCATCGACCTGAGCTGCCTGTGCCAGCACAGCGCCCAAGGTAACGACGCCAGTTCCGCCAATACCGGTGATCACCACATTATGGGTGCCGTGGATCGTTGGCAGAGTGGGCAACGGAAGGTCGGGAAGATCAATCTCAGTTGTGGCTTCCTTACGGATTTCCGCACCTTCCAAGGTAACAAAAGACGGGCAAAACCCTATTAGGCAGGAAAAGTCCTTGTTGCAGCTGGATTGGTCAATCGCGCGCTTGCGCCCCAGTTCCGTCTCTTGGGGCACAATCGACACACAGTTCGACTGAACGCCGCAATCCCCGCAGCCCTCGCAGATATCGGTGTTGATGAAGACCCGCTTGTCCGGGTCGGGGAAAGTACCGCGCTTGCGACGCCGACGTTTTTCGGCAGCGCAAGTCTGTACGTAGACGATGACGGAAACGCCTTCTATGTCACGGAACCGTTCCTGAACCTGCATCAGTTCCGCGCGTTCAAATGTCTCTACCCCGGCAGGCAGAGCTTTTAAGTTCACGTCCTCTTTCTCATCATAGACCAAAGCGACATCTTTCACGCCCATCGCTTTGACTTCGGCCACGATCCGTTCGGCGGTCAGGTCGCCTTCATTTCCTTGCCCGCCGGTCATGGCAACGGCGTCATTGAACAGGATCTTGAAGGTGATATTCGTTCCCGCAGACAATGCCGCACGAATGGCCTGCACCCCGGAATGGTTATAGGTGCCATCACCAAGGTTCTGGAAAACGTGCTGCGTGGTCGAGAACGGTTCTTCGCCGATCCAATTCGCGCCCTCTCCGCCCATTTGGGTAAAGCCGGATGTATTCCGATCCATCCACTGAACCATATAGTGGCACCCGATACCGGCATAAGCACGGCTGCCGTCAGGCACTTTGGTCGAGCTGTTATGCGGACAGCCCGAGCAGAAATACGGAAGGCGGGTCGCGATCTCTTCGGCGTTGTCGGCGCGGCGCGCTTCGGACAGCTTGGCGAGGCCACCGCGAATGCCGTCTGTCTCACGACCTTCCTCAATCAGAATCTCACCCAGTTTCTCGGCGATCATGATCGGGTCAAGCGCGCCACGGGTCGGGAAAAGCTCCTCCCGATGCAGCGTACCTGCCCCACCCTTGTACCAACCGTAAACGCGGCGTCCCCGGCGATCGTCGAAAATGGCCTCTTTGACCTGTACTTCGATCAGCTTGCGCTTTTCCTCGACGATCACGATCAGGTCCAGCCCCTCGGCCCATTCGTGGAACCCGGTCATGTCCAGAGGGAAAGTCTGCCCCACCTTATAGGTTGTAATCCCAAGCCGTTCGGCCTCGGCCGCGTCGATATTCAAAAGCGACATGGCGTGAACGAGGTCGAGCCAGTTCTTGCCCGCCGCGACAAAACCGATCTTGGCACCCGGCTTGCCCCACACCCGCTTGTCCATCTTGTTCGCGCGCGAGAATGTTTCCGCCGCAAACCGTTTATAGTCGATGATCCGCGCTTCTTGCAGGTGGGGCGTGTCGCCCAACCGGATGTTCAAGCCGCCTTCAGGCATCTCAAACTCCGGTGTCACCACTTTCATTCGGTCTGCACTGCCATCCACGACCGATGTGACTTCGATCGTGTCCTTCATCGTCTTCAGACCAACCCAGACACCGGCAAACCGGCTGAGTGCAAATCCGTAGACGCCATAATCCAGTATTTCCTGAACTCCGGCCGGGCTAACCACGGGCATATAAGTATCGACCAGCGACCATTCAGATTGATGCAATACGGTCGAGCTTTCGCCTGTGTGGTCGTCCCCCATCGCCATCAGAACGCCGCCGTGCTTGGCCGTCCCAGCCATATTCGCATGGCGCATCACGTCGCCCGACCGGTCAACCCCAGGCCCCTTGCCGTACCACAACCCGAATACACCGTCGTATTTACCGTCACCGCGCAGCCCAGCTTGCTGGCTCCCCCACAGCGCAGTAGCCGCGAGGTCTTCGTTCAAGCCGTATTGAAATGTGACGTCGCTTTCGGCCAGTTGTTTTTGCGCGCGGACCATCTGTTGATCCACTGCGCCAAGCGGAGAACCCCGATACCCGGTCACCAAACCCGCGGTATTTAGCCCGGCCTCTTTGTCCCGTGCCTTTTGAATCAGCATCAAGCGAACCAACGCCTGAGTGCCGTTTAGCAATACGGGATTTTTCTCCAGATCGAACCGGTCGTGTAGCGATATCTGTGGCTGACTCATCAGACGCCTCCCCTCGTCAGATCAGTGTGCTTCATTTATATTCATTTTAGGTCACTATTTCTGACCTGTATAGTGTTTATCCTCTGAAACATAAGGATTTCACCGTTTGAATGTGGAAGTTGTTACCTATTTCATATAGTCATTCCGAAGGATAACGAAAGTTGCGGTAATGGACTGGGATAAGCTTAGGATATTTCATGCGGTCGCCGACGCAGGCAGCCTGACCCATGCGGGTGACAGGTTAAATCTATCGCAATCGGCCGTCAGTCGGCAAATTCGGGCACTGGAAGAAACACTTGATTCGACCCTGTTTCACCGTCACGCCCGCGGTCTGATCCTGACCGAACAAGGTGAGCTGCTGTTCGATGCGACCTCGGCCATGTCCAAACGCCTCGACGCCGCAGCTGCGCGTATCCGGGACAGTGAAGAAGAAGTCTTTGGCGTGCTTCGCGTTACAACGACATTTGGGTTCGGAACGCTCTGGCTGGCGCCGCGTCTTCCAAAGCTCTACGAGCAATATCCTGACCTGAATATCGACCTGATGCTTGAGGAACGCGTTCTAGACCTGCCAATGCGCGAGGCAGACGTTGCCATCCGAATGAAAGAACCCAGCCAGGCCGACCTTGTGCGCAAACGCCTGATGACCGTGCAAATGCAGCTTTATGCGACAAAGGAATACCTGGCCGAAAACGGCCGACCCGAAACGCTTGAGGATATTTCCACCCACCGGCTGATCTGCCAAACGCCAGCAGCCCCGCAAGTTGGTGCAAGCGCTTCTATGGTTCGGCATCTTATGACCTACAACCCCGGTTCATTGCTTACGGTGAACAACTATTTCGGCGTATTGCAGGGTGTCTTGCACAATCTTGGTATCGGCGTGCTGCCGGACTACGTGACCCAGGATTTTCCGCATCTGGTTCCGATTTTGTCGGACATTGATGCCGCCGACGTGCCTGTCTATCTCGCCTACCCCGAGGAATTGCGCCACTCAAAACGCGTGGCTGCGTTCCGCGACTTTGTGCAGGATGAAATTATTGAACAACGCAAGCAGTTGAAGCAGATGGGAAAACTGTAGGTATGCGCGGCGATCATAGCGGACATTCCCGAAATCACACCGAAAAATCTTGATCGTTCACAAACTGATCCCTAAATGAGCACTCGAAGGCGGTGATGCTGAAACGCTCATCACCTTCATACCTCCCTGTTGGACTTCGGCCGAGCTTAGTGCTCGGCCTTTTTTTTTGCTTTCCGCAATGAGGGCTGCGTCGAACCGGCAAAACATCTGGGAAAGCCGGGCACTTAAACCTATGATCACAAAAAAATATCAAGACTTGTGTTCGAGGACAGATTCGATGTTTCACCCTTTTCGTCTTTTGCTGGCGATACTTTCAGTTTTAGTGCTTTCAGGGCCAATCGCCGCGCAGGAAATTGGGGCCAATGGTTCCTCTGCAACAATCTCAATTCCCGAGGATTTAACCCCCGAGCAGGTCGACGACCTTGTTGCGCGCATGTCAGACGATCAGGTCCGCGCGATCCTTCTAGAGCGATTGGATGCCGTGGCTACGCAACAAGCTGAAACCACCGCCTCGAGAAAAGGTTTGATCGAAACCATTTCCGATACCGTGACGACCATGACCGCTTCATGGATGGACGTTATCCGTAAGGTTCCATTGCTGGTGACAGCTCAGACCGAAGCATTTTCAAATTTCGGAGCGACTTTTGGCTCGAATGGGCTGATCACCCTCTTTGGGTATACCTTCCTTGCGTTGGCCATCGGCTATGCCGCAGAAAAACTGGTTGGTTTGTGGACACGTCGTTGGATCAAGGTCGTAGACGGGGACGCTTCGTCCAACTTGCGTGGCGCCTTGACTTATCTTTTCAAACGGTTCTGCGGTGAGTTTCTGGGCCTTCTGGTCTTTTACTACACCCTGGTTTTTGTTGGTCGCCAGCTATTGGACGAACAGCAGATCGCGCAAGCTGCCCCGTTCGTATTCTACTTGATCTGGTTCCCGCGTCTGGGCGCGGCGATTTCGCGGTTCATACTTGCTCCGAACCAACACAATCTTAGACTGGTCAACGTTGACGATCACTGGGCAAAGTACCTTCATCGCAACCTGATTGGCCTGTTTCTGTTGATCGGGTTGACGATGTTCATTCTGGACTTCAACGCCCTTAACGGAGTGCCGCCGGGCGAATCCCGCCTTGGTTTCTGGCTGAACACCGCGATCCACATCTATATCGGCCTGATTGCATGGCGCGCGCGCGATGGCCTTTCCGATATGATGCGGGGTTCTGACCCCGATAGAACCCGTTTCGATGAGGAAGTAGCGCGGCTATATCCATATATGGCCATTGGCGTCTCGGCGGGCACTTGGCTGCTGGTCGAATACCTTGCTGCGCAAGGCAGCCCGGTCATCTTTGACCTGCTAGCACATGGAGCGCATTTCACAACAATGTTCTGGCTGCTGATTGCACCGGCACTGGATACACTGATCCGGGGGCTTGTCCGTCACTTGCAGCCGCCAATGCTAGGCGATGGACCCGTTGCCGAACGCGCGTACAAATCCACCAAACGCAGCTACATTCGTATCGGACGTGTTCTGGCCGGTATCCTGATCATTTTGTTGATCGCGAACGCCTGGGATCTTGATCTGCAAGAGATCGCTGGGGGCGGAACGGAATCCGGTAGCAAGGTCATCCAGTTCTTCATCATTATTGCGATTGGCTACATCCTGAACGAGGTTGTCTCGCTCTGGATCAACCGCCGATTGGCGAAGGAACAGACTGCTGCCGAACAAAGTCCGGACGAAGAAGCAGGCGAAGGCGGAGGGTCTGGAGGCTCGCGCCTGGCGACAGTCCTGCCTTTGCTACGTGTCACTGCACAGGTCGCGATCGCGGTTATTTTTACCCTTCTCGCGTTGGGTGCATTGGGGCTGGATATCACGCCGCTGCTGGCTGGTGCTGGTATCCTTGGTCTTGCCATCGGTTTTGGTGCTCAAAAACTGGTATCGGATATTGTTGGCGGTATCTTCTTCCTGATCGACGACGCCTTCCGCGTTGGTGAATATGTAGATGTTGGCGGCACGACCGGCACGGTCGAAAAAATCTCGATCCGTTCGATGCAGTTGCGCCACCATCGTGGGCCAGTCCACAC
Organism: Ruegeria sp. BB6; assembly: GCF_056539385.1. NCBI lineage: Bacteria > Pseudomonadati > Pseudomonadota > Alphaproteobacteria > Rhodobacterales > Roseobacteraceae > Ruegeria > Ruegeria sp. BB6. The sequence goes on from NZ_JBQFUW010000007.1 coordinate 156,187, forward strand.
CATTCCTTACGGCGAAATCCAGAAGCTAACGAACTATAGCCGTGACTGGGTGATCATGAAGCTCAAGTTCACGGTTCCGTTCGACACCGACCCAAACAAGGTCAAGAAAATCTTCAAGAAGATTGGCGCCGAGATGATGGAGGACGAAACCCACAAAGATGGGTTCCTGCAGCCGTTCAAATCTCAGGGTGTTTTTGACTTTGACGATGTCGGCATGATCATCCGCGGCAAGTTCATGGCAAAGCCCGGCAAGCAGTTCACGCTGCGCAAAGAGATATTCAATCGCGTCAAGGCCGCGTTTAAGGAAAATGGTATTGATTTTGCGCGCCGCGAGGTTCGCGTTGCAATTCCGGGCCTCGAAGAAGCCGAGCATCTGACCGACGACCAGAAAGCTGCTATCGGCGCGGCGGCCGGGGATGCGGTTGCGCAACAGGCCCAAGAACAACAGGAACAACAGGAACAGAAGAAATAGTTCTACTCTGGTGCGCGGCTCGATCGGGCCGCGCGCCGCCTTTCCTTTAAACACGGCGAACCACGTACCTTGGGTTCAAAGAATGCGATCGTGGCAAGAGTACGCACCGGTCAATTCGCCTTTCCTCTTTCCCCCGGCGGCCCCTTCCCCTAAAAGGCGCCAACCATTGCCATCTCGGGGACTGAAACAGGATGCAAGAGCCAGCCATCACACCGGATCTGATTGCCGCCCACGGGTTGAAACCCGATGAGTATGACATGATCCTTGAGATCATAGGGCGCGAACCGACGTTCACCGAGCTAGGCATCTTTTCCGCCATGTGGAACGAGCATTGTTCTTACAAGTCATCTAAGAAATGGCTGCGCACCCTGCCCACCTCAGGGCCACAGGTGATCTGCGGTCCCGGCGAAAACGCGGGCGTTGTCGATATCGGCGATGGACAGGCTGTGGTGTTCAAGATGGAAAGCCACAATCACCCGTCCTACATCGAGCCCTACCAAGGCGCAGCGACCGGTGTCGGGGGCATCCTGCGCGACGTCTTTACAATGGGCGCACGTCCGATCGCCTCGATGAATGCGCTGTCCTTTGGCGAGCCGGGTCACCACAAAACCCGCCAACTGGTGAATGGTGTGGTCGAAGGTATCGGCGGCTATGGTAACTGTTTTGGCGTTCCCTGCGTGGGCGGAGAGGTCCGTTTTCATCCCGCCTACAACGGCAACTGCCTTGTGAACGCCTTTGCCGCTGGTCTGGCTGACAGCGACAAGATTTTTTATTCGGCTGCGTCCGGCGTTGGGATGCCCGTTGTCTATCTGGGCGCGAAAACCGGGCGTGACGGTGTTGGCGGCGCAACGATGGCCTCGGCCGAGTTCGACGACACGATCGAAGAAAAGCGCCCCACCGTTCAGGTCGGTGACCCCTTCACCGAAAAGCGCCTGATGGAAGCGACGCTAGAGTTGATGCAGACCGGTGCCGTGATCTCGATTCAGGATATGGGCGCGGCTGGCCTGACGTGTTCGGCTGTTGAGATGGGCGACAAGGGCGGCCTTGGCGTGCGTCTGGATCTGGAAAACGTCCCCCAGCGCGAAGAGAACATGACCGCGTATGAGATGATGCTGTCGGAATCTCAGGAACGGATGCTGATGGTTCTCAAGCCCGAGCTTGAAGCCGAAGCCCGCGCGGTGTTCGAGAAATGGGATCTGGATTTTGCCATCGTTGGCGAAACGATTGCCGAGGACCGTTTCCTGATCGTCCACAATGGAGAAGTCAAAGCTGATCTGGTCCTGTCGAAGCTGTCTTCGACCGCGCCGGAATATGACCGCCCGTGGGTTGCAACGCCCGAGGCTGAGGAATTGACCGAGGTGCCTCAGATTGACCCGATTGACGGTCTGCGCGCCCTGCTCTCCTCGCCCAACTATGCAGGCAAGCAATGGGTTTATGAACAATATGACACAATGGTCATGGCCGACACTGCCCGGACGCCGGGCCTGGGTGCAGGTATGGTGCGTATCCACGGCACTGACAAGGCACTGGCCTTCACCAGCGACGTGACCCCGCGCTATGTGCGGGCCAACCCGATAGAGGGCGGCAAGCAGGCCGTCGCCGAGGCATACCGCAACCTGACCGCCGTGGGTGCCAAACCCTTGGCGACCACTGATAACCTTAACTTCGGCAACCCTGAAAAGCCCGAAATCATGGGCCAGTTCGTCGGCGCGATCCAAGGTATTGGTGAGGCTGTAGCTGCGCTGGACATGCCTATCGTCTCGGGCAATGTCTCGCTTTACAATGAAACCGACGGTCAGGCGATCCTGCCGACCCCGACCATCGGCGCGGTGGGCCTTTTGGCCCATACCGACGAGATCATAGGAAATGAGGTCCGCGAGGGCCACGTCGCGCTGGTCATCGGCGACACCAACGGTCATCTGGGTCAATCGGCTCTGCTGGCCGAGGTCTTTAACCGCGAAGACGGTGACGCGCCGCATGTTGATCTGGACGCAGAAAAGCGTAACGGAGATTTCATCCGCGCCAATCGTGAATTGATCAAAGCCTGCACCGATCTGGGCGATGGTGGCCTTGCGCTGGCCGCGTTTGAACTGGCCGAGGCCGCCGGCGTGGGCGTCTGCCTCGACGATGCCTCGACCGAGTTCCTGTTTGGCGAGGATCAGGCCCGCTATCTGGTCGCCTGCAACTTTGATCAGGCTGAGGCGCTTATGATCGCAGCGGGTCAGGCCGGCGTGTCCTTGGTCTCGGTCGGTCGTTTCACCGGTGACACCGTTCGCATCGGAAGTTCCGAAGCCGCGCTGGATGACCTTACCGCTACGTTCCGCAGCAGCTTCGCAGCCGCGGTCGCTTAAATTTCAGGTATTGTTTGTCACGAAAACCTGCGCTTTGGCTAGCGCAGGTTTTGTGTGTTTTATGCCGTCACCTCACCCTTGCACGCTTGGTCCCGGCACTCTACATCTTGGGAAAGACCTTATGGAGATACCTACATGCCGATGAGCGCCCACGAAATTGAACACCTGCTGCGCGAAGCCTTTCCAGATGCGGAAATTCAGGTCGGCGGCAGCGATGGCGTGCACATGTCGGCCATGGTTGTAGATGAAAGTTTTCGCGGGAAAAACCGGGTCCAGCAGCAGCGCGCCGTCTATGCCGCGTTAAAAGGCAAGATGGATGGCCCTGACGGTGAACTGCACGCACTGGCGTTGACGACGAAGGCGCCTGAATGAACTATTTCGCCTGCTCACCCCACTGCCCGAGTGAGGCACTGAAGTGAGCGGTTGGCTGTTCTGGGTCTGCGCTATCGCGCTGTTGGTGGTTGCCGCAGCCCTAGTCGAAGCCTATGTGAAGCGAAACAGAAAGCGTAAGCTAGCCGATATGCGCCCCGACCCGGACAAGATCAGTAGAGTCGGAGGTATTGAACGCTATGGGCTGGACCCATGGGCACTGGCCCAGGCCGAACACCGACGGCTAGAGGAAGAAGGATGGGCACCCGGCCTGTCACAAGATGAAACCAATGCCCCGGAGTCGGGTGAAAAGGAAACGCAAGATGAGCGACGTTAAGACCCAGATCGACGAGACCGTCAAAGCCAATGACGTGGTGCTATACATGAAGGGCACCAAAGAGATGCCGCAATGCGGGTTCTCATCACGTGTGGCCGGTGTCTTGAACTATATGGGTGTCGAATACACTGACGTGAACGTACTGGCAGACGAAGAAGTACGTCAGGGCATTAAGGACTATTCCGATTGGCCCACGGTTCCTCAGCTTTATGTCAAAGGCGAATTTGTCGGCGGTTGCGACATCATCACCGAGATGACCCTGTCTGGTGAACTGGACACTCTGTTTGACGACAACGGGGTCGGCTACGACAAAGATGCAGCCGACAAGATCCGCGAAGCAAACGCTTAATCAGCGGCTGACGCAATCTTTCAACACAACTTGCTCGCTGGCGGCGTCATCCGTCGCCAGAAAGCTGACTGTCGCGTCCCATCCTTTGGACCGGAGAATATAGGTTCCGGTTTCGTCTATGGATTCATAACGAATTCCCGAACCGCTCGGAGTTTGGTTCATCGCTATCAGTCGCCCGTCAAGCATCATCGCCGCCGCACTAGACCCATCAGGGGCGTTGAAATAGGCCACTTGCAATGGAATGCCGTTCTCGCAGGTGAATGTAACCGGAAGAATATCAATTTCGGCCCAAGCTAAACTGCCCGACACGGTCGTCGCGGCAGCAAGAAATAACGTCCTAAGCATCTGTTATCCGGCGTTTTTCTCTTCGATTACTGACGCCAGCGCCTCGGCTCGTGCAGCTAACTCGGCCAGGGTATCTGTTACCGAGGGCGGCACAACGGCGACTTCTACTCTCTCAGGCTCTGGTTTGGGCTTGTTCCGCAGTGAGCTTAGCTCGGCCTCAGCCTCGGCCAGCTTTGCCTCAAGCGCCTTGATCCTGTCGTCAGTTGCAGCAGTTTTGTCGGCCAGCATTAGACCTGCCATCAACAGCATCCGAGATTCCGGCATACGGCCAATCTGATCGGACAAGATTTGCGCCTCGTCATCAAGCATCTTGGCTGCCGCCTGCAAAAATACTTCTTCACCCTGCTGGCACGAGACTTCAAAGCCACGCCCGCCGATTTGAATGGTCACTTCGGGCATTACTCTACCTCTCCATCAGCCAGTTTCGCTCGCGACAGCAAGGGCTCCAATCGCGCCAAGACCGCATGTGCCTCGGCCGCGTCCGTGGCCTGAGCCGCACGGGTCGCTTCCAGTTCGGCCACAGTCGCGCGGTTCAGCAGCTCGGCGTCTGGCAGTCCACTTTCAGAAGCGGCACGAAGTTCATCCACCGACTTTCGCAACTGCTCATTGGCTTTGCGCATACGCTGCAGGTCATCATCCAGCCGCGACATCGCCGCCCCGTGGCTGCTACGTTCGGCACGCAACATTTCAAGCTCGGCACTCAGCTCTGCAACACGCTCGCTGTCGGCCAACTCCGAACGCAACTTGGCGTTCTCGGCCTCGATATCCTGCGCATTTTTTGCAGCCGACCTGAGTTGTTCGTTCTCGGCCCGCAGGGTCTCAACCTCATCCTGATTTTCCAAAGCAGCCTTGGCATCGGCAAGTTCTGCCCTGGCCGCTTCCACGGCAGCCAGTTTTGCCGTTGCTTCGGCCAACTGCTCGCGCAAAGCACCGTTTTCAGGATGATCCGAAGGCGCAGACCGCAGGCTTTCCATGTCGGCACGCATGGCATCAACTTCTTGTTCATGCCGATGTTTCAACGCCTTGAGCCGTTCTTCAAGCTGCGCATTGGCCACGCGTTCGTCATCCAAAGCCGAGCGCAAAGTTTCGTCTTGGGCGCCTTCCACCGGTGCTGCGTCACGCAAGGCATCGACCCCGGTGCCAATCCGCTCCATCGCGGCGACGATACGGCGCTGTAATTCTTCGATTTGGCTCATGCCCCTGCCACCTCTTTACCAAGGTTCCTTGTGTTGCGGTTCATCCGAATCAACATAATCCGCATCTTGCTCTAGTCTAACCCAACGGCGCAGAAAATACCCACTGTTTGCTTTCAACAGGTTGGACTGCGTTCTTGATCCTCTGGGCGACCCCAACTCCCGGTTATGCTTGCACTTTGACGACTGAATGGTATTGAGCGGCCAATCTGCCTGTAATCCAAAGGAACAACGCCCGTGGACCTGACTGCGCTGCGCAATGCAAACCCCGAACACTGGGACAAAGCTGCGGCCATCCGCACACTGACCCTTGACGCCGTCGCTGCCGCCAATTCCGGCCATTCCGGTATGCCGATGGGCATGGCCGACGTTGCGACCGTGCTGTTCGAGAAACACCTCAAGTTTGACGCCTCTGCCCCGAATTGGCCGGATCGCGACCGGTTTATTCTTTCGGCGGGTCATGGCTCTATGTTGATCTACTCGCTGCTGTATCTGACAGGCCACAGCGATGTGACACTGGAAGAAATCAAGAATTTCCGTCAGTTGGGCGCGAAAACCGCAGGTCACCCGGAGAACTTTCTGGTCGACGGGATCGAAACGACCACCGGACCTCTGGGTCAGGGCATCTCGAACGCCGTTGGCTTTGCCATGGCCGAAGAAATCCAGCGCGCACATTACGGCAAAAAGGTCGTTGATCACTACACCTATGTCATCGCAGGCGACGGCTGCCTGATGGAAGGCGTTAGCCAAGAGGCGATTACGCTGGCCGGGCGTCACGAGCTGAGCAAGCTGATCGTGTTCTGGGATAACAACAACATCACTATCGACGGCACCGTTGATATGGCCGACCGCACGGATCAAGTGCGCCGTTTCGCGGCCTCGGGCTGGCATGTGATCGAGATCGACGGTCATGATCCGCAAGCCATTGACGCGGCCATCGTTCAGGCGAAAAAGTCGAGCAAGCCGACCATGATCGCCTGCGAAAGTCACATCGCTTTGGGTCACGCGGCGCAGGACACCTCGAAAGGCCACGGCGCACTGACCGATCAAGAGCAACTGAAGGCTGCCAAGGAAGGCTATGGCTGGCCGCATGATGCGTTTGAAATCCCCGCTGACGTGAAATCCGCGTGGGAAGCCATCGGTGCACGCGGCGCAGCCGAACGCGCGGCATGGGAAGAGCGTTTCGCGCAAATCTCAGAACGCAAACAGGCCGAGTTCAACCGTGCCTACGCGTTTGAAACACCCAAGAAACTGGCCGGTGCAATCCGTGCGTTCAAGAAGCAGGCCTCGGAAGATCAACCGAAACTGGCCACCCGCGCCTCGTCGGAAAAGGTTCTGAACGTCGTCAACCCGATCATGACCGAGACCGTGGGCGGCTCGGCCGACCTGACCGGCTCGAACAACACCAAATCCGCCGATATGGGCGTATTCCTGCCGGAAAACCGTAAGGGTCGTTACATCCACTACGGTATCCGCGAGCACGGCATGGCCGCTGCCATCAACGGCATGGCGTTGCACGGCGGCATCCGGCCTTATGGCGGCACGTTCATGGCCTTCACCGACTACGCTCGTCCGTCCATGCGTCTGGCCGCGCTGATGAAAGTGCCGTCGGTCTTCGTGATGACACACGATTCCATCGGTCTGGGCGAAGACGGTCCCACCCACCAGCCGGTCGAGCATCTGGCCATCAGCCGCGCGACGCCAAACACCTATGTGTTCCGTCCCGCCGACACGGTTGAAACGGCCGAAGCCTGGGAACTGGCGCTGACCTTCAAGGAAAGCCCCTCGGTCCTGTCGCTGACCCGTCAGGGCGTTCCGACCGTGCGCACCCAGCACAAGACCAAGAACCTGACCGCGCAAGGCGCTTACGTTCTGGCCGAAGCCGAGGGCAAACGTCAGGCCATCCTGATCGCCACCGGATCCGAGGTGTCGCTGGCGATGGAAGCCAAGGCAATGCTCGAGGCCGAAGGTATCGGCACCCGCGTCGTTTCGATGCCATGCATGGAGCTGTTTGCACACCAGGACGAAGCCTATCGCAAGCGCGTGCTGCCTGCTGGCCCCGTCCGTGTGGGCATCGAAGCCGCTGTTCGTGCGGGTGGCTGGGATCGCTGGCTGCTGGGTGAACGCGGACGCGAAGCCAAGGCTGGCTTCATCGGCATGTCCAGCTTTGGAGCCTCGGCCCCTGCTGGTGAGCTATACAAGCATTTCGGCATCACTGCCGAAGCGACCGCTGCCAAGGTCAAAGAACTTCTCGGGCTGTAAGTCAGCCAAAGAGACAAAGCAAAGGGCGGCTCTGGCCGCCCTTTTCAATTTGACATCAGTGGCTTTCGGCCTTCTTGGACAGCAGCGGCGAGATGATTTTTGTTGCCACGGGGATCAGTACCATGCCCCAGACCAACCCGAACACGCCGTCCATTGCCGCTTTGGACACCCATTCAACGACACCTGTCCACGACGACGAAACTGAGTGTCCCAGCGCATACGCCCAATCATGAATGTGATGGCCCAACCAGCCAAAGCCCAACTCCTCCATACCGTGGATCATGATTGATCCGCCGACCCACAGCATTGCCGCTGTACCGACAATTGAAAGAACCTTCATGACGATAGGCATAGCCTTGACCAGCCCTCGCCCTGCCCCGCGACCAACCGGGGTCATCGCATTTTGGGCCAGAAACAATCCGACATCGTCCATTTTCACAATCAAAGCGACCGAACCGTAAACGGCAACGGTCACACCCACACCAACAACGGCCAGAGTTGCCGCCTGCATCCAAAGGTTTGGCGCTTCGATGGCCGCAAGCGCGATGGTCATGATCTCAGCCGACAGGATAAAATCGGTCTTTATTGCTCCCTTAACCTTCTGTTCCTCAAGGTGGCCGGGGTCACGTATTTTCATGTCTTCGTCGATAGCGTGGCTGCCGTGTGGAAACAGGACATGAAAAATCTTCTCAGCCCCCTCAAAACACAAATATGAGCCCCCCAACATCAACAGGGGTGTGATCATCCACGGCGCGAAATTCGCAAGCAGCAAGGCGACGGGCAACAACAATACGATCTTGTTAAATACTGAACCCCGCGCGATGCGCCAGATTATCGGCAACTCGCGCGCCGGAGCGAAGCCTTGGACGTATTTTGGAGTAACTGCCGCGTCGTCGATAATCACCCCTGCGGTTTTTGCCCCAGCCTTGCCCGCTGCAGCGACCACATCGTCAACCGAAGCCGCCGCAACTTTCGCGATCCCCGCTACATCGTCCAACAACGCTAAAAGACCGCTCATACCGCTTCCTTTCCAATCACCTGCCGCAAACTGACCCTACCCGATCCAAAGGCTAGCGCAAGCGTTAGCGCAATCGTTTGAGGTTTGCGCTAACACACTCAGAATGTGACGTTTTTACTCTTTTGGGAGGACGCATAGACCGCTATATGGCCCTCAACGCAAGCGCATTTTGGAGACGTCTGATGACCATAAAGGTCGGCATCAATGGTTTTGGCCGTATCGGCCGCTGTACCCTGTCGCACATTGCGGCATCGGCCCGCAACGACATCGAAGTGATCAAGGTCAATGCGACCGGTCCACTGGAAACCACTGCGCATCTGCTGAAATACGACAGCGTTCATGGCCGGTTCCCTCGTGACGTAGCGATCAACGGCAATACCATGGATCTGGGCCGTGGTCCGATGCAGATGTTCTCGACCTACGACATGAACGAACTGGACTGGGAAGGCTGCGACGTCGTTCTGGAATGCACCGGTAAGTTCAATGACGGCCTGAAGGCCAAGACGCACCTTGAGCGCGGCGCGCAAAAGGTTCTGCTGTCTGCGCCTGGCAAGAATGTCGACAAAACCATCGTGTATGGCGTGAACCACAACAGCCTGGCGGCCGAAGACAAGATGGTCTCGAACGGTTCGTGCACCACGAACTGCCTTGCTCCGCTTGCCAAGGTTCTGGACGAAGGCATCGGGATCGAGCATGGCATCATGACCACGATCCACGCCTATACCGGCGACCAGCCCACACTGGACCGTCGCCACAGTGACCTGTACCGGGCCCGTGCCGCCGCAATGTCGATGATCCCGACCTCGACCGGCGCAGCCAAAGCGTTGGGTGAGGTGCTGCCGAACCTCAAAGGCCGTCTGGATGGCTCGGCGATCCGGGTTCCGACACCGAATGTTTCTGCCGTGGACCTGACCTTCCGCGCAGCGCGCGACGTGACCGTGGACGAGGTGAACGCCATTGTCCGCGAAGCTTCGCAAGGTCATATGCAGCGCGTTCTGGGCTATGAACCCGCGCCGCTGGTTTCGACAGACTTCAACCACACCGAAGAAAGCTCGATCTTCGCGCCGGACCAGACCCGTGTCGTAAATGACCGGATGGTGCGTGTTCTGGCATGGTACGACAATGAATGGGCCTTCTCGGTCCGAATGGCGGATGTCGCCGTTGCAATGGGTCGTCTTAACTAAGACGCCGTTGAAATCTTGAACATATTTGCCCGCTCAGGTTATCTGGGCGGGCATTTTCGTTCGGGGCCACGATGACCAATCAAATCGCAATCTGGCTGTGCCTACTGATACTTGGCGCGATCATTCTGGATTACGCGCTATTCGGCCCCGAACATTTGGTTTTCCTCGGAAAGAAACTTTACGCCTTTCTGGACTGGCTCGCCTTCTGGCGCTGAGGGAGGTTTTACTTGACATTTACTGCGATCTGCCTTTGTTAGCGCTAACTGGATAAAGCCGAGACTCGGACGGAGCAGAACATGACACTAAAGCTAGCAATCAATGGATTTGGACGAATTGGCCGAGGCGTTTTGCGTGCCATTATGGAAACTGGGCGCACCGACGTTGAAATCGTTGCCATTAATGACCTCGCCAAGCCCGAAATGAACGCTCACTTGTTCGAGTTCGACAGCGTCCACGGCCGTTACAACAAACCTGTGAAACTCACCGAGGCTGGCTTGGATGTCGGCAACGGACCCATCCGTCTCACCAGCGAGCGTGAGCCGGAAAAGCTGGACTGGTCTGATGTGGACGTTGTTCTTGAATGTACTGGCGTATTCCGCACCAAAGAAGCGGCGTCGCGCCATTTTGAGAACGGAGCCAAAAAGGTTCTGATTTCAGCGCCCGCCCGCGGCGAAGGTGGGGTCAAGACCGTGGTTTTCGGCGTTAACGACCACGAGCTGACGTCTGAAGACACGGTTGTTTCAAATGCGTCTTGCACCACGAACTGTCTGTCTCCGGTTGCTGCAGCTCTGGATGCTGGGCTTGGCATTGTCCACGGCAACATGACCACGGTACACGCTTATACCGCCAGTCAGCCCGTGCACGACACAGCGGGCAAGGATCCCTATCTGGCGCGTGCAGCCGCCCTGTCGATGATACCCACGACAACGGGCGCGGCCTCGGCAGTTGGCCTTGTTTTGCCACAACTGGCAGGAAAGCTCACCGGTCAGGCAATCCGGGTCCCAACTCCGAACGTGTCAGTCGTTGATCTGGTCGCAGAGGTTTCACGCCCGACCACAGAAGAAGAAGTGAACGCTTTGTTTGTCGAAGCTGCAGCCAAAATCCCAGGTGTTCTGGCGGCCGAGAGCCGTCCGCTGATTTCAGTCGACTTCAACCACGATTCTCACAGCTCGACCGTGTCCTTGCCCGAAACGAAAGTTACCGACGGCACACTGGTCCGTGTGCTTGCGTGGTATGACAATGAATGGGGCTTCTCGAACCGGATGCTGGATACCGCTGCAGCGATGGGCGCCCTAGCCTAACCGCTCGGTCAGCGCAGTATTTACGCGGGGCGTGACGAATTTCGACACGTCCCCTCCCAACCGCGCGATCTCTTTGACCAATTTCGAGGCGATCGCCTGGTGGCGGGCTTCGGCCATCAGGAACACTGTCTCGATCGAGTCGTCCAGTGCGCGATTCATTCCAACCATTTGAAATTCATACTCGAAATCTGCCACGGCGCGCAGCCCACGTACAATAATCTGTGCCCCCACATCGCGGGCACAATCGATCAGCAGGTTTTCAAACGGATGCGCAACGATTTCAGTGCCGGTTTGCTCGGTCAGATGCGCGCACTCAGCCTCGATCATGGCCACACGTTCTTCGAGTGAAAACAGCGGACCTTTATCGCGGTTAATCGCAACGCCGATGACGAGTTTATCAACCAATGCGGCAGCGCGGCGAATGATGTCGATGTGACCCAGTGTGATCGGATCAAAAGTTCCGGGATATAATCCAACCCTCATTGCCGCCTCCTACGCAACAAAATTTCTGCGCAAGCAAACATAACTCTGCCGCAGGTGCAATAGGAAGGATGGTCTCGGGTGGGGATTAATGCCCCATGATCATTGTTTCCAGCGCCTCTTTTTCCATAGCTAATTCGGATAGCTGCGCTTTGACCACATCGCCCAGCGTCACGATTCCGATCAGTTTGCCTTCTTCTACAATGGGCATGTGACGAAAACGGCCTTCGGTCATGCGCATTAGCACATCCTTAACGCTATCCTGACGTGTCGCGGTCTCTAGGTCGCTTGTCATGTAGGCACTGACTGACTTTGAAAGACACCCACTGCCGCTCGCGGCCAGTTCACGCACAATATCGCGCTCTGACAGGATACCAGATGCTGTCTCTCCGCCATCTTCCGAGACCACAACCGTACCGATCCGCTTTTCCGCCAGTATTTTTGAAGCCTCGGAAACAGTGATCGACGGGCTTACCGTTTCAACCCCTTCTGTCGCCTTGGATTTCAGAATGGCCTGAACAAGCATATGCATAACCTCCGAAATAACTTCCTGTTTTACAAAGCGTTGCCGGAATGTATGAACCTGTCAAGGTGAAGCTATGGCTTCCAGCCTCTCGACTTCGTCGCGGATGCCCTGTGTCAACGCCTGTGCAAAGCGGTTTAATCGCTCATTCCTTTGATCCCCCTGATGGCGAACAAGATGGAAACTACGTGTCAAACTGACCTGATCCGTCAGGATTTTCTGCAAGTTTGGATGGAACGGCAGAGTGAAATCATGAGCAACGCAAACTCCTGATCCCAGCGAAACCTGGCGAAGCTGGACCGAGACGGAATTCGATGCAAGCGCGACACGGTCAACACCGATATCGACCAAATAGTCCAGCTCTCGGTCAAAGATCATATCTGGAATATAGCCAATCATCCGGTGCCCTTTCAGAGTCTCAAGTGAGCTGATCTGGGGGTTTGCATTCAGGTATTCGTGTGTTGCAACAAGATGCAGCCGATAATCACTGATTTTTTGCACCAATAGCTTGCCGGCTGTAGGTGCACTGACTGTCACGGCCATGTCTGCTTCGCGTCGAGACAGGTTTATGACGCGCGGCAAGGCCAAAATCTGAATATCCAGTTCTGGGTTGTCATCGCAGATTTTCGCACAGACCTGCGGCAACAAGTAGTTGGCACATCCATCCGGCGCTCCGATGCGTATCTGGCCGCTTAGAGTTTTTGATGACCCGGCCATTGCACCAGCGGCGGCGCGCATCGCTTCTTCCGCCTTCAAGCCATGATCCAATAGGCGTTCTCCGGCGGAGGTCAGGATGTAGCCTTGTTGCGACTTGGTAAACAGAGGCGCGTCAAGCGAGGTTTCAAGCCGAGCGATCCTCCGCCCCACCGTGGCCGGATCAATTTTCAACAATCGGCCAGCGGCAGACAGGCTTTCTTCACGCGCGACCGCCAGAAACACCCTCATATCGTCCCAATTCGGCGTCATGACCTGCCCTTTGCATTTTTGCAAAACATATTTGGGAGATTGCCTCTGTTCACGCGATTTATGCAAGCCTATTCTGCGCGCAAATTTACCGGAGGAATTGGCAATGACCGAACTGTCTCACTTCATCAATGGCGAGAATGTCGCTGGTACGTCTGGCCGCTTTGACGACGTCTTCAACCCTGCAACGGGCGAGGTTCAGTACAAATGCCCGATGGCGAGCGTTGCTGAAACCACCGCAGCAATCGAAAGCGCGGCCGCCGCGCAACCCGCATGGGGTGCGACCAACCCACAGAAACGGGCACGGGTAATGATGGCGATGGTTCACCTGATGAACCGCGACATGGATAAGTTGGCCGAGGCGCTCAGCCGTGAACACGGAAAAACCATTCCTGATGCTAAGGGTGATCTTCAGCGCGGGCTGGAAGTGATCGAGTACTGCATTGGCGCGCCGCAGATGCTGAAAGGTGAGTTCACCGATAGCGCGGGTCCGGGCATCGACATGTATTCGATGCGTCAACCGCTGGGCGTTGTGGCCTCGATCATGCCGTTTAACTTCCCGGCCATGATGCCCCTGTGGCATGTCGGTCCCGCACTGGCCTGCGGCAATGCCGTGGTACTGAAACCGTCCGAGCGCGACCCCTCGGTCCCGCTTATGCTGGCGGAATTGTTTGTCGAGGCCGGTTTGCCCGCAGGCGTCTTCCAAGTCGTGAACGGCGATAAAGAAGCCGTGGATACCCTACTGGATAGTGAGATCATTCAAGGCGTGTCCTTCGTCGGCTCGACGCCGATTGCGCAGTACATCTATTCCCGCGCCACGGCGAACGGCAAACGGGCCCAGTGTTTCGGCGGCGCCAAGAACCACATGATCGTCATGCCCGACGCCGATCTGGATCAAGCGGCGGACGCACTGGTCGGTGCCGGTTTTGGCGCAGCAGGTGAACGCTGCATGGCCGTGTCGGTTGCTGTCCCGGTTGGCGAAGAAACCGCCGACGCGCTGATCGAAAAGCTGGTGCCACGCATCGAAAAGCTGAAAGTCGGTCCCTATACGGCAGGTGACGACGTGGATATGGGCCCGGTTGTGACCGGTGCCGCCAAAGAGCGCATCCTCGGCCTGATCAACTCGGGCGTTGAGCAAGGCGCGAAACTGGTCGTCGATAACCGCGACTTCAGCCTTCAGGGATACGAGGACGGCTTCTTCGTCGGCCCTCACCTATTCGACCACGTGACGCCCGAGATGGACATCTACAAGCAGGAAATCTTTGGCCCCGTCTTGTCCACCGTCCGCGCCGGTTCCTATGAAGAAGCGCTGAAACTGGCGATGGATCATGAGTATGGCAACGGCACGGCGATCTTCACTCGTGACGGGGACACCGCGCGTGATTTTGCCAGCCGGGTGAATATCGGCATGGTTGGCATCAACGTCCCGATCCCGGTGCCGCTGGCCTATCACACGTTTGGCGGCTGGAAGAAATCCATGTTCGGTGACCTCAACCAGCACGGCCCGGACAGCTTCAAGTTCTACACCCGCACCAAAACCGTCACGGCCCGCTGGCCCTCGGGCATCAAGGAAGGTGGCGAGTTCAACTTCAAAGCCATGGACTAATCAGAACTGTCCTGAACTTTAACAACAAACCCGGCCCCAATCGGCCGGGTTTTTCGGCAAAGCTCTGCCGAAACCCAAGTTTTTGGCGTACTCACGATAAATTCAATCGGGCACCACTGGCAAAACAATGGTGTCAGCAATATTTTAACCCGAACTTTTTCGAGCAGCCCTTGATCCGGAGGCAACATTGTCAAATCCCCGTATGACCCGCCGCACAGCTTTGTTGGGCGCTGCGTCCCTGCTGGCGACGCCTGCACTCGTGCGCGCCCAAAGCACGGATGCGTTTCCCGAAACCGAGGACGCGATCAGCACGCAGTTGCCTGTCCGTCGGAATGTATCCTCGTTCTCGCAGCAGAACTGGCAGGATCACTTCGACTCATTAGGGGTTGGCTGCCTGTTGGCCGATATCACCAGCCGTGCCGTTCATTACTGGGGATCGGACGGTACTTACAAACTGTACCCAAGTTCCGTACCGATGAGCGAAGAACTGACCAAGCGTGGCTACACCGAAGTGGTGCGCAAGCGCGAAAACCCAAGCTGGACGCCAACCGCATCCATGCGCGAACGCGACCCATCGCTGCCGGTCCGTATAGAAGGTGGGGAACCCGGAAACCCGCTGGGCACCCGCGCGATGTATCTGGGCTGGCCTGCCTATCTGGTGCACGGAACACACGACACGCGTAAAATCGGGCGTCAAAGCTCGTCGGGGTGTATCGGTCTCTATAACCAGCACGTCGAGGAATTGTATCCTCTGGTTCAAGTCGGAACCCAAGTTCGACTGGTCTGACAAAAAAGCCCCGGCCACATGGACCGGGGCTTTTTTGATCTAGTGAGTGGTTACTCAGGCAGGATCACTGCGTCCACGACATGGATGACACCGTTGCTTGCTTCGATGTCTGCTTGCACGACCTCGGCGCCGTTCACTTTTACACCATTCTTGGCATTCACGCTAAGACGATCGCCCTGAACGGTCAGAACCTTGGCGCGCTTGCCGGCAATATCACCCGACATCACTTTGGCCGGAACAACATGGTAGGTCAGGATTTCAACGAGCTGATCCTTGTTCTCAGGCAGCAGCAAGGTTTCTACGGTGCCTTCAGGCAGGGCGGCAAAGGCTTCGTCGGTCGGCGCGAAAACCGTGTAGGGTCCGTTCCCTTTAAGCGTATCGACGAGACCGGCAGCTTGCACGGCTGCGACCAGCGTATTGAACGACCCAGCGGACACAGCGGTATCTACAATGTCAGCGGCCTGAGCCTTTACGGGCAGTGTCAGTGCGATTGCGGCGGCAGCGCCCATGAAAGTGCGGCGGAACATGGCTGTTAACTCCTCTCCAGCGTTGTATGGAAAGGGGTACGGGCCTCTGCGGAAGCCGGATCACAATGAGATCAATTTTCTTTTAGCTGCACCCAGATGCTTTGCGCCCGACCGTCCTTTAAGAAAGGCAGGGATTCCACAGCGTCCGGGCGATCCTGTTGCAGGTAATATCCCGGCCAAAGCATTGAAAAGGCGTTAGATTGCAGCAGGGCGTGCAGCATATACTGCTCGCCCCAACCCGGACAATCGTAGAAGAACCGCTTGGGATATTCGTAGGGCAAAAAAACATCGTGCACGTGGATGACGACGCCGGGTTTCAAGTTTGGAATGATCCGGCAGAACAAATGCGCGACGTCGTTGCTCATGCGGACAACATGGCTAGAGTCGATGAACAATACGTCGCCGGGTTCAAGTTGATCGAATACCGACGGATCAACGTCTTCCAAACGTTTTTGCTCGAACTGGTCCACCACATGCGCAATGTCTGCGCGCGGAAATGGGTCAATCGCGGTGATCTGCGTTTCCAGCCCCCCATCGATGATCGCTTGCCGGGTAACGCGCGTCGAATTCCCACAGCCGACCTCAATCACCCGTTTGGGCTGAAACCTGCGGATCATCAGATACAGCGCGTCTGCGTCGGGGCTGTCGTAATACCCGTTTCCAACACGATACCCAGTCTGATTGCGCGCGGGGTCTTTCAAAGCGTCCAGCGCGCCCGCGTGCAGACGGTATTCTTCGACCAACTGGGTGATGTCGAACGTATCCATCCCGGGTGAAAGCGCATAGGCAGGACGGGTCAGCCCCCCTGCCCGTTCAAACGCTTCGAGACGGGCGCGTTCTTCGCGCTCTATCACCTTGTCGATCAGTTTCACTCCAAACCGGTCAAGCACCGCATTCAGCCGAAGGAATTTCCTGGGTTTCAATCGAAGACTCCGGGTTTGGATTTCATTTGATCCTGTCCTTACATTTTGAGACAGGCAGTCCGCAAGCGCCTCGCGGGTAAACACTTGGCAAAAATCCAATTTCCGTATTCACTGGTCCGACAATCAACCACGAGGGCCGCCATGCAGCAGGAATTCACACTGGGCATCGAGGAAGAGTATCTGCTGGTTGACCGTGACAGTCTTGAACTTGCCGAAGCCCCCGAAGCCCTGATGGAAGCGTGTCAGGCGGATTTTGAGGGGCAAGTTAGCCCGGAATTCCTGCAATGTCAGATCGAGGTCGGCACCCGCCCCCACACGACGATCAGCTCGGCCCGTGAAGACCTGAGGCGGCTGCGGACCTGCGTCGCAAGCCGGGCCGCGGAATACAATCTGGCGCCAATCGCGGTGTCTTGCCATCCCTTCGCCGACTGGAAGAAACAGCATCACACGCGCAAGGATCGATATGACGCCTTGCACCATGCGCTGGGCGGTGTCGCCCGCCGTATGCTCATTTGCGGGATGCACGTGCATGTTGGCGTCGAGGACCCGGCTTTGCGGGCCGACCTGATGCCGCAGCTTTCATATTTCCTGCCACACCTTTTGGCCCTGTCCACGTCTTCGCCCTATTGGAACGGCGAGGATACCGGTCTGTCGTCCTATCGCTTGACCGTTTTCGACAACCTGCCCCGCACGGGTCTGCCACCAGTGCTGGCAAGCTGGGCGGATTACGAGCGGACCACCGGGATACTGGTAGAACTTGGTATTATCGAGGACACCTCGAAAATCTGGTGGGACTTGCGGCCGTCCCATCGCTTTCCAACGCTTGAGACCCGAATTATGGACGTTCAACCACGCTTGGAGCACACCCTATCCCTGGCCGCGATGGTGCAAGCATTGACGCGTATGCTGTGCCGTTTGAAGGATCGTAACCTTCGGTGGCGTCAATACGACCGCTTTCTGATCGGAGAAAACCGTTGGCGCGCGCAGCGATACGGCGTTGGTGAAGGGATGATAGATTTTGGCGATCGCTCCATCAAACCGATGCCGGAACTGATGGGTGAGTTGATGGGATTGCTTGCCGAAGACGCCGAGGCGCTGGGAACCATGACCGAACTGGCCCGCCTTCAGCAGATCGCCCAGAACGGGACATCGGCCACCCGCCAACGCCGTGTTTATGCAGAAGCCACAGCCCGAGACGAAGATCCCGGAAAAGCCGTCGTCCGGCACCTGATCGAGGAATACCACGCGGATCTCTGACTGTACGTTCCGCGAATTTATCCCAAAATGTTGGCACCCCATTGGGTAATTGCTGACCGTGCAAAATTTCTGTAAGAATTCGGAAATAAACACTTGTTCAATTCATCCGGCGGCGTGGGAGGCAAGCCATGGATTTCGCAATGACCGAAGAGCAAACAGCGATCTTCGATATGGCCTACGACTTTGGCCAGGAACACATCGCCCCATACGCGCGGCAGTGGGAGGCCGACGGGACGATCCCCAAAGACCTTTGGCCCCGCATAGGCGAACTGGGGTTCGGAGCGCTCTATGTCTCGGAAGACGGTGGTGGATCGGGCCTCAGCCGATTGGACGCCACTTTGGTTTTCGAGGCACTGTCCATGGCCTGCCCCTCAGTCGCGGCCTTTTTGTCGATCCACAACATGTGCGCCAAAATGCTGGACAGCTTTGCCAGTGACGAGTTGAAGTCGCGCATCATGCCAGAGGTTCTAAGCCTGAACACCGTCCTAAGCTATTGCCTGACAGAACCGGGTTCGGGATCAGACGCCGCCGCGCTCAAGACAAGGGCCGCCCGCACGAATGAAGGCTATACTCTGAACGGAACCAAGGCTTTCATTTCAGGCGGCGGCTATTCCGACGCCTATGTCTGCATGGTTCGCACGGGTGAGGACGGGCCAAAGGGCATTTCGACCGTTTATGTCGAAGACGGAACGCCCGGCCTTAGCTTTGGTGCGCTGGAACAAAAAATGGGATGGAAAAGCCAACCCACCGCTCAGGTCCAGTTTGATGACTGTAAGATTCCTGCTGGGAACCTTGTCGGTGTTGAAGGCGACGGGTTCAAATATGCCATGATGGGGCTGGACGGCGGTCGCTTGAATATTGCGTCATGTTCTTTGGGCGCGGCGCAAACCGGGTTGAACATGACCTTGCAGTACATGTCCGAACGCAAAGCCTTTGGGCAATCCATCGACCAGTTTCAAGCATTGCAGTTCCGCCTTGCCGATATGGAGATTGAACTGCAAGCCGCCCGCACATTCCTGCGTCAGGCCGCATGGAAACTGGATCAGGGCGCGCCCGACGCGACAAAGTTCTGCGCAATGGCAAAGAAATTCGTGACCGAAACGGGCTCAAAAGTCGTGGACCAATGCCTGCAGCTTCATGGCGGTTATGGTTATCTGGCAGATTACGGGATCGAAAAGCTAGTCCGCGACCTGCGCGTCCATCAGATTCTGGAAGGGACAAACGAGATCATGCGCGTGATCGTTTCGCGCCAAATGCTGGCCCAACGCTGAGGATCGTATGTCTGACATCGAAATCCGTACAGAAGGCCGCGCCGGGCGCATTACGTTGACCCGGCCTCAAGCCCTCAACGCACTTAGCTACGACATGTGCATGGCCATTGATGCCGCAATGCGGAACTGGCGTGAGGATGACGCAGTCGATCTGGTCATATTGGACGCCGAGGGGGAAAAGGCATTTTGCGCAGGCGGTGATATTGCCGAACTGTACGACACCGGCACAAAAGGCGACTTCGACTACGGGCGGAAATTCTGGCGGGATGAGTACCGCCTCAATGCCCTGATCTTTGAATACCCGAAACCGGTAGTCAGCTTCTTGCAAAGCTTCACGATGGGTGGCGGGGTCGGAATTGGGTGCCACGGCAGCCACAGGATCGTTTGCGAATCCAGTCAGATCGCTTTGCCGGAGTGTGGTATTGGACTGGTTCCAGACGTCGGCAGCTCGTTGATGCTGTCACTGGCTCCGGGACGATTGGGCGAATATCTGGGCACTACTGGCTATCGGATGGGGGCCGGTGACGCGATTTACGCCGGGTTTGCAGACACGTTCATTCCCTATTCCCAATGGCGAGACGTCATTGAGCTTCTTGAGGCTTCGGGTGACCCCGAGGTGCTGACCAATCACACAGAATCTCCACCAGAAAGCAATTTGACGAAACTCCAAGCTGAGATCGATATTGCTTTTGCAGGTGAAGGGCTGGGCGATGTTCTGAACACATTGGGCACTTTGGACACAACCTTCTCCGCCAGCGCATCGAAACTCATGAACCGCTGCTCGCCGCTGTCAATGGCCTGCACGATCGAGTTGATCCATCGTCTGCGCAGTCCCAGTCTGACAATCAGAAAAGCACTCGAGCACGAATATCGGTTCACCTTTCGCGCGATGGAACACGGTGACTTTCTCGAAGGGATCCGGGCCCAGATTATCGACAAGGACCGAAACCCGCGCTGGCGGCATCAGGATCAAGCCGTCCCAGCCGTTGACGTGTCGAGGATGCTACAGCCTTTAGGCGGTGATACACTGACATTCGAGGAGGAGTAACGAATGAAAATCGGATTTATTGGCCTCGGAAACATGGGGAATCCGATGGCGGCCAATTTGGTGGCAGCCGGACACGACGTAGCTGGTTTTGACACCGCCCAGGTTAGTATTCCGGGTGTCGAAATGGTGGATTCAGGGGCCAATGCCGCCTCTGGTGTCGAAATTGTAATCACCATGCTTCCCAACGGTCAGATTCTTCGTGCCGTCGCAGACGAGATCATCCCGGCGATGAGCCCGGGGTCCGTTTGGATTGATTGCTCGACAGTGGATGTGGACAGCGCGCGTGCCGTAGCAGATCAGGCTGCCGCGGCCGACGTTTTGGCCGTTGACGCGCCGGTTTCGGGCGGCATAGGAGGCGCGGCCGCAGGTACTCTGACCTTCATGGCCGGAGGCAGTGACTCAGCGTTCGAGAAGGCCAAGCCGTTATTCGACATTATGGGACAGAAGGCCGTTCATTGCGGAGAATCCGGCGCAGGCCAAGCCGCCAAGATCTGCAACAACATGATCCTCGGTGTCACCATGATCGCAACATGCGAGGCATTTGCACTGGCCGATAAACTCGGACTGGATCGCCAAAAGATGTTTGATGTGGTCAGCACGTCGTCTGGATATAGCTGGACAATGAATGCGTATTGCCCCGCTCCGGGTGTAGGCCCGGCCAGCCCGGCAGACAATGATTACCTGCCCGGCTTTGCTGCGGAATTGATGCTAAAGGACTTGCGCCTCAGCCAGCAAGCGGCTGAAAGCTCGGATGCAGACACGCCTATGGGACAGGTCGCAACCGCAATCTATGAGAAGTTTGTCGAGGACGAAGATGGGCTTGGTAAGGACTTCTCTGCCATGTTGCCGCGATTTGAAAAGCGAGGGCGAAAGTAGTCTGTCCCCATGGGCAGCTTCTTGCGCATCGGGTTGACCTGCCGCTTTCCGGCGGCCATCTATCTCTGAGAGCAGTCAGTCCAAGGGGAATAAGATGCGGCAACGAATTGCGGTAATTGCTACAGTATCGGCCCTTGCCTGTAGTCCGACCATCGTTTTTGCCGGTAATGGCAATAACGGACACGGTGACAACGTGTTCCGCGTGCCCGGCCAACCGATTGTCTTGGCCAAGGGGAAAGCGGGGCATTGCCCCCCGGGTCTTGCGAAAAAGGCCGTGCCATGTGTGCCGCCGGGACAAGTGAAAAAGCTGTACCGCACGGGAGACTACATTGATCGCGACTATCGTTGGGTCAATGATCCTTACCGCTATGGCTTGAACCGCAATTGGTCCTATGTTCGCGCCGGAGACTACGTCTATCGCGTAGACCCCGAAACACGCAAGGTACTGAACCTGATTGGAGCGGTGGCTGACATTCTCTATTGAATGCCAGCTTCCTGCTATTCTGCTGCGACGCGCGCACCCTCAAGCATCTGTTTAAGGTATCGTCCAGTGTGACTGCGGGCGACGTCAGCGACGTCTTCCGGGGTGCCTGTAGCCACGATTTCACCGCCCCCATCGCCCCCCTCGGGACCGATATCAATTATGTGATCCGCCGTTTTCACCACATCCAGATTATGTTCGATCACGACAACAGTGTTTCCTTGATCCACCAATTCATGAAGCACTTCTAGCAACTTACGCACATCTTCAAAGTGCAGTCCGGTCGTCGGTTCGTCCAAGATATACAAAGTCCGCCCGGTCGAGCGTTTCGACAGTTCTTTCGACAGTTTCACACGCTGCGCTTCGCCACCGGACAAAGTCGTGGCTTGCTGACCCACCTTGATATAACCCAACCCAACACGCGCCAACGCATCCATCTTGTCGCGGATTGAAGGTACCGCTTTAAAAAATTCCTGCGCATCCTCCACGGTCATATCAAGCACATCCGCGATGGATTTACCCTTGAACTTGATCTCCAGCGTCTCGCGGTTGTAGCGCGCGCCTTTACAGGTTTCGCAGGTCACATAGACATCGGGCAGAAAGTGCATCTCGATCTTGATAACGCCATCGCCCTGACACGCTTCGCAGCGACCACCTTTGACATTGAAACTGAACCGGCCGGGCTTGTACCCACGAGCCTTCGCCTCGGGCAGTCCGGCAAACCAGTCACGAATTGGGGTGAACGCACCGGTATATGTCGCGGGGTTTGAACGTGGTGTTCGTCCGATCGGGCGTTGATCAATGTCGATGACCTTGTCGAGGTGTTCCAGACCCTTGATCGTTTCGCAGGGCGCTGGGGTCTGCCTTGCTCCGTTCAGGCGCATCGAGGCCGTTTTGAACAAAGTCTCAATCGTCAGAGTTGACTTACCACCCCCGGACACACCCGTCACGCAAACGAACTTACCCAATGGAAACTCGGCCGTCACATTCTTGAGGTTATTTCCAGTGGCGTTAACGACAGTGACCTTCTTCTTGTTTCCTTTCCGCCGCTCTGTCGGAACCGAAATCTCGCGAGTTCCCGCCAGATACTGACCGGTCATCGACGCCGCGTCCGCTGCGATTTCGTCGGGCGTTCCCCTGCTGACCACTTGGCCGCCGTGAACGCCAGCCCCGGGGCCGATGTCGAACACATAGTCAGCCTCTCGTATGGCTTCCTCGTCATGCTCGACGACGATCACAGTATTTCCCTGATCCCGTAGGTTCTTGAGCGTTCCCAGCAACCTGTCATTGTCCCGCTGATGCAGCCCGATGGACGGTTCGTCCAACACATACAAAACCCCGGTCAGGCCCGATCCAATCTGGCTGGCCAGACGGATACGCTGGCTTTCTCCGCCAGAAAGTGTTCCGCTGGAACGTGACAGCGTCAGATACTCCAACCCCACATTGTTCAAGAATCCCAGACGCTCGCGAATTTCTTTTAGAATAGCGCGGGCAATTTCATTTTTTTGCACAGTCAGATGGTTCGGCGCATCTTCGATCCACGCCAAGGCTTCCCTGATCGACATCTGCACCACTTCACCTACATGAAGCCCGGCAATCTTAACTGCCAGAGCTTCGGGGCGCAGACGATACCCGTGGCAGGCCCCGCAAGGGCGGTTGTTCTGATACCGCTCAAATTCTTCACGAATCCATGCGCTGTCGGTTTCCCGATAGCGGCGTTCCATATTCGGAATCACACCCTCAAAGCTGCGGGTGACCTGGTAAACACGCCCGCCTTCATCATAGCGAAACTGGATTTCCTCATCCCCGGATCCGCGCAGAAATACCTGCTGCACCTTTTCGGGCAAATCCTTCCAAGGCGTGTTCTTGTCGAATTCATAGTGACGCGCGATTGCTTCGATAGTCTGCAGGAAATACGGAGATTTTCCTTTTCGCCACGGCGCTAGCGCCCCATCGTAGAGCTTTAGCGTCTGGTCAGGGACTACGAGGCGTTCATCAAAGAACAGCTCGACTCCCAAACCATCGCAGTCCGGGCACGCACCAAACGGAGCGTTGAACGAGAACAATCGTGGCTCGATCTCAGGGATCGTGAACCCGCTGACTGGGCAAGCAAAGTTTTCACTGAACGTGATCCGCTCGGGGTCGCCCTCACGCGGGGCGGTTTCCAAAATCGCGATGCCATCGGCCAGATCCAATGCGGTTCGCAGACTATCAGCCAGCCGCGTTTCCATACCCTCACGAACGACGAGGCGGTCAACCACCACGTCAATGTCATGTCGGAATTTCTTGTCCAATGTCGGAGGCTCATCCAATTCATAGAACTCACCGTCCACTTTGACGCGCTGGAAACCCTGCTTTCGCAGTTCAAGGAATTCTTTCTTGTACTCGCCCTTTCGGTCCCGAACGATCGGCGCCAAAAGGTATCCACGCGTACCTTCGTCCATCGTCATAATACGATCGACCATGTCCTGAACCTGTTGGGCCTCGATCGGAAGGCCGGTTGCGGGGCTGTACGGCGTCCCTGCCCGAGCGAACAAAAGTCGCAGATAATCATAAATCTCGGTTACAGTTCCCACGGTCGAGCGTGGGTTTTTCGAGGTCGTTTTCTGCTCGATGGAAATTGCCGGCGACAAGCCGCTAATGTGATCAACGTCGGGCTTTTCCATCATGTCGAGGAACTGGCGCGCATAAGCTGACAGGCTTTCGACATACCGCCGCTGTCCTTCGGCATAGATGGTGTCAAACGCCAAGGAAGACTTGCCCGACCCGGACAGCCCGGTAATCACCACAAGCTGATCCCGTGGAATATCCACGTCGATGTTTTTGAGGTTGTGTTCGCGCGCGCCGCGCACCTCGATATTCTTCAGCTCAGCCATATTCGGCCCCCAACAGACAAGTGTCCTAGAAATAGGCGAGCGGCACTGAGTCTCCAACAGAAAAGTTAGAACAAAAAGAGAACCGTCGGATTATTGCCGATCACATCAGACAAAATCCACGACAGCGCGTCGACCGGACATGAAGTTTAATCATCGAAGATTGTTATTGAGAATAAATGGCGCGGTTGACGGGGCTCGAACCCGCGACCCCCGGCGTGACAGGCCGGTACTCTAACCAACTGAGCTACAACCGCGCATCTATTTTCGTGGCCTTTGACCTGGACCAAGGATGGCAGCTATGGCGCGGTTGACGGGGCTCGAACCCGCGACCCCCGGCGTGACAGGCCGGTACTCTAACCAACTGAGCTACAACCGCCCGCTGCCCGTTCGTTGCTGAACGTTGGGGTGTATTATGGCTAGGCTCGGACATCGTCAAGCGGCGTTTTGAAGTTTTTTCCGAAATCCAGAATTTTCCTGATCCTAACATCGACCTCCCCACTGATGAAGGGTGTCGTCTGCGGTTTGGACGAGCGTTTGAAAGGCCGCGCGAACTAGTCGAAGGCGAATCTACCCATAGGTGTGTCCAGCACGCAACAACGGCACGATTTTCGACCGAGTCAGTACACATTCCCGAACCCTAAGAATACAGCAGCGCCTATCGCAGAAGTCTCAATTAGACTTCTGCGATAACAAAAAACATAACGGAGCAGAGCAATGAAAAAATTGTTCATTATTAGCGCATTATCAGCGACAATTGCAGCAAGCCACGCCCAAGCGATTGAGGTCACTGGCGGCTATCTTGATTTGGGATATAGAACTTTTACCGACACCGATCTGGGTGATGCTTTCAACCTGAACGGTTCTGGTGAGCTGGCATTCAATCGTGCTTTCAGCGCGCAACTGGATCTGGGCGGCTATCGCTTTCAGGACCTGGGTGAAAACACGACGAACTGGACGCTGCACGCAAACTGGCATACCAGCAAAAACGCCTCGTTCGGTGCGTTTTTTGGACAGGAGAGCATCGATTCTCTTGATGTCGAATTCTACGGTCTGGAAACTGGCTTCGACGCAGGTCCGGCCGAGGTCGAAGGCTATATCGCGCGTCAACAGCTAAGCGATTTTTCAGACATCGACGGCAATATGTTCGGCGTTTCGGTTACCGCTGATCTGAACGACAAATGGGAGTTCACTGCCAGCTATGATCTGTTGAACGATGTGGTTGGTGCGCTGGATTTCGATCTCTTTGCGCTTGGTGCTAACTATGCAGCCAGTGACAACGCAGAAGTATAC
Source organism: Ruegeria sp. BB6 (assembly GCF_056539385.1). Lineage (NCBI taxonomy): Bacteria > Pseudomonadati > Pseudomonadota > Alphaproteobacteria > Rhodobacterales > Roseobacteraceae > Ruegeria > Ruegeria sp. BB6. The sequence continues at coordinate 182,276 of NZ_JBQFUW010000007.1, forward strand.
GGGATCCTTGGGGTTGCCCATATCTCATCTCCTATCGTCTCAGGCAGCTCAAACGAAGCCTATATCGGCGTTGGCGTTCGTATGAACTTTGGTAACGAACGTGGTACGACGTTCGGCCGCCGCGGAGTGTTCGACAAGCTTCCCGGACTGCCCGGTCTGTAAGAATAATCGCCCCGGAGTTCACCTTCGGGGCGTTTTGACTTAAAGCGGCTTTGTAAAACAGATTTGGCCCCTCTTGCGGACATCAAAGACTCGCTGTAAGACGCCGCCCTACGGGTGATTAGCTCAGTGGTAGAGCGCTTCGTTCACATCGAAGATGTCAGGAGTTCAAATCTCTTATCACCCACCACCTTCCCCTTTTCAGGATCACGTTTAAACCATTGGCGTCGTTGCCCTGAGAAAAGAAAAAGGGCGAGGTCGAAACCCTGCCCAATCCATTAAGATCAAAGCTTAGTGCGTCGTTGCAGACGCCCCGGAACTATCCGTCGACTTGGCCGCTGCAGCCGCTGCTTCTTCTGCAGCTTCGTCCCATTCGATCGGCTCGGGCTTGCGCACCAGCGCTTGTTTCAGAACTTCGGACACGTGGGTTACGGGAATGATTTCCAGCCCCTCTTTCACATTGTCCGGAATATCCGCCAAGTCTTTCTCATTCTCCTCAGGGATCAGGACCGTCTTGATGCCACCGCGCAGAGCCGCCAGCAGCTTTTCCTTCAAACCCCCGATCGGCATTGCGTTACCGCGCAACGACACTTCGCCCGTCATGGCGATGTCTTTGCGCACAGGAATACCAGTCAGCACAGACACAATCGACGTCACCATTGCCAGACCAGCCGACGGACCATCCTTGGGCGTCGCGCCATCCGGCACGTGCACGTGGATGTCGAGCGTATCGAACTTCGGCGGCTTCACCCCGATCTGCGGCGAAATCGAACGGACGTAGGACGATGCGGCGTCGATCGATTCCTTCATCACGTCGCCCAGCTTACCAGTGGTTTTCATACGACCCTTGCCCGGCAGTTTCAGCGCCTCGATATGCAGCAGATCGCCACCAACCGACGTCCAGGCCAGACCGGTCACGACACCTACCTGATCGTCCTGTTCAGCCAGACCGTAACGGAACTTGGGCACGCCAAGGAAGTCATCCAGATTATCGGGCGTCACCGTGACGGAATCGGCCTCTTTCTTGATGATCTTGGTCAGCGATTTCCGCGCGACTTTGGCGATCTCACGCTCAAGATTCCGCACGCCCGCCTCGCGGGTATAGGTGCGGATGATCGACTGAAGCGCCTCATCGGTCAGTTCAAACTCCTTGGCCTTGAGGCCGTGGTTCTTGACCTGCTTGCTGATCAGGTGCTGCTTCGCGATTTCGGATTTTTCTTCCTCGGTATAGCCGGCCAGAGGAATAATCTCCATCCGGTCCAGCAGAGGCCCGGGCATGTTGTAGCTGTTCGACGTGGTCAGGAACATCACGTTGGACAGGTCATATTCGACCTCAAGGTAGTGGTCCATGAACGTGCTGTTCTGTTCCGGGTCCAGCACCTCGAGCATGGCCGAGGCCGGGTCGCCACGGAAATCCTGCCCCATCTTGTCGATCTCATCGAGCAGGATTAGCGGGTTCGTGGTTTTCGCCTTTTTCAGCGCCTGAATGATCTTACCGGGCATGGACCCGATGTAAGTCCGGCGGTGGCCGCGAATTTCGGATTCGTCGCGCACGCCGCCCAGCGAGATGCGAATGAACTCGCGTCCCGTTGCCTTGGCGACCGACTTACCCAAGCTGGTCTTACCCACACCCGGAGGGCCAACAAGACACAGGATCGGGCCTTTCAGCTTTTTCGACCGCTGCTGAACCGCCAGATACTCGACGATCCGCTCTTTGACCTTCTCAAGCCCATAGTGATCGGCATCCAGAATATCCTGCGCACGGCCCAAGTCCTTTTTGACGCGGGATTTGGTGCCCCACGGCAGCGACAGAATCCAGTCCAGATAGTTGCGCACGACTGTGGCCTCAGCCGACATGGGCGACATGTTCTTGAGCTTCTTCAGCTCACCCTCGGCCTTTTCGCGCGCTTCTTTTGACAGCTTGGTCTCGGCGATTTTGGCTTCCAGTTCAGCAACTTCGTTACTGCCATCCTCACCATCGCCCAGTTCCTTCTGAATGGCCTTCATTTGCTCATTCAGGTAGTACTCGCGCTGGGTCTTCTCCATCTGAGACTTCACGCGGGTCTTGATCTTTTTCTCGACCTGCAGAACCGACATCTCGCCCTGCATCAGGCCATAGACTTTCTCAAGCCGCTCACTGACGCTGAGGGTTTCCAGCAGTTCTTGCTTCTGTTCGACCTCGATGCCCAAGTGACCCGACACAAGGTCAGCCAGTTTCGCCGGCTCGGCCGTCTCGCCAACTGCGGTCAGAGCTTCTTCGGGGATATTCTTGCGCACTTTGGCGTAACGCTCGAATTCATCGGCAACGGTGCGCAACAACGCTTCGGTTGTGGTCACGTCACCGGGAATTTCGGTCAGGTATTCCGCGCGGGCTTCAAAGAACTCATCATTTGTCAGGAATTCGTTGATCTGAACACGCGCCTGCCCTTCAACCAGCACTTTTACAGTACCGTCAGGCAGTTTCAGCAGTTGCAGAACATTCGCCAAAACACCAGAGCGGTAGATGCCGTCTTCCGAAGGATCATCATCGCTGGGGTCAATCTGGCTGGACAACAGAATCTGCTTGTCGTCCTGCATCACTTCTTCCAGCGCGCGGACGGATTTTTCCCGACCCACAAACAGCGGCACGATCATGTGTGGGAACACAACGATGTCGCGCAGCGGAAGTACGGGGTACGAGGAATTCAGAGGCTCTTGCATGCTCAATCCTTATCATTGGCAAGACGGCACCGGTCCCTCATCGAGGCAACGCCCGACCGTCTCCTGTTTGGACGATTAAGGTGGGGCTTCACCGCCCGTTTTCAACCTCACCGTCATTTGTCTCAATCAGAATGACCCGAGGTTTTTCGGACTGCAAGGCGTCGTGCCGATATATCCACGGATTTTACCACATGAAGGTGGCTCCGCGTCATTAAATCGGCTCAATATCCCCCTGCGCGCGCTGCGCGTGGAATTCGGACTGCCACGCCTGAAATGTTCCCGCCGCGATAGCGTCGCGCATGCCCTGCATGATTTCCTGAAAATAGTGGAGGTTATGCCAGGTCAGAAGCATCCCAGAAATCATCTCATTCGACCGGAACACGTGGTGCAGATATGCCCGGGAATAGTTTGAGCAGGCCGGGCACGTGCATTTCTCGTCCAACGGGCGCGGATCATCTGCGTGACGTGCATTCTTAATGTTTACAACGCCATAGCGCGTGAACACCTGCCCCGTGCGCCCGGACCGAGAGGGAAGGACACAGTCCATCATATCGATTCCACGTGCCACGGCGCCCACGATATCGTCGGGCTTTCCGACACCCATCAGATACCGAGGCTTATCAACTGGCAGCATGTCAGGGGCAAACTCCAGAACGTCGAACATGGCCTCTTGACCCTCGCCAACAGCCAATCCGCCAACCGCATAGCCCTCGAAGCCGATTTCTTTCAACGCTTCCGCCGATTCCTCGCGAAAGTCCTGTTCCAACCCCCCTTGCTGGATGCCGAACAAGGCATGGCCCGGACGATCGCCAAACGCTTCGCGCGACCGTTCGGCCCAACGCATCGACAGGCGCATCGACTCCGCTATTCGATCACGGTCAGCAGGCAGCGCCGGACATTCATCGAAACACATGACAATGTCGGAGCCCAGCAACCGTTGAATTTCCATCGACCGTTCAGGTGTCAGTTCGTGCCTGGACCCATCGATATGAGATTTGAAGGTCACACCCTTTTCAGTCAGCTTGCGAAGGCCGGCCAGCGACATGACCTGAAACCCGCCCGAATCCGTCAGAATGGGACGCTCCCAATTCATGAACTTGTGCAGCCCACCCAAGCGGTCGATACGCTCGGCAGTCGGTCGAAGCATCAGGTGATAGGTATTGCCCAGTAAAATGTCGGCGCCGGTCGCACGCACGCTTTCCGGCATCATTGCCTTAACGGTCGCCGCAGTGCCAACAGGCATGAAAGCGGGTGTTCGCACCTCTCCCCGAGGTGTATTGATCACGCCGGTTCTGGCCTTGCCGTCGGTGGCCGAAAGTTTGAATGAAAATCGCTGGGTCATGACTTCGCCCTCGGGGTCGCTGAACCGGGCAGCATTTGCCCGATCTGCCGCGCGTTTGCAACCCGTCAGGGCAAGGACGCAACCCTTTCGGTAAACAACCTGACGACACCAGACCCGTCAACATTGTGGCAAACACGAACGGCTGGTCGGTCTTTGGCCGGGCTGGTTTTTCCCAGTTCCGCCCCGTCCACGGCCACTTGCAATCCGGTTTCGACCATCTCGAACATCGGTGCATGAGTACACGCGATGACAGCGGTGGAATCGTGCAAACCGCACCCTTCTAGCCCTCCGACGTCCCGATAGAACCGCAGATAGAATTTCGAGATGTCACGCAGGAACGATCCCATGTCCCGAGAGCGCTGCGCCAAATCCTCGAAATCTGCGCTCGCGTATAATGTCTTTAGCGTTACATCCAAACCAACGACAACGGTTTCAGGCGGCGACGCGAAAACCTCATCCGCAGCAATGGCATCGTGATAGATGTTGGCTTCGGCGTGCTCTGTGATGTTGCCGGGGCAGTAAACAGCACCGCCCATGATGACGAGTTGCTTGATATTGTGCCGGAATCCCGGATCAAGCTGCATTGCCGCGGCGATATTCGTCAATGGCCCAACAGCACAGACCACCAGCTCACCCTGATGCGCGCGCGCCATTTCAACCAAAAACTCAGCGGCGGTTGACGCGTGATTTGCCCCAATCTGGGGAATTTCGGTTAAGTCACCAAACCCTTCCGGGCCATGCACATGTTCTGATGGCGTATGACCGTCAGCGCCTAGCGCACAGGGCGCACCCTCTGCAACTGGCGCGTTCAATCCAAGTTTATGCAGCAAAAACCGGGCGTTGCGACTGGATTGATGGACATGAGTATTACCGAATACTGTCGTTAGACCGACAAGTTCGATCTCGGGCGCGGCTGCGGCATAGGCAATAGCCATCGCGTCGTCTATGCCGGGGTCTGTGTCAATAATCAGCTTCATCCCTGCCCGATAGCGCACTCACGGCAGGATGCAAAGCGGCCACATATGGAAAATTCTCCCCCGCATCCCGGTCGTCAAAGATTTGCAAGAACGGCTGTTCGCTTCATACCAGAGTTGAAAATGTGCGATTCAATCCCCAAATGTATACTATCGTACACAATAGTAGAGGACAGATATGGCCGAAGACCAGATTATCGGATTAATTTCGTCAAACATCATTTACCTGCTCGCCGCAGTTCTAATAGTTGTCATCATTTTCAAGGGCATAAAGATCGTGCCTCAATCCGAGAAATACGTGGTCGAAAGGTTCGGACGGCTGCACTCTGTTTTAGGTCCGGGAATCAACTTTATCGTTCCTTTACTGGATGTTGCGCGTCATAAGATATCCATTCTTGAACGCCAACTTCCCAATGCGACCCAAGACGCGATCACCAAGGACAACGTGTTGGTGCAGATCGACACTTCGGTCTTTTATCGCATTCTGGAACCCGAAAAGACGGTTTACCGTATCCGCGACGTAGACGGCGCGATTGCGACGACGGTTGCCGGTATTGTGCGTGCTGAAATTGGTAAGATGGACCTTGATGAGGTGCAGTCGAACCGAGCACAACTGATCACGCGAATTCAGGAAAGCGTCGAAACCGCCGTGGATGATTGGGGAATTGAAGTGACCCGTGCCGAGATTCTAGACGTTAACCTGGATCAGGCAACCCGTGATGCGATGCTGCAGCAGCTAAACGCTGAACGCGCACGTCGTGCTCAGGTGACCGAAGCTGAGGGTCAGAAACGGTCGGTCGAGTTGCAGGCTGATGCCGAGCTTTATGCGGCCGAGCAATCCGCCAAGGCACGTCGCATCCAGGCCGAGGCCGAGGCTTATGCTACCGGCGTGGTCGCCAAGGCCATTCAGGACAACGGAATAGAAGCTGCGCAATATCAGGTAGCCTTGAAACAGGTCGAAGCCCTGAATGCCTTGGGGAATGGCACCGGTTCACAGACCATCGTTGTTCCTGCCAATGCCATGGATGCCTTTGGTGACGCCTTCAAGATGCTGAAAGGAGGCCGGTAATGGCCGACCCGTTTTGGATGACATGGTGGATATGGCTTGCCGGAGCGCTCGCCCTTGGAATCCTCGAAATTGTCCTGCCGGGTTTCATCTTTCTTGGATTTGCGATCGGGGCAGCGATAACCGGGATTTTGCTGGCAATTCCCGGGATCTCGCCTTCGCTTCCCATCCTGTTGTTAATCTTTGCAGTATTGTCCCTGGTGGCTTGGCTGATTTTGCGGCGCTTGTTCGCCCTGCCCCACGGACAAGTGAAGACCTTCAACCACGACATCAACGACTGACAATCGTGGCGCCCGTTTGGGCGCTACGGCACTACTGGACGCTGCCCTTGGCTTTCCCTATATAAATTATCAGGAAACAGACCCGAGGCACACATGACTCATCCGAGTGAACAGTTTGAAGGCACCCCATTGATTGCGCCTTCAACCATCGAACATCCCCTGTACGAAGCAGTGGTCGAGGCATGTCGGACGGTCTATGACCCTGAAATTCCAGTGAACATCTATGACTTGGGGCTGATTTACACGATCGACATCACCACGGAAAACGCGGTGAAAGTGATCATGACACTGACCGCTCCGGGCTGTCCTGTTGCCGGTGACATGCCTGGGTGGATTGTTGAGGCCATTGAGCCGGTTGCAGGTGTAAAAGAAGTCGACGTCGAACTGACATGGGAACCGCCCTGGGGCATGGAAATGATGTCCGACGAAGCGCGTCTGGAACTTGGCTTCATGTAAACACATAACCGACGGTGTTTAGCAACGGCTGACGCGCTACGCGTCGGGCTGCCTACTGCGTATTGCAAGTCGCCTTAATCTCGTCCGCACGCTGGTCCAACTGTTTGACGTAGTCGCCTGACAGCATTGTCAGCCTCTTTTTCTCTGTGCCTGTAACCAGCCCCAAAAGCGCCCCGGCGGGCGTAATGGCTATGGCGCTTTCCACTTGTTGATCTTCTGCGTGTTTTCTTTCAGCGGCGATCGCTCTGAGATCACCTTCGGCGGTGGCGCAATTCACAGGGTGACGCGCCGTTTCGTCGGCGACGGACGCATCGCAGACCGCAAACGTTGCGGCAATCACAGATAAGGCAAGGTACTTCTTTTGACCTGTTTTACTGGGATTTTTCATGTTGCTTCGCCCTCTGAAATTCTTCCTAAAAACTTTGTTGAGGCTAAATCCAACACCCTGAGCAAAGCAACAGCAGACATCGAGAATTGCCATACCAACCGGAAAAGTTAGGTAAGCATGACTGCTATGTCTTGAGACTGGTACGACTCACCACTAGATTAGACACATCGTTGAAAGACGGAGATCACGATGTTCGGTATTCCCGGCAAACAAGCCGTGACCATAACGCCAAAAGCTGCTGCGCAGATCGTGCGCCTGATGGAATCAGGCGGGCACGCTGGCTTGCGCATTGGCGTCAAGAAAGGTGGTTGTGCCGGTATGGAATACACAATGGACTATGTTGACCAAGCCGACAGCAACGATGAGATTGTCGAGCAAGACGGCGCACGGGTCATGATCGCACCGATGGCGCAGATGTTCCTGTTTGGAACCGAAATCGACTACGAAGTCTCTTTGCTTGAATCCGGTTTCAAGTTCCGCAATCCGAATGTTGTCGATGCCTGCGGGTGCGGTGAGTCGATCAAGTTCGACGAAACGATCTCGGCCGAGCGGTAATCCTCCGCATTGGAATTCCCGGAATGATCGCTCGCGAAGCGGGTTAGTCATTCACTCGAACGCCTACTGACGCAAGCTGTTTTCGCGGGCAGTTTTGCGCCCTATCGTGCACCCTTAGCTTTGGATTTGCCAAACCTTCCGTAACCGGAATTGTCAGGGTGCGCTGGCGGTGCTATCCGATGTTCAAACAACGATTTAATTTGGGGGAACGTGCTATGCGGCGCAAACTGGCGGCAGGAAACTGGAAGATGAATGGAACCTCGGCAGCGCTGGGCGAGCTTGAGGTTTTGTCTTCTACGCACCCTGCCCCTACAGTCGACGTTCTGATCTGCCCCCCGTCCACATTGCTGCACCGCGCGGCAGGTTCCGTCAACGGATCGGAAATCCTGATTGGTGGACAGGATTGTCATGCCGCGACTTCGGGTGCGCATACCGGTGATGTCAGCGCCGAGATGCTGGTAGACGCAGGTGCCACCGCCGTCATTCTTGGTCATTCAGAGCGGCGCGTGGATCATGGTGAGCAGAACGAAGATGTACGTGCCAAAGCGCGGGTCGCAATGGATGCGGGGCTGAAGGTGATTATCTGCGTCGGGGAAAGCCTTGAACAGCGCGAGGCGGCCAACACGCTTGATATTATTGGTGGTCAAATGTCCGGTTCGATACCGGATCAATCTACTGGCGAAAACCTAATCGTTGCCTACGAACCGATCTGGGCGATTGGCACAGGGAAAGTGCCAACGCTAAACGAAATCGGTGAGGTCCATGACTTCATGCGCGCCGGGCTAGAGCGTCGCTTCGGTGAAGGCGTTGGGCGCTCGGTCCGGTTGCTGTACGGCGGATCAGTCAAGCCGAGCAACGCCAAGGAGATTTTTGGTGTCTCCAATGTGGATGGTGCTCTGGTCGGAGGGGCCAGCCTCAAAGCTCAGGACTTTGGCGGTATTATCGACGCCTTGCAGTCCGTCTAAGATCAGGACGGCTTTTTAGAAACTTCCCAGACAGATTCCTGACGTCCTAGAAAGACTTGGAAATCCAACAATTCGCAAGATTGTGGGGAACCGACGCCTGAAAATCAGGTATCAAGGCGGGTCAGAAAAGAAAAAGCCGGACCGCTGCGGTCCGGCTTTCTCGTTGAGTTCGGCTAGTTCGTTATGATCTCCGGCCCCATAAACGTGTTGGGCAGGAAGGTCGATATCCACGGGATATACGTCACCATGATCAGGAAGACGAACAGAACCGCAAGGAACGGCAGGGCTGCGCGGACCACGCCCATCATCGGCATGCCAGCCACACCGGACGTAACGAACAGGTTCAACCCGACCGGCGGAGTGATCATCCCGATCTCCATATTGACCACCATGATGATGCCCAGATGGATCGGGTCGATGCCCAGCTCGATGGCGATCGGGAACACCAAAGGTGCGACGATGACCAGCAGGCCCGAGGGCTCCATGAACTGACCACCGATCAGCAGGATCACGTTTACCACGATCAGGAACGTCACCGGACCAAGGCCCGCCGACAGCATGGCGCTGGCGATATGCTGCGGCACCTGCTCGTCGGTCAGCACATGTTTCAGGATCAGCGCGTTGGCAATCACGAACAGAAGCGTGACGGTCAGTTTCCCAGCCTCAAACAGCGTGTGCTTGGTGTCGGGATGAATAAAGGCCGTAACAAGAGCATAGGGCTTCTTGATCAGTGGCAGGTTCGGTTGGCCTTCTTCCGTGCTGAGCGGACCCATATCTTTGTAAACAAAGCTGGCGATCAGGAAGGCATAGACGGCTGCCACAGCAGCGGCCTCGGTCGGGGTGAAGATACCGCCATAGATGCCACCCAAAATGATCACGATCAGGAACAGGCCCCACCCGGCCTCACGCGCCGAGGTGAAGATCTCGCCCCAACCCTTCCACTCGCCCTTAGGCAGGTTCTTGACCTTGGCCATGACATAGATGGTGATCATCAGCATCAGACCGGCCATCAGGCCTGGAATAACTCCGGCAAGAAACATGCGCCCAACCGATACCTCGACGGCGGCGGCATAGACCACCATCACGATCGACGGCGGAATCAGGATGCCGAGCGTACCGGCGTTACAGATCACACCAGCGGCGAATTCTTTGGAATACCCCACCTGACGCATGCCCGCGATCACGATGGAACCGATAGCAACCACGGTTGCAGGGGAAGACCCTGACAAAGCGGCGAACAGCATACAGGCGAACACACCCGCAATCGCCAGACCGCCGGGCAAGTGCCCTACACAGGCAATCGAGAACCGGATGATCCGACGTGCCACCCCGCCCGTCGTCATGAAGGACGACGCCAGAATGAAGAATGGGATCGCCAGCAGGGTAAAGTGCCCCTCGAACGCCTCGAACAGCGTACCCGCGACTGAGGCCAACGAACTGTCGGAATAGATCAGCAGAAACAGCGTCGAGCTGAGGCCAAGCGCCACCGCAATCGGAACCCCGATCAGCAGCAGGCCGATGACCATAGAGAAAAGAAGAACGACGTCCATTAGTCATGCACCCCTTGTTGTGCGCGGACTTCTTCGATCTCGTCCTCGACTTCGTGGCTGGCGACAAGGCGGTCAGTTTCACCGCGCCAGATTTGTACTGCGACCTGCGAGAACCGGATCACCAGCAGCAGCATCGACACAGGCAGCACCAGATAGGGTACGACCTTGGGCAGCTTCTCGTAGCCCTCGCCATAGTTGATCAGGTCTTCCAGAAAGCGCAGAGGTGCGACCATTGGGATATCGTCAACCTCGTAGAAGCTCTGACTGCGCGCGCTTGTGTCGAACCCGGTCGGGAACCAGCGGCCCGAGGTGGGCGGCAGGTCAGCAAACACGGCCCAATAGTCATATGATCCCTTCAGCAACAGCAGCGAGAAGACCAGACAACACGCCACCGAGATCAGCGCCAGAATACGACGCGGCGCAGGGGCCAGCATGTTCAGGATCGCGTCCACGCCCAGGTGCGCGTGCTTTTTGACTGCATAGGATGCGCCCAACAAAACAAGCCAGCCGAACATGAACACAGTCAGTTCAAGCGCCCACAGGATATTGGAATTAAAGGCAAACCGAGCGATCACATTGGCAAACGTCACGGCCGTCATCAGGCCCAGCAACACTGCGATCAGGGTTTCCTCGATATGGTCGATCAGCCCGCCTTGGCCGGGATTCGCACCAGACATCTTTCTGTCCCCACATTTTTTGTGATGAGTAATATTGGGGCGGGCACATTAAGGCCCGCCCGGGCCACGCGTCGATAACTCCCCAGTCCCCCGACGCGTGGCCTGAACCGAGGTTTAAAACCCGGCGTTGATCGCCTGTGCCGCGTCGATCTTGTCCTGACCCACGTCGTCGGCGAACTTGTCCCAGACGGGTTTCATCGCGTCGACCCATGCCTGACGCTGTTCGGGGTTCAGCTCACGAATGATGCCGCCCGCGTCGGTGATCGAGGCTTTGGCCGCTTCGTTCACAGCAAAGGCTTCCTTGTTCCGAGTCGCGGTCACTTCGTCCAGAATGGTCAGGAATTGTTCACGCACTTCCGGCTCGAGGCTGTCCAACCAGTCAACCGACGTCACGACCAGATAGTCGATGATGCCGTGATTGGTCTCGGTGATGCCGTCCTGCACCTCAAAGAACTTCTTGCCGTAGATGTTGGACCAGGTGTTTTCCTGCCCGTCCACAACGCCCTGTTGCAGCGCGCCATAGACTTCCGAGAACGCCATTTTCTGCGGGCTGCCACCAATGGCTTCCATCTGCGCCACCAGCACGTCTGAGGACTGCACGCGGAACTTCAGACCATCGGCATCTGCCGGGCTTTCCAGCGGTTTATTGGCCGACATCTGCTTCATGCCGTTGTGCCAGAACGCAAGCCCCTGCAGGCCGCGGCGCTGCATGCTGTCCTTCATGGCCTGACCGTCAGCCGACGCTTGGAACGCATCGACCGCATCGATGTTCTTGAACATGAACGGCAGGTCAAACAGGCGGAACTGCTTGGTGAATTTCTCGAATTTCGACAGCGAGGGCGCGGCCAGTTGCACGTCGCCCTGCAACATCGCCTCAAGCACCTTGTCGTCGTTATAGAGGGTCGAGTTCGGATAGACCTCCATGCACATGACGCCGTTCATCTCGTCATTGACGCGCTGTTCCAGCAGCGAGGCTGCGATGCCCTTGGGGTGTTTGTCCGTGTTCGTCACATGGGCGAACTTTACTACGATTTCACCGTCGTCGCAGGCCGCCATACCAGCGGTCGCGGTCACGGTCAGTGCAACAGCGGTTGCAGCCGTTGTCAGGAATTTCATCTGTATCTTCCTCCCAGACTTCCTTGATACTTCAAAGGACGCACAGTTGGCGTCGCATGGCGGCGAGTGAACCGAATCGTCACTCACTGCTCAACTTTTTGTTCAAAGGCCAAAGTCGCTCGGATTTATTGTTTTATTACAGACACTAACGGATGTGTGTGCCCTGAAACCATCCGCACGCACATTTTCATGTGCGAAATTTCGCACAGGTTTATTCGGTTTTGTGCGAGTTTCCGCACAACTTGCGAATCAACCGGAAGGAATCAGTTGGTTTTGACCAAGTGCCAACCGCAGTCCCCGCAAGGGGACTGCCACGCCCAACGCCTTTAACTGCATGACTATGCAGGGAAAGGGGGCGGGAGCTTCAAGTTACCTCCGGTAGTCCTCGGGCCGAATCTGGTAGCGTGCGAGTTTGTCGTAAAATGTCTTGCGCGGCAGCTTTAAAGCCTTGGCTGCGTCTGCGGCCTTTCCATTGTGCCGACCCAATGCAGCGATAAGCAAAGAACGCTCTACTTGCGCCATTTGTTCGCTCAAACCCAAATCAGTGGCGCGTGTTACTTCTTCTGGCATACCAAGGACAAAGCGCATCGCAGCCGACATGAGAGAGCGCGCATTTCCCGGCCAATCGCTAGCCATAAGCGAAGCCAAGTGCTCGGAGGTGACTTCCGGCGCGGCGATCCCCGCCTGTTCTGCAGCCTGCCCTACATAGTGCCGAAAAATCACCGGAATATCTTCGGGACGCTCCGCAAGCGACGGAATTCTGACCCGCATCACATCCAATCTATAGAAAAGATCGGCGTGGAACTGGCCTTCGGCTGACAAACCAGCCAAATCAGCCGTTGTTCCCGCCAGTATTCTCGCGCCGACCCCCTGTTCAATCATCTCAAGCGCAGCATATTGAGTCGCTTCAGGCATCGTTCCGATTTCGTCCAGAAACAGTGATCCTCCAGCAGCGTCTTCACACGCGCGCGCCAAATCTTCTGTTGTCAGCCCCGAGGCGGGTCGTTTCACAAATGCGCCCTGCACCTGAGGCGACATCATGTGAATGACCTCGGCAACCTTGGCGATTCCGCTACCAGCAGGTCCAGTTACAAGCACTTCGGCGTTGGTCGGGCCGACGGTGCGCACGCGATTTCGCAACGCCTCGGCCTGCTTGGAATGACCGAAAAGTAAACGCGCCGCCGGATCACCGCGCTCAAGCTCTCGCTTTACCGCGCGCTGTTCGAGAATCTGCGACCGTGCACCCATCGCGCGGCCGAGCACGTCCAACAATTCGGCAGCCGCACATGGTTTTTCCAGGAAATCGAACGCTCCTTTCCCCATCGCCTGAACCGCCATTGGAATATCACCTTCTCCGGTCAGAAGAATGACGGGAAGATCGGGATCAACCTCGTGGGCATATGATAGCAGGTGAAACCCGTCTCGACCGGGCATACGGATATCTGAAACAATGACGCCCGGAAAATCGGCCCGGATATGATCCTTGGCGGCAACGAATGATCCTGCGGTCACTGGCGCGTAGTCCGCCAATTCAAGCGTCTGCGCCAGTGCCTCACGCACGGCGGCATCATCATCGACCAGCAAAACCTTCCGGGTCATATCACTTCTTTTTCCCTGAAATGCTCAAGTTCAACAGTAAACACAGCGCCCCTCTCGGTGTTTGAGCCACTAATGTTTCCACCAAAACTCTGAACCAGACCATAAGAAATCGAAAGCCCCAGTCCCATGCCTTCGGATGACCCAACGGTTTTGGTCGTATAAAACGGCTCGAACAGCTTTTCCGAGTTTTCTATACCGGGGCCAATATCCCGAACAGTAACAGACAGTTTAGAGCCAGTCCCCATGCGAATACGAATACTCACAAGCCGTTCGTCCTGATGGCTCATGGCGTCGGCTGCATTGTTGATGAGATTTACGAACACCTGAACCAACCGAACTTCACCACCCCACGCAAAAACAGGCTCGGCTGGTGAGACCCAATCCATCTCGACCTTTTCGGCTCGTAACCGCGCTTCGGTCAGTTCCACTGCGGTATTGATGACCTGCACCAGATTGACCTTGCCCATTGGCTCACTTTCGTTTCGCGCAAAAGCCCGAAGATTCTTGATGATCCGAGCCATTCGAGCCGCCATATCGGAAATACGGGTCAGGTTTTCAGCAGCCCTTTCCTCGCGCCCTCGCGACAGAAACGCGGCCCCGTTATCTGCAAATTGTTGAATCGCCATTAATGGCTGGTTTAATTCGTGGCTGATACCGGCCGACATTTGCCCCAGCGCACTGAGCTTACCGGCCTGAATAAGTTCTTCCTGTGCGTGCTTGAGTGCCGATTCTGCTTCTTGTCTTTCGTACACCTCGCGGCGCAACGCAGTGTTGGCCGCGGTCAGTGCATGGGTTCTTTGCGCCACACGGCTTTCCAAGACTGCATTGGCCTGAGCCAGCGTGCGTCTGCGCTCGGTTGCCAGAAAAAGCAGGGCACCGAAGGCCAGGCAAATCGCTGCCACGGTCGCTGCCTGCAAACCCGCCAGACGGCGGGCCGGAGCGATATCCATCACGACCTCTCCGGTCATCCCGATAACGGGCAGATCGCGACTTAGATGCAGGGCGCGAGACGGCAAATACGGCCCCCACCCCAAGTCCCACACCTCAAAGGGGCCAACCTGATGCGCCGCAAAGGTGAAAGTTTCACCGTTTTTTGGCGGCGTAAGCCCCGACTGACCCACATCGCGTTTCCAGAACAGCAGGTCGGTCCGGTTTGAAATAAACACGTCGCCATCGCGATCCACAAAGAATACGGCTTCGGTGCTGCCTCTCCATTCCTGTTCAATGTCCTCGACATCCGCAATGACGACAAGCGCGCCAGAGACCGTACCGTCGGGCGCAAAATCCGGGGCGGCATAGGAAAAGAAGCGATCACCCTGATCGCGCAGAATTCCATGCTCGCTTCCCAAAGCCCCCTGCATTGCGCGCTCGAACGCTGGTTGCCCGGCGACACTACCGCCAACTACATCATGAGCAGCAGCCAGTACGCGACCCGTTGGATCGGCATACAATACGTCCACTGCTGCCGTCTTGTCAGCGACTTCCAACAAAAGCGCGCGCGCCCGTGAAGGGTCATCTGAACTTTGCAGGTTTCGCAGGTGTGGGTGGCCCGTCATTAAAACAGCCAATTCCTGATAGACCTGCAGTTGCGTGCTCAATCGATCGGATGCAAGTTCCAGATCCGCTTCGGCCTTTTCACTAAGTTGCGAAAGAGCCTGCCGATAGCCGTAAGACCACACGCCAGTCGACAAGAGTGCGACAGCAAACAAAAATCCCAGAACGATCCAAACCCTTTGCATGCCATAGGGTCTTGCATCCGACGGGCCGCATGGCAAGTGTGCTGGGCATGAAGACGTTGTTCCAATCGCCAGTCGAGCCGGGGTTTGTTCAAAACCCCTACCCTTTTTATGACAGGGCCAGAGCACACGGAGATATGGTCTTTTGGGATGACTACAAAATGCCTGCCACCACGCACACAAGACTGCGCGCCTTGGTGATGCGTGCTTTTACGTCGCGTGCGGTGTCCTCGCTTGAGGCAACAATCCATGACCTCAGCAACTCTCTGATAGACAGGTTTCCCACCTCGTCATTTGATTTGCTGGACGCATTTTGCACACAGATACCGGTTATCACGATCTGTCGGCTTCTTGGTGTTCCCGAAGACGAGTCGCCAAACCTGTTGCGCTGGTCTCATAAAATGGTGGCTATGTATCAGGCCGGAAGAACCCGCCAAACCGAAGACGACGCAGCCGCTGCCTCGCAGGAGTTCACAGATTTCCTGACCTCATATATCGAGCTTCGCCGCGACGATCCGCGCGATGACCTGATAACGCGCCTTATCGCCGCCGAGGAAGACGGTGAAAAACTTTCGCGGGATGAGCTGGTGGCGACGTGTATCCTGCTTTTGAACGCGGGGCATGAGGCCACCGTTCATTCGCTGGGCAATGGGATCAAAACAGTTTTGCAACAAGGTGTTAGCAAAAACGCGTTTTACCCGGACACAATCGACAAAACGGTCGAAGAAATCCTGCGTTTTGATCCTCCTCTGCATATGTTTACCCGCTACGCCTATGAGGAGGTTGAGGTTTTCGGGCACCAATTCAAACGCGGAGATGAAGTGGCGCTGTTGCTAGGTGCCGCCAATCGAGATCCACTGGTTTGGACAGACCCAAACGTGTTCAACCCAAACCGGCCGATCGTCACCAACTCCAGCTTCGGCGGAGGCTTGCATTTCTGCGTGGGTGCTCCTCTTGCGCGACTGGAGATGCGCATCGCTTTATCGACCTTGTTTGAACGCTGTCCAAATCTGCGCCTCAGCGCGTCGCCAGAATATTCAAACAGCTACCATTTTCACGGGCTGACCGGTCTGATGGTCGAGGCGTGAGGAACTCAACCCTCAATCAACGCATTCAACGGCAGCATAGTGGTGGACTTGATTTCCTCCATCGACAGCAACGCCGTGACGTTGTGAACACGCACCTCAGAGATCAGTGTCTGGTAAAACTCATCATACGCACGGGCGTTTTTAACCCGGACTTTCAATATATAATCGATGTCGCCCGCCAGCCTGTGCGCCTCTTGCACCTCTGGGCGATCCCGCAGTGCTTTGAGGAACCTGCGTTGCCAGTCGGCCTCATGTTCAGAGGTGCGAATAAGAACGAAAAATGTGGCCTCGAATCCTAGCGCCTCGGCGTCCAGCAAAACGGTCTGCTGACCAATGACACCTGCCCCTTTGAGCTTGCGGATTCGATTCCAGACCGGCGTTTTGGAACTGCCGACCCGCGCCGCAATTTCGTCCAGAGATTGACTGGCATCGCGCTGAAGCTCTACTAGAATTTTCCGATCCGTATCGTCAATCCGCACTGACATTCCAATTTTTCCTTCGATTTAAAACCCGCGTCCCGTTTGGGGCTACTCACGGAACGTATGTTCTTATTTATGCGCACATATGGCGCAATACCGGGAATATTTCCTATATTGCACTCCAAGTCAAACCACGCGGAACTGAACATGCAGTCTAGGCAATCACATGATGGCGCAGGTCACGTCGACTTTGTCGGCGCCGGTCCGGGCGACCCGGAATTGCTGACGCTCAAGGCGCTGAAAGCTTTTGAGCGCGCGGACGTTGTGCTGCATGACCGTCTGATCAGCGCCGATGTCTTGAAGCTGGCTGGCAAGAAGGCAACGCTTGTCGATGTTGGCAAGGCAGGGTTCGGCCCGTCTTGGAAGCAAGAAGACATAGACGCGCTTCTGGTCGACCATGCTCTGAAAGGCCAGCGTGTCGTTCGCCTGAAGTCTGGCGACCCAACCGTATTTGGTCGCCTGGACGAAGAAATCGAAGCGCTGGAAGCAGCCGGGATTGCGTGGCGCATTGTTCCTGGCATCACCGCGGCCTCTGCTGCCGTCGCCGGGATCGGCCAAAGCCTGACGCGGCGCGGTCGGAATTCGTCTGTGCGATTTTTGACAGGCCACGACATGAAAGGTTTCGCTGATCACGACTGGAGCGCACTGGCGCGTCCCGGTTCCGTTGCGGCGATCTACATGGGCAAAAAATCCGCGCGTTTCATTCAAGGTCGCCTGATCATGCACGGCGCGGACCGTGCCACCCCTGTGACTTTGATCGAGAACGCCTCGCGCCCCGACCAACGCATTCTGGCGTCGACGCTGGATCAACTAACAAAAGACCTGACGGCCGCCAATATGGACGGCCCAACCCTCACTTTTTATGGCCTCGAACCGCGCAAGTCGGTCGACGCCCTGACCGAATTCAAGAAGGAGCACGCCTGATGGCCCGCGCTTTTACCCCCAAAGTGGTGACCGCCAATGACCTGCTGGAAGGCGATGTCATCTACCTCACCGAAGATGATCGCTGGTCGCGTGAACTGGCGGACGCTGAGCTGATAACTGACGAAGCGCATGCACAGGTTCGCCTTTTGGACGCCGAACGTCAGGCCAACAAGATCGTTGGCGCATATCTTGCGGATGCGGTTGCAGGCGAAAACGGTCCTGAACCCTCTCATTTTCGGGAAGATTTCCGTCGGACTGGCCCGTCCAACTATGCCCACGGCAAACAGGAAACTTCCCCGCAGCCCCGGACCTGAGCACAGGCCCTCTCTCTCCCCTTCAAGGCCCCCAGGTTTCGGGGCTGCAACTAAGGACAGCTAATCATGTATCGCTACTCCGAGTTCGACACAGCATTTTTGGCAGAACGCAACAAACAGTTCCGCGCTCAGGTTGAGCGTCGTATCGACGGCTCATTGACCGAGGATGAGTTCAAGCCCCTTCGCCTGATGAACGGCCTGTATCTGCAGCTGCACGCCTATATGCTGCGGGTCGCCATCCCTTATGGCACGCTCTCCAGTGCGCAGATGCGTCAACTGGCTCTGCTTGCCGAGAAGTGGGACAAAGGCTACGGCCATTTCACCACCCGTCAGAACATCCAGTACAACTGGCCGAAGCTAAAAGACGTGCCGGATATGCTGGACGCGCTGGGCGAGGTTGGCATGCACGCCATTCAAACCTCGGGCAACACGATCCGCAACGTGACCGCCGACCATTTCGCCGGTGCCGCCGCAGATGAGATCGCCGACCCGCGCCCCTATGCCGAACTGCTGCGCCAGTGGTCGACCGACCACCCGGAATTCCAGTTCATGCCGCGCAAGTTCAAGATCGCCATCACCGGTTCGGAAAATGACCGCGCCGTGATCAAGGCGCACGATATCGGCCTGCAACTGGTTGAACATGAAGGCGTTCTGGGCGCGCGCGTCATCGTGGGCGGCGGCCTGGGCCGCACACCGATGATCGGCAAAGAGCTTTCTGAATTCGTCGCCTTCGACGACCTGCTGGCGTATCTTGAGGCCACCGTGTCCGTCTGGAACCAGATCGGCCGCCGTGACAACAAGTACAAAGCGCGCATCAAGATCACCGTGCACGAAAACGGCATCGACACCATTCGCGCCAAAGTTAACGAGCGTTTCCTGCAGGTTCGCCCGCAATTCAAGGGTGCCGACATGGACATGCTGGAAGAGATCAAGGGCCACTTTGCGGCCCCGGCCTTCCGCGAAGCCTCGGTTGCGTCGTTTGAAAGTGCCTACACCAATGATCCGGTTTTCCGTTCGTGGGTCGATACAAACATTGCGCCGCACAAGAACGCGGACCACGCGATTGTCACGATCTCGATCAAAAAGCACGGCGCCACGCCGGGTGATGCGACTGCCGAGCAGATGCGTGTGATGGCTGATCTGGCCGAAGAGTTCGCCTATGACGAGCTGCGCATCAGCCACGAGCAGAACGTGATCCTGCCGCATGTCCACAAGTCGGACCTGCCCGCGATCCACGCGAAGCTGAAAGAATACGAGCTGGCCACCGCCAATATCGGCCTGATCAGCGATATCATCGCCTGCCCCGGCATGGATTACTGTGCGCTGGCCACGGCGCGTTCGATCCCGGTTGCTCAGGAAATCGCAACCCGTTTCGACGACCTGAAGCTCGAACATGATATCGGCCACCTGAAGATCAAAATCTCGGGCTGCATCAACGCCTGTGGGCATCACCACGTTGGGCATATCGGCATTCTGGGTCTGGATCGCGCAGGCGTTGAGAACTACCAGATCACGCTGGGTGGCGACGGCACCGAGACGGCCGCCATTGGCGACCGCACTGGTCCGGGTTTTGCCTATGATGAGATCGTTCCCGCCGTCGAGCGGATCGTGAACACGTATCTGGAACAGCGTGAGAGCGCCGAGGAGGAATTCCTGCAAACCTACCGTCGTGTGGGCATGGCTCCGTTCAAGGCAGCTCTTTACCCCGAGGCTCAGGCGAATGCCGCTTGATCTAATCCAGACGGAACTGGGCAAAGACCGCAGCGAACTGACCGAAAAGGTCGAAGCGCTGAACGCCCGGTTCCGGCACCACAGCGCACATGACGTGATGCACGGTGCCATAGAAGAAATTGACGACCTTGCCCTAGTCTCCAGCTTTGGGGCAGAGTCAGTCGTGTTGCTGCACATGGCGGCGGTGGTCGACAAGATGACCCCGGTGCTGTTCATCGACACCCAGATGCTGTTCACCGAAACGCTGGAATACCAGCAAGAGGTGAGCGAACGGCTGGGTCTGAAGAACGTGAAAATCATTCGCGCGGATGAAGACGATGTTCAGCGCGATGATCCCTACGGTGCGCTGCGCCTGCGGGACACGGATGCGTGCTGCAACCTGCGCAAAACGTTTCCGCTGCAACAAGCCCTGTCCGGCTATTGTGGCTGGATCACCGGGCGCAAACGGTTTCAGGCTGGCACTCGTGCGGCGCTCGACTTCTTTGAGGTCGAGGATGGCACTGGCCGGATCAAGGTGAACCCGCTGGCGCATTGGGCGCCCGAGGACGTGCGCGCCTATATGGATGAAAACAACCTGCCCCGGCATCCGCTGGTGGCCAAAGGATACCCTTCGATCGGCTGTGCGCCCTGCACCTCGCCGGTCAAAGAGGGCGAAGACCCCCGCGCCGGACGTTGGCGCGACCAGAACAAGGAAGAATGCGGCATCCATTTTGTCGATGGCAAGATGGTGCGCGCCGGAGAGAAAACATGAATGTAATCGTAACAGATGAGGGGTTCGCCCCCGATGACTGGACCGATGGCTTTGTCGCGCTTGAAGACACAGCCAATGACGTAGTCGCGCTGGACGTACCTTCCGACGCGGACCCGGACGAGCTGGCTGAGCGGCTCGGCGGCGCCAAGATGGTGCGGATCGACTTTCCTTCCTTTGCGGACGGTCGCGGGTTCACCATCGCGCGGACACTGCGTTTGAAAGGCTATACAGGGCGTTTGCGTGCCAAGGGCCATATTTTGGCTGACCAGTACGCAATGGCGCGCCGCAGTGGTTTTGACGAAGTCGAGATCGACCAAACCCTTGCCAACCGCCAGCCCGAAGATCAGTGGCTGGCTCGCTCTGACTGGCACGAAAACAACTATCAGGCCCGACTGCGCGGTTGATTTCGCCAAATGGACGCTTGTGACAGGACGTGGGGGCAACTGCCCCCTTTTCCTGACTTGGATCAAAGATTAAACGGAGATGTCGGTTTACCCAGCCGGCAGTGAAAACGATGACAGAGATGAAGCCCGTGACCGAAGCAACCGCCGTAAAGGCCCCCGTTCTGCCGGACGCCCAGACTGTAACTGACGTCAAACACTGGACCGATAGCCTGTTCTCTTTCAAGGTGTCGCGCCCTGCCTCGCTGCGGTTCCGCTCGGGCGAGTTCGTGATGATCGGTTTGTTGGGTGACAACGGCAAACCGCTGCTGCGCGCCTATTCGATCGCTTCGCCGTCATGGGATGAAGAACTGGAGTTCTACTCGATCAAGGTGCAGGACGGTCCTCTGACCTCGAAACTGCAACACATCAAGCCGGGCGATCAGATCATCCTGCGCCCCAAGCCAGTTGGCACGCTGGTCCATGACGCCCTGCTGCCAGGCAAACGCCTTTGGTTCTTTGCAACCGGCACCGGCTTTGCACCTTTCGCCTCGTTGCTGCGCGAACCGCAGACCTATGAGGACTATGACGAAGTCATCATCACCCACACCTGCCGCGAAGTGGCCGAGCTGGAATATGGCCGCCAACTGATCGAAAACATCCGACAGGATGAGATGCTGGCAGAGCTGATGGGCGAAGGTTTTGCCGACAAGATTCGCTATTACCCGACCACGACTCGGGAGGAGAGCCCCAAGATGGGCCGCATCACCAATCTGTTGAAAGACGGAACCGTGTTCGCGGATCTTGGCATCCAAGGCGGCATCAATCCGGAAACCGACCGTGCGATGGTGTGCGGCTCGCTGGCCTTCAACCTTGATATTAAGGAAATCCTTGAAGAATTCGGGCTGCGCGAAGGCGCAAACTCCGAGCCCAAGGAATTTGTGATCGAAAAAGCCTTTGTTGGCTAATCAGACCGCGCCGGTCACTGTCCAGACTGTGACCGGCACACAAACCTGCCGTGAATCCTGTGAATTTCAATCGTTTCAGCGCTGTTGGCGCTTGAATCAGGGCGCGTGGCAGTCTAAATTTCGGGCTCGAAATTCTGCAATCATCAAAGGAATGAACCCATAGCCCGCAGACCTCACAACGCGCCGCCGCAACGAGAAACTGGCCCGCGCGTCAATGAAAAGATCCGTGCCCCCGAAATTCGCCTGATTGGTGCTGATGGAGAAAACGTCGGGGTGGTTCATCCCGCTAGAGCCATGCAACTTGCCGCTGATGCCGGCCTCGACCTGGTTGAGATTTCGCCGAACGCGAACCCTCCGGTCTGCAAGATCATGGATTTTGGCAAGTTCAAGTACGAACAGCAGAAACGCGAAAGTGAAGCGCGCAAGAAGCAAAAAGTCATTGAGGTGAAAGAGGTCAAGTTCCGGCCCAACACCGACACACATGACTATGACGTCAAGATGAAGAACGTCTTCAAGTTTCTGGAAAAGGGCGACAAAGTCAAAGTTACCCTGCGCTTCCGTGGCCGTGAAATGGCGCACCAAAATCTGGGGCGTGAGCTGCTGGAACGTGTGGCCGAGGACATCAAGGAATTGGGCAAGGTCGAGAACATGCCCAAGATGGAAGGCCGTCAGATGATCATGATGATCGGTCCTCTTCCACAGAAATAAACCAACACACCGTTGCGATCCAAAGCCCCCTTTCAGGGGGCTTTATTGGACACAAAACACACCTTACCAGACCCGACCTGAACGATAACAATCGCCATAAAATAAAGGCGTTTGCATCCCCCAAGTAATCCCCCTATGTATTTACATGGCACGGTCCGACCGGGTGCGGTTGGAAGCGGTATTCGGGACACAATCGGACGCGTGCGGGACACAACAACGGAAGGTGGATGCGATGGGCAAGGCCCAATCAACTAGCTATGTGGCGCGTCACCTGCCCAAAGAAGGGCGGGGAACGTGGCGCGATAAGGAATTCCGCGGTCTGGAATGCGTGGGGCGTTCTGACAAGGGCGCATGGTATTTGCGGCACACAATCGACGGAAACCGTTTTCGGGTTCGTCTGGGTGACTTTCCAGAAACCACGCCCGCCAAGGCGCGCGAACTGGCGCAAACAAAACTGGGTGCGGTTAATGCGAAGGTTGCCGCCACGGATAAGACAGCGGTTGCCCGCGAACTACGCCAGCAACAGGCCCAACGACGGAACCGGGCCGAAGCGCCAACGCTGGGCGATGCAATAGACTTCTATGCAGATATTCGGCTGGCGGGCACGCGGTCCAAGGATAAGACCGTCAAAGCCATGAAACGGCTATTTGCGAAATATCTGCACATGCGCCCTGACGCCCTGCCCCCCGAAGCCGTGCGGCTGTGGATTGAAAAGGAACGTGTTCGCGCCCCCTCAAGCATTAATACGACGCTACGCCGTTCAAAGCCGCTGTTTCGCTGGATGTTTGAACAGGGATGGACCACGCAAGACATACTGGCCCCGCTCAAGGTGAAGGTCGAGAAGGAACGCAACGTTTCCCCAACGAAAGAACAAGTAGCGCAAATCCTGATTGCGTTGGAAGGGGAAGAAAGCGCATCCGCCCGCGGGTTTGTGACTGCGTTAATATACACCGCGCAAAGGCGGTCAAACGTGGCGCAGATGCAGGCGGGCGAAATCGACTTTGAAAACCGCGTTTGGACTATCCCCGCCGAGAAAGCAAAAACGGATGAGGACTACAAAACCCCGTTATCCGAAACCGCGCTAGAACATATCCAAGCCGCGGCCGAGGCGATTGGCGTTGACCTGAACGGCGACCCCGAGACTTACGTTTTCCAAGGCAAGCGCAATGGTCCTTATGGTGGCTTTGGTGCCATCAAACAGCGGTTGGACGATGCGCTGGGCGCGGACTTTCTGGACTGGACGTTTCACGACCTGCGCCGCGCGTTCTCTGACGGGACAATCAAGGCGGGTTCGGACGTGGCGATTGTTGACCGATGCCTAAACCATAGCGCCAGCGCCACGACGTCACCGCTTCAAAGACGGTATCAGCGTGACCAGCAAGTCGAACGCCAACGCGCCGTGTTTGAGGCGTGGGCGGCGTTGCTAGCCGATGCGCTGGCCGAAGCACGCGGCGAAGTACCTGCGGACAAAGTAATCAGTTTGAACCACGGAAGGGGTTGATGATGAGTAGCGAAATTGAAATGCCGATAGATGAGGAAACGGGTAAGCACGTAAATATTGGGATGCCGCGAACGGCTGAACGGGCACGCCCGATTGTTGAAGCCGTGAATGAGTGCGACGGCATTCGGCATCAAGCGACATGGACCTGTCCCGAATGGCACTATCAAACGCGCATCGGGTGCGTGGGGTTGGCCGTCTATCAAAAGGCATTGGAATTGTACTCCGCCACCGTGGGCGAAAGCATGGAAGGTCTGGCCGATTTGATGAAAGAAAAGCTTAAAGCCTTCCCCGACGACCCGAAGGTTGCGGCCGCTGTGCTGGAAACACTCATCAGCACGTTTGAAAAGTCGCATCTGGCCCCGAACAACAAGGGTGCCGCAATCGCAGAACATTGTCGCGCCGTAATCCACGACGCGCTTTTCCCTGATACCTTACCCGACAACTACAAACTGCAAGTTAAGCGCGGTTTGAAAAAGGTGCTTTGAAGCTGACCAAAAGCTGACCAAAAGCTGTCAGGCAGAAAATTTAGATTTGCCCACACTGAACCTCACTAGTCGTAAACCAGTGGGGTTTTTTTATGTTCAACAAACGCAACCGACTGCCGAAATGGATGGCCTGCACAGACCTTGCGCGTGCCATGTCCGAGACAGTCTTAGAAACCAGTCTCACTACGGCCCGCCGCTATCCCGGCCAGACCGACACCGGAAACGGCACCCGTGCCGCGCAACCAACCGATTGGTTGGGCTGGCGTCTGGCGTCGCAGGGTGACGCCATCGCTGAAAGCGCGCTGGAACTGATGCACCCAGACGACGCACGCGAAGTCCGCACCGCGCGGGAAGCGTGGCGGGCGCAGGGTGTTGGACCCAGCCGCCGCGGTTTTAACTTTCGTCACGACGACAACGGCCCCGACTTTCCAACGGCCGCTTAACCCGACATGAAAAAACACCCTGCACCGCGGGAACGGCGCAAGGCGTGAAGGTCGGGCAGTCGAAAATCCGTAATCCTGACTATCACAGTTTTTCATGTCTCAGAAATCCGAGGGGATTGAGACAATGAGTAAACTCAAAAAGACGTTCACCGTGAAGGATGAGGACGACGAAACGCGCCAGATTAGCGTCGGCGGCAATGATTGCCGGATGCTGGAACAGCTTCGCGCTGGCCCCGTTGAATGCCCGTCGCGGCGTCGCCATAGCGCCGAAGTTCACCGTCTGCGCAAAGACCACGGCGTCAACATCGAAACCGAACGCGTCAATGATGGCGGCGGTGCATGGCATGGCCGCTACCACCTGATTTCGGGAATCGGGGTTGTACGCGACGTCACCGATACGGGGGCGGCGTGATGCGTGTTCGTGAACAAAGCGACGGTTGTTTGACCGTCGCGATTACCGACGGCACGCACCGCATAATCCGCTGTCGCGACAATATTCAGTGGATTGTGCAAAAGCGTACTAGCCCGAACGGAAAGCGGCCTTGGTCGTCGCTGGCGTTCTGCGCAACAAAGCGCGGTCTCGAAATCACCGCAAACGCGCTTGATTTGGGCAATCCAATCGCCTGTTGGGTCGAATGGCTACCCGAACCCGAAACTGAGCCGTTTAACGACGTGACCCACCTTAGAAACGGGCGGGCGGCGTGATGAGTACGCACGAATTCCGTTCTGACAAACTGGACCGCCAGCGCATCGGGTCCGCCCTGTGCGCGCTGGCATGGGCCGTGACTGACAAAGCCATGTCACCCGAAGCGTTACGCCGGGGGCTGGCCGAAATTGACACAATGGCCCGCGGTGCAACGCCCGCAATGGATGCGCTGATTACGGCGCATCAAGACGAAATCTCAAATCAAAAGGATTTATTCCATGACTGAACAACCGAAACAAAACGGCCTGAACGCGCTGGGCAATGGGGCGACTAGTCCGGCTGGCCCGTCGTTGGCCGATGCGATGAAATCCGCGGCGAAGGCGCTGGAAGCGGGCCTTGCAAAACCGGGCCGTTACATCGCCGTTGTAACAGACACCAGCGTTGGCGAACGCACTGGCCCTGTGGGTTGGGGTGTTGTCCGCTTCGCACTGGAAGGCGTGGACGACGTGGACGAAATCGCCGCGTTTGTCCCCGTTTCCCATGGTGCGGACGCTTTGGTTGACGATGGCAACGGGGGCGTGACCTTAAACCCTGCTGTGTTTGAGCCGAAACAAGCCCGCGCTGTTCTGGGTGGCCTAAACCGCCTACACGCGCTGGTGACGGCCGCGGGGCTGGAAGCGGACGCAATCACGGATGGTGACGACCTGCCCATGTTGCTGGGCGCGCGGGTGGCTGTGATGGTGTCGAAAGGGAAGGACCGCGACGGGCTTCCGCAAAACGAAATCGCCAAAATCATCGGCCCCGCCCCTGTCGATGCAGACGCGCCAGCGCCAGCGCCCGAACCTGTCGAAAGCTACGACCCGACGGACGCGCCGTTTTAATCGAACGGCACCCTAAAATGGCACTCAGGCGGGACACAACCGCCTGATGCCGAAATTCCCTGTTGTTTTTTAATAAGTAATCCCAGCGAAAAGCCCCTCAGTGGGGGGCTGAGGTGGGGAAGGTCCGAACCTGATGAGATTTGCAGACGCGCCCGAACTTTTTGACAACGGATGGACAACCGTTGTCCCTGCCCATGGCAAAGCCTGCGGTAAGGGCTGGAACAGATGGCAGGCGGAAACACCGCCGCGCCACCTGATTGAAGCATGGGCCAACGTTCGCGCCGCCGAAAACGTCGCCCTGATAATGGACGGGACGATTGTTGCGGTGGACCTAGACCACGACGACGCCGAACGCGCTTTTGCAATCCGCGAAATTGCCGACGAACACCTTGGACAAACCGACCTGTGGCGCACCCGTAAACCGGGCCATAGGACTTTGCGCCTGTACCGCCCTGCCGATGAAAGCATAGCCACCCAGCATTTCCACGGCGTTGATATATCCGTCTATTGCACGACTGGCCTGATTATCTTGGGCGGCAAGCATCCCAACGGCAACGAATACACATGGCCCGAAACCAGCCCGTTGGATTGCGGCCCCGATGATTTGCCGTTGGTGGACCAAACCCGCGTGTTGGGTTTCATCGAAGCCGTCACATCGGCGTTTCCACCCCCCGAAGGCGTTACCCCACACGGCAACGGCTTCCGCGCGTCCACGCCGCACGGCGTCAACGCCGACGACGTTTTCGCGCATTTCATGGCTGGGCATGACCGCTTTATCAGCCTGCCCGCCGCCGCCAGCGACTTTATTCAGCGTTCCACCCAGCTACACCCCGCCATGGCCGCCGCCGTTTGGACGCTGGCGAACTACGGATATTCCGAAGCCGCAATAACGGGGTTCCTACGCGAAGCCGTGACAACGCACCCGCGCGCCATCTCGACCAGCCCAACGAACCGCGAGCGGGAATTAGAACGGTCTGCCCGCGGTGCTGTGGCTCGGATGGGTGGTTAACTGCGTTGGGTGTGCTGGATAGATATTCGCTGATTGTCGGGCTGGATGCGGAATATGTGTCTGCATCCGAACTGCCGAACCCGTCCGCGGATATGCTGGCCCGCCAATGTCCGACCTGCACACGGAAGGGGCCGGACATTCATTGCAAAAATCGCACCTGCCATCCTGTGAAAAACATAGTCCTGTCGCACCAACTGAGTTACCGCACCCCCAACAACCCAGCGACCCGCGACCATATCGTTTACACCGAAGGCCGCACGCGCCGCCCGTATTTCAGCCACATGATTGGCGGCGTGATAGAAGATGCCCGCGCCGCTGGGATGATTTCCGAAGCCGACATTTGCAACGATGCCATCAACATTATCGTTGCGGCGCATTTCAGCCGCGCAGAACTGGCGACGTTTGCCGATTTCAACAAACTGAAAAAGCGCGCGCAGAACGTCCGCGGCACATACGCCACGATTAACCATAGGGACGGCATTCGTGTTCCTTACCGGATGCCGGGCGTCGGACGGGTGAATATCCGTGTGCGTTTGCTGGATACGATGTTGTTGGCCCCCGGCCGCGCACCACTGGCGGCGCTGGGCGATTGGATGGGCGTTGAAAAGCTGAGTATGCCCCCGGTGATTGATGAACAGGGCCAGCGTGTGCCCGCTATCCGCCGCATGGATTTGTGTTTGCAACAACACCCCGCCCCGTTTGAGGCATACGCCCTGCGCGATGCGGTGATAGCGCGGGATTGGATATTTGAAGTCGCGACGCTGGCCGATGCGTGGGGATTGGAAACAATGCCCGCAACCGTCGCCAGCATGGGCATTGAAAAAATACGGTCCTGCATATCGGATTGCGATTTGGACCCATTACGCTTTTGCGGATGGCAGAAACCCCCTCGTGAACAGAAAACCATGTTGCCAGCCGTGGGCGATATAAAAACGCTGACGGCCGATTGCTTCCATGGCGGGCTGAATATCGCCTGCGAAATCGGCGTGCATGATGGGGATATAACCGACCTTGACCTTAAAGGGGCATACACGTCTGCCATGGCCGCCTTACGCCCCGCGGATTGGGACGCCATCCAATACACTAAGGACGTGGACACACTGGCCCGCCACGACGCTTTGACGTTTGCACGGGCCGAATTTGAATTCCCGCCAGACACGCGCTTTCCGTGCCTGCCAGTGGCAAACGGGGGTTATGGCCTTTGCTATCCGCTATCGGGGGAAACCTGCTGTTGCGGCCCCGAACTGGAGTTAGCGGTGCAGATGGGCGCGCGCATCACCGTTAAACACGGCGTCTATGTGCCGTGGGATGGAACGGCGCGGCCGTTGGTCGATTTCGCCAAATTCATCAACCATTGGCGCGCACGGTTTCCGAAGGGCACGCACCCCGGCCTGCACGCGCTGGTTAAGGAGGTTGGCAACAGTGGGTACGGCAAATTTGCGCAGGCTGTGGCAGGCTGGAAAACAAACCCTGTGACAGCTCGCGTGTTTGACACACGCAACGGCACATATCAGGACATGCCAGAAAGCGGCATAACCTGCGCGCCATATGCGGCCTACATCACGTCTATTGTCCGCGCGACACTGGCCGAAGCCGTTGCCGGATTGCCTGCCCACGTCACGATGATGAGCGCGACAACAGACGGTTTTCTGAGTGACGCGACGCTGGCAGAAGCGAAGGCCGCAACGTCGGGGGCAATCGGGACATGGTTTGCCGAACTGCGCGGCATGGTGGACCCAAACGGCGACACTGAAACGCTTGAGGTAAAGCATAGGGCGCAACGCGTGCTGGTGGTGAAAACCCGCGGGGGCATGGCGCTATTTGTCGAAGATGAAACAAACGTTTTTATTGCGCGCGCTGGGCACAAAATCCCCCACTGGGATAGGACAAAGCCGAAGATTGAGGAAGCGCACGCGTGGGAGGAAATCATACGGAACCGCGAATACGGTGACGTCATGACCAGAAAGTCGCTGGTGTCCCTGCCGAAGCAATACCGCCTTGGGTGCGACCTGATAGACGAAACCCGTGACGTTGCATCCAATCTAGACTTTGACTTCAAACGTATGCCCGTGGACGTGCGGGATTATGACGGGATTATCCGGTTTGGAACTGCCCCATTCGCCACGGTTGAGGATTGTTTGCACTGGCGGCGCGCGTGGGATGAATACAGGCATAAGGCCGAAGCGGTATTAAAAAGTGCTGACGATT
Source organism: Ruegeria sp. BB6 (assembly GCF_056539385.1). Taxonomy (NCBI): domain Bacteria; kingdom Pseudomonadati; phylum Pseudomonadota; class Alphaproteobacteria; order Rhodobacterales; family Roseobacteraceae; genus Ruegeria; species Ruegeria sp. BB6. Next base: position 212,356 of record NZ_JBQFUW010000007.1, read on the forward strand.
GGTTGCGCTTTCACGGCTGGATGATGGATGGGCAACCGGGCGGTGTTGATTTGAAGCGGACGCAATTTGAACGCGCTGTGCTTGCGGCGTTTGCGCATCGCATACCCGGCTTTGACATTAAGTACCCCGACGCGGTGAAACTGCTGGATGGGTGCGGGGTGGCAGGCATAACCACCCGCACGTTGGACAACATACGCAGGCGCACCGAACAGCCACAACCGCGGGCCATAGCCATGACGTCCACCGACCTTGCGCTTGGCGGTAATCTGGCCACCGCCCTACCCCTCAACGCCCTGAAATCGGTGCTGTTATGACGGCTGTATCCACACAACTAGAAATAGGTTGTGCCCACTCAACCGGGGGCGACCAAACGCTAGGTTTTTCCGTCAGCGATTTTCAAAACCGCGTAAGTCGTTGTTTTCAGAGTGTTACCAACTGTCGAGATTTTCCGTCAGAATATACTAAGGGGGGGAGTAGGCACCTGACGGAAAAACGAAACCCGCCCAAAATCCCCTGCATGGAAGGAAGCGAAATATGCAACCCGAACATCCAGACGATAAGGAACGGGAATTCACGATAACCCTGATGGACCGCGGCACCCACTACCACGCCAAAGTGGTGGACGATTTGACCAGCGCCGACGTGTTTGACGGCGAAGCGCCCACGCAACGCGATATTGTCCACCGCGTGAACATGGCGATTGAACAGTTTCAGGATTGCGTCGCGGAACACGGGGAAAACTTTGCCGTTGCGGTTTGGGGCGCGAAGGGGCTTTCGGATGCCTAAGACGTCGCGTCGTGCTGGCGTAAAATGGCGCATTTTGCGTGAAAAAGGGCGTTTCAATCTATCCAACATCATGGCGCGTGTGGACCTTCCGTCCTGCCCGATATGCGCGATGGACCTTCAAAACCGCCGCGCGGTGGCAACCCTGCACTATGCGGGCCTGTCGAATGCGGACATTGCCGAACGTATTGGCGTGACGCCCGCGACCGTGTGGCGGCATGTCGTGCGGTGCATCCCTCAAATCATCGAAGCGACGCACCGATTGGAACGTCAACGCGACGTTGACCACATTGGCGACCTGCAAAAGCTGGTGCTGGACACACTGGAAACCATGAAGGTCGGGATTGAAACGCAGATGGGCGAAGGGAACACGGCGGCGGCCCTTCAAATCGGTGCGGACTTTCTGGACCATCTGGATATCTACATGGGGTTGCTGGACCGGGTGGACAAACACCGCCAGAGCCATTTGTCCGATACTATCCGCGCCCTATGCGCCGAAATCGTCAAATTGGACCCGGTTCGCGGTGCCGATGCGATTGATGCTATTATTGGCGGCAATCCCGCCGTGCAAAATGTTCTGGATGAGGAAAGCGAAAATGTCCGAGACAATACCGATACCGACTGAATGGACGGTTGAAAGCGCCGCCCGTGCTTTTAAACATGAAGATGATGCGGCCGAAGATATGAGCGCCGACGCGGTGGCAATCGCGGCCATGGTTGCCCCCACGTTTGACCTAAGCACCAGTGACATAACACAGGCCCGCGATGCCGCGTTTCAGGCGGTGGAACGGCTGATGGTGCTGGCCGAACTGCATGACATGGAATTCACGCATAAGCGGGCGTTGAAGGTCGGCTTTTGCCATCTGGTGAATTGCGCGACCGAAGCCGAATTTCGGGACTATGAACAGGGTGCGTTTGCGGCGCTGTGCGAAGGTTTTGGGGTGACATTGGAACAGGTACGCGGGGTTGCGGGCGATGAGTAAGACCACAAAGATTGTGAAGATGCCGAAGGAGAAGGCCACCGCGCCCCCTGCTGAGGAAAGCCCCGCCGTTGCGCTTCCGACTGCAAACGACTTTCTGGCAATCCTGACCGCCGTTACACGCGACGTTGCATCTATCGCGATGGACCCGAGCAACGACCCGATGGACCGGACACGGGCCGCGGCTGTGGCTGGCACGCTGGCCGTGCGGGGGATTGAAGCGGTGGACCGGGCCGCCGCAGTGCATAGCGCCCAACGCAACAACGCCATACACGACATGGAACCCGGCAGGCTGTGGTGTTCATACGACGGCAAACCGAAGTTTAATCCGTTTGCGACGATTGAATATCGGGAAGCTGTAAACCTGCTGACACGCGACGCAAAAGCGGTTGGGTTGGGCGTTACCCCCTCCAAAGGGGGAAGTGTCGAGAATAATTTAACTAATAATTAATAGGCATAGGCAAGATCAAACAAAGCTGTGTCCCTTTTATGTCCCGTAATGGCCGTTTTTGGGGGGTGATGGGGCGACGCGTTTGGAAGCCGCGAACGCCCCGGCACGGAAGGTGCCTGCTCCCTGATAAGTCCACAGCGAACATCGCGCAACCGCTCTACATTTGTTTTGGTAACAATTGCTGGATGCGTTTCAAGTGCTGTAGGTCGAGCCAAAACAAGTGCGACATGAACAATCTTCCTGCCGCCCTTGAATCACCACGGCGATTCCGATGGAAACGGCGAATGCAATGTCCGCTCGGAACGGCGAACCGGTCATACGACGAAATGCCCCAGATTTCGGCATTGAGCCCAAAGTGGACGTCAAGAACGGGCAAGTCCGCCACTTCATTGGCTAGCAGCCATCTCTCCGCTGGAAACAAAAGCGCAGTTTTTTACTTCGAGGACGGCTCTTTACTTCTGTTACAAAACTGTCATACGCACTTGCAAACCACTAAGCTATGAGGTGCAGCATGCTGACGCTGAGCAATAAGCCTGTGATTGCCAAGGGCAAGCGTCAGCATATCTATGAACACCCGAACGAACCGTCTCTTCTGGTGAAGTTACCGCAGCCGGGCACGTACGACGCACATGGACAACTTCCGGACGTCAGTTGGATCGAACGCCGCCTTCGCCGTGCGACCATGTACAATGGTTTTCTGCGCGAGTTTCGCGAGTATTTGGAACTAAAAGCTCGCAAACAAGAACCCGGTGCGCTACTGCCAATTTGTGAAGTGCATGGAACGATGCCAACTGATTTAGGTCTAGGACTGGTGTACGAGCGCATTTCAGATCCTGATGGTAATTTGTCACCGACCCTCAGGGACATGATCCGAGCAGGTCGCCTGAATACCCTGCACTTGAAATTGCTTAACGATTTTTTTGATGCGTTGATGGAAAACCACGTCGTGATCAGCAACAAGAACCTAAAGAACATCGTATTCCAAACGCAAGTAGATGGCCTGGGCAGGTTTGTCTGGATAGACAGTTTTGGCTGCAAACAGCTTGTTCCACTGCGAAAGTGGTTGAAATGGTTAAACACTCGCGGTTTGAACAAGGTGCGTGATCGTGTTGTCGGTCAAGCAGAAGCAGCTCTGGCGCATAGCAACGAAGCAAGTGGACATTCACACTCTATGTGACCGTAGATTGCATATGACCCCGACACGTGAGGTAGCCTCAGTGCGAGAACCCAGACAACTCCGCGTATCGCCTTCCAGCACTAAAACGGGCCGCAATCTTCTTAGGGAGGAGATTTTGTTGCGAACTAAGCCGACATCGAAATCATACTCGAAATTCTGAATGTCGAGGATGAATATCTCGCCAACTGCTTCGCTTCTTTGGGCGGAATATTATTCACGGTAACTCGGTACTAGTGTCTGTTATGTCCGAGTTACGGACAACCTGCGCGACTGTTTGCAGTGGATGCCACAGTACAGGAGTGAACTCGGTTTAGGGCCTGTCCCCGCCGTCCCAATAATCATGATCAGGCCTTTGATATCCAGCCCCTTGATAGCTGTCATAGCTGCACACCCTCACAACAACAATTACAAAGAGTGCTATGAGGATTGCCCTGGCAGTGGGGGTTTGGAGTAAGTACTTCATTATTCTTTTTTAATTTTGCGAGAGTGAAATGGCAAAGAAGTCCTGCGCCTCTTCATTCAGACCGCCAGTAGAACCGAACTAGACGAACGCGAACTTACACTGCTGGACGACGCGCTGAAGGTTTGGGGGGTGGCTTGGATATCGCTTGTTAGGCATCACATGCTGATGACTGTGTTAACGGCGGCTTCGTCCGCAGTGTGGTCGCTCGTACCAACTGCCGCGAATGACCGCTTCGAGCCCAAAGCGGCCGGTTTTGGAGACGCCCCAATTTCTTGGAGCGTCCATGTTCGCCATAAGACATTTGCTCGTCTAGCCTAAACTTCCAAGACTACTCCACGAGTTCCAAATCACCGGGCCGCCAGCTTTTGTCGAACCATGGTTCAAGCGGCCCGTAAAGGCGCATCATAACATTGAAGCTTCGACCGGGAACTGTTTGCGCCCAGTTGTTTTCCCAACCTTCCGGCGCTTCCGGTCCAAAATAGATGCTGAAGCTACCATCGTCGTTCGGCTTTATTCCGGGCCGGTTGGAGTCGATCCCTCCGGATTGTTGGTCTGTTTCCAAGATCGAACGAGTCTGCCCACTATAGAGCATGAATGACGCAAAGTTCTTGGCAGGGACCGGCGCGGGAAGCGTTACCTTATAGGTCTTTGAACCATCCAGATACTCCCCATCTTTGTCGCGGGCCGTCATTGCATACACCGACCCGGTGCCAACCGGCGGCGCAGTCATTGCAGGTGTGATACCTGTCGCCATGTAAAAGAAGTATGTCCGATCATCCAGAATACGCGCGCCATCCTCAAGGAACAGATAGCTCTGGCGTTGGAACGGCGAGTTCCATTGACGATCTTCATAGAAGTACACCCCCGGATCCCGTGAGGCATATGTGATCGCACGCGCTGTCGCGTTTGCGATGGCTGCTGCTTCTTTGAAGATTCCCTTCATTCTGGCGTCCGGTTCGAACGGTTCGCCTTTTTTGATGCCAATGGAAGCAAATGTCCCAACAATTTCTGGATCAAAAGCGCCGACCGGATTGTTATCCAAGGCTACATGAATCTCCTCGAAGAAGTCTTCGTTGTTGGCATGGACTGTGTTGTGCTGAACGCCGGAGATATTGATGAAGTTCTCCGATGGCGGATTGTCGGCTGCGCTGAGCGGATAGATGTTCAGCCCTGCCTTGATCTCTGCAACTGGTCCTGTTGTGTCACCATCTGCCCCGGGGGAGCGACGCAGCAGCAACCAGTGTTCATTTGTTCTTGTACGAAGTTCAAAATATCCTTCTGGCACTGCAGTTTCATCGTCGTGATGCATCAACAGGTATTTCCCGCCTTCGCCTTTGTCTGCACCAAGCGCGCCAATGTCTGCGACGTAGTCGAACCCTGCGTCGTCCAACAGGCCCAACATGCCAGCGGGCACCTCTATGACCATAGGACCTTCGGAGATATCAACGTTGGAACCAACGTAAATAGTCGTTGTATTAGGCGTCAGCCAGATTGATCTGGCATCCAGAAGATTTTCTGCAATGACGACATCATTGGGTTGTGCGCCTACATCTTCATAGCCTTGAAACATTCCACGCAGAGACGCGATTTTCATGCCATCAAGAAAAGCAGTCGTTGCGCGCATCAAGTCCAGATTGTCGAAGACTTTCTCAACCGTATCTGGTGAAGGCATGCCATCGAAAAACTCAAGTGTGCCAAGTGTCTCTGTTTTCACTCTGTCCGGTGTCAAAACGTTTTGCGGTACGATTGCGGCGAACTCTCTGTCTGATTGTGGAGGCAATGCAACTTGTTCGTTTGCGCCCTCGTTTTGTTGAATCATATCTTCGTTCAGCAAAACGAACTCCACGCGCCGGTTCAGCGCGCGTCCTTCCTCGGACAAGTTCGAGGCAACAGGCGCGATTGGACCTGCTCCCATGGCGACCAGACGTTCCGCCGCGACGTTGTAGGGTTCGCCCATCAGTGCATTGCGTACGGCCGCAGCACGGCGCTCAGCGAGGTCAATGTTGTATGCAAAGTCACCCACCGAGTCCGTATGGCCCACGATCGCCAGTCGCATTTCAGGCAGCGTCGCCATCGCGCTGGCAACTTTGAACAACACCTCGGGTGACGTGCCGGTTAGCGCGTCACTGTCGGTCTCAAAAAAACCGCCGCTCATTGAGACGCGACCATCTTCGCGCAGAGCGGACACAACCGCTTCATCTGTCAGTTCACCGACCGCTCGTGCTCTTTCTTGGCCAAATTGTTGCGCCTTAAGCGGTCCCGTGTTGACTGCGAGTGCAATCGCAATCGCTGTCATACAAGTCTTAATGTTTCTCATTTTGAAACTCCCATTTTCATTGCCTTTATGCGCTTGTCGCGACTTGGCACTTTGGTGTTTGTTGTGGAGAGACGGTGTCCCGAGGCATACACCGCCTCTCCAATTACTGACCAATTGGTTTGTGCCAATACCGGTCAGTGTCCGAATTCAATTGCGAAAAGTTTCAGCTACTCGACCTTCTTGAGATCTCCGAGCATCCAGCCGCTTTCCAGCCAGCCCTCTTCAGGGCCGTAGAGGCGGAACAGGAGGAAGTAGGGCTCGGTGGTTGGGATCCAGTTGCTTTCCATGCCCTCTGGCGCTTCAGGCCCGAAGTAGATGTCGTAAGAACCATCTTCGTTTGCTTGCATCGTGTCGGTGTCGCGCTCGGAAAGTCCCACAGGATCGACGTCGCGGATGAAACTCTTGGTCTCCATCGAATAGACAATGACTGACCAGAAATCCTCGGCGGGTGTGTCCGCTGGCACGTTCAGCTTGTAAGTCTGATTGTGGTCATACATCTCGCCTTCGCTGTCGCGCAGACCAGTTAGGTAGAACGTCCCGCCGCCAAGTTGTTTCGGCAAATAGGTAATCCAGAAGTAGCTGCCGCCGGCACGGGCATCGACAAGCACTTCGGTTTCAGTTTCGTAAGGAAACCCAAGCTCGGCCTGACCCTCTGCAAAGTCCCAGATAAGCCATTGGCTTTTCATGTCGCCGTTTTCGTCCACCCATAGCGGCAACATCGCTTTGCCTGGCGTCACAAAATAATGCTGCATGGATGCATAAGCCAGCAACAGACCTTCCTCCATTGCCTTCACCTGAAGTTCGGTTGGCTCGAACGGCTTACCCTTCTCAATCCCGAGATCCTTCAGAAAGTTCACCATGACTTTGTCTTGAGGACGGATTGGGTTGTTCTGGACGTAGTCGTTTAGGTCCTGAAAGAAGGTTTCGTTGTAGTACGGCAGGGAGTCGTAGGGAACCTCAGAGGCTTCATGATAGGTGTTCGGTGGTGGGTTGTCGGCTTCTGACAGGTAGTAGACTTTTATCGTCTGTGCGTATTCAGCCGCGTCCGCATCAGTCGCGCCGTTGGTCAGCTTTGGGCGGAATGAAAACCCGTATTCGTAAGTGTCTGTCTCGAACGGCAAGTATCCCGCGTCAGTCAGTTCCTCGATTGACATGTCGCCATCATAGTCGGGTGGCAGCATGAGATATTTACCACCTTCTCCTTCGTCGAACCCGTCCGGACCAACATCGGCAATCGGGACATCCCAGGCGTTTACAATCGTACCGAAGTAATTGACCTTGTCTGTTGCTGCCGGAACTTCGATCACCAAAGGCCCGGGCTCAGATGTCATGGACGCCCATGCGTAAGCTGTTACATCATTGGCCGTCAGAAACCCGTGTTTGGAGTCGAACGGTTTGTTGAGATACACAATGTCGTTGTAATCCCCGCCCAGATCTCGGCGAATACCTTTCAGGAAGTCGATCATGCCTGCAGCAGGCATGCCCCAAATCGCGGTTTGCGTCGCGCGCTGCACCATTATTTTGTATTCGATGTCTTCAACCTGCGCCGAGCGCGCGAGAATGTCGCCCGTGTCGTTAAATTCCTGCGCCTCGACCTGAGCAGCGGCGCCGCCGACGCAAATGGCCGCAACTAAACACTTGGTCGATAAGTCTGTGAACAATGTGCCCATCTGTTTCATTCGTGACTACTCCCTTGAGGTTTTCGCGAGACTTGCACATCCGAAACGCAGATGCGTATCATTTCACGACAGGCGCATTTCCGGAGAACTCAATGGCACTGCCACCGATGATTTCAGCGAAGGCGCTTGGTGCGATGCCGCAGTTTGTCCATGAGGTCGCTGGAGAAAAAAGATTAGCGAAGGCCATGGATGTCGCTGACCTTCCACATCACTTTATCGAAGAACGGTCGGGATACATTTCCGAGCATTCGCTGGCGACATTCGTCGAGGAGGCGGTTCGATTGGCGGGCCATCAAAACATTGGCTTGCTTTGGTCTCCTTACCTAACGGTCGCAGACTACGGGCTTTGGGGAGAGTATGTCCTGTCCGCGCCTACGTTGGGTAACGCGCTACGTCGCGCAACATCGGTTATGCCTTTGCACTCATCAGTTGATCGTGCATGGCTGGAAGCCTCTGGCCGACGTTCGCGCTATTGCTACAAATTCGGAATGCCGGAGCACCCCGCTTACGCCGATATAGCTTTTTCCGCGATCGGCGTTTTCCTAAGTATTTTTCGCGAGTACCTAGGTAAGGAATGGACGCCTACGGCAGTTCTCTTGGATTTTGCAAAAGTACCGAACTCGGTCGAAGTCGAAGACACATATGGGTGTCCCATAGTTTGGAACGCACCAAGGTTGGGTGTGGAATTCGAAAGCTCATTGCTTTTGGTCGAGAACAGAAGGCAATATCGCGTTCGCGGTTTTGTGACGGTTGACGATGTTGCGAGGGAACGCGTCGGCGGACCACCTGAAACAATGGCTGGTCGGGTTGCCGCAATAGCCCGACAGCAACTCCACCACAAAGAAATCTCGGTTGATGCAACCGCTCGCGCACTCGGGCTTGGTGTTCGCGCTCTTCAAAGGAAGCTCGAGGAAGAAGGCGCGCAATTCCGTCGCATAGTAACCGATGTTCGCGTAAGCCGGGCGAAAGAGTTACTTTCATTGCAGTCTGGCACCATCGCCGATATTGCTACTGCGCTTGGATACGAGACAGCCAACAACTTCAGCCGTGCATTTAAGACCGCCACTGGTGTCTCGCCATCTGAGCACCGAATTCTTGGGCGCGATAGGTTCTAAACCTTCTGAAACCGCTCCAGTACCACCGACTGCTTCGTCCGCAAAGCAGTCTTTACCGCGTTTTCAGCCAGCGTGCGCTGTCTGGAGAAGCGTTCGTTCGTTTCCTCCGTCTTTTATAGGTCCTGACTATAATATTATAGGCCGCCTAAGTTACCCGACAGCGTTCCGAAACGGCTTTCCGTGGCCCGACAACGCAGATTGACCGTCCCAAGATCGAAAAACTATTATCAAAACAGCATATTAGAATTATTTTGGCAAAAAATCACAAGTAGACATCGCTCGACTTGAATATATCGCGGGCATAAGGAGTTTCGGACATGAAAAAAATCATCATCCCCGCGTTGGCGGGTTCTTTGGCGTTGTCAGCCTGCGCACAAAAGGCAGAAAATGTAACGGCAAGTTACGTTCCAATGACGCTGTATACGGACCAGAACTGCAAACAACTTCGGCAGGAACAAGCACGAATTGTCGCTCAGGTGAACCATCTGACCGGTGAACAGAACAAGAAAGCAACCAATGACGCCGTGGCAATGGGCGTTGGCTTGGTGTTGTTCTGGCCCGCGCTATTCCTGCTTGCGAATGATAAAGACGAAAGCGCGCAACTGGCCCAAATGAAAGGCCAATACGACGCCATCCAAGCGGCTGGTGGACAAAAAGGATGTTGGACCTAAGTCCACCATCCTCGTCACAAAATTTTGGCCGATGCTAATGGAAGCCCAAATACTGATAACTTTATTGAATTTGCGGACACCGCAGATCTAAGGCTTATGAGATGAATACACGCGCCATGTGCGCCGAGAACCCACGCATTCTAATGGCTTGAGTTATTCGGACGCCTCAAGCCCATATTAATTTGGCAACGCGAATTTCGGGACACAAACAGGACACAGCGCAAAGACTGCGCAAAAACCTGTGTCCCGATATTCCGAATAATCATTCAATAACAATTTATTAAAGTTATTGCCTTTGCGGGGTTGTGTCCCGATAGACCACCCTTTCAGGGGGCTTTATTGTTCCGCCTGCCGCTCTCGTAGCCAGACGATCGAGTCGTTCAGGTCAAAGGCCAGGGAAATCAGGTCAACCACCAACAACAACAGCAAGAAACGTGCGTATTCTGGCGACAGCGCCGTGCCATCGGTCAGCAACATTATGATGATGGCGACCAATGGAACCCAGCATATGAGATGGGGCAACGCCATCGCCTTTGTCATCCCGCGCGCAGCTCGAATGATAGGAATATTCAGCGCCATGCCAGTCACCGACAAAGCGGCGATCAATGCGCCCTGTGGTTGATCAACAAATGCGAGCGGCGCCAAATTTACCGGGATTAGGACGAACACCATCCAAATCTGAACCCAAAGCGGTAAATTCCTAAAACTCATCCAAATATCGCGGATCATCACTCACCCAATCGCAATCATATTAATCAACTACTTTATTGATTGCACAGGATTAGTCAGTTCACAAACACGTTAAACGACTGCGGCTATCGCTTTGCTCAACTTTGTGACCATTTCGCCGATTTGGGCCTCTTGAATAACAAACGGAGGTGCCAAAAGAATGTGGTCCCCCAATCTACCATCCCGCGTCCCGGACATTGGATAGCAGATCAACCCTTCTGCCAACGCAGACTTCTTTATTTTCGCCGCGATCTCCAGCGAAGGGTCGAACGGCGTTTTCTCAGCCCGGTTGGAAACCAGCTCCAATCCACGGAACAAACCTCGGCCCCGGATATCGCCGACAAACGGATTCTGACCAAATTCGGCCTGTAGCGCATCTTGCAGCGTCTCGCCCATTTCCACGGTACGAGCCGGAAGGTCATGCCGGATCAACTCCTGGACGACCGCAAGCGCAGCGGCTGTCGCAACAGGATGCCCTATATAAGTGTGCCCGTGTTGGAAAAAGCCTGACCCATCCCGGATGGCGTCATATATTCTGCTGGTGCAAAGCATGGCACCGATCGGTTGGTACCCTGCGCCCAACCCTTTGGCGATGCACAAAATATCCGGGGCGACGCGGTCATGATCACAGGCGAACAAATGGCCTGTTCTCCCCATCCCGCACATCACCTCGTCCAGGATCAGCAGCACACCGTATTTGTCGCAAATCTCGCGAATACGTCTGAAATACCCATCAACCGCCGGAACCGCACCCAAAGTTGCGCCGACAACAGGCTCAGCCATGAATGCCATAACAGAGTCCGGCCCCAACCGCAGAATCTCGGCCTCCAGCTCGTTTGCAACGCGTTGGCCGTAGTCAAAACTACTCTCACCTTCCGGCTTTTCCGCGTATTCATAGCACGGAGAAATATGGCTCATCTCAATCAACATCGGAGCAAATTGCGCACGCCGCCACGCATTGCCCCCAGCGGAAAGAGCGCCCAGCGTATTGCCGTGATAGCTCTGCCGGCGCGCAATCACATGACGTCGTTCCGGTTCACCGACCTCGAGGAAATACTGACGCGCCAGTTTGATCGCGGCCTCCGTTGCCTCGGACCCTCCCGAGACGAAATACACGCGGTCAAGGTCGCCGGGCGCATGTTCGATCAGTAAATCTGCTAGTGCCTCGGCAGGTTCGGACGTCATAAACCCAGTGTGCGCAAAAGCTATTTTGCCAACTTGATCCTGAACCGCCTCAATAACGGTCTGGTTCGAGTGCCCCAGACAAGACACGGCAGCGTCCCCGCAATCCAGATAGCGCCGCCCATGATCATCAATCAAATAACATCCTTCCCCAGCAACGGCGACAGGTTGGTTTGACTTTGTATGTCTCGGGAAAACGTGGCTCATTGTTCTTCCTCGCGCAAAGTTGCAACAAGCGCCGACACCGAAGCGGCGTTGTCCCTCCAGGGGTTTCCATTTTGGTCTGTCATGCTGTTTTCAAATCCGACACGCACATCCCCGCCACGTCGAGCAGCCAAACGAAGGCAAGCGTGCTCCTGCCGACCGAAAGCGCACACCATCCAGTTGCCATTCTGGGTCGGAAAGTTATCAAGATCCGTCGGAGTGGATTGCTGACCATCCGCATAACGGCCCAGCACCAAGAGGCGGTCCGTTTGTTCGGGCTGCACAACCCCTTCCGTCATCCATCGCGACAAAAGCGCGGCGTCATCTGCATCGTACAATATGTGCTGCACCTCCGTTCCCTGCTCGGCACATACCGCGTAGACAGAATTGGCCAGCTCTGGCGATCTTGCGATCTCTCGGACTGCAATTGATGCCCATGAGGGTTGAACTTTCGTAAGACAATCAAGCTGAGCGGCTACGTCGAAAACTCCGGCGGCTTCAGTCGTAATCTGAATGTCCATCCCTGGCACACTCTGTCGCAGTTCAGCAATTGTTTCCAGATACTTGCCCGCATCCAAGGAATGTTTGCCGGCGTTGTCGCGTACATGCAAATGGATACCATGTGCACCGGCTCTGAAACAGGATTGCGCGGCCTCGACAATCTGTTCGGTAGAAACCGGAAGCTGCGCGTGGTCTTCCCGACCACGACGCGCACCATTCGGGGCGACCAGAATATAGTGCCCCTTAAACTCTCTGCCTTTTACATGACGTTTGTTCATTGGAACCGCCTTCAAATCTCGCTGCCTCTCTACCTATCAACTCGAAGTTTTCAATTTCCAAAAAAGAAAACATATGTTTTTTTACTTCTATGAATGACACTCTGAAGCAACTGACCAACAAGCTGCGGCAGGACATCGACACGATGCCGCCCAGCCTTCAGGCCGCCGCAAAATACATATTGGACTTTCCCGGCGATTTTGGTCTCGACCCCATTCGCGTAACCGCAGCGAATATCGGCGTAAGCTCGAATGCCTTGGTTCGATTGGCCCTAAGAATGGGTTTCGATGGGTTCGAGGCGTTTAGAACTCCGTTTCGACAGGCGTTGGTCACTGACCGAGAAGACGAGCTTGGTCATGATTGGTTGACCAGCTTGCAGGACGGAGACGCGCTAGAACAGGCGCAGTCAAAATACGCACAAAACGCCCTGAACGTGGTGGCGCGCTCACTCCGCCTGATGCAGCCGGATAAGGTTCAACAGGCCGTTGAATATATCACCCGATCGCGCAGATGTTTCGTCACGGGAACTCGGGCTAGTTACTCTCTGTCCTACTATTTCTCATATGCTGGCCGCATGGCTCATCCAGGCATCCAGCTTGCGCCCAGGCATATGGGGTCCGCGATCGACGACCTTCTTGACGCCGATCCGCAGGATTGCCTTTTGGCAATAACGGTTCTGCCGTATTCAGCGGACACCATACAATCGATGCGCTACGCGAAACAAAAAGGTATGCGCATCATTCTGATCTCAGACAGCGAAGTGATCGCGCCCAACATCGACCCGGACGTAACCTTTCAAATCAGCGCCCGATCTTTGCACGATTTCACCAACTTTTCCGGTGCAATGGCTGTTCTGGATTGCATTTTGGCACATCTCTACGACGCAGGAGGCGACGATGCACGCCAACGCGCGAAACGCTATCAGGAAGCCCGCGAACACACCGGCGCATATTGGCGACCTTCAAAAGCTCCACGGATACGAGGTTCTTAACCAAGGCCCAACTTATATGGGCCCTGGTTTGAGTTGTGTTTTTAAGCGCAGGCGTTGATTGCGCGTTTTGTCATGACGCTGACGAGGTGCGCGCGGTAGTCCTTG
>NZ_JBQFUW010000008.1:0-212874 GCF_056539385.1 Ruegeria sp. BB6
AAATCTGACTCTGACGCGGGATGGAGCAGCCCGGTAGCTCGTCAGGCTCATAACCTGAAGGTCGCAGGTTCAAATCCTGCTCCCGCAACCAGCGTCAGAAAACCCCAACACAGCCCATTCAGACTACAATTGATCCACCGGATCAATTGCTTAACGTCTTCACCTCGTCAGGCTTACAAGCGCAATGGCGGTTGCTCATAAGCAAAAGAAACACAAGCCAAACCGCCTAAACGGACCTTAATGTTCCGGTTCAGAAAAATTAAGAACCAACTCCCAAGTTTGAACTGTAACCAGAAACGCAGTTCGGTTTTCGAGGAGAGTTCTATGGAAGGTGCACAGGTTCTAAGACCATACAGAAACGTGTTTTCAGCTATGATTTCGGACTATGCCGAAGCAAGAACAGAACAGTTCCGGCGCAGGGTTTTCGCCAACACTGTAAAAGGGCTGGAGCGATTGAGCGATCGTCAATTGAACGACATCGGCGTCCCACGTGAACAGATCAAGCAAAGGGCATACCAGAGCGTCTATTTTGGCGTTCCCTATCGCCAATCGTAGGAATGAGCGCCGCTGAGTTCAGGTAAAGGAGGTACCGAGAAATGTTTGATGCTGTTCGCCCAACCGACCAGACGGCACCGTCTGCGAGTGCCTTGCTCTTATTCGACAGGGCGATGAGAATTCGGGCAATTCGTTGCGATATTGTTCGTGCCGCCCAATATCTGGACCGTTTCAGCGATAAACAATTATCCGAATTCGGGATCAATCGCGCTGACATTGAGGACACGATTCAAAGATATATTTGATAGCCTTGGGTGTTCCGCAATAGATTAAGCGAAACTGGCAAGTGCAAAAACGGTCAGTCCAGCGATCCTGGAGTGACCGTTTTATTGTCAGGCTTTGTGCTCAACGATCTGCAAGTGCTGAGCCAGCTTGTCGATCTCTGCCATCCAGCCTTGCACCAATTTGGGATCGCTTGGGGCAGCATGTACCCCGGCAGGAATTTCGCGTTTCAAGACAGACTCAACAGCCAGAGACACAGGGATCGACACCAGCCGAGCCATTGCGGTTCCGCGTTCGTCACCCCAGGCGTCCATCACATAGGTCTTGTGCCAGACCTCGACGCCGTCTTTTTCGGCTTTCAGGCCCACGCACAGAACCACGCGGTCTGGCTCGCCTTCGTCATAGGCGTTTTCAGTCCAGAATTGATCCGACATCTCTTTCAGGCGCGCATCCCCTTCTGGACCGGCGAGTGTTTCGATTTCCGTGAACACGTCCGACCAGGCATCCGCCCAACCGTTCAGGCGCAATGTGCCTCGGACGAATTCCTTGACTGGCCAGTGATCCTCGAAATGGTACTGGGCCATGAAAGGGATCGAGTCGCGGTTCGGGTAGACTTCAAAGCTCTCAGGGGTGGGCAGCGGTGCGATATAGCTGCTGATCGTGTCCCACGGGCGGGCGACGTCCAGCGGGGCGTAGTCGCGTATCGACTTCGACGGCGAGCGCAGAGCCTTGAGAACCCCCAGAGGAGACCAGCTGAACTTGTACCGGAATGGGTTGGGGTTCTTCGGGACACCGCCGCAATAAGAGATAAAGCTCAGGTGGTTTTGGGGGTCGAATGCATCCGAGGCGCGATAGTCGTCGACCAGGGCGTGTGCCATCAGATGGTCGATACCCGGATCAAGTCCGACTTCATTGACCAAGGCGACCCCGGCTGCGCGGGCCTTGTCGTCCAGTGCTCGCATCTCCGGGGCGATGTAGGAGGATGAGACGAAATTGGCCTGTTTCGAGATCGCCAGTTCCGCCAGCGGCACGTGCCAGTCGCCCGGCAACATGGATACGATCACATCGCCTTTTTCCAGCACTGCGCCCAAAGCGTCGATGTCAAAGGCGCGGATATCGTCGGTCAGGTCACCGACTTCGGCGCGGGCCTTGTCGATGGTCCGGTTCCAGACAGTGATCTTGTAGCCTCCTTCGATCAGGCGGCGCAGGCCGGGGATGGCCGACAGGCCGGTGCCACACCAGTGAATCGTCATCGCTCAGATCCCTTCGATATGAGTTTTGTAGGTTGCTTCTGCCCGACCCCAGACACCGCTGTCCAGATCGGTCAGGGTCAGCAGGGAGGGCAGCAGTTGCGCCGCGTAGTCTTCGGAACTTTCGACAGGCAGCATTGACGGCAGGTTGTCGATCGCCATGACATCCATAATCGGATCTGTGGCCACGCGCAGGGCGGGGGCGTCCCAAGTGGTTGCGCGGTCATAGACCGGCACCGGGTTGTAGTCGCTGTCCGGGTCACAGGCCACGTCGCCAATGGCGGTCAGCTTGCGTGGCGCGTTCAGTGCCTCACGCGGGACAAAGACCGGCGTGCCGGGTCGCGCGAAGATACAGTTCAGGAACAGGTCATGATCAAGGATTTCGGGGAAAGGGCCGCCGCTGGCGGTCTCGGCCATGTCCCATTTGGTGACGGAAACGCCCATCGCCTCGCACATATCCGCGGCGCCCGTGCCCACGCGCCCCAAAGCTCCGATAACGATGGCGCGGGGGCGGATGCCGGTTGCGTCTAGCTCGGCCAGCAATTCTGCGTTCAGCGCGTCTTTGTTCGGATATACCCCGACCGGAGGGCATTCCTGCCCGCGTTGCTGCGCGGCCCATGTTTTCAGCGTGACCGCCGCGCCCGCGTAGCCCGCCCAATAGCCAAAGGCGGCGACCCGGCGGCCGTCTTCGCCGACCAGATACTCCAGATCGTAAAGTGTACCGCCCCCAGCCTTGAAACGCTCCAGTAACGCGCGCCCTGAATGCTGCCCCTTATAGGCATGGCCGAACATAATGTGGCGGTGGGGCAGGGGCGTGCCGTCCTCGGGCAGTTCCTTGAGGCCGAAGATGATCGCATCCAACGGGGCGTCGGGCCATGAATTCTCGGCGGCGATCTCGCAGCCTGCATCCTTGTAACCCTGCAGCGGGATCGCGCGCACGGAACTGTCCTCGACCGTCACACGGATACCTTCGGCGATCAGGGCTGCGGCGCCTTCGGGGGTCAGTCCAACCCGTTCCTCGTTCGGGCGCTGTTCAGCCCGGACCCAGAGATGTGTCATTGTCGTTCCTTTTGTCAGAGCATTCCGGCGGCGCGTACGGCCTGCACCGACGGCCGCGCCTCCATCGCCTCGCGAAATGCGATGATTTTGGGAAAGGCTGCGACGTCCACGCCGTCGCCCTCCAGCCAGCTACACACCACGTAAAGATAGACGTCAGCCAGCGAGATCGCCTCACCCAACACAAATGGCCCGCGCAAACCGTTCGCCGAGATATAGTCGCATGACGCAGTCATTGTCTGCGCCACCTTGCCCTGCATGTCCTTCCAACTGGACTTCTTGTCGGCCCAGCGTGCCCCTCGCATCTTGTGCGCGTGGTTCACATGCATGGTCGAGGCAAGGTAATACATCACCTCACGCATCCGCGCAGCCATAATCGGGTCAGATGGAACCAACCCGGCTTGCGGCGCAACAGCAGCGATATAATCCAGCAGCGCGCCCGTTTCGGTCAGAATACCCCCATCAACCACCAGCGCAGGCACGCGGCCCTTGGGATTGATCTGCTTGTAGGCGGGCTTGGTCTGCTCGCCGCCCGCAAAATCCAGCTTGATCGCCTCATACTCAAGCCCGGCCTCTTCCAGAGCGATGGCAACAGCGACCGAGATCGTGCGGGGGGCAAAATAAAGCTGCATCGGAGCCTCCGGTTACAGGTGGGTCTGGGCGAATTGCCGGTCTGGGGCCTCTAGGTGCGGAACTGCGTTGAACAGCACCGGGGCAAGCTGCGTGCCGATCGGGTGCAGACGATGCACCGAGGTGTTCATGATGGCAAGCGCCACCCGCGCCATGGATGGAATATCCAACCCCATCGCCTGCCGCACCACCATCGAGATCAACCCGCCCGAGGTCACGACAATCGCAGGCCCGCCTTCTGTGCCGATGTCGCGCAGCGCACCAGACACGCGGTTTTCAAACTCCTCGAAGGTTTCCGGCGCACCGGTGATTTCACCCTTGGCCCATGCGTCAAAGGTGCGCGGCAGATGCTCGACAAACCCCTCGCGGTCGGTCGGAACTGCAATACCGTGTTGTTCTTCAAACAGCTTAGCAATGGTGAAATACTCAAGCTCGTTCAGCCGCGCGTCCCGGGTCGGCTCTGGCAAACCCATGCTGGCGGCAGTTTCGACGTGGCGCGTGAGCGTTCCGCAAAAAACCCGCGGATAATGCGCGCGCGTATCCTGTAGATGAGCGCCCAACCAGCGTGCCTGCTGGTGGCCCAACTCGCTGAGCTTGTCATAGTTTATTTCGTCACGCGCGGCAGTGTTCGCTTGGCCGTGACGCACCAGTGTAATATGTGACATGACCGTCCCTCTTGGGCGGAGTCTTAGGGCAGGTTACCGGTCGGGGCCAGAGCCGTTCGACCGCTGTTGGAAAATAATTCTTTTTGTCAGAATGTCTTGCCCAACGCTGACCTAGTCGTGATACATTTCGTGCAGCGCGAGTGTTGCGTAACGGAAAAAAGTTTCCTATACGCTACAAAACTGCTGTATGCCCCCGTATGCCGACCGGCTGGGCGACCATTGCTTTTTGTACAGCATTGACTGACAACGGGTTTGGAAAGGTCACGGATATGACTGACGCACCGAAACGCACTCCGCTTTATGATCTTCACGTCGAGCTTGGCGGAAAGATGGTCGATTTTGCGGGCTGGGAGATGCCGGTTCAGTACCCGCTGGGGATAATGGGTGAGCACAAACAGTGCCGGGAAAAGGCGGCTGTGTTTGATGTCAGTCACATGGGTCAGGTGATCCTGCGTGGCGACAATGTGGGCGAGAAACTGGAAACACTCTGCCCGCAAGCCTATGCGACGTTAAAGGAAGGCAAGGCGCGCTACGGTTTTTTCACGAATGCCGAAGGCGGAATCATGGACGACCTGATCGTGTCGAATGCGGGCGATCACTATTTTGTCGTCGTGAACGCAGCGCTGCGCCATCAGGACATTCCCCATATGCGCGATCATCTGGACGGCGTCGAAGTGACCGAGATTTTCGATCGCGCGTTGGTGGCCGTCCAAGGCCCCAAGGCCGAGGATGTTATCGGTGCGCTTTGCCCGGCGGCACGAGACCTGAAGTTCATGGAAACCACCGTTGCCAATATCAACGGCGTAGAATGCCGGATCTCGCGTCTGGGTTATACCGGCGAAGATGGATATGAAATCTCGATCCCCGAGGACAGCGCGATCGAGATTACGCGCGCGTTTCTTGCGCACGAAGATTGCGAACCGGCGGGCCTTGGCGCACGCGATAGTCTGCGGCTGGAGGCTGGGCTGTGCCTGTATGGTAACGACATCGACCAGACGACCTCACCCATCGAAGCGTCGCTGGGATGGGCCATCCAGAAACGCCGTAAGGAAGAGGGTGGATTTCCTGGCGCAGACCGTATTCAGCGCGAACTGGCCGATGGCCCTGCGCGCAAGCTGGTCGGCATCAAGCCCGAGGGCCGCGCGCCTGCCCGTCAGGGTGTTGAAATCCAATGTGCCGAAGGCAACACGATCGGCCAGATCACGTCCGGCGGGTTTGGCCCCACGGTCGGCGGGCCGGTCGCGATGGGTTATGTCTCTGCCGGTCATGCCGCGCCGGGCGAGACTGTGAACCTGATCATCCGAGGCAAGCCGCAACCCGCACAGATCGCGGCGCTGCCCTTCGTCACCCAGAATTACAAGCGTTGAAGTCAGGAGAGAAACAAGATGGCAACCTATTATTCCGAAGAGCACGAGTGGATCGATGTTGACGGCGACACAGCTACGCTGGGCATCACCAAACACGCGGCCGAGCAACTGGGCGATGTGGTCTTCGTGGAGCAGCAGGAAGTAGGCGAAGAATTCGCCAAAGACGGCGAGATCGGCGTGATTGAATCCGTCAAGGCGGCCTCGGAACTCTACGCGCCAGTTGATGGCGAGATCATCGAGGTGAACGAAACGCTGGCGGACAATCCCGGCGCGCTGAACGAAGATCCCGAGGGCGAAGCCTGGATCTACAAGATCAAGATCACTGACGCCTCGCAGCTCGAAGATTTGATGGACGAAGCCGGCTACAAAGACTTCATCGGCTAAACCCGAAGGGCGGCTCCTTGCAAGGAACCGCCCCTTCATCTGGCTAAAAATATCCCCGCCGGAGGCTCCCTCACTCTCCGCCGGACCTGACCATATGACAGGAGCGCAACGATGGCCTTCAAACTGACCGATTACGAAGCCTATGACTTCGCCAACCGTCGCCATATCGGACCCAGCCCGACCGAGATGCGCGACATGCTCAAGGTGATCGGCTTCAAGACGCTGGACCAACTGATCGACGCCACCGTTCCACCTGAGATCCGCCAGACCGAACCGCTGGATTGGGGTCCGGCAATGACGGAACGCGACGCGCTGTTTCACATGAAAGAAGTGGCGAGCAAGAACAAGGTTCTGACCTCGCTGATCGGTCAGGGGTATTACGGCACCACCACGCCCGCGCCGATCCTGCGCAACATTCTGGAAAACCCGGCTTGGTACACCGCCTACACCCCCTATCAGCCCGAGATCAGCCAGGGGCGTCTTGAGGCGCTGTTGAACTTCCAGACCATGGTCAGCGACCTGACCGGGCTGGACGTAGCCAACGCCTCGCTGCTGGACGAAGCCACAGCCGCAGCCGAGGCCATGGCGATGGCCAAACGAGGCGGTCGGTCCAAGGCCAACAACGCGGCCTTTTTTGTCGACCGCAACTGCCACCCGCAGACCATCGCGGTGATCAAAACCCGGGCCGAGCCTCTGGGCATCGACGTACAGGTGGGCGATCCAGACCAACTGGAAGCGGGCGCGGTCTTTGGCGCGATCTTCCAATATCCCGGCACCCACGGCCATGTCCGTGATTTCTCGGCCGAGATCGCGGCGCTGCATGAACACAAGGCCATCGCTATCGTCGCTGCCGACATCCTGTCGCTGGCGCTGCTGAAATCGCCCGGAGAAATGGGCGCGGATATCGCCATCGGCTCGACCCAGCGTTTCGGCGTGCCGATGGGGTACGGTGGCCCACACGCCGCGTATATGGCGACCACCGACAAGCTCAAGCGCGCGATGCCGGGCCGGATCATCGGTGTCAGCATCGACAGCCGGGGCAACAAGGCGTACCGCCTTGCCCTGCAAACCCGCGAACAACATATCCGGCGCGAAAAGGCGAACTCGAACGTTTGCACCGCGCAGGCGCTGCTGGCCGTTATTGCCTCGATGTATGCGGTCTATCACGGCCCGGATGGGATCAAGGCCATCGCGCAATCGGTGCACCGCAAAACCTCGCGTCTGGCCGTTGGTCTGGAGGAAGCCGGATTTGCCGTTGAACCCGAAGTGTTCTTCGACACGATCACGGTCGAAGTCGGCCACCTGCAAAAGACAGTCATGGAGGCAGCCGTCGCCCGAGGCGTCAACCTGCGCAAGGTGGGCGATACTAAGGTCGGCATCAGCCTGGACGAACAGACCCGTGCCGAAACGATTGAGGCCGTCTGGGGTGCCTTCGGTATCGACCGCAAGGATGACAGCTCGAACAAGCAATACCGCCTGCCCGATTACGCCCTGCGTGAAACGCCGTACCTGACCCACCCGATCTTCCACAAGAACCGGGCCGAGGCCGAGATGACCCGCTATATGCGTCGTCTGGCGGACCGTGATCTGGCGCTGGACCGGGCGATGATTCCGCTGGGCTCGTGCACGATGAAGCTGAACGCCACGATCGAAATGATCCCGGTCACTTGGCCCGAATTCGGCAACCTGCACCCCTTCGTTCCCGAAGATCAGGCGCAGGGCTATCATGAGATGATTGCCGACCTGAACGACAAGCTGTGCCAGATCACCGGCTATGACGCGATCTCGCAGCAGCCCAACTCGGGCGCGCAGGGGGAATACGCAGGGCTGCTGACCATCCGCAACTATCACTTCGCCCGAGGCGAGGGGCACCGCAATGTCTGCCTGATCCCGACCTCGGCGCACGGGACCAACCCGGCCTCGGCGCAGATGGTGGGCTGGCAGGTTGTGCCGGTGCAATCGGATGAGAACGGCAATATCGACCTGAATGACTTCCGCGCCAAGGCCGAGAAGCATTCCGATCATCTGGCCGGTTGCATGATCACCTACCCGTCGACCCATGGCGTGTTCGAGACCACCGTGCAGGAGGTCTGCCAGATCACCCATGACCACGGCGGTCAGGTCTATATCGACGGGGCCAACATGAACGCCATGGTCGGTCTGTCGCGTCCGGGGGATATTGGCGGTGACGTCAGCCACCTGAACCTGCACAAGACCTTCTGCATCCCGCATGGCGGTGGCGGCCCCGGTATGGGTCCGATCGGCGTCAAGGCGCACCTTGAGGAACACCTGCCCGGCCACCCGGAATATGGCACCGCAGTCGGCCCGGTCTCCGCCGCGCCCTTTGGCTCGCCTTCGATCCTGCCAGTCTCATGGGCCTATGTGCTGCTGATGGGTGGTGCGGGTCTGACGCAGGCCACGAAAGTGGCGATCCTGAACGCCAACTACATCGCCGCACGGCTGAAGGATGCCTATCCGATCCTCTATACCTCCGAGACGGGGCGTGTGGCGCATGAATGCATCCTCGACACCCGTCCGTTGGACGCCGAGGCCCATGTGACCGTGGATGACGTGGCCAAACGTCTGGTCGATTCAGGATTCCACGCCCCGACGATGAGCTGGCCGGTCGCGGGCACCCTGATGGTGGAACCCACCGAGTCGGAACCCAAGGATGAGCTGGACCGCTTCTGCGACGCCATGCTGTCCATCCGGGCCGAGGCGCAGGACATCATCGACGGCAAGATCGACGCGGAAAACAACCCGCTGAAAAACGCCCCCCACACGGTGCGTGACCTGGTCGGCGACTGGGACCGCCCATATACCCGTGAACAGGCGTGTTTCCCTCCGGGTTCCATGGGCGTCGACAAATACTGGTCACCGGTCAACCGCGTCGACAACGCGTATGGGGACCGAAACCTCGTCTGCACATGCCCGCCCATGTCGGACTATGAGGAAGCCGCAGAGTAACCAGAACCCCGCCACGCGCGGGGTTTTTCTTAGGGTTGGAAATTGTCGGGCACGCCGAATGCCGGCGTGTCCACGCTCGTCCCGGTCAACGCGTTCAGAAACGCCACGAGGTTTTGGATATCCGCGTCTGATAGCGTAAGCGGCGTGATGTCGATCGCGCGGCGCTGACGTTCCATTTCCAACCTGTCATCCCAGACCACGAAATCGGCTTTGTGCAGCCAGGGAACCTTGGGCAAAACCGCCATGTCGCGCGTCCATTGTGACAGGCTGCGTTCCGGGTCCAGATGATGGCGGATCATGCTGTCGAGATCGGGGAAAGCCCCGTTATGTCCATAAGGCGCGGTCAAAGCCACATTGCGCAGCATCGGTGTGCGAAAGCGATAAGCGTCCTCTAGCCGGTCGCTTTCACCCATGCGCCCGACGTCGCGCACGTAGGGGTCCCATTGCCGGGTGCGGCCCGGACCGAAGGGCGGCAAGGCCAGCGCGTGGAACTGTTGATCTGACATCAACGGACCGGAATGGCAGGTCGAACACTGGGCTTTGCCGTAGAACAGGGCCATCCCGTCCTTCTGGGCAGGTGTCAGGGCGTTGGCGTCGCCTGCAAGATATTGATCGAACGGGCTGTCCGTGCTGCGCCACTCAACGGCCATGAACGCGGCCAGAGCGTTTGCGATCTGAGTGATCGTGATGTCCTCGGCCGTGTAGACCTCATCAAAGGCGGCAACCATCGCAGGGCCATAGCGCGGATCGGTGCGCACCCGTTTGGCGAGGATCGGCCAGCCCAGATCAATCCGATCAGCAACGGCACCGGTCACCTGATTTTCGCCAACATTTCCAGCCATTTCAAACTGCGAGGTCAGCGGGAACAATGCTTGTGCGGCCAGTAGTGAGTTCAGACCCTCAGGCAACCACTCCTGCGCAGGGGAGTTGAAGCCGTTGCCGTAAACGTCCGAGATACTCAGGCGGCCATCGTGGAAGACGGTGTGAATTTCTTTTGCACCAAGGTTCCAAAGACCGGGCGAGTTGCGCGGAATGCGTTTGCGGATTTTATCCGCTCCGGTGCCGGGCGTACGATCTAGCCCCAGACCTTGGCCGCCTTCACCGATGCCCAGAGACACCCCGTCGGAGGTGCCGAAATCGGGATGGTGGCAATGGGCGCAGGCGATGTTCTGATTGCCTGACAGGATGGGATCGTAAAACAGTTGATGACCGATGGCGGCCTGTTCCATATCAAAAGGGATAAAGTCATCATCGGTCAGCGGACGCGGCAAATCCTGCGCTGCTGCCGCACTGACGAAAAGGAAGAAAACCCCATGCGCCAGCTTGTATTTGCCCTTTGCCTTTTTGCATCCCCGGCGCTGGCCGAGCTGGAACAGGCCCGCGACATGATGGAAGCCGGTGAATTTGAAGCCGCGCGCGAGGAACTGCTGCCAGCGGCGCGGTCCGGCAACGCCGAAGCCGAGGAATTGATCGGCGTGATGTACGGCCTCGGGCTGGGGGTCGAGCAGGACTATGAACGCGCGTTTGAATGGTATCTGCGTGCCTCGATGAAAGGGCATCCGGGTGCTCAGTCGGGTATCGGCTGGTATTATGAACTGGGTTTGGGCATGCCCGCGCCCGATCTGGTGCGGGCCTATATGTGGTACACGCTCAGCGCGATTGGCGGCGATCCCGATGCGGCGATCAGCCTTGAAGAAGTGGTCAAGAAAATGTCGCCGGAGCAGATCGAAAGGGCGCATGTTCTGGTGAATGACTACAAAGGGTGGATGTACCCGTTTCGGTAAGGGCCGGACGCAGCGCCCGGCCCTGTTCGCTTAGTTCAGGTCCGCATCGCGCGACGCATTGATGTCGGCTTCAGCCTCGGCAACCGCCTCGGTCAGTGCGTTGAACACCTCATCCCCGCGGCCAACATTGGTCTGGAACCACTCGTAAACGGGGGTTGCGGCCTCTTTGAATGCGGCCTTCTGATCGGGCGTAGGCACATAGAGGTCACCGCCACCGGCGACAAAGTCCTCATAGGCCTGGATCGACTTGCGCTTGGGCGAGGCAAAAGTGGCCTGTTGCAGCGCATAGAACCCATCGACCACCACACGGCGCAGGTCTTCGGGCATCTCCTGGAACTTGGCGTTATTCATCCACCACAGCGCACCCATATAGGCGTGGCCGTCCAGTGTGACATATTGCAGACCCGCATCGGGGAATTTCATGCCCATAATGTCGGTGATACCGTTCTTGGAACCCTCAACCACACCGGTCTGGAAGCTGGTGAACAGCTCAGGCCACGGGATCGGGGTGGGCGACGCACCCAGCGCTTTGACCAGTTCCTGCGGCAGGTCGGCGACCACGGTGCGGATCTTCAGACCTTCCATGTCAGCAGGTTCAGCAATCCGGCGCTGCGTGTTGGCAAAGTTGCGCCAGCCGCCTGTATTGCCGATGGTCATCAGACGGATCGCGCCGCCGGAATCCTCAAGGGCCATTTCGCGCATCTTGCGTGTGAAATCGCCGGACAAAACGTGCTCGGCCACGCGGTCATCCGCCATCAGGTAAGGCAGGTCCAGAACCTGAACATAGGGGAAGATGCCCGACGCACCGCCCGAGGTAGAGATGTAGATGTCGATAGTGCCGTCGGCCACGCCTTGCAGACATTCAGCACCGTTCGAGCAAAGCTGGGTGCCGATGAAAAGTTCCACCTCAATCGCGCCGTTCGATGCGGCCTCGACATAGTTCTTGAAGACGATCAGACCGTCATAGTCTTCGTCATTTTCGTTCGAGTTCGCAGTGGCGCGCAGGGTGAAATCTGCGGCGGTGGCGGCAAGTGCGGATGCAGCCAGCACCGAGGTGGCCACCGCAGCGGTTTTGATAAAGTCTCTGAGCATTCGTTTCCTCCCTGTGATACTCAGTTCAGTTTGCAAATCCCGTTATCCTCGGGATCGTCATGGATAGTGCGGGGACATAGGTGATCAGGAAGATCACTATGATTTCGACAGCCAGAAACGGCAGGATCGCCTTGGCAATGGTCTCGACCTTTTCACGTGACACGGCGGCGGCGACGAACAGGACTAGCCCCATGGGTGGCGTGGCAAGGCCGACGGTCAGGTTGACGCTCATGATAATGGCAAAGTGGATCGGGTCCACGCCAAGGCTGGTGAAGATTGGCGCAAGGATGGGGCCAAGGATGATGATTGCCGGGCCTGCATCCAGGAACATGCCGACGACAAACAGCAGCAGGTTGATCAGGAACAGCAGGATCAACGGGTTTTCTGACAGGCCAAGGATCAGCGCTGCCAGTTGTTCCGGCGCGTGGCTCAGGCTGACAACCGTCTTGAACGCCATCGCCGCGCCGACAAGCAGCAAGACAACCGCCGAGGTCAGACCCGCATTGCTGAGAATCTCGGGCACCTCTTTCAGAGTCAGCGTGCGCAGGACGAAGAAGCCGATGATGAAGGCATAGCCCACGGCCACGGCTGCGGCCTCGGTCGGGGTGAAGATACCACCAAGGATACCGCCCAGAATGATCACCGGCGTCAGCAGCGGAAAGAACGCCTTGAGGCTGGCCTGACGACGCTCGGGCCACGTGTATTTGCGGCTGGCGACGGGGAAGTCGTATTTGTCGGCCATGACCTTGATCATCAGCATCAGACCAACGCCGACCATCACGCCCGGCACGATACCCGCAAGGAACAGGGCCGCCACGCTTTCACCCATCACATAAGCGTAAATGATCATAATCCCTGAGGGTGGAATGATCGGCCCGATCACCGAACTGGCCGCGGTGATCGCGGCGGCGAATTTACGGGTATAGCCCTGCTTCTCCATCGCCGGGATCAGCATCGACCCCAGCGCCGAGGTGTCTGCCACCGCCGAGCCTGACAGGCCGGCGAACAGGATCGAACTCAGCACGTTCACATGGGCCAGGCCGCCCCGGAAGTGACCCATCAACGCCTGAGAGAACTCGACCAGACGGATGGTGATGCCGCCGCGGTTCATCAGCTCTCCGGCCAGCATGAAAAACGGGATCGCCATCAGCGGGAAGCTGTCCATGCCGTTGTAGACGTTCCGGTACAGCAACGTGATGTCGTTGGTCTGACCATTCAGCCACAGCAAAATGCCGGGCGCGGCCAAAAGCGCGAAAAAGACCGGCAGGCCGATCATCAGGAAAATCAGGAAGGTGGGCAGGAACCAGATCAGCATCTATTCAGCCCCCACCGGTCCGTCTGCGATATCGGGCAGCAGGTCTCCGCCCCCCATCAGAGTCACGATGGACCGCAGGATCAGCTCGATATTCACCGCGATCAGCAGGATCACCCCGACCAGCAGCGAGGCCATAATCCAGCTACGCGGGACGCGATACCATTCGTCGAACCCGAAGGAGGTAGGGATATACAGCGCGGCCGTCGCGAACTTGCCGCCAAATCCGGTGACTTCGGACCAGCCGATATTGACCGCGACCAGCAGAACGGCCAGCGAGACGATCAGCAAAAACAAGGTCAGCAATTGGCCCAGCGCACGCGGCAGCATCATGGGCACCATGTCGATCGCCACGAACCCGCCACGCCGAAATGCGGTGGGGGCCATCAGGCCGGTCATCCACAACATACAGAACCGCGCGGCCTCGTCCGGCCAGGGCAGGGCATTGCCCAGAACGTATCGGAAGAACACTTGAATCAGGATTGCGATCACCATCAATGCAATCGCAACAACGCCAACCGCGCGGCCAAAACGCAGCACGGTTTCGTTCACGAATGCAATCGGCGCAAGCACCGATGCCAGTCCGCTCATGCGGATCCTCCCTTATCCAGCCGAAGGTTTACCCCACGGTCGTCAGATCGCGCTTAATGCTGCGCGAATTGGCCGAGTTTCCCGGCATAGAAGGTCAGCGCGTCTCCATCCGCCATGCTGACCTTGAGAACTTTGCCCACGACAATCACGTGGTCGCCTGCATCGTGATAGGCGTGCTGTTCACATTCAAACCGCGCCAGACAGTCCGGCAGCAGCGGTGTTCCATTGCCGCACCGGTCGTGATCAATGTCGCGCAGCGCAAACGCATCTTTCGAGCACCCGAAACATAGCTCGGCCTGTTCCGACGATAGCACGTGCACACTGAAATGGCGTGCCTTGTGGAAATAGGGGAAACGGCGCGAGCTGCGGTCCCCGGCCCACATGATCAGCGGCGGATCCAGCGACAGGGACGAAAAGCTGTTGGCGGTGATGCAGACAGGGCCGTCATCGCTGTTGCAGGTGACAATGGTGACGCCGGTGGCGAACCGGCCAAAGGCGTCGCGCAAAGTGCGGGTGTCGTCCTTATGTGGGACGAATGTGTGGGTCATGTCCTTTGAGATTGCATTCATCATGGTACCTCATGCCCCAGCGCCGCCTCGTACAGGCGGAACCAGCTTTCGCGATCCAGATTGACATTCAATGCGTCCGAGATGGTCTTGATCCGGGACGGATTGTTGGTGCCCATCACCGGAAGGATACCTGCCGGGTGCGCCAGCAGGAACGCAACGGCCACCGCCGCGCGGTCTACGCCGAATTCAGCGGCGATCTCGTCTGCAACGATGCCGACCGGAGGGTTTCCGGCCATCAGCAGCCCGCCCCCAAGCGGCGACCACGCCATCACGGGCTGACCATGCTGCTGGTGAAAGGCCAGATCGCCATTGGTAAAGGGGCCGATCTGACCCAGAGAAATCTCGATCTGGTTGGTGACCAACTGGGTCTTCATCGCCGATTGCAGCAGCGACCAGTCCCAGGGGCGGAAATTCGACACACCGACCGCGCCGACCTTGCCGCTGGCGACCACTTCGTCCAGTGCGGCTCCGGTTTCGTGGTGATCCATGAACGGATCGGGGCGGTGGATCAGCAGTAGATCGATATGGTCGATCGCCATCTCTGTCAAAGAGGTCTCGACCGATTTCAGGATGTGGGCGCGCGAGGTGTCGTAGTATTTGACCTTCGCGTCCGAATAGCGCCCGATCGGAGCCACGATATCGCACTTGGTGACGATCTCCATCTTCGTACGCAGCGCGGGATTGGCGCGCAGGGCGTTGCCCAGCACCGCCTCGGCCCCGTAATCGCCATAGATATCCGCCTGATCGAAACTGGTTATGCCCTGATCCAGACAGGCTTGAATCTTGGCCTCGACATGAGCTGCCGATGTGTCGCTGTCATCGCCCAGCCGCCACATGCCGTAGACAAGGCGGCTCATTTCCAGCGTGTCGGATAGTTTTACACGTTGCATCAGCGACGAACTCCGTTGCCCAGCGGGGTAGCCGGGGTCATTGCAGGCACGCGCCCATAGGCTTCGGGCAGCGAGCAGGTTTTCAGGTTGGGCATGACACGTGCACCAAAGTGCTTTGCCTCATCCATGTGGGGATAGCCCGAGAAGATGAAGGCGCGGATGCCCATCTTTTGGTATTCTTCGATCTTGGACATGACCTGATCGGTTGACCCGACCAAAGCCGCACCGCAGCCGGATCGCGCGCGGCCGACGCCTGTCCAAAGACCGGGTTCGACATAGCCATACTCATCCGCCAGATCGCGGTTCTTGGCCTGATGCGCCACACCCAGAGAGGTTGCGTCCAGCGCCCGTTCCCGGATCGCCCGGCCATATTCGTCGTCCAGTTTCGAGACGATGTAATCCGCATATTCCTGCGCTTCGGCCTCGGTATCGCGGACGATCATGTGCACGCGCAACCCGTAGTCCAGCGTGCGGTTATAGTTTTCAGCCACCGCGTGGACTGCCTTCATCCGCTCTGCCAGTTGATCCTTGGTTTCGGGCCACATCAGGTAGACGTCGCAATGCTCGCCACACAGGTCCAGCGCGGACGGAGAATACCCTCCGAAGTACAGCAGCGGACCGCCGGTCTGATAAGGCTTGGCCGGATCGGTGGTCAGGCCCGAGAAATTGTAAACCTCGCCCGCATGGTTGATCTCGTCCTGAGTCCACGCCTGTTTCAGGATCTCGACCACCTCGCGCGAGCGCTGATAGCGGAACGCGCTGTCGGCTTTCTCGCCGGGGAAGTCGGACGAGATGATGTTCACCGTCAGCCGCCCTTGCAACATGTGATCCAGCGTCGCGATGGTCCGGGCCAGCATGATGGGCTGCATCTCGCCGCAGCGCACGGCGGCCAGCAGGTTGATCTTTTCGGTGATCGGCGCGCAACCAGCGACAAAGCTCAGCGTGTCCTGACCGACCTGATAGGACGACGGGCACAGGATGTTGCGGAACCCTTGCGTCTCGGCCTCTTTGACGATGCCGGAACAATGCGCCCAGCTCGACCGTAGGTCGCCGTCAGGGACGCCCAGAAACTGATAGTCATCGGAACACAGCGCGGCGAACCACGATACCTCGGCCGCATCCAGATCGGGGGATGTGATGGGGACGATGGTCATTTGATTCGTTCTCCGTGCATCTTTTGACTTTCCTCTTGCGTAGCAATCACTTTGATGTAGATCAATAGTGTATCAATTTTTTCCGCGACTCGGTGAAGCACCCTGAAATGACTGCCAACAGCCGCAACCCCAACGCGCTGCCGATCTATGTGCAGATCGCCGAGCTTTTGATCCGCGACATCGCCGCGGGCCGCCTGATTGATGGTGAGCGTTTGCCGCCCGAGCGCGAGATGGCCACGAACCTCAATGTCTCGGTCGGGACGCTGCGAAAATCGCTGGCGGAGCTTGAGAAAAAAGGGATGTTGGAGCGTATCCAGGGCTCGGGCAATTACATCCGCGAGACCGGAACGCAGAACAGCGTCTATGCGATGTTCCGGTTGGAGCTGCCCCAAGGCGGGGGCCTGCCGCGCGCCGATATCTTGTCAGTGGACCATCTGGAAAAACCCGCCGACCTGCCGGAATTCGGTACTTCGACCAAGGGGTCGCGGGTGCGCCGGATGCGCTATTTGAATGACACAATCATCGCGGTCGAGGAAATCTGGCTGGACGATTCGGCGGGGCAGATCAATCAGACACTGCTTTCGGATTCGCTATACCGCTATTACCAGCAGCAGCTTGGCTTCTGGATCACACGGGCCGAGGATCGCGTTTCGGTCCGTGCGCTGCCTGACTGGACGCCTGAGACTTTTACAAAACCCGCTGGCGAAACGGCTGGCTATATTGAGCGGTTTAGTTGGTCCGAGGGGCCGGAACCGGTCGAGTTTTCAAAAACGTGGTTCGACCCGGATCGGGCCACCTATGTCCAACGTCTGAAGTAGAAGGAAACGCGCATGACCCGGACCATCCATTACGGGCTGATCGGATGCGGCATGATGGGGCAAGAGCACCTGCACAATATTGCTCTGTTAGAGGGCACTCAGGTGTCGGCGATCTTTGAGCCAGATGAGGCAATGGCCAAAGCCGCGCAAGCGATTGCGCCCGATGCGCAGATGGTGGCGTCGGTCCAAGACCTACTGGCCGTGGACGATCTGGATTGCATTGTGATCGCCAGCCCCAACCATCTGCACGTGGATCAGATCGAACAGATTGCACAGGCGCGGCCCTTGCCCTTGCTGGTGGAAAAACCTCTGTTCACCGACCCGGCGGATGCGGCGCGGCTAGAGGCCATCCAGCGCGATTACCCCCATCCGATCTGGGTCGCGATGGAGTATCGCTATATGCCGCCGATCGCTGCCCTGATTGATGAGGCGCAGGTGACCGGCGGGGTCAAAATGCTGACCATCAAAGAACACCGCTTTCCCTTTCTGGACAAGGTCGGCAACTGGAACCGCTTCAACCGCAATACGGGCGGCACGTTTGTCGAAAAATGCTGTCACTTCTTCGACCTCATGCGTCTGATCCTGCAATCGGACCCGGTGCGCGTGACGGCCAGCGGCGGGCAGGCGGTTAATCATCTGGACGAGGCTTACGAGGGCGAGACACCCGACATTTTGGACCACGGCTATGTCATGGTCGATTTCGCTTCGGGTGCGCGTGCCATGCTGGAGCTATGTATGTTCGCTGAAGGCGCTCGGTATCAGGAGGAAATCTCGGCGGTCGGTCCAGACGCCAAGATCGAGGCGCTGGTGCCCGGACCGGGGCGTTTCTGGCCCGACCATCTGGGTGATGCGCCGGTGCCGCAACTGATCGTCAGCCCACGCAATCCCAAGGGGCCGGTCGCCAAGGACATCCCCGTCGATCCGCGTCTTCTGGCGGCGGGCGATCACAACGGGTCGACCTTCTACCAGCATCAGGGATTTCTGTCCGTTTTGCGCGGTGAGAAACCCGCCCCCGAGGTGACCTTGCAGGACGGGATGTGGGCCGTGCGCATGGGGCTGGCCGCGCAGAAAGCGCTGGAAACCGGGGAAACGGTCCGGTTCTCCAGCTAGGATTATTCCGCGGCTTCCTTCTGTTGTGCAGACGCCAGAAGTGCCGCCAGTTCGGGGCGGCACGATCCGCAGTTGGTCCCGGCCTGAAGTGCCTCGCCAATGGCTTCGACGCTCAACAATCCTTTCGACTCGATGGCTGTCAGGATGGTGTTCACGCCCACATCAAAACAGGAACACAGCACTGGGCCAGGGTCGGGCATATCGGCTGGGGCGCGACCGGACAAAAGATCGGGAACTTGCGGCAGAGTCGCCAGATAGTCGCGCATCACGGCGACGGGTTCCGGCGAGACAAACAAAGCCGCAACCAACTGACCTTTTTCGCGGAACGCCAGCCTCGCGACACCTCGGGCGGGGTCTTCAACCGCTGTGATTTCCGCGTTTGGCAGCCGGAACAGTTCGCGTGCGGCGGCTTGCCAATCGTCCGCCATTTGCAAGCCCGCCAGTTCAGCGCGATACCCGGATTTCGTCGGCGTTTGCGCCCAGTACTCGCAAGAGGGGGTCATCTCACGATCCGAGACCGCAAACCCATACCATCTGGCTGCAAATCGGGTGACATTCACCACTGATGCCTTGCTTTCAGGTTGGCCCGAAACCGGGTCTGTTGCGGCGGCAACTACGGTGTCAATCCGGGCTGAAGGCGCGGTTTCTCCGGTCCAGTGAATCGGCGCAAAAACCTGTCCTTGTGTCACGCTGTTGCTGATCCTGACGCGCAGAATGGCCGTCCCTTGCGGGCTGAGCACCTCGACCAGATCGGCAGGGCGGATACCGGTGCTTTGGGCATCATCTGGGTGAATATCCAGAAATGGCTCGGGCAAATGCGCGGACAGGCGCGAAGACAATCCCGTGCGTGTCATTGTGTGCCACTGATCCCGCAACCGCCCAGTGTTGAGCCAGAACGGGTATCGAGGCTCGGTTCTGGCGGCAGGCGGACGCCAAGAGACAGGTAGCACACGGGCTTTGCCGTCTGGATGGAAGAACTGACCATCGGCAAAAAACCGGCCGCCTTGCCGCGCGGCAGTGAACGGCCAGCGGGTGGGCTTCAACACGTCATATCCGGTCGCATCCAGATCGGCGAGGCCCGAGATATCAAAGTCCCGCCCAAAGCGCGCGGCGACGCCAGACAGGGCGGCATATTCAAGGAATATCTCTCTGGGAGACTGATAGTCGAACGCAGATTTCCATCCCATCCGGCGTCCAACTTCGGCCAGGATGTCCCAATCGGCGCGGGCCTGACCGGGCTTGGGCAACACCGAACGCTGACGGCTGATGGTGCGGTCAGAGTTGGTGACAGTGCCATCCTTCTCGGCCCAAGCAGCGGCTGGCAGCAGAACATCAGCCAACCGCGCCGTGTCGGATCGGGCTGTGATGTCGGAAACTACGGTAAACGGGCAGGCGGCAATTGCGTCCCGAACGGCGTCGGCGTCGGGCATCGAGACAACCGGATTCGTGTGAATCACCCACAATGCCTTGATCCGACCGTCACCAACGGCACGGAACATATCAACCGCTTTCAAACCCTGAACCTCGGGCATGTGCGGCGCGGACCAGAATTCACGCACGGCGGCGCGATGGTCGGCATTTTCGATATCCAGATGGCAGGCAAGCATATTGGCAAGCCCACCAACCTCGCGCCCGCCCATGGCGTTTGGCTGACCCGTGACCGACAACGGCCCGCAGCCCGGTTTGCCGATGCGCCCCGTGGCCAAATGACAGTTGAGGATCGCGTTGACCTTGTCACTGCCTGCGGTCGACTGGTTCACGCCCTGACTGAAGATCGTGACGACCTTTTCGGTGCCGATCCACAGATCGCAGAATTTGGCGATATCTTCAGGCTTCAATCCCGTGACCGAGACATCGTCGGCCAGCGCGCTGTCCAGAGCCTCGCGAATACCGTTGGTATGCTTCACAAAGTCGGTATCGACCAGTCCACGCGCGTCAATCTGTGTCAGCAGGTGATTGAACAGCGCCACGTCGCTGCCCGCTGCCAGCGGCAGGTGCAGATCGGCGCTGTCGCAAGAGGCGGTCCGGCGCGGGTCGATTACAATGATCTTGGTCCCGCGTGACTGCCGTGCTGCCATCAGACGCTGATACAGAACCGGGTGGCACCATGCCAGATTGGACCCGACCAGAACCACCAGATCAGCCTCGTCCAGATCCTCATAAGTGCCTGGCACAGTGTCGGTGCCAAATGCGCGCTTGTGCCCTGCAACAGTCGAGGCCATGCATAACCGCGAATTGGTGTCGATATTGGCCGAGCCGATGAACCCTTTCATCAGCTTGTTGGCGACATAGTAGTCTTCGGTCAGCAACTGACCCGAAACATAAAATGCCACCGAGTCAGGTCCGTGTTCGGCAACGGTTTCTCGAAACCGGTTCGCGACAAGGTCCAGCGCATCGTCCCACCCTGTTTCTTGCCCCGACACCATCGGAGAAAGCAGACGTTGGGACAGCCCGACAGTTTCGGCCAAAGCCGACCCCTTGGAGCACAACCGACCTAAGTTGGCAGGGTGCTCGGGGTCGCCGGTGACTGTCAAACCGCCTGCGTGGTCCTGTTGCAACAGGACGCCGCATCCGACTCCGCAATAGGGGCAGGTCGAGCGGGTCGCGCAGGAACCGAGGTCTTTCACGCGGCGCTCCTTCGCTCAAGCGAGGCGCTGTCCAGCAAGACACGCTCGCCGTCCAGCTGCACCGGATAAGTGGCAATTTGACCCTCATCCGCGCCCTGCGCCTGACCAGAGTTCAGGTCGAACACCCAGTTATGCAGCGGGCAGGTGACCGACTGGCCATGCACGATGCCTTCGGACAGGGGACCACCCTTGTGCGGGCAGGTGTCCGAGGCGGCAAAGACTTCATCCTCAGCCGTGCGGAACAAGGCGATACACCCAACGGGCGTTTTCACCACGCGCGCGCCGCGCAGGGGGATGTCGTCGATATGTCCAATGTCGATCCAGCTCATTCTGCGGCCTCCAGTGTCAGATCAGCGATGGGCGCAAAGCGCTGGGCTTCTTTGGCGTGCTCTGCCCACGGGTCTTTGCGGTAGATGGATTGGCTGAGTTCAAACCGTTCAACCAGCGCACGGCGGTTGTCCAGATCGTCCACCACAGTTTCCTTGATCCAGTCGAGGCCGACCTTCGCCATCCATTTATACAGGCGGTCCAGATACTTGCCACCCTCACGATAGGCTTGGGTGACGGCCACGACGACCTCGATTGCCTCGTCCTCGGTTGGCACCTGAACCAGTAGCTCGGTTTCCTTGACGTCCATGCCGGCCGCGCCGCCGATGCTG
Organism: Ruegeria sp. BB6; assembly: GCF_056539385.1. Lineage (NCBI taxonomy): Bacteria > Pseudomonadati > Pseudomonadota > Alphaproteobacteria > Rhodobacterales > Roseobacteraceae > Ruegeria > Ruegeria sp. BB6. Next base: position 21,703 of record NZ_JBQFUW010000008.1, read on the forward strand.
ATCTGATAGCCGCTGTCGACACAGACCACCCCGATATCCTTGCAGGTCGCCTCGGCGCAGTTACGCGGGCAGCCCGAGACCGCCAGCTTTAGCTTGTGCGGCGTCCACGAGCCCCAGAGGATCTTCTCGAGCTTCACGCCCAGCCCGGTGCTGTCCTGTGTCCCGAACCGGCAATGATCGGTGCCGACACAGGTTTTAACCGTGCGCAGACCCTTGGAATAGGCGTGACCCGAGACCAGCCCGGCCTTGTTCAGATCGGACCAGATATAGGGCAGGTCTGCGCCTTTCACGCCCAGCAGGTCGATACGCTGACCGCCGGTGACTTTGACCGTGGGAACATCGTACTTCTCGGCTGCGTCTGCGATGGCACGCAGTTCCGCGGGGTTGGTGATGCCGCCCCACATGCGGGGCACGACGCTGAACGTGCCGTCCTTTTGGATGTTGGCGTGTTTGCGTTCGTTGACGAAGCGGCTTTGCGGGTCGTCCTGATATTCAACCGGCCAATCCGCCAGCAGGTAGTAGTTCACCGCCGGGCGGCAGACATGGCAGCCGTTGAGGGTTTTCCAGCCCAGCTCCTGCCAGACGGCCTCTTGGCTTTTCAGCTCTTGCGATTTGATCAGGCGGCGGACGTCTTCGTGGGTCAGGTCGCAGCAGCCGCAGATGGGCTGCGCGGTGGGCATCTGGAAGTCGTCGCCCAGTGTGACCTGCAGCAATTGCTCGACCAGTCCAGTGCATGTCCCGCAGGAGGCGCTGGCCTTGGTGGTTGCGCGGATCGCGCCCAGATCGGTTGCGCCGCCTTCGATTGCGGTGGTGATGTCGGATTTGCAAACGCCGTTGCAGCCACAGATTTCCGCCTCAGGCGGCAATGCTGCAACGGCTGAGAGAGGGTCCGCAGAGCCGCCCCCCTGATAGGCCGGGCCAAAGATCAGCGTCTCGCGCATCTCGGACACGTCCTCGGCGTCGCGGATCAGGCCGAAGAACCAGTTGCTGTCGGCGGTGTCACCATACATGACCGCACCGACCAGCTTGTCGTTTTCCAGAACCAGCCGCTTGTAGACACCTCGGGCCGGGTCGCGGAACACGATGTCCTCGCGGGTGTCACCTTCGGCAAAGTCCCCTGCGCTGAACAGATCACAGCCGGTGACTTTCAGTTTGGTCGACAAGGAGCGCTGTTTAAACGCGGCCTCGTCACCTAGCAGAGTCTGTGCCAGCACCTTGGCCTGATCGTAGAGCGGCGCGACAAGGCCGAAAATTTCGCCCTGATGTTCGACGCATTCGCCAACGGCATAGATGTCGGCGTCCGAGGTGATCATCTGATCGTCCACATGGATGCCGCGCCCAACCGCCAGACCGGTTTCCTGCGCCAGCGCGATGTTGGGGCGGATGCCCACAGCCATCACCAGCAGGTCACAGGGAAGCTCGGTGCCGTCGTCCAGCAACAGCGCCCTCGCCTTGCCATCCTTGCCCGCGATTTCGGTCGATTTGGCATTCAGCAGAACGGTGATGCCTTTTTCTTCCAGCGATTTCTTCAGCAGATAACCCGCGGCGGGGTCAAGCTGACGCTCCATCAGGTGGCCCATGATATGTACCACGGTCACGTCAGCCCCACGCGCGGCCATGCCTGCGGCGGCCTCAAGGCCCAGCAAGCCGCCGCCGATCACGACGACCTTGTTGCCTGCGCCCATACCCATCATCTGTTCGGTGTCTTCCAGATCGCGATAGGCGATCACGCCGTCCAGATCATGCCCCGGCATCGGGATCATGAACGGGTTCGAGCCGGTGCCGAAGATCAGTTTGTCATAGGGCACATGACCGTTTTCACCTTCGACGACCTTCAGATCGCGATCGATCTTGACGACCTTCTCGCCAAACCGACAAGTGATACCTCGCTCGGCATACCAATCGTCGTCATGGGTCACGATGTCTTCGTAAGTCTGATCGCCGGCCAGAACCGGGCTGAGCATGATGCGGTTGTAGTTTCCGCGCGGCTCGGCGTTGAACAGGGTAATGTCAAAGGCATCGGGGGCGGCGTCGGTCAGGTGCTCCAGCACCCGGCCCGAGGCCATACCTGCGCCAATAACCACAAGTTTCTGTTTCATGTCATTCACTCCGCGGCAATGGCGTTGGGGGCAGGGCTTTTGGGCTTGGGTTTGGCCCCGTGCTCGTATTCCTCGAGGAAATCCAACACTTCTTGCCGGTATTCGTAGTAATCGGGATGGGCCAACAGCGCCTTTCGGGTGCGCGGGCGGGGCAGATCGACATTGGTAATCTTGCCGATCGTGGCCTGCGGACCGTTGGTCATCATCACCACGCGGTCAGCCAGAAGGATCGCCTCGTCCACATCATGCGTGACGCAGATGGTGGTGACTTTGGTACGTGACCAGACCTCCATCAGAACCTCTTGCAGCTCCCACCGGGTGAGACTGTCGAGCATCCCGAAGGGTTCATCCAGCAGCAGCAGCTTCGGAGACAGGGCAAAGGCGCGGGCAATGCCGACACGCTGACGCATCCCGTTTGAAAGCTCGGCCGCGGATTTGTCCATCGCGTCGGCCAGGCCGACCCGTTCCAGATAGTATTCAACCACATCCTGCCGTTCCGCCTGGCTTGCACGCGGATAGACGCGGTCTACACCGACCGAGACGTTTTCCTTGGCGGTCAACCATGGGAACAGCGAGGGCGACTGGAATACAACCGCGCGTTCGGGGTCTGCGCCTTCGACGTGGCGGCCATCCAGTTTGATCGCGCCTTTCGAGATTCCGTTAAGACCTGCGGCCATGGTCAGAACCGTGGACTTGCCGCAACCCGAGTGACCGATCAGCGAGATGAACTCACCCCGGTTGAGTTTCAGGTTAAAGTCCTCGACCACGGTCAGCGGGCCTTTGGGTGTGGGGTAGACCTTGTGCAACTGGCTGAAGTCCAGATAACGCTCCTCGATCAAGCCCTCCTGCGCCTCTTTCAGCGCATTGGGGATGCCGTGGATCGGGGTCACGTCGGGTAGGGTCTTGGTGCCTTCGACTTTGGCCTCGATACCTACGTCCATCAGGTATTTCGTAACCTCACCACGCAGTGCCTTGAACGTCTCGTCATGGTTCATGGCGGAACGATCGCGCGGGCGGGGGATCGAGACCTTGAACTCGGTCCCAAGCGTGCCATCGGGGTTCAGCGGGATGATGCGGTCGGCCAGCAGGATCGCCTCGTCCACGTCATTGGTGATCAGGACACAGGTCTTGCGGTCGGCCTCCCAGATTTTTTCGATCTCTTCCGCCAGATTGCCACGGGTCAGCGCGTCCAGGGCCGAAAGCGGCTCGTCCAACAGTAGAACCTCGGGGTCCATCGCCAGCGCGCGGGCCACGTTCACCCGTTGGCGCATCCCGCCCGACAGTTCGGCAGGGCGGCGGGCGGCGGCGTGGCTCAGGCCGACCATCTTGATGAAATGGGCAACCTTTTCCTCTTTCTCGGCCTTGGGCATCTTGGGGAAGACCGCGTCCACGGCCAGCCGCACATTGCCCGTCACCGTCAGCCAAGGCATCAGCGAGTAGTTCTGGAAGATCACCCCCCGCTCGGGAGCGGGGCCAGTGATGGGTTTCTCGCGGTAGGTGACAGTGCCTTTCGACGGGAACTCGATCCCCGCCATCAGGTTGATCAGCGTGGTCTTGCCTGTGCCGGAAAAGCCCAGCAAAACCACGAACTCACCTTCCTGAACCGAGAGGTTGATGTCTTTCAGCACATCCGTCGCGGCGGTGCCGGTCCCGAAGGATTTGCTGACATTCTTGAAGTCGATCACAGCCATATCGGTCACCGGTTGTTCGAGAATGTGAACAGCGACTGCAGCGCGTACATCACCCGGTCCAGCAGGAAGCCGATGATGCCGATGGTGAAGACAGCCACCATGATTTTGGCCAGCGAGCTGGACGAGCCGTTCTGGAACTCATCCCAGACGAATTTGCCCAGACCGGGGTTCTGCGCCAGCATCTCGGCCGCGATCAGAACCATCCAGCCGACACCCAGCGACAGGCGCAGACCGGTAAAGATCAGCGGCAGGGCGGAAGGCAGCACCAGCTTGGTGATCTTGGTGTAGGTGTTCATTTTCAGAACTTTGGACACGTTCACCAGATCCTTGTCGATCGACGCCACACCCAGCGAGGTGTTGATCAGCGTCGGCCACAGCGAACACAGCGTCACCGTGATGGCCGAGATCAGGAAGGATTTCGCGAACCAGCCGTCGTTGGTTACGTAAACGGCCGAGACGATCATGGTCACGATCGGCAGCCAGGCCAGTGGCGAAACGGGTTTGAAAATCTGGATCAGCGGGTTCAGCGCAGCATTCGCCGTGGGCGACAGACCGGCAGCGATGCCAAGCGGAACGGCGACGATGGTCGCGATCAGAAAGCCGAAGAAGACCGTTTTGATCGAGGTCCAGATTTGGTTGTAATAGCTCGGCGCGCCGGTATAGGCGACATTCTTGACCTTATCCGCCTGACCCGCTTCGATCAGCTTTTGGTTGCGCTTTTCAACCATCGCCTCGAACTTGGCTTTTTTGGCGGCCTTGGCCTGCGCGTCCTGATGCAGGCTGACAGCTTCGTCCCAGACTTGTGCCGGTCCGGGGACCGCGCCCAACGAGGTCTGTACCTTGGGCGCAAGTGTGCCCCAGAGCAGCAAAAAGGCGCAGATGGCCAGTAGCGGCACCGCCAGCAGACGCCAGATTTCGCCCATTTGTGCGCGGGGGTTGTCGCCTGCGGTTGCCCTTAGAATAGGTGTGATCCAGGCGAGGCCCAGAACCTGGAACCATTTGTCGGCGGCGTTTATCCGGGTGAAAAGGCGCGCTTTGCGGGCTTCGCGTTCGGCCTCGTTGGATAGCGTATCGTGGTCGATTGCTGTCATCTTGCGGTCTCCTGGCCCGGACACATGGCGCCGGGCGGGGGTGGAATTCTGTATTGGGATTGGTGCCCCCCCGACCACGCAGAGCCGGGGAGCGAGGGGAGTTAGCCCTGAACTTCGGTGCCTACGACGACCTGCTCGCCTTTCAGGCCAATCGGCAGGCTTTGCAGATAGGCGTTGGGTTGGCGTGCGTCATAGGGGATGCCGTCGATGATATCTTCGGCGGGCGTCGGAGCCTTGTAGCCATCGCTGTCCCAGGGGAAGTCGGCCTCGTTCGCCAGACCTTCGTCCACCAGCATGCGGGCGGCGTCCAAATAGATGTCGGGGCGATAGACCGATTTGGCGACTTCATCATACCATGCGTCGGTCTGCGGCTCGGCGATCTGACCCCAGCGGCGCATCTGGGTCAGGTACCAGATGGCGTCCGAATAGAACGGGTAAGTCGCGTTGTAACGGAAGAACACGTTGAAGTCGGGCACTTCGCGCTTGTCGCCCTTTTCATATTCAAACGTTCCGGTCATCGAGTTCGCGATCACGTCGTAATCGGCACCCACATATTCCGGCTGGCTCAGCATTTCGACCGCGGCAGGGCGGTTGGCGTTGTCGTTTTCGTCCAGCCAGATCGCAGCACGGATCAGAGCTTTGGTCACAGCGCGCGTCGTGTTCGGATATTCCTCGGCGAATTCAGCGGTGATGCCGAAGACTTTTTCCGGGTTGTTCTTCCAAAGTTCATAGTCGGTGATGACCGGAACGCCGATGCCCTTGAACACGGCTTGCTGGTTCCACGGTTCACCCACGCAGTACCCATAGATGGTGCCCGCTTCCAGCGTTGCAGGCATCTGTGGCGGAGGGGTTACCGACAAGAACACGTCCGCACCGATCTGGCCTGTTACATTCTCGGGGCTGTAATACCCCGGATGCAGGCCGCCCGCCGCCAGCCAGTAGCGCAGTTCATAGTTGTGGGTCGAAACGGGGAAAACCATGCCCATGTTGAAGGGCTTGCCTTCGGACTTGTACTTCTCGACCACCGGGGCCAGAGCCTCGGCCGAGATCGGGTGCTGCGGGCGGCCGTCATCCATGGTGGGGATGTTCGGCTTCATTTCTTCCCAGATCTCGTTCGAGACCGTGATGCCGTTGCCGTTCAGGTCCATCGAGAAAGGGGTGACGATATGCGCTTCGGTGCCGTAGCCGATGGTCGCGGCCAGAGGCTGACCGGCCAGCATATGCGCACCGTCCAGTTGCCCGTCGATCACGCCGTCCAGCAGCACTTTCCAGTTGGCCTGCGCTTCCAGTGTCACGAACAGACCCTCTTCGAGGAAATAGCCGTTCTCATAGGCTACGGCCAGCGGAGCCATGTCGGTCAGTTTGATGAAGCCGAAGGTCAGTTCGTCTTTCTCCAGTTCCAGCGTCTCGGCCAGGGCTGGGCTGATCAGGGCGGTGGTGGCGACAAGGCCAGCGAGGAATCGCTTCATGTGGGTCTGTCCCTTTTCTGTTGGTCCCGGTCATCCGGGAGGGGGGTAAAAAACAAAAAGCCGCTGCACGCTCTGGCCGGGAGGAGGGGCCAGAGAGTGAGCGGCTCTGCTCAGTCGTTCCCAATCTTTGGGAGGAATTCTAAGGGTACACGCCATTGCGTACCGATGGAGGCAGGGTGCGAAACCGGGCGGTTCAGTTCAAGTGCATTTGCTGCGACGCGGCGTCAAATTCTGCGTTTGCACCATCTGGTGCAGGGCATTGCATAATTTTTGTGCATCAGATGTCCTGCGGATCAAAAATGCGCCCATCCAAAAAAGCATCCGGCTTCAACGACAATTGCCCGTTATGCGACGCCACGGGGGTCGTTTCCCGAATCGCGCCCTCCAGCTTTTCTGACGCACCGGGCAGATCGGCACCGATTCCAGCAAGCTGACTTCGATAAATATCGCTGCGAAAAACACTGCCCGCCTGCGCCAGCGCCATGTGCGGATCAAGATTGTACCGCTGTGCCAGGCGCTGGGCGATCCACTTGGCTTGGCTACGCCACGGAAAGTTCGCAGCTCCATCGTGGAACTCGACGAATCCGGGAACCTCGCGCTGTTCGGCCTGTCCTGAAATCGTGAAACGACCCGACAATGCGCGGTCGATAAGTTCAGAGGACAGGTTCAGATAAGTGTCACGCGCCAGAATCTCGGCGGCGGCGGTGTTGCTGCCCGGGCGGTGCAGCCAGCGGCCGGCGCGCCACACCGCGCGCATCAGCTTGCCTAGCAAATGGGGTTCCGTGTCTGCCCATTCGGTGCGAACGGCCAGCACTTTTTCCGGCGCAAAGGCCCATATCGCCTGACCCGGCAGCAATAGAGCACCCGCTTGGGATTCCACGGCGACCGAGCCCCACGGTTCGCCCACGCAGAACGCGTCAACATCGCCTTCGGCCAGCGCCTGAGCCATCAATGGCGGGGGAATCGTGCGCACCTCTATGCCGACGCGGGACAAATCGGTGGCTTCGATCCAGCAGTGCAGCAACTCGACATGCAGGGAAAAGGGAAATGGCACACCAAAGACCAAAGGACGGTCGGTTACCGAGGCCAGCGCAGCGGCGGCCTTGAACGGGTCGTGGAAGTCGAAATCATAGCCGGTTTCCCGCAGGCGGTTTTCCAGAGCGCGGCTGATGCCGATGACGTCACCATTGACCGACAGGACCGAAACAGCGGACAGAGGCTGTGTCACCCCGCCCAGCCCCAAGGCCATCGCCACAGGAACAGGGGAAAGCAAATGCGCGGCATCCACGCGCCCAAACGCCAGCATGTCCCGGACGGATGACCAAGACGGCGCGGCAATCAATTCCAGCTCGATCCCTTCCGCTCGGGCCAGCCCCATTTCGTGAGCAACGATCAGGGGCGCTGCATCTACCAGCGGGACGTAGGCAACGGGGAGTGTAACAGCATTCATGACAGCAACCCCGATGCGGTGACCAGAGCCTCGGCCACGTCTGCCACCCGGCGGCCTTGATCCATAGCGGCCTTGCGCAGCAGGGCATAGGCTTCTTCTTCTTCGACCCCGCGCGCCTTCATCAGCAGACCCTTGGCGCGGTCTATCACCTTTCGTTCTTCCAGCGCGCGCTTGGTCTCGGCCAGTTCCCGACGCATCTGACGCACGATCTGGAACCGGGCGATGGCAGCGTCCAGAACAGGTTTCAATCGGTCAGGCTGCATCCCGTCCACGACGTAGGCCGAAAGTCCGGCCTCAATCGCCGTTGATGCCAGATCGCCCGCCGCGCCCGAGACGAACATTGCCACCGGTCGCTCTAGCGGGCCAGAAGCCAGCGTGAGTTCCTCGAGCATATCTCGGGTCGGGTTGTCGATGTCGATCAGCACCACATCCGGCGTCAGAGCCGCGATCTTGCGCGCAAGGCGCGATACGTTCCCGATGACATGCACATCATATGCGCCGGACGCTTTGAGGGCATCTACGATAGCGATTGCACGTTCGCGGTCTTCTTCTACGACTACAATGGTCAGGGTGTCAGGCATGGCACCTTTTCACCGGCCCTTCGTCTGATCACAAGAGATCAGAGGGCAATCCGTTGAAGCCACGAGCAGAGTGCCTAAAAAACAGTCAATTGCCAGCGGCGAGTCGGCAAATGGCCTCGCAGCCGACGCCTATCGGAAACTTTTGACCGCGTTTTATGTCCGCAGACGTGTCGTTTTTCGGCAATGAAGTGTCTTTTCTACTTGCTGCATCGCGGCAGGGTTTCTAGGAGTGGCGGTGGGACACCCCTCCCCAACGAGGGGCGTGTATCTGGAAGGATAATACAGATGACTATCGAACAACCGGTCACGCGGCCGGCAAATCCGCGTTTTTCCTCGGGCCCCTGCGCCAAACCCCCCACATTTGATCTGAGCAAGCTGGCCGATGCCGCATTGGGCCGGTCGCACCGTGCCGCTGTTGGCAAGGACAAGCTGAAGGCGGCCATCGAAGGCACGCGCGAGGTGCTGGGTATTCCGGCTGATTACAAGATCGGCATCGTTCCCGCGTCGGACACTGGCGCGGTCGAGATGGCGTTGTGGTCGCTGCTGGGCGAACGCAAGGTCGAGATGCTGGCTTGGGAAAGCTTCGGTGCAGGCTGGGTCACCGATGTGGTCAAGCAACTGAAGATCGACGCCGAGGTGAAGACTGCCGACTACGGGCAGATCGTTGATCTGGCCTCGATCGATTTTGCCAATGACGTGGTGTTTACGTGGAACGGCACGACTTCGGGCGTGCGGGTTCCCAATGGCGACTGGATCGCGGATGACCGTCAGGGTCTGACGATCTGTGATGCGACCTCGGCCGCCTTTGCGATGGACCTGCCGTGGGACAAGCTGGATGTAACCACCTTTAGCTGGCAGAAAGTGCTGGGCGGCGAAGCGGCCCACGGGATGCTGATCCTCAGCCCCCGCGCGGTGGAGCGGCTGGAAAGCTACACCCCCGCATGGCCGCTGCCCAAGATTTTCCGCCTGACCAAGGGCGGCAAGCTGATCGACGGTATCTTTACCGGGGCCACGATCAACACGCCCTCGATGCTGGCGGTTGAGGATTACCTGTTCGCGCTGGACTGGGCGCGCTCGGTTGGCGGCCTCCAAGGACTGATCGCCCGGGCCGATGCCAATGCGGGTGCGGTGCACGCGTTCTGCGATCAGAATGACTGGATCGCAAACCTGGCCGAGGATGCAGCGACTCAGTCGAATACGTCCGTTTGCCTGAAATTCACCGATCCGCGTATTCAAGATGGTGCGACATTCGCCAAAGCCGTGGCCAAACGGCTGGAGGCCGAGAACATCGCGCTGGATATCGGAGCCTATCGCGATGCCCCTGCCGGCCTGCGCATCTGGTGCGGCGGCACGGTCGAGACCTCGGACGTTGAGGCGATGCTGCCGTGGTTGGCCTGGGCTTTTGAAGCCGAGATCGCGGCGCAAACCGAAGCTGCTTGATATTTTACCGGGCCGCATCCGGCCCGGACCCTCCATACAATTCAAGGACCAGAGAATATGGCCCCCAAAGTACTCGTATCTGACAAGCTCAGCGAAACCGCCGTGCAGATCTTCCGCGATCGCGGCATTGATGTGGATTTCATGCCCGATCTGGGCAAGGACAAGGACAAACTGGCCGAGGTGATCGGTCAGTATGACGGCCTTGCCATCCGTTCGGCCACCAAGGTCACGCCGACCCTGCTGGAAAAAGCCGACAATCTGAAAGTTATCGGTCGTGCCGGGATCGGCACCGACAATGTCGATAAGGAAGCGGCGTCCAAGAAGGGCGTGATCGTGATGAACACGCCGTTCGGCAACATGATCACCACCGCCGAACACGCGATTGCGATGATGTTCGCCGTGGCGCGGCAAATCCCCGAGGCCAGCACCTCGACCCATGCGGGCAAGTGGGAAAAGTCGAAATTCATGGGGATCGAGCTGACCAACAAGACCCTTGGCGTCATCGGCGCGGGCAATATCGGCGGGATCGTCTGCGAGCGTGCGCTGGGTCTGAAAATGAAAGTGGTCGCCTATGACCCTTATCTGGGCGAGGAGAAAGCCGCCAAGATGGGTATCGAAAAGGTCGAGCTGGATGAATTGCTCGCGCGGGCTGATTTCATCACGCTGCACGTGCCGCTGACCGACCAGACCCGCAATGTCCTCAGCCGTGAGAACCTGGCCAAGACCAAGAAGGGCGTTCGCATCGTGAACTGTGCCCGTGGCGGTCTGGTCGATGAGGACGCGTTGGCCGAGCTGCTGCAATCGGGTCATGTCGCTGGCGCGGCATTCGACGTGTTCAGCGAAGAACCGGCCAAGGAAAACGCCCTGTTCAACTTGCCCAACGTGGTCTGCACGCCTCACCTTGGCGCGGCAACGACCGAAGCCCAGGAAAACGTGGCGCTGCAGGTGGCCGAGCAGATCTCGAACTATCTGCTGACCGGAGCCGTGGAAAACGCGCTGAACATGCCCAGCGTAACGGCTGAGGAAGCCAAGGTCATGGGGCCGTGGATCAAGCTGGCCGGACATCTGGGCAGCTTCATCGGTCAGATGACGGATGAACCGATCAAGGCGATCAACATCCTTTATGACGGTGTCGCGGCTGAAATGAACCTCGCGGCCCTGAACTGCTCGGTCGTGGCGGGGATCATGAAGAAATTCAATCCCGAGGTGAACATGGTCTCGGCCCCGGTTGTCGCCAAGGAACGCGGGATCAAGATCTCGACCACCAATCAGGACAAATCGGGCGCGTTCGAGGGGTACATCAAGGTGACCGTCGTTACGGAAAAGCGCGAGCGGTCCATCGGCGGAACTGTTTTCAGCGACGGCAAACCGCGCTTCATCCAGATCAAAGGCATCAATATCGACGCCGAAGTGGGTGCGCATATGCTCTACACCACCAACGAAGACGTGCCGGGCATTATCGGTGCACTGGGCCAGACGCTGGGAGAGAGCGACGTCAACATTGCCAACTTCACCCTTGGTCGGACCGAAGCGGGCGGAGAAGCGATCGCGCTGCTGTATGTGGATGAACCCGTCCCGGCCGACGCGCGCGCAAAGCTGGCAGAAACCGGTCTGTTCACCCAGATCAAGCCGTTGCAGTTCGATGTTGCTTAAACGGCTCTGAATGACGACCAACTTGATGCCCGCGCCCAAAAGCGCGGGCATTGTCTTTTTGCGTTTACCTGAATGGGTCACAATCGCATGACCCATAAGAAAGGCGAGGCAGTGATGACCCCAATCTACGCGATAGGAGATATCCACGGGCAGCTTGATATGCTGCACGCCGCGCTTTCGCGGATCGAGGAAGATGGCGGCCCCGATGCGCGTGTCGTATTCCTTGGCGACTATGTGGACCGGGGACCGAACAGTCGCGGCGTACTGGACCTTTTGATCGAGGGGCAGCGCGCGGGGCGGAACTGGGTGATGATCAAGGGGAACCACGACAGGATGATGGCGCGGTTCGTTCAGGCGGCCGAGATCGCCGACACGCATCTGCCGATCACGCTTAGCTGGTTGCATCCGCGTCTGGGCGGGCGCGAGACGTTGGCCTCTTACGGGGTCACGGTCGAGGACACAGATCGCATTTATCAAGTCCATGAACGCGCGCGTCACGCGGTGCCACAGGCGCATCTGGATTTCATCAATGCGCTGCCGCATTACCACGTGGAAGATGACCTGCTGTTCGTTCATGCCGGAATTCGTCCCGGTGTGCCACTGGACAAGCAGTCCGAGAATGATCTGGTTTGGATTCGGCACGAATTTCTTGAGGATAAGAGAGCGCATCCGTGGCTGATCGTACATGGGCATACGCCAGTGGATCAGGCCGAACATTGCGGCAATCGGGTCAATCTGGATACGGGTGCAGGGTACGGTCGCGCGTTGACATCGGCCGTTTTCCAAGGGCAGCAGTGCTGGCGATTGACGGATCGCGGGCGGGTGCCGCTTATGCCTGTGTAAACAGGTCCTGATACCTGTCCCGCAGGATGTTTTTCTGAACTTTGCCCATCGTATTGCGGGGCAGTTCGTCCAGCACGATCAGCTTGCGCGGATGTTTGAAACGGGCCAATGCTTTCTGCACATTGGCCTCAACCAACGCGATGTCGGGCGTTTGGCCGGGTTCCGGCACCAGAATGCCCAGAACGGTTTCACCAAAATCCGGGTGCGGCACGCCAATTACGGCACTTTCCAGCACGCCGGGTTGATCATCCAGCACCAGCTCAACCTCTTTGGGATAGATGTTGTACCCGCCCGAAATGATCAGGTCTTTGCCGCGTCCGACGATATGAACGTAGCCATCCGCGTCTACATGTCCGAGATCACCGGTGATAAAGAACCCGTCCTTGCGCAATTCGGCGGCTGTCTTTTCCGGCATGCCCCAATAGCCCTGAAATACATTGGGGCCGCGCACCTCGATCATTCCGATTTCACCCTGAGGACGCTCGACCCCGGTTTCCGGATCGGTGACCTTGAGCTCGACATCCGGCAGGGGAAAGCCAACTGTTCCGGCTCGGCGTTCCCCGTCATAGGGGTTGGATGTGTTCATGTTGGTTTCGGTCATGCCATAGCGTTCAAGGATGCGATGGCCGGTGCGGGCCTCGAACCTCTCATGCGTTTCTGCAAGCAGCGGGGCCGAACCTGATATGAACAGCCGCATGTGCTGCGCCAGATCGCCGGTAAAACGATCATCCGCCAGCAGGCGCGTGTAAAAGGTCGGGACGCCCATCATGGATGTGGCCTGCGGCATCAGGCGCAGCACGTCGTCCAGATCGAATTTTGGCAGAAAGATCATCGACCCGCCCGAGGCCAGCGCCACATTTGTCGCCACAAACAGCCCGTGTGTGTGAAAGATCGGTAGCGCATGCAAAAGCACATCGTCGCGGGTGAAACGCCACTCCTGCACCAAAGTGTCGGCATTGGACAGCAGGTTGGCCTGCGACAGCATCGCCCCCTTGGACCTCCCAGTGGTGCCCGAGGTATAAAGGAAAGCCGCCAAGTCATCCTCGGTCCGCCGAACCGGTTCAAAGGCGGGCAACATGCCAAGTGCCCGCCGCATGAGGCTGCCTTTGCCGTCAGCGCTCAGAGTTTCAAGCCGCGCATTCTGCGCTTGGGCGATTGGCGCAAGATCCGCTTCGGTCCGGGGATCACAAAGGACCAGTGCCGCGCCGCTGTTTTCGATAAAATAAGTCAGCTCGCCAACCGTGTACCCCGTGTTGAGCGGCAGAAAGACCAACCCGGTTTGCGCACATGCCGCATAGACAGCTAAGGCTTCGGGCGACTTTTCTACCTGAACGGCCACTCGGTCGCCGGGTTCCAGGCCGTATCCGGTCAGTGCGTTCGCGATCCGCGCCGCCATGTGCAGAAACGCGGCATGGGTTAGCGTCTGACCATCTGGCATCTGCAGGAACGGGGTGTCTTTTCCCGCGTGAATGCCAAACAAGCGATCATAGAGCGGGTTGCCCATGCCATCAGTCCTTATGCCGGATTGTCCGGTTCTGAATCTGGCTTGGAATGCGGGGGCGGTAAAGTCAAAATTGCGAAAACCCAGAACCTCTCAGAACTGAGTGGTCATGCGGTACCCGGCGGCAAAATACATCTTGGCAAAGGTTACAGGCTGCCCCTCAAGCCATGTGATACGTTCGCCAGTGAAAACCGGCTCACCTTCGGCGACATCCAGAAAGTCAGCCAGAGCTGCATTTGCGCGGCTGGCCAGAAAGGTCAGTTCCACATTGGTGAAAGGCACGGTTTGGATCAGCCATTCATTCGGCCCGATCTCTGAGAAATCCGCCTGCTTCACCTGCGGCACGCTGTCGGTGACGATCCAGCGATCTTCGTACTGAAAAGGCGTGTTGCCCGAATAGTGCATGCAGCGCACATGCACGACGTCCTGACCCGGCGATAGGGCAAGCCGCGCGGCCAGCCAGTCGGGGGCCGTTTTCTGATCGCAGGACACCAGCGCATAGCGATAGGTCCCGCCCAACGCCTCAACCTCGTCTCGGACCATGGGGATGGTGAACCGCGCCTGACGTTGCGGTGCGCTCAGGACTCGCGTTCCGGCTTTGCGGCGGCGTTCCAGATATCCTTCTTCGGCCAGTTCCCTAAGCGCCCGGTTGACGGTGGTGCGGGTGCACGAGAATTCGGCGGCAAGCGCTGACTCATTCGGCAGCAGCGAATCCGGCTGCCACTCACCGGACCGAATACGTGCCAGAACGGTCTTCTTGATGTCTTTGTAACTGGTGTTTTCGGTGGGTTGGGTCATGTGGCCTCGGCTTTGGTGCCTTGTCTTAGAGTTCGCTCAGCAGTTCCGCAATCGCTGCCCGGTACGCTGGGATGATCTGTTCACGATGAATGTGTCGCCCTTGTCGCACCATATGGCGTCCAGCCGACCAGAGGTCTGTCACCAACCCATCCGGGGCTGCAAAACACAGACCGTCCAGCACCTGATCGTCACGCAAGGCGCACAACGTCGGGTGGGTGCGGTCGATGGCGACAAGGTCGGCTATTTTGCCCACCGCGATTTCCCCGCTGTTACGCCCCAGCGCCTGTGCGCCGCCAGTGGCTGCACCGGTATAAAGAGCATGGCCAACCGATCCTTCCGGCGAAACCATAATGGTGCGCGCCCGGTCGCGGAGGCGTTGCGAATACTCCAGCATCCGAAGCTCCTCGGGTAGTGAAATCCTAATATTAGAGTCTGATCCGATGCCAAACCGCCCACCATTGCTGATGAACTCCGCCCCGTTGAAGATACCGTCCCCAAGGTTGGCCTCGGTGATCGGGCACAACCCAGCCACGGCTTTGGACTGCGCCAACCGCTGCGTTTCCGCGTTGGTCATGTGCGTCGCATGGATCAGGCACCAACGGCTATCCACGTCAAAGTTGCTGAGCAGCCAGCCAACGGGACGGTCGCCAAGGGCGGCTTCGACGTCGGCGACCTCCTGCATCTGTTCAGCGATGTGCATATGCACAGGACCGCTTGGTCGCGCGTCGAGTGCGGTCTGAATGTCCTGCGCCGTGGTCGCGCGCAGGGAGTGGGGAGCGACCCCGATTACAGAATCCGAATGGGGCAGAGCCTTTTGGCACTCTTCAACCAGCGTTAGAAACCGATCTGCCGAGTTGCCAAATCGCAATTGCCCACCGGTCAGAGGCTCCTGCCGCACGCCGCCATAGGTGTATAGCACCGGCAGATGGGTCAACCCGATGCCGGTCTGACTTGCGGCAGCAAAGATGCGCTGGCTGAGTTCGGAAAGCGTGTTGTAGGGCTGCCCTCCGGGTTGATGGTGGACATAGTGAAACTCACCCATCGACGCGTATCCGGCCTCCTGCATCTCCATGAAGACCAGGGCTGCGATGGCCTGAACCTGCTTTGGGTTCAGCCTGTCCAGAAAGCGGTACATCAACGTGCGCCACGTCCAAAAGCTCTCGCGCCCGGCTGCGCGCACTTCGGTCATGCCCGCCATGGCCCTTTGGAACGCATGGCTGTGCAGGTTGGCCAAGGCTGGCAGCAGGACATCCACGCGCATGTCATCTGACTTGGCCCCGACCCCGGTTTGTATCTGCGTTATCTGGCCATGCTCGACCTTGACCCAAAGATCGTGGACCCATTCAGAGCCTAATAAGGCAGTTTTGGCGTGGATCGACATCAGTATCCCAATTTGTGTAGACTTTAAATATTTATACATATACGAAATGACAAATTGCAACGGAAACCCCAAGGAATCGTCATGGCGGCACAATCGGTCCTTTTCTGTTCTCAGGTGGCCTCGATGGTGCCGGGATCAGAGCCATATGGTTTGGCCCAGGACATGGCTGTTGTGGTCGAAGGTGAGAGAATTGCGTGGGTCGGCCCAAAGTCGGCCTTGCCTCAGCAATATTCTGCGTGGCCACGCACGGATTTTGGGGACAGGTTGATGACACCGGCCCTGATTGACGCCCACACGCATATTGTATTCGGGGGCAACCGGGCAGCAGAGTTCGAGATGCGGCTGAACGGTGCCTCATACGAACAGATCGCCCGCGCGGGGGGCGGAATCCTTTCGACGGTCACGGCGACTCGGAAGGCCAGCGAAGCAGAGCTTTTGGCAGATGCCATGACGCGCGTGGATGCTTTGATTGCGGAAGGTGCCGCCTGCATCGAAATCAAATCCGGTTATGGGCTGGATACTGAAACCGAACTGAAAATGCTGCGCGTGGCGCGACAGATCGGGCAGGTTCGCCCGGTTCGGGTCAGAACAAGCTTTTTGGGTGCGCATGCCGTGCCACCTGACTTTGCGGGCCGGCCAGACGACTATCTGAACGAGGTCTGCCTCCCAACCTTGCGTGCAGCTCAGGCCGAGGGGCTGGTGGATGCGGTGGACGGCTTTTGTGAAGGAATAGCTTTTTCACCCGACCAGATTGCTGTTGTTTTTGACGAAGCCAAGCACCTTGGGCTGCCCGTTAAACTGCATGCCGAACAGCTTTCTAATCTTGGCGGGGCAAAATTGGCGGCCAGTTATGGGGCTTTGTCCGCTGATCATATCGAGTATCTGGACGGCGATGGCGTATCCGCGATGGCAGAAGCTGGCACCGTTGCAGTGCTTTTACCGGGAGCGTTCTACACTTTGCGCGAAACGCAGGTCCCTCCGGTGCAGATGCTGAGGGACAATGGTGTGCCTATGGCGCTGGCGACGGATTGCAACCCGGGATCGTCTCCGCTGGCGTCCATTTTGCTGACGATGAACATGGCTTGCACCCTGTTCCGCCTAACACCCGAAGAAGCATGGGCCGGGGTCACCCGGAACGCAGCCCTGGCGCTTGGGTTAAGGGATGCCAGTACGATCGCTGTCGGTCAGCGCGCTGATCTGGCGGTGTGGGATGTCCAGCATCCGGCAGAGTTGCCATACCGGATCGGCTTCAACCCCCTGCACACGCGCATATTCGGAGGTCAGGTATGACGCGCTACGCTTTGGGGCCGGGGCAGGTTTCACTGTCTGATCTTGCAGAAATCTATCGCACGCAGGCTTCGGCCTTTTTGAAAGATGGGTGCCGACCAGCCGTCGATGCGGCAGCGTCGCGCGTTCAGGAAGCCGCCGCAGGAGAGGCGGCCGTTTATGGCGTCAACACCGGCTTTGGCAAACTGGCGAGCCATAAGATCAAGGCGGATGATACTGCCAAGCTGCAGCGCAACCTGATCCTCAGCCATTGCTGCGGCGTCGGGCCTGCCGTGCCCCGCCGCATCACACGGCTGATGATGACGCTCAAGCTGATCTCATTCGGGCGCGGAGCGTCGGGTGTGCGTTGGGACCTGATCGAGCTGTTGCAAAATATGCTGGAGCGCGGGGTTACTCCGGTTGTGCCTGCGCAGGGTTCTGTGGGTGCTTCTGGCGATCTTGCCCCGCTGGCGCATATGACAGCTGTGTTGATCGGAGAGGGTGAGGCCGATGTCGATGGACACGTATTGCCGGGCCGCGACGCGCTGAAATCGGTCGGGTTAGAGCCTGTTGAACTTGGACCGAAAGAAGGGTTGGCGTTTATTAATGGAACCCAGTTCTCAACCGCATACGCGCTCGCCGGATTGTTTGAAGCCTGGCCCGCGGCCCAGAACGCGCTGGCCATTTCAGCGCTTTCGACGGACGCGATCATGGGCTCTACCGCCCCTCTGCGGCCCGAAATTCACGCCCTGCGTGGCCACCGGGGGCAAACCGAAGCTGCCGGAGCCATGCGATCCATTCTGGCCGGGTCCGAAATACGCGAGAGCCATCGTGACGGGGATACACGCGTTCAGGACCCGTATTGCATCCGGTGCCAGCCACAGGTCACGGGCGCAGCAATGGATGTCATGCGCCAGGCAGCGGCCACGCTTGAGATTGAGGCCAACGCCGCCACGGACAATCCGCTGGTGCTTGAGGATGCAATTCTGTCAGGCGGGAACTTTCATGCCGAACCCGTGGGTTTTGCGGCGGATATGATCGCGCTGGCCCTGTCTGAAATCGGCGCTATTGCGCAGCGCCGTATTGCGCTCATGGTTGATCCGACCCTTAGCTTTGACCTGCCACCCTTCCTGACGCCCGAACCGGGTTTGAACTCGGGCCTGATGATCGCCGAAGTCACCACAGCCGCGTTGATGAGCGAAAACAAGCATCTGGCGAACCCCTGCGTCACAGACAGCACACCGACATCCGCCAACCAGGAAGACCACGTCTCGATGGCGGCGCATGGGGCGCGACGTCTGATGCGGATGGTCGATAACCTGAGCTACATTCTGGGGGTTGAACTGCTGTGCGCTGCTCAGGGCGTGGAATTTCGCGCACCGTTTAGCACCAGCGCGCCATTGCAGCAGGTCATCCAGCGTCTGCGGGCGGACATCGACCCGCTAAAGGATGATCGCTATCTGGCCCCGGACCTTGAGGCCGCAAAAAGGCTGGTCGCCGACGGAGATATCCTGCGCGCTGTGGCCACCCCGATGCCGGAGCTTAACTGATGGAAGTGGTCAGCGTTCTAAGGGGCGACGGCCCGATCGTGCTGGGGCAACCCCATGGCGGGACGTTTGTGCCCGCCGATATTGCGGCGCGCCTGAACGACACCGGTCGCGCCCTCGCCGATACCGATTGGCACATAAACAGGCTCTACAAAGGGATTTTCGACGGTGTATCCGTCGTTCAATCCAACATCCATCGCTATTACATTGACGCCAATCGTGCACCGGACGGGGCCTCATTGTATCCGGGGCAGAATACGACGACGCTTGTGCCTTTGACGGATTTTGACGGGCGCCCGATTTGGGTTGAGGGTCAGGACCCCTCTGCGGACGAAACGGAAAGCCGACGGTTGGCGTTCCACGCGCCTTATCACGATGCGCTGCAGCAAGAGTTGGAGCGGGTCCGTAATCGCCACGGTGTTGCGATCCTGTTCGATTGTCACTCGATCCGATCCGTGATCCCATATCTGTTTGAGGGCGAATTGCCGGTGTTCAATACGGGCACCAATAGCGGTCAGAGTTGTCATCCCGCCGTTGAGCAGGCTGTGCATCACGTCGCGACTGATGCTGATGGATACTCATCCGTTCTGAACGGTCGATTTCGGGGGGGATGGACAACGCGCCACTACGGTCGCCCGTCCGAGGGTATTCATGCGATCCAGATGGAAATCGCGCAGCGGGCGTATATGGACGAAACGCCCCCGTGGACATGGCGAGATGAACGCGCCGCGGCCCTGCGACCTCATCTGCGCAATATGCTGTCCCGTTTAAGCGAATTGGCGCTTTCAGGCGAACTCACCAACACAGGAGCCCACACATGAGCGATCCGCGCAAAAACACCCGCGATGTCTATCCGCCGACCGGCCCCGAGTTGAATGCCAAAAGCTGGATGACCGAGGCTCCGCTGCGGATGTTGATGAACAACCTGCACCCGGATGTGGCCGAAAACCCGCATGAGCTGGTGGTCTATGGCGGTATCGGACGCGCGGCGCGGACATGGAAGGATTTCGACAGGATCGTCGCTGGACTGAAGGATCTAGAGGCGGACGAGACCTTGATCGTCCAGTCCGGCAAACCAGTGGCCATCATCCGCACGCACAAGGATGCGCCGCGTGTCTTGATCGCCAACTCCAACATAGTGCCGCATTGGGCGACCTGGGACCATTTCAACGAGCTCGATAAGAAGGGCTTGATGATGTACGGCCAGATGACGGCGGGGTCGTGGATCTATATCGGCACGCAGGGCATTGTTCAGGGTACATATGAGACTTTTGCCGAGGCCGGGCGTCAGCACTATGGCGGCGATCTGACAGGCCGGTGGATTCTGACCGGGGGTTTGGGCGGTATGGGTGGTGCGCAACCTCTGGCGGCTGTTTTCGCCGGAGCCTGTTGTCTGGCGGTCGAGTGCAACCCGGACAGCATCGACTTCCGTCTGCGGACCAAATATCTGGACGAAAAGGCCGACACGCTGGACGAGGCGCTGGCGATGATCGACCGCTGGACCAAAGCGGGTGAGGCGAAATCGGTTGGTTTGCTGGGCAATGCCGCCGAAGTTTTCCCCGAGATCTACCGCCGCATGGCCGAGGGCGGGATGCGTCCCGATATCGTCACTGACCAGACCAGCGCGCATGACCCGGTCAACGGTTATCTGCCGGTGGGATGGTCGATGGCCGAATGGCGCGACAAGCGCGAAACAGACCCTAAAGCGGTCGAAAAGGCCGCATGCGCGTCGATGAAACAGCACGTTGCGGCGATGGTCGATTTCTGGAACGCAGGCGTGCCGACGCTGGATTATGGCAATAACATCCGGCAGGTGGCGCAGGATGAAGGGCTGGAGAATGCATTTGCCTTTCCCGGTTTTGTTCCCGCCTATATCCGCCCTCTGTTCTGCAAGGGGATCGGTCCGTTTCGCTGGTGCGCGTTGTCCGGCGACCCCGAGGATATCTACAAGACCGACGCCAAGATGAAGGAGCTGTTCCCCGAGAATGAGCACCTGCATCGTTGGCTGGACATGGCGCGGGATCGGATCGCATTTCAGGGGCTGCCTGCCCGTATCTGTTGGATCGGGTTGGGCGATCGGCACCGCGCGGGTCTGGCTTTCAACGAAATGGTGGCCAGTGGCGAGTTGAAAGCGCCGGTCGTGATTGGTCGGGACCATCTGGATAGCGGCTCGGTCGCCAGCCCAAACCGCGAAACCGAGGCGATGCTGGACGGGTCTGACGCGGTGAGCGACTGGCCACTGTTGAATGCGTTGATCAACACTGCAAGCGGCGCGACGTGGGTGTCCCTGCATCACGGAGGCGGTGTGGGCATGGGATTCAGTCAGCACGCCGGTGTCGTGATCTGCGCCGACGGGACCGAGGACGCCGCGCAGCGGTTGGAGCGTGTGTTGTGGAACGACCCGGCCTCGGGCGTGTGGCGTCATGCGGATGCGGGCTATGACATCGCAAAGGATTGTGCGCGTGAACATGGTTTGCGGTTGCCGGGAATTCTGGGCTAGGCCGCATCAATCTGTCTCTGGTGAAAATGCTGCACCTGCGATATGCGCAGGGCAACTTGCAGGAGACCGAAGATGTACGTTGCCACACTGATCACCAACCCCGACGCGCCGACGCTGAACCAGACACTGGCAGAGTCGTTGCGCAATGCGTGGGGCGGGGGCGACATCGTTTGGCTCAGCCCGGACGAAGCGGCTGAGTTTTCGGTACCTCAAACGCCGGACAATCAATGGGATGTCTGGGCGGATCTGCAGAAAATGGGCGTTGATCTGGTCGTACAGCCCACCGAAGGGCGGCGAAAGAAAATGCTGCTGGCCGATATGGACAGCACAATGATCCAGCAGGAATGTATCGATGAGCTGGCGGACGAAGCGGGCGTAGGCGACCGCGTCAAGGATATCACCGCCCGCGCGATGAACGGAGAGTTGGACTTCGAGGGCGCGCTGACCGAACGCGTCGGTTTGCTGAAGGGGCTGGACGAGGCCGTGATCGCCAAAGTGCTGGCCGAACGGATCACCCTGATGCCCGGTGGCAAGGAACTGGTTGCGACCATGCGCGCAACCGGCGGATACGCAGCGCTTGTCTCAGGCGGGTTCACGGCCTTCACAGCAAAGGTCGCAGAGGTCTTGGGTTTCGATGAGAACCTTGCCAACACCCTGCTGGCCGAGAACGGTGAACTGACAGGCGACGTTCAGCGGCCAATTCTGGGACGGCAGGCCAAGGTGGACGCTTTGGAACAGATCACGGCACGGTTGGGTTTGTCCGAGGCGGATGTGATTGCCGTGGGTGACGGGGCAAATGATCTTGGGATGCTGGGTCGCGCCGGAACGGGTGTCGCACTGCATGCCAAGCCCTCGGTCGCCGAGAAATGCGATGTTCGGGTCAACCACGGCGATCTGACCGCTCTGCTATATTTGCAGGGATACGCCCGGTCCGAGTTCGCCCGGTCGTAACATCGGGGCTTTCCTCAATTTAACAAAAATGTTAATAAGCGGTCATGAACACACTTCTGACCGCCTTTTCCGCATTGTCCGATGCCACCCGGTTTTCGATCGTCGAGCAGTTGATGCAGGACGGAGAATTGCCAGCGGGTGATCTGATCGAGGGGCGCGGCATGTCCGGTGCGGCGATCTCGCGGCATTTGAAGGTGCTGCGCGAGGCAGGTCTGGTGCAACAACGCGTGCACGGCACCCAGCGCATGTATTCCATCCGGGCCGAAGGGCTGCGGGCTGTTGCCGAATGGACCATCTCGAAACGGCAATTCTGGGAAAGCAGCCTTGATCGGTTGGGCGACGCTATCGAAAAGGAGCAGTCATGGCCGACCTGAAACTGGAACGAGAGTTCCCGATTGACCCCAAAGACCTGTTTGCCTGGATCAGCGATGCAGAAAAGTTGTTGCAGTGGTGGGGGCCGGAAGGTGTGCATGTGCCCGAACACAATCTGGATTTTTCACGCCTTGGCCCGTGGTATTCGGTGATGCAGAACGCGGAGGGCCAGCGTTTCAAGGTATCGGGGCAGGTCACGCATGTCGATCCGCCCAAATCCGTTGGGTTTACGTGGGGCTGGCACGACGATCAGGACCGGCGCGGTGCCGAAAGCCACGTCACGCTATTTGTTGAACCCGCTGGCCAAGGCGCACGGCTGATCATTGATCACCGCGACCTGGGTGACGACGATATCGCGGCCAACCACGAAAAAGGCTGGACGTCGACGCTCGACAAGCTTGCTGCACAGTTGAATTAGATTTCACTAGGGAGGAAAAAATGCCGCAATTTCTATTTGTTTATCACGGTGGCCATACCCCGACCGACCCGGCCGAGATCGAAGCGACCATGGCTGCCTGGGGTGCTTGGTTCCAGAATATGGGCGCGGCGCTTGAAATCCCCGGAAACCCGGTTGGCCAGTCTTATACGGTCAGTTCCAGCGGTGTGGTCGACAATGGCGGCGCAAACCCGGCTTCGGGCTTTACCGTCATCAAGGCCGACAGCATGGATGCCGCAACCGAGATGGCCAAGGGCTGCCCAATGGTGGTGAACGGCTCTGGCTCGGTCGAGGTGGCCGAGGTGCACGAGATCGAGATGTGACGCCTAGCCGGGAAACCCCGGCGCTGGGCGGATCAGCCCACATTCCAGACCGCGACGGCTGTATTGTGTGGCGTTCATGAATTTGCGGGTGGCCGGGTGATCGGCCTCTAGCACGCCGAGGCTGACCAGAATGGCGGCAATGGCACATTCGCTTGCACGCGTGGTGCCGTCGGTGATCTTCAGCGCGACCCCCATGCGTTTCTCTGGGACGATGGCGACAAAAACGGCCTCGGCCCCGGTCTTGATTGCTGCACGGCCCTCCATGGCGCGCATCAGCTCGGTGCAGGCGCGGCTTTCCCCGGCAACAAGTTCAGGATGTTTGATCATCGCAGCCGTCAGTTGCGCCGCCGCATCGCTGGCCCGATCCGACCTGTCTGCGGCGCTGGCGAACCACGCCATCGACCGCGCCAGCCCAGTCAGCGAGGTTGCAAAGTTCGGGGCCGAGCAGCCGTCGATCCCATAGGCCGGGCTGGTCTCGCCCGTTGTTTCTTCAATGGCTGACAGGCAGGCCTGTTGCGCGGGGTGGTCGATCTCAAGGTATTCCGGTCCGGCCCCCATATGCTGGGTCACGGTCAGGAAACCGCAATGCTTGCCAGAGCAGTTGTTGTGGATCTGGCAGGGCGTGTCATCCGCCAATATCAAACCGTCGCGTGCCGCCATGTCCTGCGGTTCTTGCGGACCGCAGCGCAGGTCATGTTCGGTCAGGCCCAGATGATCCAACCAGGCCGACACCCGATCCGTGTGAATATGTGCGCCGCTGTGGGACGCGCAGGCCAGCGCCAGATGTTCGGAATTCAGCCCGTATTTCGCCGCCGCCCCGGATGTGATCAGCGGCAGCCCCTGGATCATCTTGGCCGAGGATCGTGGATAGATCACCGCATTCGGATCGCCCCAGCTTTGCACGATCTGGCCGCTGTCGTCGCAGATCACCGCGTGGCCCAGATGTAGGCTTTCCAGCAAGGGACCGCGCCACAGTTCTGTCATTGGTACTGGCTGCGTCATCTGGACCCTCCGTAACATGCGCAAAATTCTGCCAATCGCCCTTTCGCCTGTGGCGAAACCTGCGTTAGTGTGTGTATGTCGACAATCACCGGAATACGCAACTTACAGACGAACCAGGCAGGGTTCGCAGGCGACTCCGGTGGGTATGAGGTATTAGGTCGAGCTAGGAGGCTGGACAGATGGGATCAAAGCTTGTCCGCGTGATCGCGGGCCTTTGCGTGGCAGGGATGGCCACAACAGCAACCGCTCAGCAGGCGACCAGCACCAATCGGGTGGCAGCCAAAACGGACTGGAGCGTGTTCGTTGAGGATGATCCTACCGAATGCTGGAGCGTGTCCGCCCCGAAGGAAACAGTGAACACTCGCGGAGGGCGCGTTGTTTCGGTGCGCCGCAGTGACATCCTGCTGTTTGTTTTCTACCGCCCCAACGCCGAAGTGAAGGGTCAGGTCACATTCACTGGCGGCTATCCCTTTGCAGCCGGATCGACAGTCAATCTGGACGTTGACGGCACCAAGTTCGAGCTGATCACCGAAGGCGAATGGGCATGGCCTGCGACCGAAGGTGAAGACCTGAAAGTGGTTGCCGCCATGAAGCGCGGCACCGAAGCTGTTCTGACAGCCCGGTCCGAGCGTGGCACGCAGACCAAGGACACCTTCTCGCTGTTGGGGTTCACGGCTGCGATCGAAGATGCCGAAAAGCGCTGTACCAGCCAATAAACTTTGCCAAAAGCGCGTTCCGTTTTTCAATGGGAATTCCTTTGGTCGGATATTGACCCTTAATTTGATCCGTATCAAAGAGAGGGTCCGAATTATCTGAACTAATCGGTTCAGTGAGAACGAAGGAACTTGATATGCTGAATAAATCTCTTGCCGCGTTGTTGATGACGGCTGCCGTATTTCTTAGTGCGTGTGAAAAAGAAGCTGATACCTACCCGGTATCCGGCGAGCAGTGCGGTCCGCAAGATCCGGTGCAAACGCTGGACGCTACGGATTGTGATATCCTGCCTGCCGGGGTCTGATCGTCTTTCGGGACCAGAATCCAGTCTGAATTAGCCTACGGGCTTCGGTCGCATGAGCCAAGCTGATGCGGCCGAACCGCGTTTGGGGTCATGGCCGGTTGCGTGCTATTGTAGCTGCCGTTGCATCAATGATTTCCCCGGGGTTGGCTATGCGTCTCGTCTTTTTTGTCTTGCTGTTCTCGTCCTCCGCCGTGGCGGATCCTGCTTTGGAGTGCGGGGACGCCAGTTCCCAGGTCGAAATCGGAACATGTGTCGGCGACATGGAAAAGAGTGTCGGGCTCGCGTTGGAGACAAGTTTTTCGATTGCGATGCAGGCCGCAAAAGAGTTGGACGAGGTGACACAACGTGTCGTCGCCCAACCCGCTTTGGAAGCCTCGCAAGACGCTTGGTTAGGATACAGGGACGCGCAGTGCGACGCTGTGGGTGCCTCGTTTGGGGGCGGGTCCGGCACAGGCATTGCCATCACCTCTTGCCGGGTCGAGCTTGGCCGGGCGCGCGTGGACGAATTGCTGCGGCTTGCAAATTGATCCGTACGATTCCTTTTGATCTTTGCGCTGTGTCCTATATAGAGGCGCATCCCAAGCCAGAATCTGCCGAGATAGCCCTATGTCGCCCAAAGCGCCGATCACTCAAGATGTCATGACCATCCCTCGCAAGTTGCCTGAGGGGAAGGTGAACCTTGTCGGGTTAACCCGCGATCGTTTGCGTGAGGTGCTGATTGAACATGGCACGCCTGAGAAACAGGCCAAGATGCGCACCGGCCAGATATGGCAGTGGATCTATCAGTGGGGTGTGCGCGACTTTTCCGAAATGACCAACCTCGCCAAAGCGTATCGCGCGCAACTGGCCGAGAACTTTGTCATCGAAATCCCCGAAGTGGTGACGCGGCAAATCTCTGAGGACGGCACCCGCAAATACCTTGTGCGGATCGCGGGAGGCCACGAGGTTGAGGTGGTCTACATCCCGGAAGAAGACCGTGGGACACTGTGTATCTCGTCTCAGGTCGGATGCACGCTGACATGCTCTTTTTGCCATACTGGGACGCAGAAACTGGTGCGGAACCTGACGGCGGCGGAAATCGTCGGTCAGGTGATGATGGCACGCGACGATCTTGAGGAATGGCCGACCCCCGGCGCACCCAAAGACGAAACCCGCCTTCTGTCGAATATCGTCCTGATGGGCATGGGCGAGCCGCTGTATAACTTTGAAAATGTCCGTGACGCGATGAAGATCGCGATGGACCCCGAGGGCATTTCCCTGTCGCGTCGTCGGATCACCCTATCCACATCGGGCGTGGTGCCGGAAATTGCGCGCACCGCCGAAGAGATTGGCTGTTTGCTTGCCATTTCCTTCCACGCTACGACCGACGAAACCCGCGACGTGTTGGTGCCGATCAACAAGCGCTGGAACATCGAGGAATTGTTGCAGGCGCTGGCCAGTTATCCCAATGTGTCGAATTCCGAGCGGATCACCTTTGAATATGTGATGCTGGATGGTGTGAACGACAGTGACGAAGACGCACATCGTCTGATTGATCACATCAAACGTCACAAAATCCCGGCCAAGATCAATCTGATCCCCTTCAACGAATGGCCCGGTGCGCCCTACAAGCGCAGCTCGAACAACCGCATTCGGGCCTTTGCGAATATCATCTACCAAGCGGGCTATGCCTCGCCGATCCGCAAGACTCGCGGTGAGGATATCATGGCCGCCTGTGGTCAGTTGAAGTCGGCAACCGAGCGTGCCCGGAAATCCCGTAGGCAGATTGCCGCCGAAGCGGGTCTGGAAGGGCAGTAAGCCTAGAATTTGCGCGACCAGATACCAGATTTCCTGCGCTGAACGCTGTCTATTGCATGCGCAATTTGATATATTTGTCTGGTCAAAGCGGGTGAATTTCTTTCACGGCTGCGCACATTGCGGTGAATGTATTGAACCGAGTTTGGCGAGATTGTTCTTTGCCGCTATTATTTTCCTTTACCTGGCGCGGCTTTCAAATGAACGAAATTGACCAGTTGGGCGATCATTATGTTTTCACGGTTGATAGCACATAATCTCAATTTGCTCTGCATCTTGGCCGTTGCGGGCTTTGCTGCGAAGCAGGTGGCGGCTCAGTCAAGCGATGAGGACGCGCATCTCGCGATTGAGAATCCTGCAGAGCTTTCCAAGGATGAGGCGCTGCGTATTTATGAGTCTTTGCAGAAGCGAATGGCGCAAGGATATGCCGCCGCGCAGCTTGAACAGCTCAGAAATTACCAGAACTGGCCCTTGTTCAATGATGCGCCGTATATTTCAGCAACCCACGGGCAGCGGTTTGTAAACAGTTATGCAAACCGAATGGCGCACAACTATGGCACTCTGCAGGAAGGTGAGAAACTGCCGATGGGTTCCGTGCTGGCCAAGGACAGTATGACCGTTACGGACGAAGGCAACACGCACCCGGGTGCGTTGTTCATAATGGAAAAACTGGCCGAGGGTGCCAGCCCCGACACGGCAGACTGGCGATATATTATGGTCATGCCGGATGGGTCGCTTTTTGGGGACACGATGGGCGATCGCGCCAGCGCCGTTTCCTATTGTCACGATTGCCACGAAGCCGTCGCGGACCGGGATTACACGTTTTTCGTGCCTGAGGAATACGTGGTGGGGAACTGACCATTCACTTCCGGCTGAAACGCGCTGCTCCGATGACTTCGATCAGCGTCTGCCGTACGGGGTCCGGCTGGGCCTCAACCGCGCTCAAAACCTCGCGCAGTTCAGCACGCAGCCCATGCATCTGGTCGATCAATGAGATCATCATGGCCAGGGCATCCGCCTCCATATCGTACTGCTCGTGCAGTTCGCAGGCCAGTTCAAGACGCGCCACGTCCAGACTGTGATAGACGAGTCCCCGGTCTGTTTGCTCGGGGATGACGATCTCGGCGGCGAGGTATTCGGATAAGCGCAGAGAAGTCAGTCGGGAAACGGTTTCGATCAGCTCTTCTTCGGTCAGGGAACGGGTCATGACGGCATTCCTTTGCGCGGATCATAGCTGTGGCTCTCGCGCCAAGTCTCTAAAAAGCCCTTCAGTTCATCGTCAACTCGGTCAGGCATCGAGATTGTCAGCTCGATCAATTGATCTCCGCGCTCGTTTGATCCGCGTTTCTTGACGCCTTTCCCGCGTAATCGCAGAGTTTTGCCGCTGCTGGTTCCCGCAGGGACGCTGACATTTACACCGCCATCTATGGTTGGGGCCGGGACTTTTCCGCCCAGTATGGCCTCGTCGATCGAGATTGGCAGTGTGATGTGGATGTCGTCCCCCTGTCGCTTGAATACGGGATGTGGCGCGACCGAAACTGTGACCAGAGCATCACCGGGCGGCCCTACGCCGAAACCGGGGTCGCCTTTGCCCCGCAGACGAATTGTCTGGCCGTCGGTTATGCCTGCCGGAATTTTGACCTCGATCCGGTCGCCATCGGGCAACGTTAGCTTCTGGCTTGCCCCGAACACGGCATCCAGAAAGCTGATTTGCAGGCTGTAGCCGCGATTGTGGCCGGGCGCGTGAAAGTCCTGTGTGCGCTGGCCAAAGCCGCCGCGTCCCCGCATGAACTCGGCAAAGATGTCGGACATATCGTCCGGGTCCGTGGCCCGTCCGCGATAGGGGTTTCCGGCGGCCTCGGCATAGTCGCGGTAATATTGCTGCTGCGGACGTTCCTGACCCGAGGCGTCAATCTCACCATTGTCATATCGCGCGCGCGTGTCGGGGTCTTTCAGCAGGTCATAGGCAGCAGCGGCGGCCTTGAACTTGGCCTCTGCCTCGGCGTCGCCCGGTTTCAGGTCCGGGTGACATTCCTTTGCAATACGCCGATAGGCTTTCTTGATTTCGGCGGCGGTGGCGTCTTTCGCAACACCAAGGACGGAATAAGGATCGTCGCTCATCTCACCTCTCATCGGTGGGGGTCTGATCTTGATAGTTCCGTTTTATCATGCGATTTCAATAGGCCAAAAGGAAGGGGCTTTTGAAACGCCTCGCTAAATCTCTTAATCCTGCTAATATCTTCATGTTTCTAATTGATTGCTGACGGAGACCTCAATGACGCGCAGACTCAAGTCCATTCTGGCCCTGTTGGTCGGTAACGCCATCGGGTTGTTCCTTGCCGCGATTTTGCTGCCCGAATTTGCGATCCGGCCGATCTCGTTCATCGTTGTGGTGATCGTCTTTACGCTGGTTCAGTGGATTGCCGAACCGCTGATCCTGAAGATGGGCGAAAAACGCGCCCCCTCGATCAAAGGTGGTATCGCGTTGATCGTGACATTCGTTGGCCTGCTGCTGACCGACCTGATTACCAATGGCCTGACTGTGGGCGGCATCTCGAACCTGTTGGCTGCGACCCTGCTGGTCTGGCTGGGGGCGCTGATCGCCAGCATCGTGCTGCCGATCTATGTGTTCACCGAGCTGCGCGAGCCAAAGAAGAAGTAATCACAGTGCATTCAGGCTGCTGTTGATGGCCTGCCACAGCTCCTCGACCGGTTCGCAGCCGACCGAGAGGCGAATGAACGCCGGGTCCACATCATCGCCCCAGCGCGCGCGGCGCTCGGCCGAGCTGTGGACACCGCCAAAGGACGTGGCGGGCCGCAGCATCGGGCAAGAGGTGATGAAGGTTTCGGCCTGTTCCTCGCTGTCCAGCGTGATTGACAGCAAGAACCCGAACCGCGCGGTCTGAGCCTTGGCCAGCTTGTGCGCAGGATCAGAGGGTAGGCCGGGAAAGCGGATGGACCTCACCGTCGGGTGATCTGCCAGCCGTTCAGCCAGCACTTGCGCCGAGGCGCACATCCGGTCAAATCGCACGTCCAGCGTTTCCAGCCCACGATGCAGCAGCCATGCCTCATGCGGGCCGGGGATCGCGCCGGACACGCGCCGCCATTCCTCGACCCGTTCCATGATCTTCGCGTTGCGGCTGGACACATGGCCCATCAGTAGATCGGAATGCCCGCCCATCGCCTTGGTGTCTGACGCGACAACCACATCCACCCCCAGATCAAGCGGGCGCTGGCCCAGCGGGGTCATGGTGGTGTTGTCGGCAATCGTGATCCCTCCGCCCGCGCGTACAGCTTGGGCAATCGCGGGCAGGTCCATCATGTCGAGGCCGGGGTTCGAGGGGCTTTCGACAAAGACCACATCGAACCCGTCAAACCCGCCCTCGGTAAACGCGGTCGTGGGGCGTTCGGTGACGGAAACACCAAGGCCGGACAGGAAGCGATCTGCCAGCAAGCGGGTGACATAATACCCATCGGACGGGATCAGAATGCGCGACCCGGCCTTGATGGTGGCAAAGAACGCCGCCGAGATCGCGGCCATGCCCGAGGGAAAGGCCAGACAGGGCGCGTCTTCCAGATGGGCCAGTACATGTTCCAGATGCACCCATGTGGGGTTGTCGACGCGGCCATAGGTTGCCAAACCGTCCGGCGCGCCGGGCAGGTGGTACATGCTGCTTTGTGTCAGCGGCAGCGCCACAGGATCACCGGCGTTCAGGGTATTGCCGCGCAGGTGCAGCATCTCTCCGGGTTTGGGGGCCATGGCTTAGCGCCCCGGAATGTCGTCGCGGGGCGGGGCGGGTTCCCAGTTCTCGATGATCTCGACCGCCTCTTGCGCGGTGTCCACAAAGCGGAATAGGTCTAGATCCTCGTCCGAGATGGTGCCCGCATCTGCCAGCGCCTCCCAGTTGATCACCTTTTCCCAGAACGCGCGACCAAACAGCAGGAAAGGCACGCGGTCCATCCGGCCGGTCTGGATCAGGGTCAGCGACTCGAACAGCTCATCCAGGGTGCCAAAGCCGCCGGGGAAGATAGTGATGGCGCGGGCGCGCATCAGAAAGTGCATCTTGCGGATGGCGAAATAGTGGAAGTTGAAGCTGAGTTCGGGCGTCACGAATTCATTCGGTGCCTGTTCATGCGGCAGCACGATGTTCAGCCCGATGGAACAGCCACCCGCATCCAATGCGCCGCGATTGCCGGCCTCCATCACACCGGGGCCGCCACCGGTGACGATCACGTTCTCGCGGCAGCCTGTCAGGTTCGATTTCTCGGTCATCAGCCGGGCAAACTCACGTGCCTCGTCGTAGTATTGCGACAGACCGGCCAGCGTTTCGGTCCGCGCGGTGTGCTTCTGCGACGGCTCGGGGATGCGCGCGCCGCCGAACATGACGATGGTCGAGGTAATCTCACG
Source organism: Ruegeria sp. BB6 (assembly GCF_056539385.1). Taxonomy (NCBI): domain Bacteria; kingdom Pseudomonadati; phylum Pseudomonadota; class Alphaproteobacteria; order Rhodobacterales; family Roseobacteraceae; genus Ruegeria; species Ruegeria sp. BB6. The sequence goes on from NZ_JBQFUW010000008.1 coordinate 53,317, forward strand.
CTCGGACATGATCATCTCGGGCTTGAGCAGTTCCAGTTGCAGGCGCACCGGGCGCAGTTCATCGCGGCACAGGAACTCGTCATCGGCAAAGGCCAGGCGATAAGCGGGCGAGCGGGTCTGCGGCGTGTCCGGCACCTCGCTCGCGGTCGAGCGGTCGGTCTGCGCGTCGCGGAACGGATTGTGGCGGTCTTCTCTCATGCGTGAAGCTTCCCTGCTTGCGTGTTTCCAAAACAGCTATAGGGTTCGCGGTCAGAGTGCCAGTCACGGAAGAACAAGAATGAATTGGAAGAGCGAAATTTCAGCAGCCGCCGACCGGATCGCCGGGTATGCGCAGGTGACGCCCGTGATGGAAAGCCGCGCGTTGGGGCTGGATTATCCGGTTGAGATGAAGCTGGAGCATATGCAGCACACCGGCAGTTTCAAGGCACGCGGGGCGTTCAACACGCTGCTCAGCATGGATGTCCCCGAGGCCGGGGTTGTTGCGGCGTCAGGTGGCAATCACGGCGCTGCGGCGGCTTATGCGGCACGGGCGCTGGGATATCCGGCCAAGATTTTCGTGCCCGAACTAGCCGGCCCGTCCAAGATCGCTTTGATCCGGCAAACGGGCGCGGATTTGAGCGTGGTGCCGGGCGAATACGCCAACGCGCTGACGGCGGCCAAGGCGCATGAGGACGCGACCGGCGCGATGCAGATACACGCTTATGACGCGCCTGCGACGGTGGCTGGTCAGGGTACCTGTTTCGCCGAATGGGACGCGCAGGGGTTGCAGGCTGACACTGTTCTGATCGCAGTCGGCGGCGGCGGTCTGATCGCGGGCGCGCTGGCATGGCTGCAAGGGGCGCGTAAGGTTGTGGCGGTCGAGCCCGAGACATCCTGTGCGCTGAACGCCGCGTTGAGGGCGGGGGAACCTGTGGATGTCACCGTCTCGGGGATTGCGGCCAATGCGCTGGGCGCCCGGCGGATCGGGTCGATCTGTTTCGGACTGGCGCAGGGCATGACGTCGGTTCTGGTGTCAGATGAGGCCATCGCCAAGGCGCAACACGTGCTGTGGCGCGCCCATCGCATTCTGGTCGAACCGGCAGGGGCAACAGCTTTAGCCGCGTTGCTGTCGGGCGCTTACAAACCCAAACCGCAAGAGCGCGTGGCGGTGCTTATCTGCGGCGGCAATATCTCTCCTGACCCTTTGGGCAGCTGAAACCGGCGCAATCGGACGCAAACTGCGCCTTCTGCGTCGTATTGCGGCCAGTCCATTGCTTGCGTATAGGCAAGACCAACGTGAACAGATTCTGCAGGGAGCCCCCCCCATGTCCAACGCTCAACTCGAAGCCGCCATCGAAGCCGCCTGGGACGCGCGCGACACAATTACCCCCGCCACCACCGGCGAGCAGCGCGAGGCGATCGAGGATACGCTGAACGCGCTGGACAGCGGCGCATTGCGCGTGGCGGAAAAGCTGGAGAGCGGCGACTGGCATGTGAACCAGTGGGCCAAGAAAGCGGTTCTGCTGGGCTTCCGTATTAAGGATATGGAAATTCAGGACGGCGGCCCACAGGCCGGTGGCTGGTGGGACAAGGTGGACAGCAAGTTCACCGGTTGGGGTGAAAACCAATGGCGCTCGGCCGGGTTCCGTGCCGTTCCGAACTGCGTGGTCCGAAAGTCGGCCTATATCGCGCCGGGCGTGGTGCTGATGCCGTCTTTCGTGAACCTAGGCGCTTATGTGGATGAGGGCACCATGGTTGATACCTGGGCCACCGTCGGCTCTTGCGCTCAGATCGGCAAGAACGTCCACCTGTCCGGCGGCGTCGGCATCGGCGGCGTGCTGGAACCGATGCAGGCGGGTCCGACCATCATCGAGGATAACTGCTTTATCGGTGCCCGGTCCGAGGTGGTCGAGGGCTGTATCGTCCGCGAAGGCTCGGTTCTGGGCATGGGCGTGTTTATCGGCAAGTCGACCAAGATCGTCGACCGCGAAACCGGTGAGGTCACCTATGGCGAAGTGCCGCCCTATTCGGTGGTTGTCGCGGGTTCGATGCCGTCCAAGAACAATGTCAGCCTGTACTGCGCCGTGATCGTGAAGCGGGTGGATGAAAAGACCCGCTCGAAAACCGGGATCAACGAGCTGCTGCGCGACTAAACTCCGCGCCAACCGAACAAGGGCCGCAGCACCGCGCTGCGGCCTTTTTTGTTAGCCTTTCACCGGATAGCGGTCGGGTTCCTCGAACACGTCGATCACGCGCGACCCGGCTTTGATCTTGCCGCCATGTTCAACGCCCGAGGGGATCGAATAGCTGTCGCCGGGGCGGTAGGTTTTGGTTTCATCGCCGATGGTCAGTTCAACCTCACCTTCGATCACCGTTCCCCACTGGGCCTTGTGCGAATGCATGGGCAGTTCAAAATCTTTCAGAAAGGTGAAAAACGCCACCAGCCCGGCATCGGACCGGATCACGGCGGTCTGCACGACATCCTCGGGGAAGGGGACATCGAGGCTGGGAAAATCGGTGATGAAATCTGGATAGGTCATGAAGCACCTTTTTGGCTGACGGCAGGGCCACTATGACGAGGCGCCTACGCTAGCGCAATCGCTTGACCGGGACAGTGCACGGGGCTATGGCCCCCGCATGGAAAAGCAAAAGAAACCCTCTCGTCAGCAAGTTTACACTCTGCTTGTGCAGATCGGCCGCAAGGAAGGTGACGGTTTGCCCGAAGGCGCTACCGGTGCGGCGTTGATGTGCTTTGCCAGCGGCGTGGATGAGGCAGAGGCGGTGCGCGAGACTGTGGCGATCCTGAAACAGGCGGATACGGCGCCTCTGGATGTGACCGGCTATGGCACTCTGGCCGAGCGTGAGGCGCAGGGCCACGACATTGATCCCGATGAACGCGCCCTGATGCAGCGCGCGCTGGACGAGAACGCTGTTATCGTCGCGCAGATGACACCGTTTTTCGGGGATGAGGAACCGGCTTAGTTCCGAACCCCGAACCACTTGCGGTAAATCTCGTCATAGGTGCCGTCTTCACGCAAGGACAGCAATGCTTGGTTGACCTCCTCGACCAGTGGAGAACCCGTCGGGAAGGCAATTCCATAGTTTTCGCGCAGAAAAACACCACCTGTTACTGACGCGATCCGCCGCCCTTCGTGCGAGGCATAATAGGACAGGATCGGGGCATCAAACACAACGGCGTCCAAGTCTTCGTTTCTGAACGCCTCCAGCATTGGTTCCAGACCCTCATAGCCAACAAACTCGATCTCGCGCCGGTTCAGGAAATTGGCCGCGGTCGAACCGGTGATCGTGCCAACCTGCTTTCCGTAAAGGTCGTTGACCGAGTTCACGTTGCCGCTGATGGCGTCTACGGTCATCACAGACGTAATCCGCGCTGTGAAGACGGATACGATAAACAGCGAAGAGACGACCAGAACAACGCCCAATAGCCGACCAAATGGGGTGCGCGGCATCCGTTCCTCGAACCCGCCATTGACTACCAGGTTCAGCGCCCACCAGAACGAAGGGAACCACGCTTCGTCCAGCTTGCGGTCGAAATAAGGCTGCGAGCGGCGTTCAAACACCCACATAAGCATCCCGCCGCCCAGAAGGATGGCAAAAGCAAGCCCGATGGCGATGAACAGCTCGGGTGACAACAGCGCCTGCAACAGCGAGGGGCGGCGCACCGCGTCGGAAGGGACCATGATCTGCAAACCCGCCTCGAATATCGGCTGGCTGAAGTCCATCTGCGTTTCACGCAAGGCCGTGATCGAAATATTGGCGATCGCCAGATCCGCAGACCCGTCCTGAACCGATCCCAGCATGTCACTAAAGGCTTCGGTTCGGCTGATCTCGTAGTCCCAGTTCAGGGATTCAGACAGCGCTGCGAGCAAGTCCATTGAAAAACCGGTCTGCGCCCCATCCTCGACAAAGGAAAACGGGGTGCGGGTCACGGTGGCGACCGACAGAGTCTGGGCCTGGCTTTGCTGTGCAAGAACGGCGAAAGTCAGGCAGATCAAAGCGAAAAGGGCACGTTTCATCGTCAATTTACCTGTTTCGCCGCCCTGTAACGCAGTTTTGAACGGTGCGGCAAGATGGTCTTTGGGTAAACAGTCATGATTTATTGGAACGCCAATCTGGTGGATTGGCAAAAAAGCCTCTGAAATCGTGTCTGCAGGGGTTGGCAATTTGCTCAATTCGTTGAATCTGTGCGCGATCCCGCGAAAATACAGTCAGAAAGAGACGAAAATGACAGATCCGGTACAATTGACAGCGGACCTGATCCGTTGCCCTTCGGTCACACCAGAAGAAGGTGGCGCCCTTGTACTGCTTGAGAAAATCCTGTCCGACGCTGGATTTGACTGCACTCGGGTAGACCGTGGCGGCATTAGCAACCTATTTGCCCGATGGGGCGCAAAAGGGCATTCGCGCAGCTTTGGGTTCAATGGTCACACGGATGTTGTTCCGGTCGGGGATGAGGCCGCATGGACCATGCCGCCCTTTGGGGCCGAGATCAAAGATGGGGTCATGTACGGTCGCGGAACGACGGACATGAAGTCCGGTGTTGCGGCCTTTGCTGCGGCTGCGGTTGATTTCGTGCGCGAAACGCCTCCGGACGGGGCGGTGATCCTGACCATTACGGGCGACGAAGAAGGTGATGCCGTGGACGGGACGACCGCGTTGCTGGACTATATGGACAGCGCGGATGAGAAGATGTCGGTCTGTCTGGTGGGGGAGCCGACCTGCCCCAATACGATGGGCGAGATGATGAAGATCGGCCGCCGCGGTTCGATGAATATCTGGTTCACCGTGACCGGGGTGCAGGGGCACGCAGCCTACCCGCATCGGGCCAAGAATCCGATGCCTGCAATGGCGCGGTTGATGGATCGACTGGCCAGCCACGAGCTGGATCAGGGCACGGACCATTTTGATGCTTCGACACTGGCTGTGGTGACAATCGACACCGGAAACCCGGCGACCAACGTGATCCCTGCGCAATGTACCGGCGCGGTGAATATCCGCTTCAACGATCTGCATTCCGGGGCCAGCCTCAGCGATTGGCTTCGGGCCGAGGCCGCTGCGGTGGCGGACGCGTTCGGGGTTGAGATCGACGTGCGGATCAAGATTTCGGGCGAAAGTTTCCTCACGCCCCCCGGTCCTTTGTCTGATCTGGTTGCCAAGTCGGTTGAGGCGGAAACGGGCATGAGACCAGAGATGTCGACCACGGGTGGCACCTCGGACGCGCGGTTTGTCAAAAATCACTGCCCGGTGGTGGAATTCGGTCTGGTCGGGCGCACGATGCACCAGGTGGATGAATGCGTCGAGGTGACCCAGATCGAGCAGCTCAAGGCGATCTATTCACGCATTTTGCGGGACTATTTCGCCTGACATGCAGCGCACCCTTGTGATCATGGTGAAAGAACCGAGGCCGGGGCGGGTGAAGACCCGATTAGGCCGCGATATCAGCATGGTCGGGGCTGCATGGTGGTTCCGGCACCAGACTCGTTCGCTGATCCGGCGCTTGCGCGATCCACGCTGGCAGATCGTGCTGGCGGTCTCGCCAGATCGCGAGGGGCTGACCAGCCGCGTCTGGCCTGCGGACCTGCCGCGCTCCGCGCAGGGGCGTGGTGATCTGGGTGACCGGATGGGGCGGATGCTGCGTGGGATGCCACTTGGCCCCGTCTGCCTGATCGGTGCGGATATTCCGGGGATCACCCGCGCTCATATTGCGCGGGCGTTCAGGGCGCTGGGGTCTTCTCAGATGGCCTTTGGGCCTGCGCCGGACGGCGGCTATTGGCTGGTAGGCGCTCAGCGATTTGGTGCGCTGCCGAGTGGTCTGTTCAAAGATGTGCGCTGGTCCACCGAACATGCGCTGGCGGACACGCTGACCTCAGTCCCCGGCGCGCGTGTTGCTCTGCTGGATCAACTAAGCGATGTGGACACGGTGGCTGATCTGAAACGCTGATCCGCTTTTTTAGTCATGACGCCGTCGCACGCCCGTGTTACGCCGAATGTATGAGTCGCATACCCACCAAGCAGGAGGTCCTTGATTGGATCTCGGCGAACCCCACCCTGACCTCGAAACGCGATATCGCCAAAGCCTTTGGGATCAAGGGCGCGGCGCGGATCGATCTGAAACGCATCCTGCGCGAGCTTGAGGCCGAGGGCCATCTGGAAAAGCGCAAGCGCAGCTATGGTGACCCGGATCGTCTGCCGCCGGTCAGCGTGTTGCAAGTAAAGGCGCCGAACGCGGATGGCGACCTGTTCGCGCGACCGTTGGAATGGCACGGTGAGGGGGTCGAACCCATCGTCTTGCTGATCACCCGCGCCAGCGACCCGGCATTGGGCGAGGGCGACCGGATTCTGGCCCGCCTGACCGTGGTGCATGAGGAAGACCACAATTACGAGGCCCGCCTGATCCGCCGCATTGGAACAAACCCGCGCAAGATCGTGGGTATCTTCCGCAAAGGGGCCGAGGGCGGGCGGATCGTGCCCATCGACAAGGCCGGCCAAAACGAGTGGCTGGTGCCCGATGGCGCGGTACATGGGGCCAAGGATGGCGAACTGGTCGAAGCGGAACAGGCCGGCCCCAAGAACCGCATGGGCCTGCCCCGCGCGCGCATTGTGGAACGGCTGGGCGATCCCACCGCGCCCAAGGCGGTATCGCTGATTGCGATCCACCAGCATGGCATCCCGGATGACTTCCCCGACAAAGTGATTGATGAGGCTGACAAGGCCAAACCGGTCGGCCTGAAAGGGCGCGAAGACCTGCGGGATATGCCGCTTTTGACCATCGACCCTTCGGATGCGCGGGATCATGATGATGCGTGCTATGCCCACGTGGATGATGACCCCAAGAACCCCGGCGGTCACGTGATCTGGGTCGCCATCGCCGATGTTGCCGCCTATGTGCAGCCCGGCACCGCGCTGGACCGTGAGGCGCGAAAGCGGGGCAATTCCAGCTATTTCCCCGACCGCGTGGTGCCGATGCTGCCGGACCGTCTGTCGGGCGATTTGTGTTCGCTGCACGAAGGCGTCCCGCGCGCCTGTATCGCCGCGCGGATGCAGATCGACGCCGAGGGCAATAAGATCGGCCACCGGTTCGTGCGCGGCCTGATGCGCTCGGCCGCGTCGCTGCACTATGCCGAAGTGCAGGAGGCCATCGACGGCAATCCGAACGATCGCACCGGGCCGCTGCTGGAGGCGGTCTTGAAACCGCTCTATGCTGCCTATGCCGCGCTGAAAACCGCGCGCGGGGTGCGACAACCGCTGGAGCTGGACCTACCCGAACGCAAGATTGTCCTCAGCGACACCGGTGAAGTGACCAGCGTGGCGTTCCGTGACCGGCTGGACGCGCATAAGCTGATCGAAGAGTTCATGATCCTCGCCAATGTCGCGGCGGCTGAAACGCTGATTGCCAAGCGCCGACCGCTTCTGTTCCGGGTCCATGAAGAACCCGCGCCGGAAAAGCTGGAGAGCCTGCGGGAAACCGCGCAGGCCGCCGGGCTGAATCTGGCCAAGGGCCAAGTGCTGCAGACCCGTCACCTGAATGCGTTGCTGAATGCGGCTGCGGGGACCGAGGATGCCGAGCTGATCAATCTGACGACCCTGCGGTCTATGGCGCAGGCATACTATAACCCTGAGAATTTCGGCCATTTCGGACTGGCGCTGCGGAACTATGCCCATTTCACCTCGCCCATTCGTCGCTATGCCGACCTGATCGTGCATCGTGCGCTGATCGCGGCGCATGGCTGGGGGCAGGACGGGCTGACCGAGGATGAAATCGCGCGGCTTAATGAGACCGCCACCCATATCTCGGATACCGAGCGGCGATCCATGATGGCTGAACGCGACACCACCGACCGCTATCTGGCGGCCTATCTGAGCGAGCGTGTGGGCAATGAGTTCACCGGCCGTATCAGCGGCATTGCCCGGTTTGGCGCTTTCGTAAAGATGGACGAAACCGGCGCGGATGGGCTGGTGCCGGTGCGGTCTCTGGGGCGCGAATTTTTTCATTTCGACCGCGAGGCCGGGACGTTGATGGGGTCGGATACCGGCCTGATCATCGCCATCGGCCAACGCGTTACCGTGCGATTGACCGAGGCGACCCCGGTGACAGGCGGGTTGGAATTGGAATTGTTGTCCATCGACGATCAGGCTTTGCCCCGGGGCCGTGGCCCTGCCAAACGCGGCGCACGGCGCAAGGTTGTCAGCAGCAAACGCAAGAAAGACAAAATCAAGCGAAAGATCGAACGCAAGCGCCGTCAGAGATGATAGGTCTCGACCTTGTGTTTTTAAGCCAACGGTGACGGGTTCCTCCGATCTGAACGGCAAGGTCGTGCGGCTCGGTCCAGTTAACGTCTGGCCGGATTGGGGCTGAAGGCGAAAGATTGCGACGTGTTTACATGATCGCTTTGTCGAAATGCGGTTTTGCGCTATCCTGAGGCTGAGCAGTAATCAGGAAAATCGGAATGCGTAAATGCATAGGCGGCGTCATGACCGCTGCATTATGGGCATCCATAGTGCAGGCGGAATCGCAGGACAATACAGATAATTTGCAGGTCTTGCAGTTGGCTTCGGCCGATGTAACGGTCTCAATCCGACCGGTCATTCGACCTACAGCCAAGGAGTATCGGGTGTCTACCGAAGGAAACGCGCGGTTTCAGGCGTGGCTGGGTGCCTTTCGTGAGCGCGCCCTTGAGCAGGGGATTTCCGGTCTGACCCTGGACCGTTCGCTGGAAGGCCTGACATATGACAAGGATGTCATCAAACGGGATCGCAATCAGGCCGAGTTTTCAAAACCAATTTGGGAATATCTGGATACCGCTGTCTCGGACCGACGTATTGCCGATGGCCGCGCAGGATTGCAGCGCCACGGCGACACACTGATCCGGATCGAGGCGCAGTACGGCGTTGAAAAAGAGGTTGTGGCCGCGATCTGGGGGTTAGAGACATCCTTCGGGTCCTTTCGGGGAAGCGACCACACCATTCGATCTCTGGCGACGCTTGCGTTTGATGCGCGTCGGGCGCGGTTCTTTGAAACTCAGTTGATTGCCGCGTTGCAGATCATTGAGGCCGGGGACGTCCGCCCTGACGACATGGTTGGAAGCTGGGCTGGGGCGATGGGGCATACGCAGTTCATGCCGACCTCATACCTGGATCACGCCGTGGATTTTGACAGAGATGGCCGCCGCGATATCTGGTCGGATGACCCGACCGACGCGTTGGCCTCTGCCGCGTCTTATCTGGCGCGCCATGGTTGGACGAAGGGGCAGCCGTGGGGCGTTGAAGTGCGTCTGCCGGACGCGTTCGATTTTTCCACCGCCAAGCGAGACTACACGTTGTTGCCATCTGAATGGGCCGCGCGGGGTGTGACTGCAATGGATGGCAGCCCGGTGGCAGATCATGGACAGGCTGCGATTCTGTTGCCTGCGGGCGGGCAGGGCGTTGCGCTTATGATTTTTGATAATTTCAGCGTGATAGAGGCCTATAACGGCGCAGATGCTTACGTGATTGGTATCGGCCATCTTTCAGATCGCCTGTCCGGTCGCGCCCCGTTTCAGGCCGGTTGGCCGCGCGGGGATCGCGTGCTGAGTTTCACCGAGAAAAAGGAACTGCAGACGCGGCTGACCCAAGCTGGTTTCGACACGCAGGGCATTGACGGGCGGACTGGTCCCAACACGGTCAATGCCGTTCGCGCGTATCAACTGGCGCAGGGGCTTTTACCCGATGGGTATCCCAGCCTGAAACTGCTGGAACGTATGCGCTAAAAAAGGGCGGCCCCAAAGAGCCGCCCGTTTCAGTTTCCAAACAAGGTCAAATGCCGCTTATGACGCGGCTTTCATCAACCCCTGTTCGATGATGTCAGCCTGCGCTTCGTCCAGCGATTTGTGGATACGCACAAACATTTCGTCGATATCTGACGGGGTCAGGACCAGCGGTGGCGAAATGATCATCCGGTCACCGACGTGGCGCATGATCAGGTTGTTGGCAAAACAACGGTCGCGGCAAACATAGCCCACAGTGCCGGGGGCCGAGGCGAACTTGGCGCGGCTGGCCTTGTCCGGGGTCAGCGCGATCGAGGCCATCATGCCGACGATTTTCGCCTCACCCACCAGCGGGTGATCAACCAGCGCCTCCCACTTTTCCTTGAGGTAAGGCGCGGCGACGTCGCGGACATGTTCGACGATCTTTTCTTCTTCGAGGATGCGTAGGTTCTCTAGCGCGACTGCGGCCGCGACCGGGTGGCCGGAATAGGTGTAGCCGTGGTTGAACTCGGTCCCGCCGATGACTTCGGCAATCTCGTCATTGACGATTGACCCGCCAATGGGCGCATAGCCCGAGCTGAGGCCCTTGGCGACCGTCATGATATGGGGGCGGATGCCCACGGTTTGAGAGCCGAACCAGTTGCCGGTGCGACCGAAGCCGCAGATCACCTCATCCGCGATCAGCAGAATATCGTATTTGTCGCAGATGCGCTGGATTTCGGGCCAGTACGTGTCAGGTGCCACGATCACGCCACCAGCGCCCTGCACGGGCTCCGCGATGAAGGCCGCGACGCGGTTTTCACCCAGTTCCAGGATCGCTTCTTCCAGCTCGCGCGCGCGGGCCAGACCGAAGTCCTCGGGCGACATGTCACCGCCTTCGGCCCACCAGTTCGGCTGGTTGATGTGATGGATGTTCGGGATCGGAATGCCGCCTTGTGCGTGCATCCCAGCCATGCCGCCCAACGAGGCCGAACCGACGGACGAACCGTGATAGGCGTTGTGGCGGCTGATGATGATGTTCTTGTCGGGCTGGCCTTTTTCGGCCCAGTAGGTGCGCACCAGACGGATATTGGTGTCGTTGGCCTCGGACCCGCCAGCGGCAAAGAAGACATGGTTCAGATCGCCGGGCGCAAGTTCGGCCAGTTTCTTGGCCAGCGCGATGGCGGGCACGTGGGTCGTTTTGAAGAAGGTGTTATAATAGGGCAGCTCGCGCATTTGACGCGCAGCGGCCTCGGCCAGTTCGTCGCGACCATAGCCGATGTTGACGCACCACAGGCCCGCCATGGCGTCCAGAATTTCTTCGCCGTCACTATCGGTCAGATAGACGCCCTTGGCGCGGGTGATGACGCGTGCGCCCTCTTTCCCAAGCGCGCCGTTGGCTGAAAACGGGTGCATGTGATGAGCGGCGTCCAGCGCCTGCAACTCGGCGGTCGGCATGTGATTGGTGATGGTCGACATCAGTGAATCTCCTGCAAGAGCGGTTGGGCATCACAATATGATCAAATTTTTTCCTGTCAATCGAATCACGATAATCTAGGAGTTCGCCAGCGCATCTGCCATCAGTTCCATGCCCTGTTCGATGTCTTGTGCGGTTGCTTTCATAACAAGATCAGCGTCCTGATTGCGAAGGGCTGCGATGATGTCCTTGTGACGGTCTGGCAGGCTCTGAGTTCCGAATCGACCGCATACGACCCGCAGCGACGGCCCGAATCTGAGCCATAGACGTTCTGCCAGATCGTTGAGAATCGGTGCATCGGCATGAGCGTACAGGGTTTCGTGAAACTGGTGGTTCAGTCGCAGATACCCGCTGACATCGCCGTCGGCGATTGTCTGGTCCAACTGCTGGTCAAGATGTTCCAGATAGTCGACATCGGCAGGTAAAATGTTTGTGGTCGCTCGTCTGGAAAGCTCTGATTCTATTGATATTCTTGCATAAATCATCTGTTCCACGTCGCGCTGTGTCAGCAGCGGCACGCTGACCCTGCGGTTGCCTTGAAACACCAATGCGCCGTCCGATATCAGCCGTCGGATCGCCTCTCGCACGGGGGTCATGCCAACGGCGAGCGAATCAGTCAGCCCTTGAATTGTGACGGGCTGTCCGGGGACCAGTTCGCCATACATGATCTGGGATCTGAGTATCTGGTAGACCTGTTCATGAGCGGGTCGTTTCTGATCGGATGCGGACGACCCGAGCGCCTTATTTTTGATCAAATCCAAGTGGTTTGCCCTGTTTCCAATGATGTTGACTTGCCAGGTGCCTGACCTCGTGAAACCATACTTGGGATCGGGGGAAAACGCAAAACTTGATCAAATCCAAAAAAACGGGAAAATACCCGTACACTTGCAGGGAGAAAAAAATGTCAATCAAAACGCTGACCATGACAGCGGTCCTCGCGCTGGGGACTTCGGCAGCCTTCGCCGAAGAGGTGCGAGTTTACAACTGGTCCGACTACATCGACGAAGACCTTCTATCGAAGTTCGAGGAAGAAACCGGTCTGACCCTCATCTACGACGTCTTCGACAGCAACGAGGTTCTAGAGACCAAGATGCTGGCGGGTGGCTCGGGCTACGATGTTGTCGTGCCGTCGGGCACGTTCCTTCAGCGTCAGATCCAGGCCGGAGCGTTTCAGGAACTGGATGCCGCACAACTGTCCAATTCGGGCAATTTGTGGGACGTGATTCAGGAACGCACTGCGGGATACGATCCGAACAACGCATACTCGATCAACTACATGTGGGGCACCACCGGGATCGGCTTGAACGTTGGCAAGGTAAAGGAAGTGCTTGGCGAGGATGTTTCCCTGAACAGCATGGACTTGGTGCTGAAGCCTGAGAACATGGAAAAGCTGGCGACATGCGGCGTACATTTCCTGGACGCTCCGTCCGAGATCATTCCAATGGTTCTGCAATATATCGGCGAGGACCCGGACAGCCATGACACGGACGTGATTGGTAAGACCGAAGAAATTCTGACCAGCGTGCGCCCGCATATTCAGAAGTTCCACAGCTCGGAATACATTAACGCGCTGGCGAATGGCGATATCTGCGTGGCCGTGGGTTGGTCGGGAGACATCCTTCAAGCCCGCGACCGTGCGGCCGAGGCCGATAACGGGGTCGAGATTGAATACCACCCGTTCGCCGAAGGCTCGCTGATGTGGTTCGACCAGATGGCGATTCCGGCAGATGCGCCGAACCCCGAAGGTGCGCATAAGTTCCTGAACTTCATTCTGGACGCCAACAACATGGCGGCAGCGTCGAACTACGTCTATTACGCCAACGGTAACAAGGCCTCGCAAGAGTTCCTTGAGGAAGACGTGATCGGTGATCCGGCGATCTACCCGGATGATGCGACGATGCAGAACCTCTACATCACCACGCCCTACCCGGCGAAAACGCAGCGGGTCGTGACTCGTCTGTGGACCAAGATCAAATCGGGCACCTGATCCGATTTTCCAAGGCAGGGCGGCATGTCCGCCTTGCCCCATTTTCCAGATTGTCGAACGGGGGCCGTTTTGAACTCTGAAGTCTTTGCGCCGTGGGAGGACCCGCAGGCGAAACCCTTGATCCAGTTCCAGAATGTCACCAAGCGGTTTGGTGAGTTCACGGCGATCGACAATCTGTCTCTGGATATTTTCGAGAAAGAATTCTTCGCTCTGCTGGGCCCGTCGGGCTGCGGTAAGACCACGATGATGCGGATGCTGGCAGGGTTTGAGACGCCCACCGAAGGCCACATCATGCTGGGTGGTCAGGACATCGACCCGATCCCGCCGAACAAGCGGGCGGTGAACATGATGTTCCAGTCCTACGCGCTGTTTCCACATCTGAGTATCTGGGAAAACATCGCCTTTGGATTGCGCCGGGACAACATGCCCAAGCATGACCTCGAGGAACGGGTCGAGGAAATGCTGCGCCTGACTCGGCTGGAACAATTCGCCCGGCGCAAACCGCACCAGATTTCGGGCGGGCAACGCCAACGGGTTGCGCTGGCCCGGTCGCTGGCCAAGGCTCCTAAGCTGTTGTTGTTGGACGAGCCTTTGGGCGCGCTGGACAAGAAACTGCGGCAGGACACGCAGTTTGAGTTGATGGACATTCAGGAAAAGACCGGCACGACGTTTGTCATCGTGACTCATGATCAAGAGGAAGCGATGACCGTCGCCAGCCGTGTGGCGGTCATGGACCAGGGCAAGCTGATGCAGGTGGCAACACCTGACAAGATCTATGAAAACCCGAACTCGGTCTACGTGGCGGATTTCATCGGCGATGTGAATATCATCGAAGGGCGTGCAACGCCGAACGGCGAAGACACCTATCAGATCGACTGGGCCGAGGGGCAGGCCCCGCTGACAGCGACTTCGGCCAATGGTCTGGCGCAAGGACAAGCCTGTCATTTGGCGATCCGGCCCGAAAAAGTTACGATTTCCGCCGACCGTCCGGCGGATGCGATCAACGCGGTGCAAGGCAAGGTCCATGACATCGCCTATCTGGGCAATCTCTCCACCTATTATGTCGAGCTGCCGAACGGCACGATCATTAAGGCGCAGACGGCCAATACCCGCCGCATCTCGCGCCGTTCATTCACTTGGGAAGACCCGGTTTGGCTGTCCTGGACAGCGACGGCCGCGGTTCTGCTGGCCGACTGATGCGCCGCGCGTTCCTGATCGCCATTCCCTATGTCTGGCTGCTGGCGCTGTTTCTGGTGCCGTTCTTCATCGTCCTGAAAATCTCGCTGTCCGACATTGCGCTGGCGATCCCGCCCTACACGCCGACGCTGGATTTTTCGCAGGGCTGGGCGGGCATCAAAGAGTTCTTTAGCCAGCTTGACCTGGAAAATTATGTCTGGCTGACCGAGGATGACCTCTACTGGAAGGCTTACCTGTCCAGCGTCAAGATAGCACTGATTTCGACGTTTCTGACCCTGCTGGTGGGCTATCCGATCGCCTATGGCATGGCCCGCGCGCCTGCCGAATGGCGACCGACGCTGATGATGCTGGTAATCCTGCCGTTCTGGACCTCGTTCCTGATCCGGGTCTATGCGTGGATGGGTATCCTCTCGAACGAGGGGTATCTGAACCAGCTACTGCTGTGGACGGGCATAATCTCGACCCCGCTGACCATTTTGAACACTAATACGGCGGTCTATATCGGGATCGTTTATACCTATCTGCCCTTCATGATCCTGCCGATCTATTCGGCGCTGGAACGGATGGACGAATCCCTGATCGAGGCGGCTGAAGACCTTGGCTGTTCCCGAATTCAGGCGTTCTGGCTGGTGACGATTCCACTGTCGCGCCCCGGCATTATCGCGGGCTGTTTCCTTGTCATGATCCCGGTGATTGGCGAATTCGTGATCCCCTCGCTTCTGGGCGGATCGGGCACACTGATGATCGGGAAAGTGTTGTGGGAGGAGTTCTTCTCGAACCGTGACTGGCCGGTCGCCAGCGCCGTGGCCGTGGTGCTGCTGCTGATCCTGGTGATCCCGATTGTGCTGTTCCAGCGCAACCAGCAGAAACAGACGGAGGCCGAGCAATGAACAGGCTAAGCTGGTTCAACGCGGTCTCGCTGACGCTGGGATTTGCGTTTCTCTACATCCCGATGATCATCCTGATCATCTTTTCCTTCAACGAAAGCAAACTGGTCACCGTCTGGGCTGGGTTCTCGACCAAATGGTATGGCGAACTGGTTCAGAACCAGGCGTTTCTGGATGCGGCATGGGTGACGATCCGGGTGGCCGTGTTCTCATCAACGCTGGCGACCATTCTGGGCACCGCCGCCGCCTATATGCTGGTGCGCGGCGGGCGGTTCTTTGGCCGCACGCTGTTTTCCGGCATGATCTACGCCCCGCTGGTGATGCCCGAGGTGATCACCGGCCTTTCGTTGCTGCTGCTGTTCATCGGGATCGGGCTGGATCGCGGTATCCTGACTATCGTTCTGGCGCATACGACCTTTTCGATGTGCTTTGTCTCGGTCGTTGTGTCCTCGCGCCTTGTAACCTTCGATCAGTCGCTGGAGGAGGCCGCGCTGGACCTTGGTTGTTCACCTGCGCAAGCGTTCCGTCTGGTGACGCTGCCGATCATCGCGCCCGCCGTGATCTCGGGCTGGTTGCTGGCCTTTACCCTGTCGCTAGACGATCTGGTGATCGCGTCCTTTACCTCGGGGCCGTCGGCCACAACCCTGCCGATCAAGATATTCTCGGCCGTGCGTCTTGGCGTCAGCCCCGAGATCAACGCTCTGTCCACGATCATGATTGCGGTTGTCACGGTCGGCGTCATAACCGCATCTCTGGTGACCAAGCGTGCGATGGTCCGGCAAAAGCAGGATGAGATGGCAGCGGCCCGTACCGAATGAAACGGCTGTTCCCGGATTACACCTACGGCCCCGGCCCGCGTGAGGGTTGTTGGTGGGACGAGACAATCGCCGCCCCAGATTGGCCGGAACTGCAGGGCGATCTGAGTGTTGACGTCGCCATTGTCGGTGCTGGGTTCACGGGCTTATCTGCGGCTCTGCATTTGGCTGAGGCGGGCGTTTCCGTTGCCGTGCTCGAGGCTGAAACGCCCGGTTGGGGCGCGTCGGGTCGGAATGGCGGGTTCTGCTGTCTCGGCGGCTCGAAACTCAGCCACAAAGCGATGGCTCGGATATACGGCGCCCCGGCTGCCGAAAGCTATGGCGCGGCAGAAGCTGAGGCGGTTCAGCTTGTTGCCGAGTTGTTGGATGCCCACGGGATCAACGCGGACACCCATTCAAAAGGGGAAACCCAACTGGCCCACACCGCGCGTGCGATGGAAAACCTTCGCAGAAACGCAGACACATCCGGAGTATTGCACGAGGCGCACGACCTTTCGGGGCTCGGCTTCGGAGGGGCGTTTCACGGCGGGTATACCAACCCGGTCGGTTTCGGCCTGAACCCCAGAAAATACCTGTTCGGACTTGCAAATGCGGCAAGCAACGCCGGTGCGCAACTGTTTCAGAAAAGTGGTGTGCAAGCCGTAAAGAAATCCGCGAAGGGCTTTGACATTTGTACAGCGGCAGGTCGTGTGCGCGCTGAAAATGTTCTGATCTGCACCAATGGATATTCAAGCGAAGATATCCCGGACTGGATGGCTGGCCGCTACATGCCTGCCCAGTCAACGGTTCTGGTGACGCGCCCAATGTCCGAGGCTGAGCTGCAGGCGCAGGGCTGGACCACGGATCAGATGTCTTACGATACGCGCAATCTGTTGCATTACTTTCGTCTCATGCCTGACCGGAGGTTCCTGTTCGGTATGCGTGGCGGTTTGCAGTCTTCGGCCAAGGCCGAAGCTGCCATTCGCCAGAAGGTTCAATCGGACTTTCGCAAGATGTTCCCCGCATGGGCGCAAGTCGACATCACCCATATGTGGTCCGGCATGGTGTGCCTGTCGCGCAGCCTGACGCCGTTTGCCGGGGCGGTGCCGGGGCAATCCGGGCTGTTTGCCGGGTTTGCGTATCACGGAAATGGGGTTGCGATGGGCACCTATTGTGGACGTGCACTGTCGCGTATGGTGCTAGGGCAGGACGCGGCACTGCCAGAGCCGATTGGTCAGAATCCCGGCCGCTTTCCGCTTGGTTTCTGGCGGCGTGCTTTGTTGCCACCGGCTTATGCGATGATGGCGTTAGCCGACCTCTGACCCTATCCGAGAGCTGCGATTTCCAAATCCAAAGCGGCGGCATAATCCGTCGCGCCATTTTCTACGCGCCACAGACAATACGCCGCCATCCGCCACCCATACCACTTTTGCAATTCGCGGTACCTGTTCGTAACGTCCGGCTGATCATAGGCAGATAGGAACTGGGCTTTTTCCGCAGGACTTAAAGGTGCCCCACGATAAAGCTGTTGCATCGCCGGTGAAAGAAACAGTGCGATATCCTCGCACGGGTCGCCTTGGGCAGGGCACTGCCAGTCGATCAGCGTTAAGCCCGAATCTGCCACGAGAATATTTCCAGCGACAGGATCGCCGTGAATCAGGCAAGTGCTGCGGCTGGGGGGCACTTCGCAGTTGGGGCGCAAATGCTCAAGGTGGGCTTTCTGGTCGGTTACGCATAGCGCCAAAATGCGCTCGGCGTGACGTTTCAGGTCATCGCTGCCGTTGCAGCCCTTGGGTACTTGAATGGCGATGTCCAGCGCGTGCAGCTTGCGCAACAGTTTCGCGACGCGCGCAGGCTCTGATTGCCAGGGCGATCCCGGAGCGTGATCGTAAAAAACCCAGCTGCCGTTTTCATGCGCGCCCGTTGCACGCAGGCGGGGTGCGAACCCCATCGGTTCAAGCGCGCTCAGGCAGCGTGCTTCCAATTTTGCGTCATTGCGAAACAGCGGATTGGACAACCTAGTCCTGTACACCTTCAGAACCTTATCGCCGTCACCGCCGAGAACTTTCCAAACCTGATTGGTGCGCCCGCCGTATAACGTGTGAAACCGGGCGCCGGGCTCTATCAGGCCCGTGCTGCAAAGGTGGTCAACAAGACCAGAGGGCGGGGCAGTCGTGTCAGGCAGGGGGGTCACCGGTTCAGTCTGAGTCGAAGGTGGCAAAGCTTTGGCCTGCCTTGCCCCTCAGATCAAGCTCCAGCGCGAATGGCACTCACCTTATCTGCCGGTACAAGCTGGCCGGTTTCCAAAATTAGAAGCACTTCGCCGTCGGCAACATGTGCTTCGACCACCCGGTTATAGACCGAGGCCGTTTGCTCGGACAGCACCTCATCTCCGTCATAGCTTTCGAGGGTGGCTGAGTAGATGCCCGCTGGAATTGGATTGCCAGCACTGTCCTGTCCAGCCCAAATGAACTCTGCCTGATTGGTTGGAACTGCAATTCTGTCGATCGCTGCACCGTTTGAGTCGCGAATGACAAGGGTCGCGCCGTCGGCTGCTGGGTCGGCTTGGGCGAACAGGGCGACGGGTTGGCTGTCAAATTGGAAGGCCGACGCTGATCGCACGTTCATCCCAACCCAGCCCGCAAGGGCTTCCAAACCTACCCGACCGGTCGCCAGTTCAAGATTCGAGAGCAGTTCGTTGGTTTGCACCTGTTGCTCGACCATCGAGAATTGCGCCAGTTGCGACGCATATTCGGACGAGTCCAATGGTTCCAGAGGGTCCTGATTTTTTGCCTGCGCAGTCAGCATCAACAGGAATGTTTCAAAATCCGAGGCAAGCCCTGCGGACTGGGTTCGAGTTGGCTGCGTCTGCGCGCCGGGTTGCGTGGCGGTATAGGTCGGATTGATCATGTCAAAGCCTCATATCAACGCGACCAGTCGCGCCCATTCGTGAAGGAACCGGGATGCTTTCCCGTTGGCTGTCGTTCTGTTCCGTTTCCAAATACGAGTCGTGTTCCGCATCCGAGGCGTTTTCTTGCGCGTCAGATGGCGTTCCAAGATCGAAAGACAAATCCCCCAACCCGAGGCTTTTGAATTCCGCCTCTAGGATCGAGATATGCCGACGCATCATTTCCAGCGTTTCCGGGCGTTCGGTGGCGATTGTCAGGTGCAAACCGTCGTCACGGCCGTTCAGAACGATAGAGACGCGCCCCAACTCCTCGGGGTTCAACGCGACTTCGATGGTTCCGGTCTGTGGCCGGGAGTTTATTGCCGCGGCCATCTGTTCTGCAATGGCGCGGGCCGTTTCCGCCCGTGCGTTTGTTGCGAAGGTCTGCGCAGCAATTGTTGAGTCCCGCGAATTTGACAGAGGGCTGGTCTCTCCAAAAGGGGCAATCCTTTCATTTTCCGAAGTCACCGCGACCTCAGTTTGAACACGTGCCTCGGTTTTGGTCGACAAACGCATTTGTTCGATGAGGGCCGTGCCTTCCGGTCGGGCTGAAACCCGTCGCGTCGATGATGTGTCTTTAGGAAGGTGTTGTGCCGCGACGTTCGTCTCAGGTGGGATCGGCAGCTCGGACGTTTTACGCTCGGGCGAGGACAATACCGCCTGTGCGGTTGCAGCCCCTTGTTTGACCTCCACCAGATTTTTTGCAGAACGATCTACCTCGCTTGAGGTGACGGATCGAAAGGTCGCTGGCGTTTCGTGATGTGCCAGAGTTTGAGTATCGGGGGTTCTAACCGGCGCACCATCTGGGCGCGCTGTCATTTCCGGGCGAGTCGCAGCGTTGGAAGGAAATGGGCTGGAAAGATCGGTTGGGCCAAGGCCCTGCGCCGGTTTTGCAGCCTGACGTATTTCGTCTGGTAGTGACGGCGCCATAGCTACAGAAGGATCAACGAGATCGGGTTCTTCGGTGGCGTCGGTCGGATTGCTGTCTGGTACGCGCTCTGCCGCAACTGGCACGTTTACATCTTTAGTTTGCAAATTGACGTGATCTTCCAGAACCAACTCAAACGACTCTACCGCAGTGTGTTGCGGCGGGGTCTTGGACTCCGAATTGGGTTTCGCAGGTGCGTTTGAGGCTGGCAGCACAGTCAAAAGAGGGTTGGGCATTTTGCTCCGTCTCCGGTTGTGTGTGCCGAAATCTGCCTGCAGGAGGTTACGTTTATATTAACCGCTTTCGCCTTTGATCGAGAAAGTTCGGAGTAAATTTCGGAGAATTCAATGGAAACAACAGCACCCGCTCTTCATACGACCCCTCATTCGGTATCCACTAAGTTACGCTCCGCCTCGGTCGAGCTTGAGGCGACGTTTCTCGCCGAAATGCTGAAGTCCGCTGGGTTGGGAGAGGTTCGCGAATCCTTCGGTGGTGGTGCCGGCGAAGATCAGTTTTCTTCATTTCTGGTCCAGCATCAGGCGCGCCAACTGGCAGAATCCGGTGGCGTTGGCCTTTCAGAAATTCTGTTCAAGTCGATGATGGAGAGAACCGATGCCGACCAAATCTGAACCGGATCTGCTTCGGTCTCTTGAGGAAGTTCTGGACCTGGAAAGAAATGCGCTTGTACAGGGCGACCTGGATCAATTGGGCCACATGATGCCGGAAAAGGAAAAGCTGATCGGCGCGATTGCGGACCTTGAGGTTCGGGAAAGTGACGAATTGATTCGACTCCAGAAGAAAGTCGAAAGGAACCAGGCGCTTCTCAATAGTGCAGCAAGTGGGATTCGGGCTGTCGCGGACCGCATGGCCGAGATGCGGCGCGTGCGAAGTGAGTTCAGCACCTACGGGGCGGACGGGCGGCGCAGCGGGTTTGCAGTGCGTGGCCACGCGAAGCTGGAGAAGCGGGCCTAGCGACCGATTTGATTCAAATCCGAATTTTCCGAAGGTTGGGCTTTAGGATTCCATTAGGGGATCAACTGCAAAGGTGGCCGGGCACCTGAAACAACAGGTGGCGCGAACGGCCGGAGGGCGGATCGCACCGATCAGAACGACGTCAAAGCCCGCAGGTGGTGCGGGGTCAGCATGGGCACAAAGGGCCCGAACGGAAAAAGGAAGAAAGCTATGTCCAGCATTCTGACCAACAATGGCGCAATGGTTGCGCTGCAAACCCTGAAATCGGTCAACAAGAACCTGGCGCAGACCCAGAACGCGATCTCGACCGGCAAGGACGTTGCGACCGCCAAGGATAATTCGGCGGTTTGGGCGATCTCCAAAGTCATGGAGTCGGATGTCAAAGGCTTCAACGCAATCAAGGACAGTCTGGCGCTGGGTGAATCGACCGTTGCCGTCGCCCGGAACGCGTCGGAAACCGTGACCGATCTTCTGACCCAGATGAAAGGCAAGATTGTCGCTGCCCAAGAAGACAACGTCGATCGCGGCAAAATCAATGACGACGTCACTGCGTTGAAGGATCAAATCGCCTCTGTTGTCAGCGCGGCTCAGTTCAATGGGCTGAACCTGGTGGATGGGTCGACGGGTTCTGCTTCGATCCTGGCGTCGCTGGATCGAGACAGCACCGGGGCCGTCACCCCGTCGTCGATCAGCGTGTCGGGTCAGAACCTGTCCACAGGTGGTTACGCCGCGGTGCAGGGGTTTGACGGCTCGACCGGCGCGTCGGCCGGCAATGACAGGGTTGGTGCCACTATCGACAATGGCACAACCTCGGCGACAGCTCTGGTGACCGATGAATCCAGCGGCACGTTCGCGGCGGGTGACAAGGTTATCGTAGCTATCGACGATCAGGTCGTCTCTTACACTGTGTCTACCGCTGACGCTGCTGCTACCACTACAGGTGATCTTGTGGCTGTGGGCCTGAAGGCAAAAATCGAAGAGTTGGGAATTACCGGTCTGACTGTTGATTACGACTCTGGTACAGCCGGAACGCTGTCGGTGACAAATGGCACCGGTGAGGACCTCTCGTTTTCAGCTCAGTTTGTGAACGCTGGCTCGGGCGGACTGGGTGCGCTGACGGGTATCGACGTTTCGACCGGCGCAGGAGCGACGGCTGCGCTGGCTTCGGTCGAGGCACTGATTGATACATCGATTGACGCATCGGCAGCTTTCGGGTCGTCGCAGGGCCGGATCGAAACCCAGAAAGAGTTTATCTCGAACCTGGCGGACTCGTTTAAATCCGGTATCGGTTCTTTGGTGGATGCTGACATGGAAGAGACGTCGGCGCGCCTTCAGGCTCTGCAGGTTTAGCAGCAGCTTGCCACGCAGTCGTTGTCGATTGCGAACCAGGCTCCGCAGTCGATCCTGTCGTTGTTCCGCTAATCTCAGGAACCTGGTCGGGGCGTGGAAGCGCGCCCCGGCTCTGATTGCCAAAAGCCGGATTATTGGAAGGACTTCAAGTGACACCGCAAACCTTGGCGCACCGCGCCTATGCTCAGATGGCCGCACCAACGCGTACACCGCGTGATACCGAGTATGAGGCCATCTCGAAAATCACGCGTCGCCTCAAGGCCGCGGCTGCCCGACAGAAATCCGACTTTGGCGGGTTTGTGCATGCGCTGCATGAAAATCGGCGACTGTGGTCTGTTCTGGCAAATGGCGTCACGGATTCCGACAATGCTTTGCCCAACGACTTGCGCGCTCGGATATTTTATCTGGCCGAGTTTACGGAACAGCACAGCAGCCAGGTTCTGGGCAACAAAGCGACCGTCGAACCCTTGTTGGAGATCAATATGGCCGTCCTTCGCGGACTGCGGCAAATGGGGGCAACCTGATGGGTGGTTTGGTTTTGAAACTTGCCCCAAAAGAGCGGGTGTTGATCAATGGCGTTGTTCTGGAAAACGGGGACCGGCGCAGCCGCTTTTCGATCATGACGCCCCAAGCGAATGTTTTGCGTCTTCGCGACGCCATACATCCGGACGAAGTGAACACGCCCGTCCGCCGCGTCTGCTATGCAGCTCAACTCGTGCTATCCGGAGATATGGAGCCCGATCAGGCGCGGCAGCAATTGCTGCGCCGGGTCGAGGAGTTGAGTCAGGTCTTCACGGACACAGATAGCCGGAAGGTGCTTGCTGAAGCTACAGACGCACTTCTGGCCGAGCAGTATTACAAGTGCCTCAAATCCCTTCGTGCTCTTTTGCCGAGAGAGGAGCGGCTGATGGCCTTTCAGCAATGACATTCCAGCCCGTTGTACCGTCAGGCGGCCTTGTCGGGTGGAGGTTTCTTCAGCGCACCTATGACGCGCAGTTGGATAGCTTTTCTTCCGCCACCGTGAACGAAAGGGAAACCAGATATTTTCTGGACAACATCCAGAAAGTGCAGACCGCTGAAGATTTGGTTTCTGATCGCCGCTTGCTGCAGGTGGCGCTGGGTGCTTTCGGCTTGGAAGGCGACATCAACAATCGCTACTTCATTCAAAAGGTGCTGTCTGACGGCACATCCGCCGAGGATGCGTTGTCAAACCGCTTGTCCGACAAAAGATACCGCGAATTGTCCGAGGCATTTGGCTTGGAGCCAGGTGAAATTCGCAAAACGGGTTTACTCACCTTTATGGAAGATATCGCAAAGGACAATGTGGTCTCGCGGTTTGAAGTCGCCGTGGGACAAAGCGACGAGACAATGCGAATCGCGCTTTACGCTCAGCACGCGTTGGCGGATCTGGCGGTTCAGGATAGTGGCGCTGACACCAAGTGGTTCGATTTGATGAGCCTTCCACCCTTGCGGAACATGATGGAAACGGCACTTGGCCTTCCTTCGAGTTTTGCCCAGTTGGACATTGATAAGCAGCTTGAGGTGTTCAAGGATAGGTTGGCAGGGCTAACAGGCACGGACGACTTATCGCAGTTTTCAGAGGAAACGGCAGTCAATCGATTGACCGATCAATACCTTGCACGCAGTCAGATCGCGCAGCTTCAAAGCACGATTTCGCCCGCCCAGACTGCATTGATCCTGCTAGGGGCGTAGAATCCCGAACCCCAGCCAAGGAAAGCGGCGTCAAAGCACGGCGCGTCAGGAATTCAGTGCACCATCCGCAGAAGTTTGCAGAGCAAAGGACGCGACAGGCTGAGAAACATTATGAAGTCTTATGTCCCCTAGCGGTACTGCGTCAACGCAGGCCGGAACGATGTCGGATGATACGACAATCCTGTGGTTGACTGTCTTTCCGTATTCCCCCAGCCGCGCCGCGATATTTGCAGCACGTCCAATTACGGTGAAATCCAGCCGCTCACGCGAGCCGACGTTGCCGTATGTTACGCGCCCATAGGCGACTCCGATAGAGCAATCACAGTGCTCGTCGGAACCTGACCGACGCAGCTCGCCCAGCTTTTCCACGATTTCGACGGCTGTGCGCTGCGCGTTAATGCGGGCCGTAATTGAATCGTCGCCTTCCGGGAAAACAGCCAGTACCGCATCGCCGATGAACTTGAGAACTTCGCCACCGTTTTCGTGAACGATGCCCGACACGGTTTCAAAGAACTCGTTCAACAGTCCAATATACTCTGCCCGGCCCAGCCTTTCTTCCAGGTTGGTCGAGTTGCGCAAGTCGCAGAACATGATCGCCGCGTCGATCTCATCCCCGTCACCGCGTCGAATTTCACCGCCCAGCACGCGTGCGCCCGAACGCTTTCCAACGTAGGTTTCAAGCAAGACCTGCGCGTTCTCACGCTGCATGAAAACTTCATAAAATCGGGCAATCACCGATGAACACTCGAACACTAATCCAAGATTTTCGGTGGTGAAGCCGTCGGGATGATCGCAGGTCAAAGTCAGCACATTGGTGCGGCCATCGGAAAACGGCAAAGGCATTGCGACATAGTCCGTTGCGCCCTTGGCTCGCAAATCTTCCATGATGGGAAAGCTGTTCTGAGGGTTGTCGTCGTTCAGGCGCTGGCGAACGCCGCCCAGCCCGTTCGACACATGCCGGAGGGGGCTGTTGATATAGGCCGGGTGGTCGTGAATCTCATAGGTGGGCACGTTGGTCGAGATTTCGTCCACGCCCTTTTCCCAGATATAGTGTTTACCCGCGATCAGAGGGTGCAGCGACCAGACCAGAATGCTGAGGCGCTGGATCGCGATTCCATGTTCCAGCATTTTCTCGGCCAGCGCCTTGGTGAAGTCTTCGGAGGTCGCGATCTCGGACGCGCCACGCATTAGCCAATCAATCAAAGGCCCACTGATGTTACCGTCTTCGGGTGCCCTGAGTCGGTTTTGCCCCAGGTCAATTCGGTCATAAGCAGCGGGCATGAACCCTATGTGGCCTTGAATTGATTTGCTTTCGGGCAACGCCTCTTCATAGGCCCAGACACTGTTTGCCAGACGCTCACCGTTCAGGACGACATCATGATAGGTCGCGGTCCCTTTGAAGGGGCAAAAGGTCTGCAAGTCGGTTTCGTCACCCAGATCCACGCATACGTCTTCGCGGGGGATGTAAATTGTTGGCGGCAGCCGGGTCTCGTACATAACCTTGGCGTTGGAGCTTTTGGCCAGCAGAATATCGCCCCGGTATATTGCGATCGGGCCGTCTAACTGTTCTGTCGAGATTCGATAACCTGCTGATTGAGGTGTGGCGTGGACGTTCATGATCAACCTCCCTGGCGCGGGTTCCTTAAGGATGGGCTTTCAATCCCGAATTTCCAAGGGGCTGGGTCAACAGATTTCCAAACAACTGGTGTGCGTCCGGGCGTGCTCAGACCATCTGAATCACGTCCTTCTCGATGGAAAGCATATACCCTTTTTTGGCGATGTTCTTGACCAGCAACTCACTGACCATCTGGTTGCCCAGAGCATCGCGCAGCCTTTTGATCCGCGTGGCACCGGCGGCTTCTTCGCAATCAGAGGCGTCTTTGCCGGAAATAACGGCCTCGATCTGCGCGCCGGACAGCATTTCATCGTCCAATCTGGACTCGGCCAGAACGGCCAACGTCTCCATCGCGGCGGGTGTCAGCTTGAAGTCCATGTTGTTCAGATAGACCGTGTTTTCTTCGCGGCTGATCAGCAAAGACGTGACCTGAATGCCGGTCCTTTCAATCTGGGCCATCCGACGGTTCAGCAGGACGAGCATAACCAGAAATACCAGGGCGGTGACCAGCATGGCAGTGGCAAACACCAGCAGCACAAAAATGACCATTCTGTAACTGGACAGCGTATCTGCAAAGGCCGTCCCGGATTGCGCGAGGATTTCCAGCAGGCGAATCTCGGCCTGCGAGGTCAGGTCGCTTTCGATAAACAGACGTTCCACGCGCGCGTTAAATGCGTTGGCATCGGGGAGTGTCCAGAACAGGAAAACTGCCGCCGTTATCAGAATCAGAACGATGGCCGCGATACCTGCGCCAACCAGTCTTGCACCTGATCGCCGGGCCTCAGTAACGGAGATAGAATTTTCCGGCATTGGCCTTCCTTTTGTCCAACCCATCCGGCCCAAACACCGATATCACGTTCAGCAAGGTCCAGCCTGACCCGCGCAGGCGCTGCGAGACCTCTTTCTTTGCCTTGCCTTTATCACAGGCCGAAACCTGCATGACGCCGTAATGCAGGCGCAGTGGATTGTCCTGCTTGGCTTTGTAGTCGGCATAGCAATCAGCCGCAGATGCAGCAGTGCCGACCGATAACAGGGCCAAGACAGCCAGAGAAGGGAGGATCTGTTTCATAGGCTGCATCCTGCGCATGGGTCGCCCAGATATTCAATAACGCAAGGGCGTCTCGGGCATTGATATTCGATATCATCCGCCCGTTATTGCGTGTCTTCCAGGGGTGCCCCCAAGTTTGATGCAAGGAATTCGACCGCTGCGTCGGATCGTCGTTGTACTCGAAAAAGGACAAGCATTATGCACCGGAAATTCATCGCGCTTATCGTTGCCACTGCTATTGCCATCACCGGCGTCTCGGTCTCTCAGGCTCGGGCCGCGGACGCGAGGGACATCCTCGGAGGTCTGGCCGCCATCGCGCTGATCGGCGCAGGTGTTCACTATTACAACAAAGAGAAAAGCCAAGCGCGGGTCAGCCGCACCCAACCGCCGGTTTACCATGCCAACCCAAACAAACCGCACTACCCGGTGCGTCCCCTGCCGCGCCGGGTTGCGAAGTATGACCTGCCGCAAAAATGCCTGCGGACCTACGAGAAATATTCAACGAAGCGGCCCCTGCTTGGTCCGAACTGTCTGAGCAAGCACTACAAACACGCCAATAGCCTGCCGCAAGAGTGCAAGGTCGGTTTCTGGAACGGCAAAAAGGTCAAACGTGCCTATGAGCCTGCCTGCCTGCGCCAAAAAGGATACCGCGTGGTTTACCGGTAATCGGTTTCGAGCAGGAGCGGCGTCACAGAAGCGCCGTGGGGAGGGGGCAGCGCAGTCTGCCCCTTCCTTTTTACTTGCGGTTGGGCTTGAAACGCGGTCTTTCCAAGGCATGACGAAACCTGATTACGAACTGGAAAAGGCCGCCGTTGCGCAGGGCTACACGCGGATCGCGGGCGTGGACGAGGTTGGCCGTGGACCATTGGCAGGCCCTGTCGTAGCGGCTGCCGTGATACTGAGCGCCGATGACATCCCCGACGGGCTGAACGATTCAAAGAAACTGACCGCGAAACGTCGTGCCGGTCTGGATGCTGAAATACGTGCGCGGACAGAGTTCGCATTAGCCGAGGCAACGGTCGCAGAGATCGACGAGCACAACATCTTGCGTGCCTCGCATCTTGCGATGGAGCGGGCGGTGGCCGCGCTGGACCCGCCGCCGGACTATCTTTTGATTGACGGAAACTTGATTCCGCGTGGGCTGACGATCCCCTCTCAGGCCGTTGTCAAAGGCGACGCGCACTCGGTGTCGATTGCAGCCGCATCTATCATTGCGAAAAACTGGCGTGATCAGGTGATGGTGGATTTGGCGCAACAGCATCCCGGCTATGGGTGGGAGACAAACGCTGGTTATCCGTCAAAACAACACAGGGACGCGCTGCAAAATCTTGGTGTGACCCCACACCATAGACGTTCGTTCAAACCCGTACACAATATCTTGTATCAAGGGTAAATTGTAAGCTGCTGATTCAAAAAAGAAATTGACGGCGAATCGACTTTGACTCATCCTGGTCTCAACCAAATGAGCGCAAAAGCGCCGTGGATACTTGAGGCAGTAAAATGACAATAATCACCAAAAAGGGCGCAAAAGCGCTCCCTTTAAACACGATTCTATCCGGGGGCTGCATCGATGTGATGAACAGTCTGCCCGAGGCGTCGGTTGACCTGATCTTTGCGGATCCGCCCTATAATTTGCAGCTGAAAGGTCAGTTGCATCGCCCTGACAACTCTCAGGTGGATGCGGTTGATGACCACTGGGATCAGTTTTCCAGCTTTGCGGCCTATGACCAGTTCACCCGCGACTGGCTGAAGGCGGCGCATCGTTTGTTGAAACCCAATGGCGCGATCTGGGTGATTGGGTCGTATCACAATATCTTCCGTGTGGGCTCGGCCCTGCAGGACGCGGGATACTGGATTTTGAACGACGTGGTGTGGCGCAAGTCGAACCCGATGCCGAATTTCCGCGGCAAGCGGTTCACCAATGCGCATGAGACGATGATCTGGGCCAGTAAACGCGAAGGCGCGAAATACACGTTCAATTATGAGGCGCTGAAGGCGCTGAACGAAGGTGTGCAGATGCGCAGCGATTGGGTGCTGCCGATCTGCACCGGGCATGAGCGTCTGAAGGACGAGAACGGCGACAAGGCGCATCCGACGCAGAAGCCGGAATCGCTGTTGCATCGGGTTCTGATCGGCTCGACCAACCCTGGTGATGTGGTGTTGGATCCGTTCTTTGGTACCGGCACGACCGGGGCCGTCGCCAAGATGCTGGGACGTGAGTTTATCGGGATCGAGCGCGAGGAAAGCTATCGCAAGGTGGCCGAGAAACGCATTGCCAAGGTTCGTAAATTCGACCGTGAGGCGCTGGAAGTCAGCGCCAGCAAACGCGCCGAGCCGCGCGTGCCGTTTGGCCAGCTGGTTGAACGCGGCATGCTGCGCCCGGGTGAGGAGCTGTATTCCATGAACCAGCGTCACAAGGCCAAGGTTCGCGCCGATGGCACGCTGGTGGGCAACAACGTTAAGGGCTCGATCCATCAGGTCGGGGCGCAGCTTGAGAATGCGCCGTCTTGCAACGGCTGGACCTATTGGTGCTTCAAGCGCGACGGCAAGACCGTACCGATCGACGTGCTGCGTCAGCAGATTCGGTCGGAGATGCATAACTGATTTCACGAATACCGCCGGTGCCTGTGGCCTGACACAAGGCACTAAGCCTTGCCCCGCCGATCCCGGCGGGGTCTTTTGTTTTCTTCCCTTTCCAGTTCCGATATGAGCCTTTAACAGCTTGCAGCGCACCGAAGGAGTCTCAGCAATGTCGGACACCACAGCCAGTGAATCGCGCTTTGGACGGTTTTTCGTAACGCGCCCTGACAGCTACGATATGGACAATAAATACACCGAAGCCGCGCTTGAGAAGCACAAGCGCGAGGGGCTTGTTCTGGCTGTCAGAGCCCGCTGGATCGCGATGGGTCTGACGGGCATTTTGTTGATCTTCCTGAACCCGCAATGGGAAGTGCTGTGGTATCACTTCATTCTGCTTTTGATCTGCGCAAATGGGTGGCTGATCCGCAAGGCCGGTCAGGTTGGGCAATCGCGCACCGAACTTCTGCTGATCTTTGTGGACCTTCTGATCATGACGCTGGGCATGATCGTGCCCAACCCCTTTAGCGATGATGTGCGGCCGTTGGCCATGCAGTACCGATTCGACAACTTTCAGTATTTCTTCATCATTCTGGCTGCGGGAACGTTGGCCTATTCATGGCGCACGGTCGTCGCGATCGGATCGTGGACAGCATTGGTGTGGACGGCGGGCTGGCTGATTGCGTGGTGGGTCTCGACCCCGATTCCGGGCATAAGCGAGCGTGTCGCGCAGGCTTTGTCAGGCTACCCAGACGTTGCTGAGCTGCTTGATCCCAACAGCTTTATGCCATCGCAGCGGATTCAGCAGGTGGTCGTGTTTGTGATGGTCGCCGTGACGCTTGGGGTTTCGATGCGGCGGCTCAATCAACTGCTGTTGACCAATGCCGGGCTGGAGCGTGAGCGCGCAAACCTGTCCCGGTATTTCTCGCCGAATGTGGTCGATCAGCTAAGCCAGAATGACGAACCTCTCAAACAGGTGCGCAAGGAAAACATTGCGGTTCTGTTCATCGATATTGTCGGATTTACCAAATACGCCGCCGGGCGCGACCCCTATGAGGTGATCGAGGTTCTGCGCGGTTTTCACGCCCGTATGGAGACCGAGGTTTTTCGGCATCATGGGACGTTGGACAAGTATCTGGGCGACGGGTTGATGGCCACGTTCGGTACTCCGGTTCCAACCCCGTTGGACGCCACAAACGCCGTGGCCTGCGCTCGGGACATGGTGCATGTGGTCGACCGTTGGAACGTGGAACGGAAACGTCAGGGCGAGCCCGAGATTCAAGTGGGCATCGGTGTTCATTATGGATCGGTCGTTCTGGGCGACATCGGCGCAAACAGGCTGGAGTTCGCCGTCATCGGCGATGCAGTCAACGTAGCGGCCAAGCTGGAGGCATTGACCCGCGAGTACAGTGCGCGCGCCGTGCTGAGCGACGAGGTGCGCGCGAAGCTGACCGAAGAAGGCCAAAACCTGCCGGACCTGATGCGAGGTTTTGCCAAACGCGAGAACCAGGTTGTGCGCGGCGTCGAGAAGCCCATGGATGTTTGGGTGCTTTAGGGTCGGTCTCCCGCCGAATTTACGTGCATCCAAGATGCAATTAAATTCGTTGGGCCGGGCAGCGCGCTGATGCGCGCTGCGGTCAGGTTCTTGGCAAAGGGTTGCGCGACGCGTTGTAGGGCGCCCAATCGGTGATTTCGGGATAGTATTGCCGTCGCCAGGCCCGAACGCGCGGGTTCATGACTCGGCGCCAAAGTGGGGGCACCATCGCGGCGACCGTCATCACCGGATAGCCAAATGGAAGTTGCGGCGCGGTGTCTTCCGAGTGGTGCTGCAACAGCGGGAACCGGCGGTTGGGTTTGTAGTGGTGGTCCGAGTGCCTTTGCAGGTTGATCAGCAGCCAGTTTGACGCCTTATGTGATGCGTTCCACGAATGGCGCGGCAGAACGTGTTCGTATTTCCCATCGCCCAGATGTTTGCGGGTCAGCCCATAGTGTTCAACATAGTTGACCAGCTCGAGCTGCCAGATGGCGACACCTGCCTGAATCAGGAATAGGGCCAAGCCGGACCAGCCGCCAATCAGAAATGCCAACAACAGCATGCCGCCCTGCAAGGTCCAATACCGCCAGAAGGGATTGGCGAGGTCGGTCCAGCGGCGGTCCTTACGAGCCAGCTTGTCCTTTTCGGCGCGAAACGCCGACACTAGGCATTGGCGCAGAACGCGGGGGTAGAACCGGTGAAATCCTTCGTTATAGCGCGCGGTCACGGGGTCTCGGGGGGTGCCGACAAACCGGTGATGGACCAGCAGGTGTTCGGACCGGAAATGCGAATACAGCACCATCGCCAAGAGGATATCGCCCAGCCAGCGTTCCAGTCGCCCTTTCTGGTGCATCAATTCGTGGCTGTAGTTGATACCGATCGTGCCTGAAAGGACCCCCATGCCAAATAACAGGCCTATTTTTGCCAGTGATGACAGGTGATCTGTGTGTGTTGCGTACCAAATAAGGCCATAGAGCGTCAGGAACTGCGCCGGAACCCACGCCTTGGTCAACAGGATGTACCACTGCAATGTAGTGTCAGGGGTGTCAGGATCCGCGTTGCTCAACTCCAGACCTGTCAGCCGGTCCAGTAGTGCAAAGGTCCACCAGGTCGACAGCGGCACCAGCAAAACCCACCACCCGCCCGCAAATGCGGTGATCCAGATCAGCGGGATCAGCAGGAAAGACACCCAGAACGGGAGGGCGGATTGCCAGTGGCTGGGGGTTTCTGCTGCGGTCATCGAGTGGCTCCGAACGATTGCGCCAAGATTAGTCCTAGTCCGATATTCCGCACAATGGGTTACCGTTCGCGCCAGAGGTCGTACGCCTTGCGCATGACGGTCGGCAGATCGCTGGGTTGAAACCTGTGTTTTCCCACGACAAGCAGGTCATTCGGAAGCAATCCTTGGGGAAGGGGGGCGGTCCAGACCCGCAGGATCAGATGGAAATGAGTGAACGTGTGTCGCACCTCGCCCGATAGCTGCTGCCATTCCGCTGGAAACGGAGGGGAACTCTCAGGCGCGTCGGTCCATTCCGAGCCCGGCCAGCCTAGCATGCCACCCAACAGGCCTTTGTCCGGTCGCCGTTCCATCAGCAGATCGCCATTCGCTGCCTGTGCAATATAGATATGCCCGTATCGCGTTGGCTTTGGTTTCTTTGCTGTCTTGCGAGGCAGATCAGCCTGAGTTCCGGCCATGCGTGCAAGGCAGGGATCGCGCAAAGGGCAAATACCGCAGGCCGGGGACTTTGGCGTGCAGATGGTTGCCCCCAGATCCATCACCGCCTGCGCATAGTCGCCGGGCCTGCTGTTGGGAGTCAGCAAGGCGGCATGTTCTTTCAATACCGGTTTTGAGCCCGGCAGGGGATCGTGAATATCGTAAAGGCGGGACATGACGCGCTCGACATTCCCGTCAAGCACAGTTTCGGGTCGGTCAAATGC
Source organism: Ruegeria sp. BB6 (assembly GCF_056539385.1). Lineage (NCBI taxonomy): Bacteria > Pseudomonadati > Pseudomonadota > Alphaproteobacteria > Rhodobacterales > Roseobacteraceae > Ruegeria > Ruegeria sp. BB6. The sequence goes on from NZ_JBQFUW010000008.1 coordinate 86,003, forward strand.
AATCGCTGAGATCGCAGCAGCGGTATAGGGGCCAATACCGTGCAGTTTCAGCAGGGCGTCATAGGTGTTCGGGAATGTTCCATCGTATTCATCTGTCACCACGCGCGCGCATTTAAGCAGGTTGCGGGCGCGCGCATAGTAGCCCAGCCCGGCCCACTCACCCATGACTTGATCGTCGGGCGCTGATGCCAGCGCCTGTACCGATGGCCAGCGGGTGGTGAAGCGCAGGAAATAGTCGCGCACGGCGGCAACCGTGGTTTGCTGCAACATCACTTCGGACAGCCAGACGCGATAGGGATCGGGCAGCACCCCGGCGGCCCGGTCCGCCGGTCCAACCCGCCACGGCATTTCCCGCGCATGGCGGTCATACCAGGCCAGCAATTCCTCGCTTACGTTCAAATCGGCAGAGTCACGCAAGTTTTATGTATCTCCGTGTCGGGTTTCGCTGGCGCCCAGTGTCCTGCCCTTTACAATAGCGGCGCAGGAGTTGGAAACCAGATGCAACGCAGACGTTCTTCGACCCGCGGGTTCAAACGCACCGCGACATTGCTGAACGACCAGATCAGGCACGCCGGTGAAAGCCGGGGTTTCGCCGTAACGCGCCTTTTGACTCATTGGGCTGAAATTGTGGGGCAGGACATGGCTGCCATCGCGCGGCCCGTGAATGTGGGCTACGGAAAGGGCGGGATGGGGGCTACGCTGACCGTGCTGACCACCGGACCGCAGGCTCCGATGCTGGAAATGCAGAAGGAACAGTTGCGCGGTAAGGTGAACGCCGTCTACGGCTATAACGCAATCAGCCGGGTGCGCATCACGCAAACCGCTCCGATAGGATTTGCCGAGGGGCAGGCCAGTTTCGACCACAAGCCGAAAGCGCCGAAACCCAAGATCGAACCAGAGATTGCGGCCGAGGCGGACCGGGCAGCGCAGGACGTGCATGATGGCGATCTGCGTGCAGCCCTTGAACGTCTGGGCCGTAACGTATTAACCAAGCAAAAACGTTGAGAAAGGGCTGTTGAATGAGCCGTATTGCAACCGGAATCTGCGCGGCTGTCGCCATAGCCGCTGGCGGCTATTGGCTGTCGCTGTCGAATTCCCAATCCGCCAACCCTCTGATCAGCGGCGCCGAAGCGCAAGAGGCTGATCTGGACACCTCGACCATCGTTGAGATGGTGCAAGGGGCGAACGACGCACCGGTCGAGGTTATCGAATATGCGTCCTATACCTGCCCGCATTGCGCAAGCTTCCACAAAGGGCCGTATAAGCAGCTCAAGAAGGACTTTATCGACACCGGCAAGGTCAAGTTCATCTACCGCGAGGTGTATTTCGACCGCTACGGCCTGTGGGCATCGATGGTGGCGCGCTGCGGTGGGCCCGAGAAGTTCTTTGCCATTTCTGACCTGATCTATGACGGCCAGTCCGAATGGACTCGCGCCGGTGGCCCGACCGAAATTGTGGACGAGCTGCGCAAGATCGGCCGTCTGGCCGGTATCGGGAAAAACCAGCTTGAGGCTTGCCTTCAGGACGGCACCCGCGCTCAGACGCTGGTCGCATGGTATCAAGAAAACGCCGAGCGCGACGGGATTCAGGCCACTCCGTCTTTCCTTGTGAACGGCAAGAAGATCGACAACATGTCTTACGATGATTTCAAAAAGATCATCGAAGACGAGCTGGGCAGCTAACGCAAGCGCGACCGGTCCGCGAGGGCCGGTCGCTGTTCAGGGCGTCGGCGCGACTTCAAGCAGCATCTGTTTGACCTTGTCGCCTTCGTTGATTGCCAGCCGGACGGGAAGGGTAATCACCTTGCTGCGAAATGCGGCAGGCAAGCGCACTGCGTCTTTCTCGGTTGTCACCATCTGAGCGCCAAGAGCGCGTGCTTCATTCTCAAGCCGTGTCATCAGCGCAGGGGTCAATGGCTGGTGGTCGTCCAGTGCCTCGGCACGCAAAAGCGTAGCCCCCTGCTGGCGAAGTGTTGCGAAAAACTTCTCGGGGTGGCCGATGCCAGCAAAGGCCAGAACGGGCGTGTCACTCCAATCCATCCCGGTTTGCAATGGCTCGACTGCGCCGGTCGCGTGCGGGACGGTCAAGTGGTCGCCCCATTGATCGCGGAATTGCTTCTGCGCGACAGCACCGCCAAGAGACAGCACAAGATCGGCGCGCTTCAGGCCAACGTCGACGGGTTCGCGCAAGGGGCCAGCCGGAAGGCATAGCCCGTTTCCAAACCCTTTTTCCGCGTCCACGACAACGACCGAGAAATCCTTGGCCACGGAAGGGTTTTGAAACCCGTCGTCAAGGACGATAACGGTGGCACCATCGGCTGCCGCGGCGCGCGCACCCGCTGCGCGGTCCTTGGCGACCCAGACATCTGCGAAAGCTGCAAGCAGCAGCGGTTCGTCACCAACCTCTGCGGCCGTGTGTTTGCCGGGTTCAACGCGGACCGGGCCGTCTAGTGATCCGCCATGTCCTCGGGTCACGACATGTGCCTTGTGCCACGCGTCGCGCAACTGTTCGATCACCCAGATCACTGTTGGCGTTTTCCCTGTTCCGCCAGCATTCAGGTTGCCGACGCAAATGACCGGCACCCCCGGTGTCAGCCCAGAGTCCGAGGCCACCCGGCGCGCGGTTGCCGCCGCGTATATGCGCCCCAGCGGGGACAGCACGCGGGCCTGCAGGGAAAGTTCATTGGGTGCGGTGTTCCAGAAATCGGGTGCTCGCATGATCTCAACTCCGCTGATCCAGACAGTCCTGCACGATGTCGATTAGGTGGTCTGCCTGCGGTGCTCCCTCGGTTACGATTTGCCAACCCGCCAGAGCCATATCCGCCGCACGGTCAGGAGCCAGCAGCGCGACGACAGCGTCACCAAGTTCGGTGGCGCTTCTGACGGTGCGAGCCGCGCTCGCTCGGTCTAGTTGATCGTACAGTTGCTGGTGGCGATGCACAAACGGGCCGTGAATGATGGCAGACCCAAGCGCCGTGGCGGTCAGCGGGTCTTGGCCGCCAGCGCCCCGTTCCAGAGAGCTGCCCATGAAAGTCACAGCCGAAACGCGCTGCCAAAGGCCCAGGTCTTCGGGCTCTGATGACAGAATGACCTGGGTCGTATCCTCGATTGTTCCCCCGTCATCCCAGTTGACGCAACGCAGGTCCATGGATTCCAGGCGCTGACGCAATGGATCAGCTTCTGAAATGTCAGCCACATGCAGCACAAGCGCCAGTCGCGGCAGCATCCGCATTGCCTGACGATGGGCGCTGAGGACCGAGATGAACTCTTTGTCCTGAATCCAGGCTGCCAGCCAGACGGGGCGACCGGACAAAGCGTGCGTCATTTCGATCAGCTCGTCTTCTGGCCACGGGCGTGGATTGGGGCTGACATGCAAAGGCGGTGACACTTCGACCTTCGAGGAAGAAACTCCCAGGCGGCGTATGTGCCGTATCACGTCCGGAGTAGTCGCCAGGATGGTGTCGAAACAGTCCAGCGTATATCGGGTAATGTCAGGCAGCCACCGCCCGCCGCGTGCGACCTTGATATCGACCTCTGCCTCGATCAGGATCAGGGGAATTTCTCGCTCTGAGGCGCGGGTGATCAGGTTCGGCATGACGCCGCCGCCGACCCAAAGTCCGATATCGGGGTGCCAATGATCCAGAAACGTACGCGCAGCCCCTGTCTGCTCGCTTGGCAGGGTGATCAGTGGATACATACAGGCATCCCATCGGGTCAGGTCGGCCTCTGGCGGGGCAGTCAGCACGACCGAAAGGTTCGGACGGGCTTGCTGCAATCTCTGGCAAAAATCCACAACAGCCCGCTGCCTTTCCTGCGTTCCGATGTGAATCCAGATCACCTCGCCCGTCGGACGAGGGACATAGGGTTGGCCGGTCGCGTTGGGTACACCCCACGACAGGATGCGATAGGCGGCCAGGCTAATCGAGCGCGGCTTGCTCATGAAGCGATGCCCGAGCTGTTCGGTTCAAGCTGCCCGAACAGTTTTTCATGAATGGGCGCGCCTGCTGCAATCACTCCGCTCAGGCGCGGGTGCGCATTGTTGAACCGCAAAGGTTGCCCCGATCTGTCCGAGCAAACCCCGCCCGCTTCGCGTATGATCAGATCTCCGGCGGCGATGTCCCATTCCCAACTTGGACGAAGGGTCAGCATACCGTCGAACCGTCCTTGCGCGACAAGGGCCATCCGGTAGGCCAGCGAAGGCCGATAGTTGCGCAGGAACTCGGGGGGCTGGCCCTGTAGCCAATGGCGCGCGTCCAGATTGGGTTTTGCAGCCAGTATTTCGGCGGACTTCAAATCGGTGATGCCCGATACCCGGATTGGTGTTCCGTTCAGCGTCGCGCCTTGTCCCTTGGCGGCTGCGTACAGCAAGTCGCGAACAGGCAAGTATATTACGGCCGCCGTCACCTCGCCTTCGTCTGCGATGGCCAGCGAATGTGCCCAGGTACGTGATCCTTCGGCAAAACTGCGCGTGCCGTCGATAGGGTCGATGATGAACACCCGAGACTTGCTCAACCGGTCCTGCGAATCTTCGGTTTCCTCGCTCAACCAGCCATAGTCAGGTCGAGCCGCGGGCAAGGTGTGTTCAAGCATCGCGTTAACGGCCAGATCGGCCTCGGTCACTGGGCCAGCGCCGTCAGGCTTGTCCCACCGGCGCGCCGATCCTCCTGTATACCGGGTGGCGATCTTTCCCGCCTCCAGCGCGGCGTCGATGAGCAGGGGCAGGTCAGTTGCCGGCAAGTGTCATCCCTTCGATCAACAGGGACGGGACAACGCGGGACAGGTATGTTCGCGCGTCGTTTGCCGGAATGATCCGTTTGAGCATATCGCGCAGGTTGCCTGCGATTGTGCATTCATTGACCGGATAGGCGATCTCGCCGTTTTCGACCCAGAAACCGGACGCACCTCGTGAGTAGTCGCCCGTGTTCGGGTTGATCGTTGATCCGATCATCGAGGTCACCAGCAGCCCTGTGCCCATGTCGCGCAGCAACTCTGCCCGGCTTTGATCACCTTGTGTCAGGCTCAGGTTCCAGTTGCTGGGGGACGGTGGGCCGGATACGCCGCGCGCCGCGTTCCCGGTTGACGCCATATCGAGCTTGCGCGCACTGGACAGGTCAAGCGTCCAACCGGTCAGAATACCGTTTTCAACGATAGCCCTGCGGCGGGTTGGCAGACCTTCGGCATCGAAAGGGCGCGATCCTGAAATGCGCGGGCGATGCGGGTCTTCGATCAGGGACAGGTGATCGGGCAGAACCTGCTCACCCAGGCAATCTGACAACCAGGATGCACCGCGTGCGATCGCCGAGCCGTTGCTGGCCCCCAGAAGATGACCAATCAGCGACGACGAAATACGCTCGTCAAACAGAACCGGAAATGTCCCCGTTGCGGGTTGGCGCGCCCCGACCTGTTGCACGGCGCGTTCTCCGGCGCTCTGGCCGATATCTGCCGGACTGCGCAGGTCTGACTGGAAGGTGCGGCTGTCGCCATCGTAGTCACGTTCCATCCCTGTGCCTTCGCCCGAGATCGCAACGCAGGATGTGGATCGACTGCTGCGTACATAACCGCCGGAAAAGCCGTTCGTGGCAGCCAGATGGACGCGATGCGTCCCGTATGAGGCGGCCGCGTCAGACACTTGCGTAACGCCCTGAACGGAAAGCGCGGCTGCCTCGGCCGCCAGCGCGTCCTGCATCAGGTCTTCGGCTGAAGGTTCAGGTGCAGGGTCAAAAAGTTCCAGCGTCTCAGTGTCCCAATTGGCCGCAAGCTGGTCAGATTGCGCCAAGCCAGCATAGGGATCATCGGGCGCTTCACGCGCCATCGCAACGGCGCGTTCGGCCATGGCCGTCAGGGTTTCCGGGCGACTGTCCGAGCTTGAAACGATCGCTTGTCGCTGGCCGAGAAAAACGCGCAGCCCCAAATCGGTACCTTCCGACCGTTCCGCATGCTCCAGCGCCCCGCCACGTACCTCGACCGAGACAGAGGATCCGTCAAGCACGATGGTATCGGCTGCTTCGGCCCCTGCTTTACGAGCGGCTTCCAGCAAGACGTGGCTGATGTCTTCAGGTGTTCGGGTCATGGGGTCTCCGGTCTGTATATATTGGACCTAGCGTTGCGCTGCGCTGCTCGCAAGACCTGAAGCCGGGTATCAGTGGATCAGGAAATCAAAGAGTGGTGCAAATTCTTCCGAACAAGGTTTTGCTGAACTGGGCGGTCCGCCGAACGTTGCCCATTTCCAGAGATATCGGAAGAAGGTGTTCGGCTCGACCTGTGTCGCAGCCCGCCACCCTGATCTGGCAACCTTACTTTAGGTTCGAGAGAAGGCCGGTTGGCCCTCTCTCGTGCAAGGTCACTTGATCCGTTGACCATTGGCCAGAATCTGGCCGTCTTCCGTGAACTCGATTTTCGAGTTCAGCGTATCGGGTTCTTCGCCGGGTACAGCCATCAGACCCATCATCATCCGCGCGCCCATCGCGTCGCTGTCCGACAGCAGACCCATGCCGATCAGCGTATCGATCAGCGCATTCGCCCCGGTCAGCGTCAGGTTTGCGACGCCCGACGGTGAGGGCAGGCCATCAAACTCTTCGGTGTTGCTGTTGTCGAAGGAAAAATCCCCCTCGCCCGTCAGTTTTGCGCCAACCAGCGACACCAGCAGTTCGTTGATCTTTAGAGAGTGCAGCTCGCCCGGTGCTTCTTCAGCGAATTCCAGCGATTCAACGGCTTCGGGGTCGAAAAAGTTGGTCAGGATCTTGGCTGTGCCTGAGGTATCAATCGAAATTGTGGCCGGATCACGCGGCAGGGCGCCTGCCGGATCGAACATGCTCCACAAGACATCTGACATGGTGAAGTCGGTCATGTTGATGGCAAATCCAAAGGGCTGGATTTCCTCGGACTGCTGAACGGGGAACTCGAATTTCAGCCCGGCATTGGCCATCGCAATTTCGATCGGGAAAGGAAGGTCTGCGGTTGTCACCGCCAGTTTTGCGCTGTTTTGCTCAACGTCATAGGCCAGCCGTTGTGCGTCAAAACTTGCGGCAAAGCGGCCCCCCTCGGACTCGCTGCCCATCGAGAACGCCTCGCCATCGCTGGTGCCCTCCATCGCGGTTGTGCCAGAGCCGTAGGTGAACAGCCCGGAAAACTCGAACCCGGCATCGTAAAAGGCTTGCGGATCCGCGACGTCAAAATCCGACGGGATCACGCTGGTGCCTTCAAAATCAAGCTGGCGTAGGTTGCCGTCGATCTTTGCCGTTTCGTCGCTTTCGGGATCGTCGAACGCCAGGCTATAGGACAGCCCACCCGCCTTGAACGTCTGATCGACATCGCGATTTTCACCAACCTTCATCCGTGAACTGCCGGTCAGGTCCGTCATTTCCATGTCTGCGCCCAAGATAGCGCTGGGCATCTCCTCACCGTTGACGTTCACTCCATCCAGTTTGATGCCCAGAGAGGCCGCCGAATAGTCATAGGTCATATCCTCGGACGAGCCTGAGACGACCATCTCAAGACCGTTATGGGTGTAAAGAATATCGGCCGAGAAAGTTTCACCTTCGCCTTCGCCCGATACGGTCATCGGGAAGCTTTCGGGGAAATCGATGCTGACTGTTCCGTCGCCGTTTTCGGTCAGGATCATCTCTGGCACACGCATCTGAAAGGCTGCGTCTTCTTCCGGCAGCGACATCGACACGGTCATGTCAGTGACGCTGGTCACGCTGCCGTTGACGGATTGCTCACCCGAAACAGTATAGCCCATCTGGGTCAGGTAGGACTGCCAGTCGTCCCAGACATCCTGCGCGGTTAGATCGGCCAGCGCCCCCTGAGTCACGATGGCATAGGCAAATACTGCGCCGCAGCTGCGGCGAAGAAAAACGGACATTATAGAACCCTTCTTGATAAATCTTGCGGGCATGGTCGTGTCTGCGGCGTCGGGCGTCAAGGGGCAAGGGGTGGACCCTTTCCCCGTTCACGCGGTAGAGGTTCACACATTCTCAAGACAACGGAGGTACAGGGTTCACATGCAAGGGAAAACCGTACTGATTACAGGGGCCAGCCGCGGCATCGGGGCCGAGGCAGGGCGTGTTTTTGCCGCAGCCGGGGCAAACGTCGCTCTGGTCGCGCGCAGCCGCGATCAAATTGCAACCTTGGCCGAGGCGCTGGGCGAAAACGCAATGGCGCTGCAATGCGACGTAAGCGATTTTGCGCAGGTGGAACAAGCCGTTGCCGATTGCGTGGACCGGTTCGGCGGATTGGACGTTTTGATCGGGAATGCGGGTGTCATTGACCCTATCTTTCACATGTCCAGCGCCGATGTCGCGGCGTGGAGCACGGCGATTGACATCAACCTGAAGGGCGTCTTTTACGGCATGCGCGCAGCGCTGCCCGTGATGCGGGCAGCCGGTGGCGGTACGGTGCTGACCGTATCCTCGGGCGCGGCGTCAAACCCTATCGAGGCGTGGAGCCATTATTGCGCCTCGAAAGCAGGCGCGAAGATGCTGACCGAGTGTCTGCATCTTGAAGAAGCCATTCACGGCATCCGCGCGATGGGATTGTCGCCGGGAACCGTCGCCACCGACATGCAGCGTGTCATCAAGGCAAGCGGCATCAACGCCGTAAGCCAGCTTGATTGGAGCAATCATATCCCGGCTGACTGGCCCGCTCGCGCGTTGCTTTGGATGTGCTCAGAGGATGCGGATGAATTTTTGGGAACTGAAATTTCGCTAAGGCGCGAAGACATTCGGCAAAGGGTAGGGCTGACGTGATCCAACTGACCAAGACGGACGGATTGTGGACCGTCACTCTCAACAACCCGGACAAGGCCAATGCGTTGACCGGGGCCATGCTGACCGAACTGTGCGAAATAGCCGAAAACGCAACCGACGCGCGTGCCCTGATCCTGACTGGTGCGGGCAAGGTATTCAGTGCCGGTGCCGATCTGGACGAAGCGCGCGCCGGCCTTGCGACATCGGACCTGTGGGAGCGTTTGTCCGGCGCCATCGCTGCTTTGCCGTGTCTGACGGTTGCTGCGCTGAATGGCACTCTGGCTGGCGGTGCCAACGGCATGGTTCTGGCCTGCGATCTGCGCATCGCTGTGCCATCGGCCAAGTTCTTTTACCCGGTGATGAAACTGGGTTTTCTGCCGCAGCCCTCAGACCCAAAGCGTATGGCGGCATTGATAGGCCCGGCGCGCACCAAGATGATTCTGATGGCAGGGCAAAAGATCACTGCGGACGAGGCGTATTCCTTTGGGCTGGTTGATCGCGTTGTTGAGCCCGACCTGCTGATGCAAACGGCGCTTGAATTGGTTTCCGACAGTGTGCAGGCCGATCCCGGGATTGCGCAGGGTATCGCAAGGCTGTGCGAATGAGGTTGTCCGGGCTTCGGTTGCGCGTTTCCGATCCGGAGCGCTTGTCGACATTTTACCGCGATGTTCTTGGCATGACGGCCCAAGCTCAGGGCGTCTGCCAGCGTGTGGGCTATGGTGGCCCTGATGCCGACGTGGTCATGATGCCGGGCGGCGGCAAATACAGCCACGATCAGGGGCAACGATATTGGAAGATCGGAATAACCGTACCGGATGTGGATCTGGCTGTGGCCTTCCTGCGCCAAAAGCGGGTGGAGGTTTCGGATCCGAAGCAATTTCTGGATATCGGTTACATGTGCCATCTCAAAGACCCCGAGGGGTTCGTGATTGAACTGTTGCAGTGGGATTTTGAAGGCAACCGCCCGGACAATGCGGCCAATCCGTCAAACCCGTTTGCAAAAGCACGCCTTGGTCAGATCACATTGCGCACGGGCGATATCGCCGCCGAGGATGCGTTTTGCCGTGGGCAGGGGATGCGTCTGTTGTCGATGCAGGATGTCGCGCAATACGGGTTTGACCTGCATTTCTATGCCTTTACGGATGAAACGCCCCCGAATGGGGATTTGTGGGCTGCCGACAACCGGGAATGGCTTTGGAAAAGGCCATATACCACGCTGGAGTTTCAGCGCGTTGCCGGTGGAACTTTCGCCCCCTCTCCGGACTATCGCGGGCTGGAGGTCAGCGGGCTTTCGTCCCCGGTACATGACGCGTTCGGGGACAGAGTTTGGCCCGGTTGACTATCGCGCCCGCCTGCGACCCGGAACTTTCGAGCGAAACCCCGGCGGGCGCTTGCGAACCCATTTCAGGAATTTTTCTAGCCTTGGATGAGCGCGCAAAGCCTCTACGGTATTGAACTCGCGCGCCAACTGGCTCTCGGTCAGGGTTGCGTGGATTTCTTTGTGGCAAATTACATGCAGTAAAACGGTCGGCCCGCCCTTGCCCCCTTTGAGTTTTGGGATCAGATGGTGCAGGCTGCCGTCCCCGTCTGGGATCGGGCGGTCGCAAAGCGGGCAGATAGGGTCACTGTTCGACATGGCGCGGTCAGGGTTGCGCTGGACGTTGCAGAAGGCAAGGGGACAGAAATGGCACAGGCAGTTGTGATCGGGGCCGGACCCGCTGGCCTGATGGCGGCCGAAGAACTGGCCGTCGCGGGCCATGATGTTCTGGTGGCTGAGGCCAAGCCCTCGGTCGCGCGCAAGTTTCTTATGGCTGGCAAGTCGGGCTTGAACCTGACAAAGGACGAGCCCTTGGACACTCTTGTGTCGTTCTACGGCCCGGCTGCGAACTGGTTGCGCCCGATAATAGCAGAGTTCAACGCGGCCGATGTTCAGGCTTGGGCGCGTGATCTGGGGCAAGAGCTGTTCACCGGGTCCACGGGGCGGGTCTTTCCAACGGCGATGAAGGCATCACCGCTGTTGCGGGCTTGGCTTGGTCGACTCGATAGCGCAGGCGTTCAGATCAAAACGCGCTGGCAATGGGTTGGATGGGACGGTGAGGCTCTTGTGTTTGAGACTGCGCAAGGCCGTCAAAATACCTCAGCGGATGTCACGGTATTGGCGCTGGGCGGCGCAAGCTGGTCGCGTCTGGGATCAGACGGTCTTTGGACACAGGTGTTGGCGTCAAAAGGGGTTGAGCTTGCGCCTTTTCAACCTGCGAACTCGGCCGTGTCCGTGAATTGGAGCCATCATATGCAGCCACATTTTGGGGCCGCGCTAAAGTCGGTGCGCTGGATGGCCGGACACATGACGAGCCGTGGCGAGGCCACGATCTCGGCAAAGGGGATTGAAGGTGGTGGGCTGTATTCGCTGACCCCGGCATTGCGCGAAGGGGCGCATTTGTTCGTTGATCTGGTTCCCGATCTGGACGAAGCCGTCTTGAAAACCCGGCTGTCGGCGAAAAAGCCCAAGACCACCCTGTCGCAGTGGTTCCGGAAAACGCTCCGCCTGTCACCGCAAAAGGTCGCTTTGTTTCATGAGATGGCGACGAGCGGCGACCGTTCGACCGATCAATTGGCACGCGCAATCAAGTGTCTGCCCATTGACCACGCCGGTTTGCGCCCGATGGATGAGGCGATTTCGACGGCCGGAGGTATCATGCTCGGGGCGCTGGACGACAGGCTCATGCTGCGGTCAGTGCCAGGCGTTTTTTGCGCCGGGGAAATGCTGGACTGGGAAGCGCCGACAGGGGGGTATCTGTTGACGGCTTGTCTGGCGACAGGGCGCTGGGCAGGTCGCGGAGCCGCTAATTGGCTGGAGCGCGCGCGCTAACGAGGCTGCGCGAGCATGGCAAGCCGGATCAGCGCCCGCTCAACAAGGGCCATCGCCGGGGCCTTTTGCCCTGCGGACCGAAGCGTCAGGTCAGTATCGGTCAGAACCGTCAAGGCGGTCTGCAGTTTGTGCGCGCCCCAACCTTGCGCTTGCCGAACGATTCGGTCCCGGCGCTTGCCGTAAATCGGGGGACGCATCTTGTTGATACCCTGCGCCGCCCCCCCCGGGTCCGACGCGCAAGCGTATAGCGTGCGAAAATGCCGGGTCGCTCCAATACACAAGGCCACGGCCTCGGTGCCTTGCGATTGCAGCCTGCGGATCAGTGGGCCGATCTCTCCGGCACGACCTTCGGCGACAACATTCAGGACGTCATCCAGAGCGGCCTCGGTCGAGCGTGGTGCGCAGGCCTCAACATCTTCAATGGTCAGTTCCGTGTTGTCGCCAATCTTGTAAAGCGACAGTTTATCAACGGTTTGAGCAAAATCGCCAGGGCTGATTGCAAGGGCCAGATCAGTTAGCGCCGCCATCGATTCGCGTGGGATGTTCTTCAATCCGGCCTGAGTTAGAATGCGCTCGACCTCTCCCCGCGAAGGTGGGTCGTCATAAATGCCGGTTGCATAGGCGGCCGGGTGTGCCTCGAACGCCTTGCGGAGCTTTGAGCTGGCTTTGAGCGCTCCGGCGGTGACAATGATCTGCGCATCTTCAGAGCGCCAATCCTCTAACGCGGAAAGGATTGTCGGCGCGACGGTTTCCCTGGCGTCTTCGACCAGAACCGCACGCGGTCCCGGAAAGAACCCCACCGCTTTTACCGCGTCCAACAACATAGCGGGATCTTCGCGCAGATCCGCGCCTGCCATACGTGTCAGACGCATTTCTTCTTCGGCATTGGCCCCCAGCAAAGCGGCCAGAACCTGCTGGCGCTTCAGTGCCACTCGCATCGTATCCGAGCCATAAATCAACAAGCCTGTTTTGCCTGCGTCTGGCTTGGCGAAATACCCCTCAGCCTCGCGTGGGCTTAGCTTCATTGGGTCAGACCCGGCGTGGCATAGAGGCGGTTCACGATCTGATCGGACAGAATCACCATCAACCTGTCGGTGGCGTCACGCTCATCCGCCAGCGTCGAAACTGTCGAACCCGCAGCCGAATACCCGACAAAGTCCGAAACATTTCCCGATGTCACAACCTGACCTGTTTCGTTCGACTTAAGGGCAAATCTGGCCTGGCCTTCAATCGTATATCTGTCGGTTTGGTTGGTCGTCCGGACCGCCGCGCGCCGCGTCACGGTGACCACGTTTACGTTCAGTTCGTAATTCTTGACCGAACCCGCACTGCGACCAAGGCGTTGTTCCAGATTTTGGACTAGCAAATAGCTTTCTACGGTATTGGGTGCGGAAACCTGAACCTTGCCGTGCAGCGCCGACCCGGAACCGCCAGGGGCGTAAACCGGTTCAAAGCCGCAGGCGGCAAGCGCCAGTGGCAGCATCAACAGGGTTCTGCGATCAAACAACGACATTCACGATCCGGCCCGGCACAACAATCACCTTTTTCGGCGCATTGCCATCCAGCGCCTTTTGGACAGCTTCGGTGCTGAGCGCGATTTTTTCAACCTCTGCCTTATCCATATCCTTCGCCACGCTGATTTCCGCGCGGCGCTTGCCGTTGATCTGGATGGGCAGAGTGACGGTGTCATCAACCAGCATCGCCTCATCCGCGACGGGCCAAGGGGCCGTGGCCACCAAGCCCTCGCCGCCCAGCAACTGCCAGAGTTCCTCGGACAGGTGCGGGGTCATCGGTGACATCAACTGAGCCAGCGTCTTGGCGGCCTGGCGTTTTGCATCCGCGCCTGCCTTGGATTTGGCCAGCGTGTTGGTGAAGGCATAGAGCTTGGCGATGGACGCGTTGAAGCCAAAGGACTCAACGCCACCCGATACATCATGGATGGCTTTGTGCATCTCACGCAGCAGAGCCTTGTCTTCGCCATTGGCCGGAACGTCCGATTCCGCGATTTCCGACGCGATCCGATGCACGCGGCTCAGGTGCTTGAACGCGGCCTCTGCCCCTGATGCGGTCCATTCCACGTCACGCTCGGGCGGCGAATCGGACAGGACGAACCAGCGCGCGGTGTCAGCACCAAAGGCCGAGATGATGCTGACCGGGTCCACCACGTTTTTCTTGGATTTCGACATTTTGGCCGATGGGATGATCTCGACCTCAGTACCATCAGCCAGTTTACCGTCGGTCACATCCTCGGGCAGGTGATAGACCGGGCGGCCGTTGGCATCGCGAGTCTGATAGATTTCATGCGTGACCATGCCTTGGGTGAACAGCGCATCAAACGGCTCGATAGCCTTTTTCGGCAGATGGCCGGTGATGTTCATCGCCCGCGCGAAGAACCGGGAATAGAGCAGGTGCAGAATCGCGTGCTCGATCCCGCCGATATACTGGTCGACATTCATCCAGTACTCGGCCTCGGCCAGATCGGTGGGCGTTTCGGCGCGTGGAGCGGTGAAGCGGGCGAAATACCAGGACGAATCGACGAACGTGTCCATCGTGTCGGTTTCACGCTTTGCGGGGGCTCCGCAGGACGGGCAGGTGCAGTCGCGCCATGTCGGGTGACGGTCCAGCGGATTGCCCGGTTTGTCGAATGTCACATCGTTGGGCAGGCGAACCGGCAGGTTCTCTTTCTTCTCGGGCACCACGCCGCAAGAATCGCAATGCACAACGGGAATCGGGCACCCCCAATAGCGTTGCCGCGAAAGACCCCAATCGCGCAGACGGTATTTGGTGACGCCTTCGCCCCAACCGGCCTTTTCTGCGAAATCAACGGTAGCATTGATGGCTTCGTCGCCCGTCGCCTCGGTCAGACCGGCGAAGTGATTCACCCAGCGAACTTTCTCGGTTTTCGGAGGGACAAAGGCGATCTTGTCGACCGGAGTGTCGTCATCCAGCGCAAAGAATGTATCGACCACGGGCAAACCGTACTTACGGCAGAAATCCAGATCGCGCTGATCGTGCGCAGGGCAGGCAAAGATCGCGCCGGTGCCGTAATCCATCAGGATGAAGTTTGCGATCCAGACCGGCAGCTCCCAATTCGGGTCCAGCGGGTGTTTGACGGTGATGCCGGTGTCATAGCCCAGCTTCTCAGCGGTTTCGATCGCTTCTTCCGTGGTGCCACCCTTGCGGCATTCCGCAACAAATTCAGCGACTTCTGGGTTTTCAGCCTCAAGCTGCTTGGCAATCGGGTGGTCGGGCGAGATACCGACAAAAGAAGCGCCCAGCAGCGTATCGGGGCGAGTCGTGTAAACGGTGATCGGCTCGCCGCCATCGGTGCGTTCAAAGCCGAACTGCAGGCCGCGCGAATTGCCGATCCAGTTCTCCTGCATCAACCGCACCTTGGCGGGCCAGTTGTCCAGAGTGTCCAGCGCGTCCAGCAATTCCTCGGAATAGTCGGAAATCTTGAAGAACCACTGCGTCAGCTCGCGCCGTTCGACCAGAGCGCCCGAGCGCCAGCCGCGCCCGTTTTCCACCTGTTCATTGGCCAGAACGGTCATGTCGACCGGGTCCCAGTTCACCACGGCGTTCTTGCGGTAAACCAATCCGGCCTCAAGCATATCCAGGAACAAAGCCTGCTGCTGGCCGTAATATTCCGGGTCGCAGGTGGCAAACTCACGCGACCAGTCGATCGACAGGCCCAGCGGCTTCATTTGCCCGCGCATGTCGGCGATATTGCCGTAAGTCCAGTCCTTGGGGTGGCCGCCAATCGCCATCGCGGCGTTTTCCGCAGGCATCCCGAAGGCGTCCCAACCCATCGGGTGCAGCACATTGTGGCCGGTTGCCAGCTTGTGCCGCGCGATCACGTCGCCCATCGTGTAATTGCGTACATGGCCCATATGGATTCGGCCCGAGGGGTAGGGGAACATCTCAAGCACATAGTATTTGGGCTTGTCCGCCTTGTGGTCGGCGGTGAAAATCCCGGCCTTGTCCCAGGCTTCCTGCCATTTTGCTTCGATTTCGTTGGCCGAGTAGCGCGACATCGTGCGGTCCTTCGTGAATGAAAACGCCGGGTCAGAGCCCGGCGTGGTAATATTGTGATTTTCGGCGGGTTGCTAGAGCTTGTTGTCCGCAATGCGCAACTGACGGGCGCGGGACAGGATGGCATCCTCGACCGCGCGGGTGGTCGCGGCACTGACCGGAGCGCCGCCGCTGGACTGCAATGCCACCGACAACGAGCGCGCCGCCAGCGCAGGATCGCTTATGTGAACCGTGGCCCTATAGGACCGTCCACCACCCGGAGGTGTCCCGTAACCCGTTACAATCACACCCGTAAATGGATCGATTTCCTGAACCGGCAGGAAATTCAGCACATCAAGGGATGCTGCCCACAGATACCTGTTCACATTTGTAACTTGCTCTGCGTTTCTGGTGTCGAACACATCCCAGATGGTCGAACGGTTGGGGTCGTTCAGTTCGCGTTCGCTTGAACGGCCGCTGTCTGTACTAAGCAGATCAGGGTTCGGCGCGGCCCCTCGATTCTGTCCGCAGGCCGACACTGCGGCAGTCACTATGATCAAACCGATAATCGTCTGCAGGCGCATCGTCGACTGGTCCTGTTTCCACTTGGTCTCGTTCGTTCAGTGATACTCCTAGACAAGGTCCAGTTCGGCAACAACCCTCTTATTGTCACATTTCGACGGTATTGCAGACGCTTTGGGGCTGAAAACTGACTGTGGCATCCTTGCACCAATCTGTTGCCAATGCAGCCTGCCTAATTATGCCGACCTTGCGCGAAGGGGGCAAAAAGAGCGAAACGGTTCCCGTGCTGAGACATGTGCTGAGGCATATGTCGAGTAGAAAACTTTGAAACCGAGGGAAACAAGATGAAAAAAGTTCTCTTCGCATCGACCGCTCTGATCGCAACCGCAAGTGTTGCAGCGGCCGACGTACGCTTTAGCGGTTACGGCCGCTTTGGTATTGGATACCAAGAAGACCGCACCGGTTCGGTGCCGAACTTCACCACCACCACCACCACCACCACCAGTGGTGCGATCAGCATCAACCCCAATGTTAACACTGGCTCTACTACTGTTGACACCGACAACACCATCCTGATCTCGCGCTTCCGTCTGAACATCGACGGCGTCGTCGAAACTGATGGCGGCGTTGAGTTCTCGGCTCGTGTTCGTCTGCAGGCTGACGAAAACGCCGGCAACGGCGAAGCAAACGCAGCCGATCTGAATGGCGCACGTTTCTCGGTCATCTACGGTGGTCTGCGTGTTGACGCGGGCAACGTTGCAGGTGCCTTCGACAACTTGGCAAACTACTACGGTAACGAGCCGGGCCTGGAAAACTTCGTTGGTCAGTACTCGGGTGTTGACTATAGCTTCCTGGGTTACTCGTCGACCGGTCCGGGTTCCAACGCTGTGTTCTTCCAGTACGCAGTTGGCGACTTCGCATTCGGCGCATCGTATGACCAAGCAACCGTTGCATTCGGTGGCGTTCCTGAAGATGCAGACCGCTGGGACATCAGCGCAACCTACACCTTCAACAACATCACCGCTGCTCTGGCCTACGGTCAGACCGATGGTGGCTCGTTCGGCATCGACCCCGAACTGCTGGTCTTCACCCTGGGTGGTGAATGGGGCGACTTCTCGGGCACCCTGTTTGTTGGTGACGAAAGCGACACCGCGCCTCGCGCAAATGGTGACGCAACCGACGACACCTTCTACGGTCTGTCGGCAGCTTACAACGTTGGCGCAGCGACCACTCTGACCTTCGCTTACGGTGACGGTTCGGCTGACGGTGACACCCGTCAGTATGGTATCGGCGCAATCTACGACCTGGGTGGCGGTGCATCGCTGCGCGGTGGTATCGGCGACACCAAAGTCGGCAGCGCAGACAGCACCATCCGTGCTGACTTCGGTGCTCAGTTCAACTTCTAAGTTGATCTGAACCGCAAGGTTTAAGGGCAGGTCTTCGGACCTGCCCTTTTCTTTTGGGCTGACATGGTGTTTTCCTGCCCCAAACTGATTGAGGACCCCCATGTCGCTGCATGATATCGCCGCCCGTATCCAAAAAGCTGAATCTGCCGCAGGGCGACCGGAGGGGTCCGTCAAGCTGATAGCGGTGTCAAAGGTTCAGCCGAATGAGCGTGTTCGCAGTGTTCTGGACGAAGGGCACCGTTGTTTCGGCGAAAACCGGGTCCAGGAAGCCGCCGGAAAGTGGCCGGACTTTATGCAGGACTATTCCGACATTGATCTGCACCTGATCGGACCTTTGCAGACAAACAAGGCCCGCCATGCGATAGAGTTGTTCAGCACCATCCATTCGGTGGATCGACCCAAGCTGGCCAAGACCCTTGCACGGCTGGCGCAGGAGGTTGGCACTTGCCCTGATCTGTTCATACAAGTGAATACCGGAGAGGAGGAGCAGAAGGCCGGTATCCTGCCAGCTGAGGCAGATGCGTTTATCGCCGAGTGTCGCGCTCTGGACTTGCCGATCATGGGCTTGATGTGCATCCCGCCCGTCGAAGAGGAACCTGCGCTGCATTTCGCGCTGCTTGCCAAGATTGCGGAGCGCAACGGGCTGGCAGGGCTGTCCATGGGCATGAGCAGCGATTTTGAGAAGGCGATCGCACTGGGCGCGACTCATGTGCGTGTGGGGTCCGCGATCTTTGGCGAACGGGTTAAACCGCAGGAATAATCAGGCGCGTGTTCGGCGAAATCCTTCGGGCGATCCAGTGTAGATGGTCGCGACGAAACGCGACGCAGCCTTCGGTCGGATAGCCCGGTCGTCTCCACTGATGAATAAAAATTGCAGAGCCACCCTCTGGTACGGCGTTAGGCCAGTTCCAGTCGGTCAGCAGGACCAGATCGTATAACGGGTCCGCGCGGCGCAGTTTTTCATGGCTGAACGGGTAAGGTGCGCTGACCAGTTGGTTGTAGCGATCATCGCTGCTGTCATCTGACCACAGATCGCGGGGTCCAATCGGAATGGCCCAGGGCGTTGGTGCCGTGATCCGGTCGGGTCGGTAAAGCATCCCGACGATACGGTGCACACCGGTTGGTGTCGCACCATCGCCTTCGCGCTTGGTGTTGCTCAGCCCGCCCTTGCCGATCGAACACGGCAAGATGCGCCCTGCAAACCGAACGCCGCGAGGTGTAAGCACAAGGTCAAAGGGGGTCACAGCAAGTGGCCCGACTTTGCCGCCTTGGTCGCCAGATACTCGCGGTTATGGGCAGTTTCACCAACCTTGAGCGGAACGCGCTCGGTTACCGCGATCCCCGTCTTCTCCATCATCGCGATCTTGGCCGGATTGTTGGTCAAAAGACGGACAGAACTGAAGCCCAGCGATTTAAGGACATCCGAGCCCAAACGAAAGTCGCGCTCGTCATCCTCGAATCCCAGCCGGTGATTGGCCTCGACTGTGTCAAAGCCCTGATCCTGCAGGAAATACGCGCGCATCTTGTTGGCCAGGCCAATGCCGCGCCCTTCCTGATTCAGATACAACAGCACCCCGGCCCCTTCTGTTCCCATCTGGGCAAGGGCACCGCGAAGCTGAGGGCCGCAATCGCACTTGAGGCTGCCCATGAGGTCACCCGTGAAACAGGCCGAGTGCAAACGGGCCAATACGGGCTTATTGCGGTCAGGACGTCCGATTTCGATAGCGTAGTGTTCTTCACCGCCATCGTCCGGGCGAAAGACATGAAGACGTCCGGCCTCGGACACTTCCATCGGCAAGCGCGCTGCCACCACTTCGTTCAGGATGCTGCGGTCCGCCAGATGCGGAGCTGCCCGTGTATGGTCAATGCAGGTTAGGCCATGTGCGCCCGCAAAGGCGCGTCCGTCCTCAATGGGAACTACGACGGCTGCAGGAAGCAGCCGCGCGGATTTGGTCAGTGCAATGGCGATGCGGTGTAGGTTGGCGCCGCCCTGACGTTGCGTCATAAGTGGGCCTTTCATCGGCGCGTTCAGATCATCGGACGGGTCGGCGACGGCTTGTACCCAGCCAATGTCGGCGTCCGCAGGTATGACGACGCGCGCAAGGTCGCCGTCATACGCCCGTGCCTTGAGTGTTTCCGCACGTCGCACGGTTATGGCAACGACCGGTTCGCCTCCCAGCCCTCGCAAGTCCGCAAGGCGTTGAGGGCTCAGTGTTTCTGACGCGATTGCAAGAACGCTAAAGCCACTGTCATCCGTCAACACGACAGGCACGCCCATTCGCAGGTCTGCGCGGGCGCGTGCAAGCAGTTCCGAGATATCCGGGATAAGACTCATTCATGTTACCCTGTAACGATCAGCCCTTCCTGTAGCCTGATCGAGCACAAATGTGAAACATTTCCTCATCCTCGGACACGAGGGCGTGAGACGATTGCAGCAAACCTTGTTGATTGCATCTTTCGCGCGCAAGTGGTGGAAAAGGCTTAGGAGGACCAGATATGGCACAGCTTAAGAAAATCCTGCTGGTGGATGACGACGAAGACCTTCGCGAAGCTCTGAGTGAGCAGCTTGTGATGACCGAAGACTTCGACGTGTTCGAGGCGTCCGACGGGCAGTCCGCCATGGAGCGCGCCCGCGAAGCGATCTACGACCTGGTCATTCTGGATGTGGGCTTGCCGGATACCGACGGGCGCGAGCTGTGCCGCCTGATGCGCAAGCAGGGTGTCAAAAGCCCGATCCTGATGCTGACGGGGCACGATAGTGACGCCGACACCATTCTGGGCCTTGATGCCGGTGCCAATGATTACGTTCCCAAGCCTTTCAAATTCCCGGTCCTTCTAGCCCGCATCCGTGCCCAGCTGCGCCAGCATGAGCAATCCGAAGACGCGGTCTTTGTTTTGGGGCCGTATACCTTCAAGCCTGCGATGAAGATGCTGATCACCGAAGATGACCGAAAGATCAGGCTGACCGAGAAAGAGACGAACATCCTCAAGTTCCTCTACCGCTCGGCGGATGGCGTGGTCGCCCGCGATGTGCTGCTGCACGAGGTCTGGGGATACAACGCCGGTGTGACCACGCATACACTGGAAACCCACATCTACCGCCTGCGCCAGAAGATCGAGCCTGATCCTTCAAACGCGCGCCTTTTGGTCACAGAGTCGGGCGGATATCGCTTGGTCTCTTAACCTTTGGTGGATTGACTCGGATCAAAGTGATACTCTGAGGGTAAATCAAGTTACTCCCAACCCGTGCATGTCCGGGTTATGACATGCACCTCCCTGTTGGACTGCCGGGCCAGATGGCCCGGCTTTTTTTGGGGGAGGGGGCGGGTTTGAGCTTAATTTGACAGGTGCTGCGGATTGCATGAATGTCCGCTCATCAATCAAGGGCAAAAAACGGGGCAAAACAAAAGGGAGTTTTGTCAAAGGCTTGTGGCACAAGATTTTTCAATGGTTTTGTTGGATCGTCGATGTGAAATCACAGATCGCTATAGACACACCTCCTAAGACGCGTTATTTAAGAAGGGTCTTGTGTGGGGGAGAAAATGATAAACTACAACGCTGGACGCTACAGTACAACGTTTGCCAACGAGGGCGGCAAAGAGATTTGGGAGTTCTTGGTCAATCCTGAGAACCTTATCCGTATGGAAACAGCAACATATCTTTCCCGTCCCGCGATTGAGCCGCTATCGCCCTTTCTTCTTGAGCGATTTGGCGACCTCGCGAAACAGGATCGAATGAAGCAGATGATGGGTCATATGGTTAGGCAAATAATGGAGAGTAGAGGATACGTTCTTCAGCAGGGCAATGTGAAGATAAGCAGCGCGAACAGCATCTTTTCCAGAGCATCTCGCTACGCCTTGAGTAACGGGACTTCATGATGTCAAAAAGTCAGAAACTCCTCAATATCATTGCAATTTGCGACGATGAAAAAAAGCTACGGAATTGGATTTCCAATGCGAACAGGGAAAAGGTCAAAGAAGTCGAAGATGCGGCTCGAAGACGTCTTATCGAAGTTCGAGCTTTAAAAGACATTGACGATCCTAATGATCCAATTGTCCTGGACTTCTGGAAAAGTATCACCGCATTGGAAAACGAGCTTAGTGAAGAGCGGGGTAAGACAACTAGACTGAGCCGGACCCGGCAAAAGATCGCCAGAGTTGGTGTGGAGAAGACTCTGGCCGACTTGGCTCTTCAGGGTCAGCCGTCCGACGGCTACCACCTTCTCAAAGCGAGAGGTATGCTCGATCTGAGCGCCGAAGCGGTTGTGCTGCGTTATCCCAAGAGGTTTGCTCGAGAAGTTTTGGATGCCGCACGGCTGCGATTGACTTTCGAAACATAAACCACGGAAAATGCGCTTTGATTGGGTGCTATTGCGTTTCAAAACTACCGATTTTGGCGGTGGATCGAAAGCGTTTCGGTCGCGCAGTCTTAAGGAAACTACACTTCGTCCGCATAACTGCCGTTCAGTCTCTTTCCCCATGGCACCCCATCCCAACCCACGCTAACCTCTGCCCAACCCGCGACAGAGGATTCCCCAATGCCCTTCACTCTTGCCACCTGGAACATCAACTCGGTCCGCCTGCGCGAGCCTATCGTGCTGAAATTGCTGCAGGAAGAAGCCCCCGATGTGCTGTGCCTGCAAGAGTGTAAATCTCCGGTCGAGAAAATCCCCACAGAAGGTTTCGCGGAACTGGGCTATACCCACATGGTTGCGCGCGGGCAGAAGGGGTATAACGGCGTCGCGATCCTGTCGCGCATCCCGATGGAGGAGGTGGGCGACAAGGACTTCGCCGGTCTCGGCCACGCCCGTCACATCGCCGCGCGGTTGGAGAATGGCGTGACCATCCAAAACTTTTACGTCCCCGCAGGCGGAGATGTGCCCGACCGTGAGGTGAATGAGAAGTTTGGGCAGAAACTCGACTACCTCACCGACATGCGCGACTGGTTCCATGCCGAAAAGCCCGAAAAATCCATTCTGGTGGGCGACCTGAACATCGCCCCGCGCGAGGATGATGTCTGGTCGCATAAACAACTGCTCAAGGTTGTTTCGCACACGCCGATCGAGGTCGAGGCGCTGGCCGAGACGCAAGATGCAGGTGGCTGGGTCGATATCACCCGGCAGGATATCCCCGAAGGACAGCTTTATAGCTGGTGGTCCTATCGTGCGCGCGATTGGGATGCGGCAGACAAGGGGCGGCGGCTGGATCACGTCTGGGCCACGCCCGATATCTCGAACGCGGGACATTCCAGCCGCGTCCTGCGCGATGCACGCGGGTGGGAAAAGCCAAGCGACCACGCTCCGGTCTTTGCAAGTTTCGACCTCTAATTTGGAAATTCAGCCCTTGGTTTCTGCCTTATGCGGTTGCATATAGGGCGCAAGTTTGAACGAAAGAGTGAGTGTCATGGACCTTTTGAACAGTGCAGCCAGCCCCGATACCGCGGATCTGATCAAGGACGGGTCCGAGGCCACGTTCATGGCCGACGTCGTCGAGGCATCACAGGAAACCCCGATTATCGTGGATTTCTGGGCGCCGTGGTGCGGGCCGTGTAAGACTCTGGGCCCTCTGCTGGAAGATGCTGTGACCGCCGCCAAGGGCGCGGTGAAAATGGTCAAGATCAACGTGGACGAGGCGCAGATGATCGCCTCGCAAATGCGTGTCCAGTCTATTCCGACTGTCTATGCCTTCTTCAAAGGTCAGCCGGTTGACGGGTTTCAAGGCGCGTTGCCCGGGTCCGAGATCAAGGCATTTGTTGACCGCGTGATCGAGGCGGCAGGCGGCGAAAGCCCGGGCGGGCAACTGGATGACGCCGTTCAAGCGGCCGAAGAAATGCTGTCCGAAGGCGCGGCTGCGGACGCGGCGCAAACCTTTGCTGCCATTCTGGGCGAGGATCCGAACCATGCGGCCGCCTATGGAGGTCTGGTGCGCGCCCATATCGCAGCCGGTGATCTGGAACAGGCCGAGGCCATTCTGAACGGTGCCCCTGCGGAAATTTCCACCTCTGCCGAAGTAGAGGCTGCGCATGCGCAACTGGAGCTTGCCAAGCAAGCCGCAGATGCGGGTCCTGTGGCCGAACTGACTGCGGCGGTTCAGGCCGACGCGGACAACCATCAGGCCCGGTTCGATCTGGCGCAGGCGTTGCACGCCAATGGTGACGTGGAAGAGGCCGTCAGCC
This sequence comes from Ruegeria sp. BB6, assembly GCF_056539385.1. Lineage (NCBI taxonomy): Bacteria > Pseudomonadati > Pseudomonadota > Alphaproteobacteria > Rhodobacterales > Roseobacteraceae > Ruegeria > Ruegeria sp. BB6. Next base: position 109,731 of record NZ_JBQFUW010000008.1, read on the forward strand.
AGTTGCTTGAACTGTTCCGCCGCGATCGCGAATGGAACGACGGTGCAGCCAAGGCGCAGTTGTTCACGATCTTCGATGCGCTCAAGCCAAATGACCCGATTGTTCTGAACGGGCGGCGCAAACTCAGCTCGATGATATTTGCCTAATCTCTGATCAGAGCTACACTCGGGTACATGATGCATCCCGCTGACCTGCCGGAAACGGTATCCGTCTTTCCTTTGCCCGGGGCGCTGCTGTTGCCCCGCTCGCGCCTGCCGCTGCACATTTTCGAGCCGCGCTATCTGCAGATGTTGGACGACGCCTTGAAAACGCCCGAGCGTTTGATCGGGATGGTGCAGCCGAACCCCTGCCAAAGCGACGATGACAAGCTGCACCAGATCGGTTGCGCGGGGCGGGTGACGCAGTTTTCGGAAACCGAAGATGGCCGTTACCTGATTACGCTGACCGGGATTTCGCGGTTCCGCGTCAAATCCGAGCTGGACGCCTTTACCCCTTACCGCCGCTGTCAGGTGTCTTGGGATGGGTTTGACCGCGATTTGGGCCGGGCTGAACATGATGACGGGTTCAACCGCACAAACTTTCTGTCGCTGCTAGAGCGGTTTTTCTCGTCCCGGCAGCTATCGACCGACTGGGACTCGTTGAAAGACGCGGATGATGAGCTGCTGGTCAACTCTCTTTCCATGCTGCTGGACTTTGACCCCGAAGAAAAACAAGCCTTGCTAGAAGCGCCTTGTCTGCGTACGCGTCGCGAAACTCTGGTAACACTGATCGAATTCGCCATGCGCGGCGGATCGAGCGAGGAAAAGCTGCAATGACCACACCTGAACACGCCTTTGACCGCCGAATGCTTGAGGCGTTGATTTGCCCGCAGACGCAGACAACTCTGCACTATGATGCAGAAAAGCAGGAACTGGTCTCAAAGGCTGCGGGGTTGGCTTTTCCGATCCGCAACGGCATTCCGGTTATGCTGGTCGATGAGGCGCGGGAACTGGATTAAATCGCGCGCCCTTGAAGCAGTTTTGGCAGGTCCCCGGTCAGTCCGGCGGCCTCGCGCACGAAACCCCGCCGCAGGCCCGGAAGTGACCCGACGATCCCCATCCCGATGTCGCGCCCAACGCGCAAGAGGGGATTGTCATTTGAAAACAGCTTGTTGAACACATCCGTCGCCATGGCCAGCGCAGCCGTGTCAAAACGGCGCCATTCCTGATAGCGCTCCAGCACCAGAACCGATCCGATATCCTCGCCGCGCCGTCCGGCCAGCGTCAGGACCTCGGCCAGCGCGCCGACGTCACGCAACCCGGCATTAAGCCCCTGCCCGGCAATCGGGTGCATGCCGTGCGCGGCATCTCCGACAAGGGCCATTCGTTCGCCAATGAAAGCGTTCGCGATGGTCAGGTTCAACGGATAGGTGAACCGATCTCCGGCCAGCTTTATGTCGCCGAGGAAGTCGCCAAAGCGGAGGCGCAGGACTTGCAGATATTCCCCTTCGGGCAGGGCGTTGATGCGTTTTGCGGCGTCGGTCCGTTCGCTCCAGACAATCGAGCTGCGGTTGCCGGTCAATGGCAAGATCGCAAGCGGACCGGGCGGCATGAAGAACTGATGCGCGATACCGTGATGGGGCAGGTCATGTTCGATGGCGCAGACAAGTGCAGTCTGGCCGTAGTCCCATCCGCTGCGCTTGATGCCTGCACGCGCAGCCGTACCACTGCGGCGGCCATCGCACCCCACAAGCAGGCTGCCTGTCAGGGTCGAGCCATCATCCAGAGTAAGGGTAACGCCCGTTGCGTCTTGATCCTGCGCAATGACTGTTCGACCACTGATCTGAGTGATGTTGCTGTCTGCGTCCATCGCATCCAAAAAGGCGCGGCGCAGATGACGGTCCTCGACCATGTATCCCATCGGGCCTTCTTCGATCTCGGCGTGATCGAAATGCATGAAGAAGGGTGATGGCCCGGTCCCTGCGTGCCCATCGGTGACCTTGATCTCAAGCATCGGCTGGGCGTGTTCGGCGACACGGTCCCACACGCCAATCGTTTGCAGCAAGCGCTGAGAGGCCAGCGCAAGCGCATAGGCACGCCCGTCGAACGCGGCGTTTTTCCGAACTTTCTGGGCCAAGGCGTCGACGATCGTGACGGTATGCCCCGTCTGAGCCAATGCCAGTGCCAAGGCGGGGCCGTTCAGACCGCCACCAACGATCAGGATATCGGACGTGTGTTCCATGCGGTGCAATATGCGTGCCCTTTCGGGATTGTCCATGTGCGGTCCTGTCGCTACCGTCCCTCAAAGCGAAATTTTCCAAGGGGGTAGGGATGCAGGATTGGTTGACCATGACCGCGTGTGATCTGGGCCGAGGCATTGGCATGGGCCAGATCGACCCTGTTGAATTGACCGAAACCTACCTGTCTGCGATCGCCGCGCACCCTCACCGGGACCGCATTTATGCCCGCGTTACCGAAACACGCGCTCGGGCCGAGGCTGAGGCCGCGCGTGCGCGGGCCAAACTGGGCCTGCGCCGATCCCTGCTGGATGGGGTGCCGATCAGTTGGAAAGACCTGTTCGATACAGCCGGCACGAAGACCGAAGCCGGATCAGCCCTTTTAAAAGGGCGAGTCCCCGAAACGGATGCCGTTGTTGTCAGAAACGCGACGGCGATGGGGGCGGTTTGTCTGGGCAAGACCCATATGAGCGAACTGGCCTTTTCAGGACTGGGTCTGAACCCGATCACCGGGACGCCGCCTTGTATCGACGATGTGGACGCGGTGCCGGGCGGGTCTTCCTCTGGCACTGCGGCCTCGGTCGCGTGGGGGCTGGCTGCGGGCGGTATTGGGTCGGACACGGGTGGGTCGGTCCGCATCCCTTCTGCCTGGAACAACCTCGTTGGGCTGAAAACCACGGCTGGACGCGTGACGCTTGAGGGGACGGTGCCCCTGTGTTTGCGGTTTGATACGATTGGCCCACTGGCGCGCTCGGTCGAAGATGCCGCCCATTTGCTGGCTCTGCTAGAAGGCGGCACGCCTGCTGACTTGCGCGGTGCTACGCTGCAAGGCCGCCGTTTCGCCGATTTGTACAACGTGGCCAAGGATGATCTGCGGGATGGTCCGGGCGCGGCTTACGAATCTGCCCTTGCCCGTTTGCGAGAGGCCGGGGCCGAGATTGTCCCGCTGGAGGTGCCCGAACTGAACGCCGCCATGAGCCTGTCCGGTATCCTCTATACGACCGAAGCCTACGGCCTGTGGCGCGATGTGATCGAGGCCAACCCGGACGCAATGTACCCAGAGATTCTAGAGCGGTTCCGCGCGGGCAAGAACGTCTCGGGGCCGGACTACATTGCGGCCTGGTCCCGGTTGAAAGCCTGTCGGACTGCGTGGGACGCAGCAACGGCCGGTTTTGATGCTGTTCTGGCCCCAACCGCGCCGATCCTGCCCCCGAATCTTGAGAGGCTGATGACGGATCATGACTATTACGTCACCGAGAACCTGCTGGCATTGCGCAACACCCGGATCGGCAATCTGATGGGATTGGCGGCGCTGACCGTTCCGACGGGAACGGCTGGGTGCGGGTTGATGATGATGGGGTATCCGGGATCGGAAGAAGCGCTTTTGAGGGTGGGCGCGGCGGTCGAAACGGCTCTGGCGTGAATGCCACAATCCCCTGATTCGCCGTCGCTTTGTCTGGACGAAGCGGAATCCGGCCTGTAATCTGCCAAAAAACGGGGCGAAAACGATCCCGGCATTGAGGCAGTAGTTATGAATTTTCCCGAGCGGTTCTCGAACCTACCGGAATATGCTTTCCCGCGTCTGCGCACCCTGTTGGATCATCACCAGCCGGGCGGAGATGTCATTCACATGACCATCGGCGCGCCCATGCACGATTTTCCCGCATGGGTGACGGATGTGATCATGGAAAACGCGGCCGGATTTCAGGGTTACCCCCCGAATGAGGGCTCCGCCGCGCTGCGTGGCGCAATCACCGACTGGATCAAGCGCCGCTATGGTGTGGCGATGGACCCAGACGCCAACGTCATGGCCCTGAACGGCACGCGCGAGGGGCTGTACAACGCGGCAATGGCGCTGTGTCCCGAGGAAAAGAATGGGCAGAAACCGGTCATCCTTTGCCCCAACCCCTTTTATCAGGTCTACATGGTCGCCTCGATTTCGATCGGGGCCGAGCCTGTATTTGTGCCCGCCACCGCTGCAACCGGTCATCTGCCAGACTATGCGGGTCTGCCCGAAGATGTTCTGAACCGCACCGTTGCGGCCTATATCTGTTCCCCGGCCAATCCGCAGGGTGCGGTGGCGTCGCGCGATTACTGGGCCGAACTGATCCGTCTGGCCGAAAAGTACGATTTCCGTATCTTCGCCGATGAATGCTATTCCGAGATCTACCGCGATGAGGCGCCGACCGGCGTTCTGACCGTCGCGCAGGAACTGGGTGCAGATCCTGAGCAGATTACCCTGTTCAATTCGCTGTCCAAACGGTCCAACGTCGCCGGCTTGCGTTCCGGTCTGATCGCAGGTGGCTCCGAGACGATCAAACGGGTCAAACAACTGCGCAACTATGCAGGCGCGCCCCTGCCGCTGCCTTTGCAAGCGGCCGCCGCAAAACTATGGGCGGATGAGGCGCATGTGGCCGAGAACCGGGCGCTCTATCAGGAAAAATACGCCATTGCGGATCAGGTGTTCGCGGGTCTGCAGGGCTATATGCCACCCGAGGCCGGGTTTTTCCTTTGGCTACCAGTCGATAACGGCGAAGAAACCGCATTGAAGCTGTGGCAGGAAACCGGGGTTCGGGTACTGCCGGGCGCATATCTTTCTCAAGGCGATCCGGGGCAAAACCCGGGCGAGCAATTTATCCGGGTTGCGTTGGTGGCCCCAAAAACAGAGTTGCAGCAAGGGCTGATCAAGCTACGCGACTGCATCTATTCGTGAGGTACGAGGGCAAAATGGCATCATATAACGCGCGCAATCGCGATCCCTTGCTGGACAGCACGACGCAAGCCGCCATTGAACGGCGCAGCAAAGAGCTGATCGGCATCGCCTTGATCCTGCTGGGGCTGGCCGCAGCCGCGATGATCTGGTCCTACACGCCGGACGATCCGAACTGGATGGTGTCGACCGATGCGCCGGTGCAGAACTGGATGGGCCGGATCGGAGCGTCGATTGCCGCGCCCCTGTTCATGATCGTCGGCTGGGGCAGTTGGAGCATCGCGCTGGTCCTGATTGGCTGGGGTGTGCGCTTTGCTGGTCACTTTGGCGAAGAACGTGCGATTGCCCGCCTGATCTTTGCCCCGATCTGGATCGCGATTGTGTCCGTGTATGCGGCAACACTAGTCCCGGGCGAGGCGTGGCGTGCGACGCACAGCTTTGGGCTGGGTGGTCTTTTTGGCGATACGGTCATGGGTGCTTTGCTGACGCTGTTGCCGATCTCGTCGCATTTCATGGTCAAGGTGATGTCTTTGGCTATGGCGGTCGGAATGGTGACGCTTGGAGTGTTTGTTCTGGGGTTCACCAAGGATGATGTGCGCAAAGGGTTCCGTGCATTCCTGCTGGGTCTGGTCATATCCTACGATGGGTTGATGAACCTGCTGGGCCGGGGCGCCGCTGCGACAGCGCAGGCCGCCCGTGATCGCCGCGCGCAATGGGACGAGCGTAAAACGGCAAGGGCGGAAGCCGCCGAAGCCGTTTTTGACGATGAACTGGCCTACGCTGACCCCGTTTTCGACGAACGCCCGCTCGAGTCGCCGGAGCCTGTGAAAACGGGTCTACTTGCGCGGATGCCGTCCTTGATCCGCCGGCCAGAGCCGATGCCCGAGCCCGAATTGCTGGAACGTGAGCCTGTTGCCGGGTTTGACGAGATGCCGGGTGAAGATCGCATTCGCTCAAAGATTTCCGCAGCCGTGCGCAACCGCAAGGTCGCAGCCGGTGAGATGACGCCTGAACCTGATCCGAACCTGCCGCTGACCAAAGGGCGCGGCAGGGGCCCCGATCCGCTTATCCTGAATGCAGGCGGGGCTGGCGACTTGCCGCCTGAACCTCCGATGACGTCGGCGGGTCTGCCGGTGGAGCCGATGATGTCAGCACCTCAGGCGACCGACTGGCAAGAGCCTTTGGAGCAGGCGGATGATTTCGCCGCGGATTACGAGGATGAGGCCGTGTTTGAAGATGTGGCCGAACCCGCGCCGCAACAGCGCCCGGCCGTGAAAATTCCGGTTGCCGAGCCGCGCAAGCCGGTCGTCGCGCAGCCCGTGCGCCGTGCTCCGCAGCCGTCGCGCCGTGCGCAGGCCGAGGCACAGCCGGCGCTGTCCTTCGAGGAAAAGCATTCCGATTTCGAGCTGCCGCCCTTGGGGCTGTTGTCGAACCCCTCCAGTATTCAGCGCCACCACCTCAGCGATGAGGCGCTGGAGGAAAACGCGCGGATGCTGGAAAACGTTCTGGACGACTACGGCGTCAAGGGTGAGATCGTCAGCGTCCGCCCCGGCCCCGTTGTCACCATGTACGAGCTGGAGCCTGCTCCGGGCCTGAAAGCCAGCCGGGTGATCGGTCTGGCGGATGATATCGCGCGGTCCATGTCGGCGCTGTCGGCGCGGGTGTCGACCCTGCCGGGGCGCTCGGTCATCGGGATTGAGCTGCCCAACGAAAACCGCGAGATGGTGGTGCTGCGCGAAATCCTCGCCAGCCGTGATTTTGGCGATGGCAACCACGCGCTGCCGCTGGCCTTGGGTAAGGACATCGGCGGTGAATCCGTTGTGGCGAACCTGGCCAAGATGCCTCACCTGCTGATCGCGGGGACCACGGGTTCGGGTAAATCGGTGGCGATCAACACGATGATCCTGTCGCTGCTGTACAAGCTGACGCCGGATGAATGCCGCCTGATCATGATCGACCCCAAGATGCTGGAACTGTCGGTTTATGACGGCATTCCGCACCTGCTCTCGCCCGTTGTTACCGACCCGAAAAAGGCGGTTGTAGCCCTGAAATGGGTGGTGGGCGAGATGGAGGATCGCTATCGCAAGATGTCCAAGATGGGCGTGCGCAATATCGCTGGCTACAACGGCCGCGTGAAAGACGCATTGGCCAAGGGCGAGTTGTTCAGCCGCACGGTCCAGACCGGGTTCGACGATGAAACGGGCGAACCGGTGTTTGAAACCGAGGAATTCGCGCCCGAAGCGATGCCCTATATCGTGGTTATCGTTGACGAGATGGCCGACCTGATGATGGTTGCCGGTAAAGAGATCGAAGCCTGCATTCAGCGTCTGGCTCAGATGGCGCGGGCCTCGGGTATCCACCTGATCATGGCCACGCAGCGCCCCTCGGTCGACGTGATCACCGGCACGATCAAGGCGAACTTCCCGACCCGGATTTCGTTCCAGGTGACCTCGAAAGTCGACAGCCGCACCATTCTGGGCGAGATGGGCGCCGAGCAACTGCTGGGGCAGGGCGACATGCTCTATATGGCGGGCGGTGCCAAGATCACCCGGTGTCACGGTCCGTTTGTCTCGGATGAGGAGGTCGAAGAGATCGTGACCCACCTGAAACAGTTCGGTCAGCCGGACTATGTGGGCGGCGTGGTCGATGGCCCGGCCGAGGAAAAGGCAGACAATATCGACGCCGTTCTGGGCCTGAACACGGGTGGAAACACAAATGGCGAGGACGCCTTGTACGACCAGGCCGTGGCGATTGTGATCAAGGATCGCAAATGCTCGACCTCGTATATCCAGCGGAAACTCGCCATCGGCTATAACAAGGCCGCGCGACTGGTCGAGCAGATGGAGGATGAAGGCGTTGTATCCTCGGCAAACCATGTCGGAAAACGCGAAATCCTTGTGCCCGAGCAATAATCCCCTTTGCGGAATACCGCCGTAGAAAAATCAAGTGACGCGCTGAAATTATGGGTTTCGGCGCGTCTTTTATTTCAAGCGCTCCCGAAATCGGATTTGGATATTTAATAACATGGGCGGAACGCATATCTGGTAGGTCATGAAACAGATTGCTTTTGCCCTGGCCCTGACGCTGGCTGCGCCCGCTGCGTGGGCCGCTGAAAAACTGCCTTTGTCGCAGATCTCCAACTACCTGAACGGTTTGAAAACCGTTGAGACCACGTTCACTCAGGTCAATGATGATGGCTCATTGAGCACCGGTAAGCTTTGGATGGAGCGGCCGGGCAAGATGCGGTTTGAATATGATCCCCCAAACAGCGCGGTTGTTTTGGCGCGTGCGGGATCGGTTCAGATATTCGACCCGAAATCCAACCAGCCACCCGAGCAATATCCGCTGAAGCGCACGCCGCTATCGCTGGTTCTGGCGCGCAACGTCAATCTGGGGCAGGCCAATATGGTCGTCGGGCATGAGTTTGATGGAACGGCCACGGTGGTAACCGCTCAGGACCCAAAAAACCCCGAGTCGGGCCGGATCGAGCTGATGTTTACCGGCGATCCGATCGAGCTGCGCAAATGGGTCATCCACGACAACGCCGGTAGCCAGACAACTGTGCTGCTGGGGCAACTGGATACGGATAACAGGTTGGATCAAAGCCTGTTTTCCAACCGTGCAAGAAGCGGGTCAAGTAATCGCTGACCCACTGAAGTCTTAGTACCGGCAGCCGGCCAACTGAGCCTGATACAGTTTCGCACGCGCATCCACGTCATTTGCGACGTTCAGTAGCCATGTTTTGCTGTAGTGGCTGCCGCGCGCATATCCGCTGTGACCTTCGTGATAGGCCAGATACTGATTTCGCGTGTCGCTGGGGTGAATCCCGTTCCGCTCATAGCTTTTGTTCATGTACCAGCCGATGAAATCCGAAGCATCCCGGATGCGGTCACGCTTGGCGCGGCGTTTGCCGGTCTCTTTCTGGTATTCATCCCAGGTTCCGTCCAGCGCCTGACTGAACCCATAGGCGCTGCTTTGACGGCCCATCGGGATGACCCCCAACACGTATTGGTGCGGTGTCCGGGCGTCATGGCGATAGCGGCTTTCTTGATAGATCGTCGCCATCTGGACGTGTACCGGCACACCCCATTTGCGCTCGGTGCTCTTGAACGCCTTGATATAGTCAGGCCGTTCGCGCGCAATGCTGCACGCGTCATTTAGCTTGCTGGGCGGTTGCTTTGACCCGCCCCCACAGGATGCCAGAAACAGCACCCCGAAGAGTACGATAAGAATTCTGCTCATGTGCCTCGTGCCTTTTTTCTTTATTCTAGCGCAGATTGAGCTCTGAGGAAATCACAATCGCTACAGAACGATAGCTAGAATTATAGGCAAAGCACCGACAGACAGAACGGTCGAGACCAAGACCATGCCAGCCACGGCATCTGCATCCGCATCAAACCGTTCCGCCAGAAGATAAGAGGTTACGGCCACCGGGGTGCACATTTGCAAGACCAGCACGCCAAACGCGATTGGATCAAGGTCAAAAGCGCCCGCAATCGCCCAGCCCAAACCAGCGCAGACAGCCAGTTTCAAAACCGATAGCCAGATCGCCTGGCTCAGCTTGCCCGTCGTCAGGCGGGCAATCGCCACGCCAAGAGTGATCAGCATCATCGGAATCGCCATTTGTCCCAGCAGTTCCAGAGTGTTGGTCAGAAAGACCGGGGTCTCCCACCCGCGCCAAAGAAACAGCGCGCCCAGCAGCGTGGCCCAGACCATTGGCTCGCGGGCGACCTTGCCAAACGCGCCTTTTCCCGCAACCAGATAGATCCCGTAGGTAAAGGAAAACAGCGCGGTAACGGCAAGAAACACAACCGCGAACCCCAACCCTGCCTGACCGAAAGCGAACAGGCACAGCGGCAGTCCAAGGTTTCCCGTATTCCCGAAAATCAGCGGGGCCAGATAGGTTCGACGATCAAGATTTCCAAACCGCACGAAAACTCCGAACGTAACGGCAAGCACGACGTGACCTGCGATGGCAGCCAAAGTGAACCGTGTAAGTTCTCCGGGTGGAATCTCGGTTTGCATGAGGGCAACGAAGATCAGGCTTGGCACAGCCAGCGTCACCGCAAGACGTGTTACAAATTGCAACCTGTATTCAAATCCCAGCTTGACCCAGACAAAGCCAATGCCGGCCAACAGAAAGACTGGGGCCACGATTTCAAAGACTGTCAGTAAGAGGTTCACAGACTGTTTCCCTTAATTGCGGATCAATGATTGGCATTCTTCGTCGGAAAGGAGTAGTAAGACTTTTGGGGGCTGAGAAAATGCTAAAAACAAGCGCCAAGTACCGTTTGGGCCAGGTGGTCCGCCACAAAAAACATCCCTTCCGGGGGGTGATTTTCGACGTGGATCCTGAGTTTTCAAATACGGAAGAATGGTATCAGGCGATCCCTGAAGACAGCCGTCCGATCAAGGATCAGCCGTTCTATCATCTGCTGGCAGAGAATGATCAATCCTTCTATGTCGCTTATGTTTCAGAACAAAATCTGGTTGCGGATCAGTCGGGTGAGCCTGTGGAACACCCTGATATCCCGGACATGTTTGGCCCGTTCGAGAACGGCGCCTATCCGCTGCACTTCCACTTGAACTAGTGCCTGACCCGGCAGACGTCGGGGTCAGTACCCAAGTGCACATCCGTCTTTTCTGGGGTCGCTGCCACCCTCCAGAACGCCGTCCTCGCGGATTCGTATTGCCTGCGCTCCGCCAAGCGGTGTTTCCGGTATCTGAACGTTGTGTCCCATATCGGACAATTGTTGAGCGACATTGCGCGGAATTCCGCGTTCCAACTTTAAAACGCCCGCGTCCGCAAAGGCGCGAGGGGCGTCGATACTTGCCTGAAGTCCAAGACCATGATCCGTCAGGTTGGACAACAGCCGCGCGTGCCCTGTCGGTTGAAACGCACCGCCCATGACGCCGAAGGGCATGCTTATACGCCCTTGCTGCGTGATCATCCCGGGGATGATGGTGTGCATCGGCCGTTTGCCTGGACCCATCTCATTCGGGTGCCCGGCCTGAAGTGTAAATCCAGCCCCTCGGTTCTGCAGCAGAATTCCGTATTTCTCGGACGCAATGCCGGAACCAAAGCTGTGAAAGATGGAATAGATCAAAGAGACAGCCATCCTGTCCCGGTCAACGACGGTAATATAGACGGTGTCTTTGTGTATCGCCTCAGTCAGGGGTGCCGCTGCGGGCATTGCGCGTGTGACGTCGATCAAAGCCGCCAGACTATTCGCAACGTCCTGATCGAAGAATATATCAGCACGAGAGGTACAGTCAGGGTCGGCAATAAACCGGTTCCGCGCGTCGTAGGCCAGTTTCGAGGCTTCGGCCTCGATATGGAGTCTTTCAACTCCGAACGGATCCATGCTGTCCAGATCAAAGTTCTTCAGGATGTTCAGTAGCAGGATCGCTGTCGCGCCTTGGCCGTTTGGCGGATGCTCGACAAGGTCAAAACCTTTGTAGTGGCCGCTAACAGGCTGGGTTTCCGTATATTGCGTGTTCTGAAAGTCAGCCAGCGTATGTTCGCCCCCCATTTGGGTCAGCGCGTCCACCATGTCTTGAGCGATGTCGCCGGAATAGAACGCATCGCGCCCTTTTCGGGCTATCTGGCGTAAAACTTCGGCTTGACCGGGCGCTCGAAAGATTTGCCCAATCTCGGGGGGCTTGCCGTCCATCAGATAGTGGGTGCGCGCCGCGCCTTGGAGTGTTTCAGCGCCCGGCTTCCAGTCGAACGCAACCCTCGCCGCCACAGGTACACCGGAGTCGGCATAATGGATTGCGGGTTGCAGAATGGCGTCCAGCCCAAGCCTGCCCTCTGTTTCGGCTAGGTGACACATCGCATCCACGGCACCCGGTACAGTTACCGCGTCCGGAGTATTCAGCGGCACCGCGGTCAGTCCCTTTTCACGCAGTTTCCGGGCATCGGCCGCTGCTGGCGCTCGGCCCGAACCGTTCAGGGCGCGTATCCGATCCTCACCCGCGCGATTGAACAGAACAAAGCAGTCTCCGCCCAAACCAGTCATCTGCGGTTCGCAAACGTTCAAAACGACGGCCCCGGCAATGGCGGCATCCATTGCGTTGCCCCCGTCCCGGAGAATGTTCAACGCGACTTGCGCCGCCAAGGGGTGCGACGTGGCGCACATACCTTCGGTTGCCAAAACTTCGGATCTGCCCGGTGTGTGAAAATCCCGCATAGCGTTGCTTCCCTGATTGAACGCGCCGAAAGTATAGCGCGATCAGGTATTGTCCAGTCAAATCAATGGGAAGTTCCTCGGCGCCGATCACTGGGTGGGGGCTGTGATACTAGACGCCGAGGGAAGCTATCTGAGCTACAGAATCTCTTATGCCCCGCGTTTGCGGCGCTACAATGGTGCGATTGTGGCTATTTTGGGTCAGACGGCATCGGGCAAATCAAATCGCAGGGACAGCCTGTTGCACCCCTCGATGCGTTCATAGCGGATGTCGCTGGTCAGTTGGTGGATCAGAAACCAGCCGAATCCGCCTTCGGGCAATTCTTCGATTGTCGTGCCCAGCGGAGCCGGTATTCCGTCCGGGACACTGAGACCGGGCATGGGTTTGCCGGTGTCGGAAATCAGGATGTCCAGCCAGTTCTGATTCAGGCGGCAGCGTATTTGCACCTTGGCGGGGGTGATCCCGGCATATGCGTGTTCGACCACGTTGTTGATCGCTTCGGCCAGTGCGATTTTTACGTCACCTGCCTTGTTTCGAGGCAACCCATTTGCTTCCAAACAGGTGCTTAGTTTGGCAATTCCGGTACTCGCCTCAGCTTCTGTCGCTACAAAGCTCAAATCCAGGCAGTTGCCGTTATACATGTTCGAGCGCCCAATCACGTGTATGGAGAGTTAGTCTTTGAGGGTCGACAGCGCGTCGTCCAGCGACGCAAACAGTTTGAAGACAGTATCCATGCGCGTCAGCCGGAACACTTTTTCAACGAAAGGGTGGAGGCCAGCCAAGTCCAGCCTGCAATCACTCCCAAGCTGTTTCATAGAGGCAACGATGGCACCCAAGCCACTTGAGTCGATGAATTCCACTTTTGTCAGGTCCAGAATGATCCGCGTACTGCCATCTTCGGCTTCTTTGCGCATGTCTTCCTTGAACTGGATGGCCATGGCCGCATCGATCCGGTCAGAATGAACCGTGATGATCTGTGTCGTGCCGGTCGTTTTGCTGGTCAGGCTCATACGCGGTGATCCTTTAAACTGAAATTCACTCGTAGAAATACGCTAGACGGCAATTCTTACCATTCGGTATCCATCAATCCGGAAAACAGGAGGAGCACCCGGATGAAACATGTTGTTATTGCAGGCGCGGCCCGAACACCCATGGGCGGATTTCAAGGCGTGTTCGATGGTGTGGCCGCGGCCGATTTGGGTGGCAGTGCCATTCGCGCAGCGTTGCAAGGTGCCGGGACCGAAACGGTAGACGAGGTTCTTATGGGCTGTGTCCTGCCGGCTGGTCAGGGTCAGGCACCGGCGCGGCAAGCCGGGTTTGCGGCGGGTCTGGGTGAAGACGTCCCCGCCACAACGCTGAACAAGATGTGCGGCTCGGGCATGAAGGCCGCGATGATGGCGTTTGACCAGATCGCGCTGGGTCACGCGGACACAATGGTCGCGGGCGGAATGGAGAGTATGACTAACGCCCCCTATCTGCTGCCGAAAATGCGCGGTGGCGCCCGGATCGGGCACGGGCAGGTTGTGGATCACATGTTCCTTGATGGTCTCGAGGACGCCTACGACAAGGGTCGGCTGATGGGCACGTTTGCCGAGGATTGCGCCGAAGCCTACCAGTTCACCCGCGAGGCGCAGGATGAATATGCGCTGCAATCGCTATCCAATGCTCTGGCCGCGCAGGAAAGCGGGGCGTTCTCGGACGAGATCACTCCGGTTGTGGTCGCGACTCGCAAGGGCGAGGTGCAGCACGCCGCGGACGAACAGCCGCAATCCGCCCGACCCGAGAAGATACCCACGCTGAAGCCTGCATTCCGCAAGGATGGGACTGTGACGGCGGCCAATTCATCCTCAATCTCGGATGGAGCGGCGGCGCTTGTGCTGGCGTCCGAGGACGCGGCCAAAGATCAGGGGCTGACAGTACGTGCGCGAATTCTGGGGCATGCCAGCCACGCCCAGGCTCCGGGCTTGTTCACAACCGCACCTGTCCCTGCCGCACAGAAATTGCTGTCCAGGATCGGATGGTCCAAGGATGACGTCGATCTGTGGGAGGTGAACGAAGCCTTCGCCGTTGTGCCGATGGCCTTCATGCACGAGATGGGCTTACCGCGTGACAAGGTCAACGTAAACGGCGGTGCTTGCGCGTTGGGGCATCCGATTGGCGCATCGGGCGCACGCATAATGGTGACGCTTTTGAACGCGTTGGAAAAGCGCAACCTGAAACGGGGAGTCGCGGCGATCTGCATCGGTGGCGGAGAAGGCACCGCGATTGCAATCGAACGTGTTTGACCCATGGGTGGTTTCGGCATAGGTGGCTTTGCACGACGACTTATGCCGGACATTCCATGATGACCGTTGATTATGACCTGCTTGCGAAAACCATCTCATCCCTGACCGAAGGGGAAACTGACGCGGTCGCACTTATGGCAACCGTCGCCTGCGAGGTACATCATTCCGACGACCGGTTCGACTGGACCGGGTTTTATCGCGTGACCGAACCGGGCGTGTTAAAGATCGGCCCGTATCAGGGCGGTCACGGATGTTTGGTTATCCCGTTTGAACGCGGCGTGTGTGGCGCTGCTGCGCGAACGGGCGAGGTTCAGCTTGTGCCCGACGTGGATGCTTTTCCCGGCCATATCGCCTGTGCTTCGAGCACGCGATCAGAACTGGTCTTGCCGGTGCGAAACGCGTCGGGCGAGGTCATTGCCGTGTTCGATATCGACAGCGATCAACCGGACGCATTCACGCAGCAGGATGCGGACGCGCTTGGCGCAATTCTGAATGCCGTTTTCGGGGCTTAACTCAGGCAAGAGCGACTCTGGCCGGAGTTAAGTCCTCACGCGCTGAGGATCTTGGCTTTTTGGGCTGCGAATTCTTCGTCTGTCAGAACGCCCTTGTCTTTTAAGGCGGCCAAACGCTCCAACTCGTCTGCGGTCGATACTGTCGCGACGGATCGGATGTAGTCCTTCTGCGCTTCCTCGATCTTGTTCATGGCCGCTACATTGTGTTCATGCATCTTTTCGCCCCGCGCGATCAGATAGGACAGCACTCCGAGCCAGGGAATGAGGATGACAAACGCGATCCATGCGGCCTTGCCGAAACCGCTCAGGTCTTTTGAGCGGAACACGTCGGCTACCACCGAAATCATTACCCAGAACCAGGCCACCATCAGGAACAGCCAGAAGATCGACCAAACTATGTCGAAAAACCCGATGCCATTTTCCATGTCTCTTCCAACCCTTTGCCAAAATAAGATTATTTCAGGAATTCAGTATTCACATCAATGTAACAGACAGTTTCCTCTTTGGCTGCCGATTATTTTTTGATTGAAAACCCGTGGGGTTCAGAGCGGGAGTTGCGTGGTCAGAACGTACAAAAAGGCGACCTGTAAGCCGAGCACCAGATAGAGGTATATCGAAAACCGCCGCTTGCGCGCCTTGTGGCGAAAAATCCAGCGCCCCAAAACAGCGCCCGGCCCCCCGCCGACCACGGCAAGCCATAGTAGTTTGGCCTCGGGTACGCGGCGTTTGCGACGTTTAGCGCGCAGTTTGTCCCATCCAAATGCCAGCAGGGTCAGCAGGTTAATGGCCCAAAGATACGCGACAGCAATCCACATGCGCGACGAATAGACAATCTCGGCCAGTCACCCAAGTGAAAAAATGCTTGGAAATTTCACCGACTCAGGTCATCGTGAAAAAGTAGGTTAAAATTTCACGACTTCTGGAGAGCCCGGTGAACAGCCAAGCCCCAAACAGTGCGACCCTTGGTGCCGACATCCGCGCCCTGCGAAAGGCGCGCGGCCTGACCTTGACCGAGATCGCCGCACGGCTGGATCGGTCGGTTGGGTGGCTCAGTCAGGTCGAACGAGACATGTCCGACCCGTCGATCTCGGATTTGCGCCAAATCGCCGAGTGCCTTGGTGTTCCAATGTCGATGCTGTTTTCCCATTCCGCGGCCCCTGCGGATGAGCTGGGATTTATCGTGCGCGCAGGGTCACGGCGGCCCATGGGGTCAGGCGAAGAAGGGCTGATCGAGGAGTTGCTCTCTCCTGATCTGACCGATGATTTTGAGATGGTACATTCCACTTTCGAGCCGCGCTCTGAAATGCAGACCCCCGCAAGTCGCCCGACACAAGAGGTTGGCTACATGGTTTCCGGTCGGTTGGACCTGACGATTGGCGGGCGGCAATTCTCAGTCGGGCCGGGCGATAGCTTTCGCATCAAGCACGTGCCTTACAAGTGGGCGAACCCCTATGATGAGCCCGCCGTGGCCATCTGGGTCATCGCTCCACCGGTGTATTGAATGAGTTTTGAAGCCTGGACCATATTCGCGTTGTTCTGGCTGGTATTTGTCACCACGCCGGGGCCAAACGCAGTCAACTGCATCTCGAACGGGATGAGCCTGCCATTTCCCAAGGCGATGCTGGGGGTGTTGGCGATCCTGACACAGGCCACTGCCTTTCTGATATTCTCGGCGCTGGGCATAACGGCGCTGATTGCGGCCTCTCCCACCGGGTTTTTCATTGCCAAGCTGATCGGTGCTGGGTTCCTGATCTGGATGGGCATCCGTGGCTGGATAAATGCCAGCAAACCCACGCCCGCGTTCGAGCGGCCCGCGCGCCATGTCTATCTGCACGCGCTGGCCGTTGCGACGATCAACCCCAAAAGCGTGGCCGGGTATCTGGCGGCCTTCTCGCAGTTTGTGCAGCCCGGCATACCGGTCTGGCAGCAGATGGGGGTGATCATGCCCACCGTGCTGGTCATCACAACGCTCAGCTATACCGGGTTTACCCTGCTGGGCGCACTGATGGGAAAGGCTGCGCTGGGGGCCGTGTTCAACGTCTGGGTCCGTCGCGTGATGGCGACCTGTTTCATCATCTATGGCGTGTTGCTGGGCACCAGCACGACGCCTGCAGCAAGGGGGTAGCGATATGCACACCGGTTCCTGTCTGTGCGGCAAGGTCGCGTTCAAAATTGACGGAGACCTCACGCCGCCAAATGCCTGTCACTGCGGTCAGTGCCGCAGGCAGTCGGGGCATCTTTGGGCCTCAACCGTCACGCATCAGGACAACCTCAGCTTTACCGCCAGTGATACACTGGGCTGGTATTGCGCTTCGGACATCGCCAAGCGTGGCTTTTGCAGCGCCTGTGGCTCTTTCCTGTTCTGGCAGCACAATGACGAGGACACGATTGCGATTTCGGTAGGGTCTCTGAACGAGCCCACCGGTTTGAAACTCGCCCAGCATATCTTTGTCGCGGACAAGGGCGATTACTATGACATCCAGGACGATCTGCCCCAGCGGGCACATTAACAGGGGATCAAGACCATGAGTGATTTTCCAACCAAGGCCCGAGTGGTCATCATCGGCGGCGGCGTTGTCGGCTGTTCGTCACTGTATCATCTGGCCAAGAAGGGCTGGACCGATTGCGTTCTGCTGGAAAAGAACGAGCTGACGGCTGGCTCGACCTGGCACGCGGCTGGCAACGTGCCGACCTTTTCGACCTCGTGGGCGATCATGAACATGCAGCGCTATTCGACCGAGCTGTATTCGCGGCTGGCCGATGAGGTTGACTATCCGATGAACTACCACGTCTCGGGTTCGATCCGTCTGGCGCACAGCAAAGAGCGGATGCAGGAGTTCGAGCGCGCCCTGTCCATGGGCCGCTATCAGGGCATCCCGATGGAGATGTGGACGCCGGACGAGGCCAAAGAGCGCTATCCGTTCCTTGAAACCCATGATCTTGAGGGCGTTCTGTACGACCCGACCGATGGCGATATCGACCCAGCGCAGTTGACACAGGCACTAGCCAAGGGTGCGCGCGATCTGGGTCAAAAGATCATCCGCTTCTGCCCGGCAACCGGCGTGACTCAGCACGACGACGGCACGTGGACGGTTCACACCGACAAGGGCGATATCGTCTGTGATTACGTGGTCAACACCGCCGGATACTATGCGCAGCGCGTGGGTGAGATGTTCAAACCCTATGGTGGCCGCACCGTGCCTGCGATGGTCATGAGTCACCAGTATCTGCTGACCGACGAAGTGCCTGAGATTGAGGCATGGTCGAAGGAAAACGGCGGCAAGCTGCCGCTGCTGCGCGACGTGGATATCTCGTACTATCTGCGGCAAGAGAAGAACGGCTTCAACCTTGGCCCGTACGAGCCCAACTGCAAGGGCCATTGGATGACCGAAGACGATCCGATGCCCGAGGATTTCAGTTTCCAACTGTGGAACGACGATCTGGACCGGATCGAGGACATCGTCACCGACGCGATGGAGCGGGTGCCGCTGATGGCGACCTCGGGTGTGGGTCGGGTGATCAATGGCCCGATCCCATATGCGCCTGATGGCCTGCCTCTGATCGGGCCGATGCCGGGCGTGACAAACGCGTTCGAGGCGCACAGCTTTACCTTCGGCATCGCACAGGGCGGCGGGGCTGGCAAAGTGCTGGCCGAATGGATCGTCGATGGCGCGACTGAATGGGACATGTGGGCCGTCGATCCGCGTCGTTACACCGACTACACCGATCAGGACTATTGCAACCAGAAGGGGATGGAGGTCTACGGCAACGAATACGCCATGCACTTCCCGCATCACGAATGGCCTGCGGCGCGGGATAAGAAGCTGTCTCCGGTCCACGCCAAGGTCAAGGAACTGGGCGGCGTGATGGGCGCCTATAATGGCTGGGAACGGGCCAACTGGTTCGCCAAGCCGGGCGACGATACCTCGCTTGAGGCCACCCACACCTGGGGTCGGTCCGGCCCGTGGGAGCAGCGGATCAAGGAAGAATGCGAGGCTGTGCGCGATCATTGCGGTGTGCTGGACCTGCCGGGGTTCTCGCGGTTCAAGGTGCAAGGGCCGGGGGCTGACGAATGGCTGCGGGGGCTAGTGGCCGGGTCGCTGCCAAAGATCGGTCGCGTCGGGCTGGTCTATTTCTCGGATGATCGCGGCCGCATTCTGACCGAAATGTCCGTAACCCGTGAGGCTGAAGACCTATTTGTGCTGGTCACTGCCGCAACCGCGCAATGGCATGATCGGGAATGGTTGGAACGCCACATGCCCGTAAACGCAGCCTTTACGCTGGAAGACTGGACCACGCGCATGGACACGCTGATCGTGACTGGTCCCAAATCGCGCGAGGTACTGAGCAAGGTTTGCGAAGGCGACCTGACGCTGCCGTGGCTCAGCTTTCAGGAAAGTGAGATCAAAGGGGGCTGGGTTGCCCTTCTGCGTGTGTCTTTCGCCGGAGAACTGGGGTGGGAGGTCCACGCCGAGAACGCGGATATGCCCGCGATCTATGACGCCATCCTCGAAGCTGGGGCCAAGCCATTCGGCATGTATGCCCTGAACTCTCTGCGGATCGAGAAAGGCTACCGCGCGTGGAAGGGCGATCTGTCCACCGATTACTCGCTGCTGGAAGGTGGGCTGGGGCGCTTCGTTAAACTGGACAAGCCGCAGGATTTCCCCGGCAAGGCCGCAATCCTGAACGAAAAGCAGCAGGGCGTGAAAAAATCCTTTGTGACCCTGACGGTCGAGGCCGGTGATTGCGATGCGCCCTACATGTCCTGCATCTGGCAGGGAGATCAGATCGTTGGTGAGACGACCTCGGGCGCGTGGGGCTATCGTGTTGGCAAGTCCATTGCGCTGGGCATGATCAAGTCGGAACTGGCCAACCCCGGCACGGCGCTAGAGGTCGAAATCTACGGCCAGAAATACCCCGCCGTAGTGCAAGAGGATCAGCCCCTCTGGGATCCGGCCAACGAACGGCTGCGGGCCTGATCCATGGCTGTTCCGCGCGTCATGCAGGGCGTTTACCTGACCCGCCACGGCGGGCCAGAGGCGCTGGAATGGCGCGCGGATATCCCCGTGCCACAGCCCGGACCCGGTCAGGTTCTGGTCCGGGTTGCTGCCGCGGGGGTGAACAACACCGATATTAACACGCGCGTTGGCTGGTATTCGTCAGACGTGACCGGCGCGACAGATGCTGTGGATCAGGATGTCGATGCAGGCGGCTGGGGCGGGGCGCTGCACTTCCCGCGCATTCAGGGCGGCGATCTGTGCGGCATCGTTGAAAAGGCCGGACCGGAGGTGGGTTTCACCCAAGGCCAGCGCGTCACCTGTCCGATCAACCTGCCACGTCCACGCCCCGGCAATCCCACCGGTTTCATTGCGCTGGGGTCCGAGATTGACGGAGCCTTTGCGCAGTACTGTCTGGTTGAGGCGTCTGATCTGTACGATGTATCGGCCTCCCCCCTGTCAGATGCCGAGATCGCGGCCATCCCCTGCGCCTTTGGCACGGCGGAAAACCTGTTGACCCGGGCGGGCGTGACCACCGGGCACAAGGTTCTGATCACTGGCGCGTCCGGCGGTGTCGGCCTTGCCGCTGTGCAATTGGCCCGGCTGCGCGGGGCGACCGTGTGGGGTGTTACGAGCCCCGCCAAGGCCGATGTGGTCAAGGGGCAGGGTGCCACGGATACGTTCGACCGAAACGCGCCTTTGCCGAAAGATATGTTCGACGTGGTGATCGACGTGGTCGGCGGCCCCGCATGGCCCGGCCTGATTCTGTCGCTGAAACCCGGTGGGCACTACGCCGTCTCGGGTGCCATCGCCGGGCCCATCGTTCAGGCCGATCTGCGCGACATTTACTTGCGCGACATCACCATCCACGGCTGCACCCATCAGGCGTTCGAGGTCTTTGGCCGACTGGTCGAACTGATGAACGCAGGCCGGATCAGACCTTTGATCTCAAAAACCTACCCGCTAAGAGATATCGCCAAAGCGCAAGAGGACTTTCAGTCCAAGGCGTTTGCGGGAAAACTGGTTCTCATTCCCTGAGGAAAGGTAAGGCAATGGCGGATATCACCTTGTTGGACGGCTCGATCGGGCAGGAATTGGTCAAACGCGGCGGCGAAAAGCCCACGCCTCTGTGGTCTACGCGGGTGATGATGGATCAGCCCGAACTGGTGGGGCAGGTCCATGCGGATTACTTCCGACGTGGCGCGACGGTTGCCACGACGAATACCTATGCTGTCCACCGCTCACGTCTGGTGCGCGAAGGGATCGAGGACCAATTGCCTGCCCTGATCGACACGGCGCTGAGTCAAGCGAAGGGCGCGCGGCCCGCTTCGGGCGGACGGATTGCCGGGGCGCTGGGGCCGCTGTTGGCCTCGTACCGGCCCGACCTGAAACCCGATGTCGAGGAAGCCGCGCTGAAATACGCCGAGCTTGTCAGTCTGATGAACGACCGGGTGGACCTGTTCCTGCATGAGACGGTCTCGTCCCTGCAAGAGGCTGAAGGCGCGCTGCGCGGGACGGAAAGCGCAACCAAACCCGTCTGGCTGGCGCTGTCAGTGATGGACAATGACGGCACCCGTTTACGCTCGGGCGAGCAACTGGCGCAGGTTGCCCCGCTAGTGGACAGGTTCGCGCCGCAAGCGGTTCTGATCAACTGCACCCGTCCGGAATCGGTGATGCCCGCGCTGACGATCCTTAAGACGATGGGCCGCCCCTATGGGGCTTATGCCAACGGCTTCACCGGCATCACACAGGATTTTCTGGAAGACGCGCCCACGGTTGATGCGCTGGAACAGCGCCATGACCTGACCCCCAAAGCCTATGCCGATTTCGCCATGTCCTGGGTAGAACAAGGGGCCACCATCGTCGGCGGCTGCTGCGAGGTTGGACCGGACCATATCGAGGCGCTGGCCCATGCTTTGCGTGTGGCCGGGCATAGGATCGGCTGACGCCATGACACGGGCACAGCAGCATTTCGACATCGTCGTCGCCCCCGGCTTTGTGCTGCTTGAACTGGCGTCTCTGGTCGAGGTGCTGCGGCTGGCCAACCGCGTGTGCCCTCACCCGCCGTTTACCTATACCTATCGGTCGCTCAGAGGTGGGGCGATTCTCAGCAGCAGTGATGCACTGATCCAGACCGAGGCTGTCAGCGCCCAGCCAAAGGCGGATTACCTTTTTGTCATCGGCAATTCCGACCCCGACCATCCCGATCTGTCGCTGGGCCGTGTGGTGTCTGACTATACCTATCGCGGCGCGCAGGTGTTTCTGCTGGCCGAGGCCGCCAGCCGCTATATCGATGAAAGAGGTACAGCGGATATGGCCACCCATTGGGAAAACGCGTCGTTCCTGCGGGAAAGGGGTGCGCGGTTCGAGGCCAAGCTGTCGATTGCGACCGAACAGGGCGCGGTTGTGACCTGCGCGGGGATGGAAGCGACCACGGATGTCGCTTTGGCCGTAATCGGGCGGCATATCTCTGGCCCAGCCAAGATGACCGTCGCCGATATCATGCTGCACGAAAACATCCGCGATTTTTCCTCGATGCAGCCGTTTTCAGGCGCGCGCATGACCGCAACCGGGGATGCCAAGCTGGACCAGTGTATCAAGCTGATGCAGGCGAATATTGAAGACCCCCTGCCGATCCACGAAATCGTCGAGGAACTGCACCTGTCCAACCGCTCGCTCGAGCGTAAGTTCAAGACGTTCTTCGGCACCACGCCCAACGGCTTCTATCGCGAGATGCGGCTGGCCAAGGCCAACAACCTGCTTTTGAACACGACGATGAGCGTACGCGAGATCGGCCTGGCCTGTGGTTTCCCGAACGGGTTTTCCTCGGTCTACAAGAGCTTTTTCGGCGTTACCCCGTTTGTTCTGCGGCGGGAAAAGCGCGCGGCACATAGGTGAAAATTACCCATTTTGTGACGCTTTTGATGCATTTATTGCCGATCTTCCGTGGCAGGTTGACCCAAACCTGACATAGCGGAGATTTCAGGATGGTTGATCTTCCCAGCAAGGCCCGAGTGGTCATCATCGGCGGCGGCGTAATCGGTTGTTCGGTCGCGTATCACCTGACCAAGAAGGGCTGGAACGATGTTGTCCTGCTTGAGCGTAAACAGCTGACCAGCGGCACTACGTGGCACGCCGCCGGTCTGATCGCCCAGCTGCGGGCGACGGCGAACATGACCAAACTGGCGAAATACAGTCAGGAGCTTTACGGCTCGCTCGAAGAAGAAACAGGCGTCGCCACCGGATTCAAGCGTTGTGGTTCGATCACTGTTGCGCTGACCGAGGAGCGCAAGGAAGAGATTTATCGTCAGGCAGCGATGGCCCGCGCTTTTGGCGTCGAGATCGAAGAGATATCGAACGAGCGGGTCAAGGAGATGTATCCCCATCTGAATACCCAAGACGTCAAGGGCGCAGTCTATCTGCCGCTGGACGGGCAGGGCGACCCGGCCAATATCGCGCTGGCCTTGGCCAAGGGCGCACGGCAACGCGGCGGCATCGTCAAGGAACGTGTGAAAGTCACCGATATCACCAAACAGGGGCGCAAAGTCACAGGCGTCGATTGGGTCGCCGATGACGGCAGCGCCTCGGGCCATATCGAATGTGACATGGTGGTGAACTGCGCGGGCATGTGGGGGCACGAGGTTGGCCGGATGGCAGGCGTAAACGTCCCTCTGCACGCGTGCGAGCATTTCTATATCGTCACCGAAGGCATCGACGGACTGACCCAGTTGCCGGTGCTGCGCGTGCCGGACGAATGCGCTTATTACAAGGAAGACGCAGGCAAAATCCTGCTGGGTGCGTTCGAGCCGAACGCCAAGCCCTGGGCCATGAACGGCATTCCCGACAGTTTCGAGTTTGACCAACTGCCAGAGGATTTCGACCACTTTGAACCGATCCTCGAGGCGGCCGTGAACCGGATGCCGATGCTGGCCGAGGCGGGGATTCACACCTTCTTCAACGGGCCGGAATCCTTCACGCCCGACGATGCCTATCATCTGGGTCTTGCGCCAGAGATGGACAACTACTGGGTCGCCGCTGGGTTTAACTCAATCGGGATTCAGTCGGGCGGTGGCGCTGGCATGGCGCTGGCCGAATGGATGGACTCGGGCGAAAAGCCCTTTGATCTGGGCGACGTGGATATCAGCCGGATGCAGCCGTTTCAGGGGAACAAGAAATACCTGTTTGAACGGTCCAAGGAAACACTGGGCCTGCTCTATGCCGACCACTACCCCTACCGCCAAAAAGCCACCGCGCGCGGAGTGCGGCGCACGCCGTTCCACCACCACCTCAAGGATCAGGGTGCGGTTTTCGGAGAGCTTGCTGGCTGGGAACGCGCCAACTGGTTCGCCAATCCGGGGCAAGAGCGCGAATACCAGTATAGCTGGAAACGTCAAAACTGGTTTGAAAACTCAGCCGCTGAACACCGTGCCGTGCGCGAGAATGTGGGCATGTATGATATGTCCTCGTTCGGCAAGATCCGGGTCGAAGGCCCGGATGCCGAAGCATTCATGAACTACATTGGCGGCGGAGACTATTCGGTGCCAAACGGCAAGATCGTCTATACCCAGTTCCTGAACCGTCAGGGCGGGATCGAGGCTGACGTGACCGTCACCCGCCTGACCGAGACCGCCTATCTGGTCGTCACCCCCGCGGCCACTCGTCTGGCGGATCAAACGTGGATGCAGCGACATGCGGACGGGTTCAACGTGGTCATCACCGACGTCACCGCGGGCGAGGGCGTTCTGGCCGTCATGGGTCCCAACGCGCGCACGTTGCTTCAAAAGGTCTCGCCCGCTGATTTCTCTAACGCAGCAAACCCGTTCGGCACCGCGCAGGAAATAGAGATCGGTATGGGCCTCGCCCGCGCGCACCGTGTCACCTATGTGGGTGAGCTAGGGTGGGAAATCTATGTCTCCTCCGATATGGCGGGTCATGTGTTCGAGACATTGCACGAAGCCGGGCAGGACATGGGCCTGAAACTGTGCGGGATGCACATGATGGATTCGTGCCGGATCGAGAAAGGGTTCCGCCATTTCGGACATGACATCACTTGTGAGGATAACGTCGTCGACGCCGGGCTTGGCTTTGCAGTCAAAACTGACAAAGGCAGCGACTTTATCGGTCGTTCGGCGGTTATTGAGCGCAAGGAAAGCGGGCCGAAAAGCCGATTGGTTCAATTTCGCCTAACCGATTCCGAACTGCTGCTGTTTCACAATGAACCGATCGTGCGGGATGGTGAATATGTTGGATATTTGAGTTCGGGTAATTACGGTCATACGCTGGGAAGCGCCATCGGTATGGGATACGTGCCATGCGAGGGAGAGAAGGCGGCAGATGTGCTGGCTTCGTCCTACGAGATAGACGTATGCGGTGTGAAGGTCAAAGCCGAGGCGTCGCTGAAGCCAATGTACGACCCTAAATCCGAGCGCGTTAAGGTCTGAACCGTTTGAAAATGGGGCTCTGCCCCCGCCGCGGCAAGCCGCGTCTCCCCCGGGATATTTTCAGCCAGATGAAGTGCGGATCCCCTGCTTCATCTGGCCCCAAATATCCCGGAGCGCGAGGCAGAGCCTCGCATGATAACATTGCAGCTCGCGGAATGACTGCGTGTTCAACCCATAACGATTTGTTATGTGAACCTTCACGATTTTCGCAGTTTTCCTGATGGCAGAGTTTGCCTAAAGACAACCAGTGTCGATTGGAGACCCGCTATGGTGAACGCTGCTGCCCCTTTACAGAATACAGATACACCGAGGGGATTGGTGTTGGCTGTTACGGCCTACGTTCTGTGGGGATTCCTGCCCCTGTATATGAAGGCGATGGCGCATATCGGTCCGGTGGAGATCGTTGCCCACCGTATCATCTGGTCAGTACCAGTGGCAGGAGCACTTCTGATTGCGTTGGGGCGAACGCGGGATCTGAAGGCTGCTTTGAGGAACCCGAAAATGCTGGGTATGGCTGGCTTGACGGCTGGGCTGATCTCGGTGAATTGGGCCATTTATGTCTGGGCGATCGCCAGCGGAAACGCCCTTGATGCCGCATTGGGATATTACATTAACCCTTTGTTCAGTATTGCGCTTGGTGCGGTATTGCTTCGTGAGCCATTAAACCGGACGCAACTGATTGCGGTCGGGTTGGCCGCTGCAGGTGTGGCGGTTCTGGTCCTTCAAGCCGGCAGCATCCCTTGGGCAGCATTGGGACTCATGGTGAGCTGGGGGTTCTATGCATTCTTCAAGCGGTCTCTGCCAATCGGTCCCAATCAGGGTTTCCTGCTTGAGGTTCTGATCCTGCTGATCCCGGCCTTGGCCTACGTAACCTGGCTGGGCGTTCAGGGAAACGGCCACTTCGGAATAGCCGCCTCCGATACGATGCTGCTTGCTGGTGCGGGGGTGGTTACGGCTGTTCCTCTGTTGGTCTATGCCAATGGTGCCAAGCTTGTTCTCCTGTCGACGATGGGAATTCTCCAGTATATTGCACCGACCATGATATTCATCACAGCGATCACGGTCTTCGGCGAGCAGATCGACCAAGGGCGCATGATTGCCTTCCCGCTGATCTGGGCTGCGCTTGTGGTGTATTCAATCCCAATGATCCGGCAGATGCGGGCTCAACCCTGACGGAGTAGGTGCGCGGCCTTTGCCGCCCAGATCGCGTAGGTTTTGGGGCTGGGGTGATACCCGTCCGGTGCGGCCAGAGCTGGATCGTCCGGCAAGTCCAATGAAAGATGGAACGCCTGACGATGCTGGGCAACGACCTGTTGCAGCCCCTGATCAAGTCGGGCCGCCTGCTGCCCGAGAACCCAGGCCAGAGGCTGCGGGAGCGCTGGAAAACGGCTCATTTCGGGTACGGCTGTCATCGCCACGCGCTTCACCCCCAGCTGCCCGACAAGCAAGTCTACCAATTGACTTTGCCGGTCAATGAAAGACTTTCGGGTAACGCCCCGGGTCACGTCATTGACGCCCAAGGCTGTAACCGCCGCATCAAATTGATTGTCCAAAGCTTGAAGTCTGTCGATCGTATCCTGCGTCGTGTGGCCTGTTGTGGCCTCGAGCCTCCATTCGACGGTGTAATGACGCGACAGTTCGCGAACCAGATACCCCGAAAGCGCCTGCGCCTGAGTGCCTGCGCCAACACCGGCTGCTGAACTGTCTCCGGCGATCAAAAGCCGCAACCGAGGTCCTCGCCCGTCGCGTCCTTCTCGGGGACCAATGGGCTCGGGCAGCAATCGGGCGTTGCGGCGAACAGACAGACCTTGCGCCGCGAGTATCGGCAGCAAGGGTAGGCGCAGCAGTTGGTCCGCAGCGACGGGCATGATCAGCTCAGCGCGTTCTTGAATTCCAGAAAACGCGGATCCGTCATGACGCGGGCCATCATCGCTTCGCGTAGGGCGCCGATGGTCTTGTAGGGGCGCATGACCACTTCAAACTCCTGAATCAGCCCGTCGTCATTAAGAGTGATCAGGTCAACGCCGACCGCGTCCAGATCGCCAACCTTGCATTGGAATTCCAGCGCCCAGTCTTTGCCTTCGCCCATGATACGGCGGTAACGGAAGTCCGAGAAGACCTGCGCCACATGGCCCAGAACCGCAGCCGCCGGAGCACGCCCCGTCCAGGTGCTGTAATAGGTGGGCGGAGAAAACCGAACGTCCTCGGCCAGCAACTCGTGAATTAGGTTTTCGTCGCCCTTGGCAACGACTTCTTGCATGCGCTCGATCGTGGGGTGCATGGTCTCTCCTCCGGTTTTTGCGCAGAGTTGCGGAACCTCTGGGTTCAGGCAAGGACGACGTTGCGGGACTTTGCGTGGTACGTTAGGCAAGCGCGCATGAGCGAAGCATATGATCCCCCGAAAACGCCACTGGATGTCCTGCATGAGGATGCGCAGTTGATCGTGGTGAACAAGCCATCGGGCCTGCTGTCGGTTCCGGGACGCGGAGAGCATTTGGCGGATTGTCTTTTGGCGCGAGTGCAGGCGGCTTTTCCGCAGGCATTGCTGGTGCACCGGCTGGATCGGGATACATCGGGGGTGATGGTGTTCGCGCAGACGCCCCATGCGCAGCGGCATCTGAGCATGCAATTTGAGAAGCGCCAGACTCGAAAAACCTATATCGCGCGTGTATTTGGCCGGGTTGAGCCCAAAACCGGAACCATTGATCTGCCGCTGATCGTGGACTGGCCCAACCGCCCGCGCCAGATGGTGTGTCATGAGACCGGAAAAGCCGCGGTAACCGATTGGCGTGTCGTTAAACACGAGGGAGACACGACCCGAGTGCGCCTGTTTCCGAAAACCGGGCGGTCACATCAGTTGCGCGTCCACATGCAGGCGTTGGGTCACCCGATTTTGGGCGACCCCTTTTACGCGGAAGGAGCGGCGCGCGAGTATCCGCGTCTTATGCTGCATTCCGAAGAACTCCGTCTGAAGAACCCAGAGGGCGGGGTGTCGGTGAAGTTTCGGGCCGCCGCAGATTTCTGACATTGAATCGCGCGAATCCGTGGCAATTTGCGGTTGCAGAGGAAAAATCTGCCAGAGTGTCGCGACAGGAAATCATTGAGCGGCGGGTAACTGCCGATATCACCGGATTGTTGCTTGAGCCTGCGACCGCAGGGCGCGATATACCGGACCGAACAATATGGACCCGATGAACGGGTGTCAGAGCAGAAGGTGATTTCATGGCGATTTCAAAGTTTGTCGTTTCCGCTGGGCTGTGCTCGGCTATGTTTTTGGGCGCGTGCACCGACCCCGGTACACTGAGCTTGCCTGGCGATCCGAACCAGAACGCAAAACAGGGTGCGATTCTGGGTGGTTTGGTCGGTGCGGGTGTCGGGGCGATCGCGAACGGCTCTGATCCGCTTCTTGGCGCGTTGGCCGGTGGTGCGATTGGTGCGGCTGGCGGTGGCCTGATCGGTAATCAACTGGACCAGCAGGCCGCAGAACTGCGCCAGCAATTGGCCAATCAGGGGATCACCGTGACCAATGCCGGGGACCGGCTGATTGTTACCGTGCCGAACGACATCACCTTTGACACCGACAGCTCGACCGTGCGCCCGGCGCTGCGGGCTGATCTAGTGCGGGTGGGGCAGAACCTGGTGAATTACCCCAATTCAACCGTGCAGGTCATCGGCCATACGGACAGCGACGGCGAGGCGTCGTACAATCAAGCACTTTCGGAACGTCGGGCGCGCTCTGTCGCCGATATTCTGCAGGCCAATGGTGTCAACAGCGCCCGGATCAGCACGATCGGACTGGGTGAGAACCGTCCGGCGGCCTCGAACCTGACGGCTGAAGGCAAAGCCCGTAACCGTCGGGTTGATATCGAGATCATTCCAAACGGGCGCACCTGAACCTGACGGGGCACCGTCAGGTGCCTTGGCTTTTTTGCACATTGACTGCGCGTCATGGGGGCTTTGGCGCGCAGATGTGTCGCGCTAACTAGTGAATGACACCATCACGGAGCCCTCTCATGTCTGAACCGATCCTGCTTGGCCTGTCCGGGTCGCTGCGCCAGAGCGCAACCAACCGTAAGCTGCTGCGCGAAGCTGCGCGGCTGTTTGACCCGGGGACATATGTCGAGGCGGACCTGAACCTGCCGCTTTATGATGGTGATCTGGAGGACGGCGAAGGTATCCCCGAGCCGGTGCAACTGCTGGCGGATCAGATTGCGCAGGCGCATGCCGTGATCATCTCGACGCCGGAATACAACAAGGGTCCATCCGGTGTGTTGAAGAACGCGCTGGATTGGGTGAGCCGAACCAAGGGCAAGCCGTGGGCGGATAAACCCGTTGCCGTGATGTCCGCCGCTGCGGGTCGCGCAGGCGGTGAGCGGGCCCAGATGGTCCTGCGCAGCTATATGGTGCCGTTCCAACCCCGTATTCTGCAGGGGCCGGAAATTCATATGGCCAGCAGTTCCAAAGAGTTTGATGAGCAAGGGAAGCTGACCAGCGAGCGATATGAAAGCGCTCTGCAAACCCTGATGCAAAAGCTGCGCGCCGAAGCTGGTTTCTGATCGTCGCGGGCCGCTTGTCGGTGAACCTTCGTCTGTCTAGTCTTCTGCCATGACGGAGGAAACACAGACAGATGTTCTGGACCCGGCCCGCGCCGCCGCGCTTCTGATCGCACTGGGGCAGGGCGGGGCCATCGGGGCAGGTACACCCTTGCCTGCCTTTTTCCACCAGCTTTATTTCTGGACGCCGCAGCCACCGGACCGTCTTGGTCGGGATGGCCATCCAAAGGTTGGGGGTGGCCTGATCCCCGATATGGGATTGCCACGCCGGATGTGGGCGGGTGGACGGTTAGAGTTTCATGCGCCCCTTGTTGCGGGTCGGGCAGCCGAACGGCGCTCGGTTCGGGAAAGTCTTGTGTCCAAAACAGGACGAACCGGGCCGCTGGCCTTTGTCACGCTGCGCCATGAGATATGGCAGGATGCAACGCATTGTCTGACCGAGTGGCAGGATCTCGTTTACCGCAACGATCCATCTGACAAAGAACCAAGCCCCGTGCCGCCGGTCGCACGGACCGATGAGACCGATCGGCGCGAGGAATCATTCGACTCGACTTTGTTGTTTCGATATTCGGCGCTGACATTCAACGGTCACCGTATCCACTATGATCTGGACTATGCGCGTCAGGTCGAAGGGTATGACGGTCTGGTCGTGCATGGGCCGCTGCTGGCCCAGTTGTTGATGTTGTTTGCCGAGGATGTGATGGGCCCGCTTGCGCGGTTTTCGTTCCGCGCGACATCGCCGTTGATGCATACTGAAACCGCGACCTTGTGCCGGGACGGTCAGAGCATGTGGGTCCGCGGCCCCGACGGGCGGCAATGCATGATTGCCGATGCCACCGCGCGATCACAGTGATGCTTCGGGCTGGAAATCTTCGGGGATCGTATCGCGGTCGTCCAGTATCAGATCGGCCATGACTGCAGCCACCTTCGGAGCCATTCCAAAGCCGATCTTGAAACCGCCATTGGCGATGAACTGCCTCTTGTGCAAGGGATGCAGGCCCAGCATGGGGGCACGGCTTTTGCTGCGGGGGCGAACCCCGGCCCAGCGTTCGATCACCTCGGCCCCGTGCAGAACAGGGACCGCGCGCGTGGCACGTTCCGACACATCCTCAAGCGCGGCATCTGTGCTGGTCGGATCGTCATACTCCCGCTCGGAGGTTGAGCCGATGGCCAGCGTGCCATCCGCATGCGGCACGATATGGACCGTATCGGCAAAGAGCTGCGGAACCTCTCCGGCGTCGAACCGCAACAAAGCGGCTTGTCCTTTGACACCATTGCCGACGACCTTCCCGAATGCGTCGTTGAGTTCCAGCAGCCCGGCCAACCCAGTGGCGTGAACGATCTGCCCCTTGTCCGGTGCGTCGGTCACCACATCGACGCCCATAACGGCCAGCGCCGATACCAGCGCGGCACAGGCGCGCCGTGGGTGTATCCGCGCACTGAGCGTGTCGTGAATCACATACCCGGTTGGGCTGGGCGGGCACCACGATCCCAGTTCTGTGGTTTCAACGACACGCCATTCGGCCTTGCCCTGCCACAGTTCAGACGCCGTACTCGCACGAGCGTGAGCCAGGTCCAGGGTTCTGGCGTCGGGAATGGGTTGCAGCCGTCCTAGCCTTGCGTAACCCGCTGAAACGCCGCCGGTTTCCTCGACCTGTTTCCAGAATGGTTCGGCCATGATCAGGCTCTCGAACTGAAAGGCTTTCTTCGCGTTCCAGTTCTCGGGGACATGAGGGGCAAGGGCACCGACCAGCCCACCGCTTGATCCCGCGCCTGCGCCAAAAGGATCAACGACCTGAACTTTTGCGCCGCGCCGGGCACAGGTCCAGGCGATGGACAGGCCAAAGATACCCGCGCCGCGTACCGTCACATCGACCATTGCCAAACCCCTTTTCCTTGTTCAGTGTCGCGCCGCTTAGCTACAGGATTCCCCGATGGCAGACCAGCGCGCCGAACTGACTTGGACCGACGATCACATACCCGTTTCAGACCGGTTCGACGATCCGTATTACTCGTTACAGAACGGGCTGGCTGAAACTCGCCATGTCTTTCTTGACGGCAACGACCTGCCTGCGCGCTTCGCGCCAGAGTTTCATATTGCCGAACTTGGGTTTGGCACCGGTCTGAATATGCTGACCGTGTGGTCAGAGTGGGAAAAGTCCGGGCAAACAACTCCTCTGAGTTTTACCAGTTTCGAAGCCTACCCAATGGACCCTGCGGATATGTCCCGCGCACTGGAGGCTTTTCCCGAAATCGCCCCTTGGGGCACGCGTTTTCTGCAGTACTGGCGCGGAGGGTCGTGCGATCTGGGTACGCTGCAGCTTGAGGTTATCGAAGGGGACGCGCGCGAGACGTTGCCCAAATGGACAAAATCTGCCGATGCGTGGTTTCTGGATGGGTTCTCTCCGGCCAAGAACCCGGAGCTGTGGGGGGCTGAGTTGTTGCAGCATGTGGCCAACCACACGGCCCCCGGCGGCACTGCTGCAACCTACACGGCTGCTGGTTTCGTTCGCCGCGGATTAGAGGAGGCAGGGTTTTCTGTCACCCGCGCACCGGGATATGGTCGCAAACGCCACATGACGCGGGCGGTCAGATCATGACGCAACAGAACAATACGCGCGCAGGGATCGCCCTGATGATTGCCGCAACCGTTGTGTTTGCGTTGCAGGACGGCATGTCCCGTCACCTTGCCGGAACCTACAACACCTACATGGTCGTCATGATCCGGTACTGGTTCTTTGCCGCGTTCGTGGTGGCACTGGCCCTGCGTGCTCCGGGTGGTATCGGGGTGACGGCGCGGACCAGCCAACTGGGATGGCAGATATTGCGCGGTGTCTTGTTGGCCGGTGAGATTTGCGTGGCGGTTTATGCCTTTACCGTTCTGGGCCTGATCGAAAGTCAGGCCGTGTTCATCTGTTATCCGCTTCTGATAGCTGCGCTCAGCGGTCCGGTATTGGGCGAAAAGGTGGGCTGGCGGCGGTGGATGGCGATTGGCGTCGGCTGCATGGGTGTGCTGATTATCCTCCAACCCGGCATGGGCGTATTCAATCCATTGGCCGTCATACCTCTGATCTCGGCCCTGATGTTTGCCGTCTACGGGTTGCTGACCCGGTATGTCGCCCGGCAGGACAGCACGGCAACCAGCTTTTTCTGGACCGGCATCGCCGGAGCGGTCGCCATGACTGCGGTTGGAATGTGGTTCTGGGAGCCGATGGAAAGCCGCGATTGGTTCTGGATGGGGCTGCTGTGCCTCAGCGGGGTTCTGGGGCATTGGCTGCTGATCAAGTGCTATGAAATGGCCGAAGCCAGCGCCGTGCAGCCCTTTGCCTATTTCCACCTGATGTGGAGCGCGATTCTGGGTATCTCGGTTTTTGGCGAAACCCTACGGCCCGCCGTCGTCATCGGCGCCGGGCTGGTCATCGCTGCTGGTCTGTTCACCCTATGGCGCGAACGCCGCCAAGGTTGAGCCTATCAACTCCTGCGAAAACGGGATCGGCAGGGCCGGTTGGCCCAGACGGGCGCGGTAAACCGGCAGGCTTTCAGCCACGCGCATCACGTAATTGCGAGTCTCGCTGAACGGGATCGTCTCGATCCAGTCGACAACGTCAATCTCACCCGCGCGCGGATCACCATATCGGCCCATCCACGAGATCGGTCTGCGCGGTCCGGCGTTATATCCGGCGGCCATCATTACGACGTTGCCGTTGAAATCGGCCGCCAGCCCAGACAGGTAATTCGCCCCCAACTTGGCATTATATTGCCAGTCCGACGTCAGCTTGCCCGTTTTGTGACCGCTGAGAATGCCCATGTTCTTGGCAACCAGTTGAGCGGTCGCAGGCATGACCTGCATCAAACCTCGGGCACCTGCGCCGCTAACGACAACCGGGTCAAACTCACTTTCGCGTCGGGCAATGGCCAGAGTCATCTCTTTCGCCATAGGCAGACCCAGATCGGCCACCGGATGCACCGGGTAATAGGCGGCAGGAAGGACAACACCGGTTTTGGCCGCACGCTTGGCAATCATCACCGCCAGATGAGGCTCTTTCAGTTCGATCACCAGATCGCCCAACTGGGTTGCCTCGACCGAGTCCAGGTCTTCCACCAGATGTGTCAGGAACCGTTCTGACAGGTTCGCTTCGCCGGCCTGTAGCAGCAGCAACCCCGCCTCCAGCACGCTGGACTCGGCGAATTCGGCCTGTTTCCAATGCGGCGCGCGTCTGGGATTTGCCAACTCACCGTCGAAGGGGCGGCCAATCTGCTCAGCCGCCAGCAAACCGTAGAACGAGGTCTGATGGTCCGCTCCCATCGCATAGGCTTCGTAGGCCTTGTCCGCATTGCCCTGTGCCGCGTAAGCCCGCCCAAGCCAATATCCGGCCCGCCCTTTCGAGATCGGCGACTGAACGGCGTCCGAGAAGTTCTGGAAATGTCTCACGGCAGTCGCCGGGTCGTTCAGTTTGCGCAGGGCAAGGAACCCTGACAGCCATTCAAGGTCCGCATACCCATAGCCCATTTCAGGCGTCATGTGGTGGTTGGCGGCGATTTTGTAGGCACGGTTGGCATTGCCCCCGCGCATCTCCAGCCGCGCCAGCCGACGGCGGCCTTCTGCCCATTTGTCCGGTTCGCCCAAAGCCTCGGGGCCAGTGGACCGCACCAGCATCAGGTCAATGGCGCTGTCATCCAGTTCCTTCTTGTCCCGCCAGACAAACCGGTCAAACGCCAGCCCCGGAGACTCTGCCAGCGACTTGGGAACGGCGGCCACCTTACCATCCACACCTGGCTGACGCTTTTGCAGGGCGATCCGGGCTTCGGCCAGTTTGCGATGATCAGACGCGACCAAAGGCAACATCTGCCCCGCGCTGACAAGGTGGTTGTCCCACAGCATCCGATCCAGCCGGGCTTCGTGGTGCGGCTTGAGGAGCTTTCCGAAGTTTTCAAGATAATCCTTTTGCAGACCTTTACCCATCGGCATGGTCCGCCATGCGGCAACAATATCGGCCTCGGCATCCCCCTGACGCCCCTTGGCCTTGAGTGCCACCGCATAGTTCAAGGCGCCTTCCGCTGTTTGCGGCGGCACATCGGAATAGAATTTCAAAACACGGTCAGGATCCGCACCGGTAAACGCCGGTTCGCTTTTCCGGCGCAGCCATGTCAGACCGGGCCAGTCCGGGCGACGGTCCAGAAAGACCAGCACATCACCGGAACTGCCAAAACCTTCGCGCAGCCAATGCCAGACGATTATGTCACGCGACACGGACCCCCGGGCACCGGCTTCGCGCAAAGCGGCGTTCCAGTCGCCTTTGCGCATTTCATACAGTCCGGCGCGCAGATCGCCCGCTGCGTCGGCATGCGCCTGCCCGAATGATCCCAGAATCATTGCCATCAATAGCGTCAGAACGCGTGTCATGCCTTGCATTTCCCAACCAACCAAGGATAGAGCCATTCAGGATAAACCTTGCGCCGCCGGGATCAACTCACATCGCTCAGATTGTGATCGCTGGTGGCCCAAAATTGCCAACTGCACTCTGAGGAGCGTGTCATGTTCAAAGGCTCGATGCCAGCCCTGGTCACCCCGTTCACAAACGGCGAGTTGGACTTGGATATGCTCAAACGGTTGGTGGAATGGCAAATTCAGGAAGGGTCGACCGGTCTAGTGCCCGTAGGCACCACCGGAGAAAGCCCCACCCTCAGCCATGAAGAACACGAAACCGTCGTCGCAGAGGTCGTCAAAGCCTCGGCCGGGCGAGTGCCCGTGATCGCGGGTGCGGGATCCAACAACACAGTTGAAGCCATCCGTTTCGTGCGATTCGCACAGAAGGTCGGTGCCGACGCCGCGCTGGTCGTGACCCCCTACTACAACAAGCCGACGCAAAAAGGTCTGATCACGCATTTCCGCGCTCTGCATGACTGCGCGGATCTCCCGATTATCATCTACAACATTCCCGGTCGTTCGGTCGTCGACATGACCCCTGAGACGATGGGAGAGCTGGCGGAGCTGCCGCGCATCGTCGGCGTCAAGGACGCCACCGGTGATCTGGCGCGCGTAAGCCAGCAGCGCGCCACCTGCGGGCCAGATTTCTGTCAATTATCGGGCGAGGACGCAACCGCGTTGGGCTTCAATGCGCATGGGGGCGTAGGCTGCATCTCGGTAACAGCAAACGTAGCGCCGAAACTCTGCGCCGAATTCCAGCAGGCGACACTTGCGGGTGACTACGCCAAGGCGTTGGAATACCAGGATCGGCTGATGCCATTGCACGAGGCGATCTTTATTGAACCCGGGTTGGTGGGCGCAAAATACGCCCTGAGCAAACTCGGCCTCTGCAGTACCGAGGTCCGTTCGCCCTTGACAGAACTGGAAGACGGAACCAAATCCGCGATTGACGCGGCAATGGCCCACGCCGGTCTGCTTTAATCCGGCTGAACCTTGGCGGGATCCGCCCTTCATCTGGCTAAAAATATCCCGGGGGATGAATTGGTCTGAAAGACCAAGAAGGGGGCTGGCCCCCTTCCTTACCGTTTGCCGTAATACAATCCGACCACGTGCTCGGCCTGCGCGAAAAACAACCAGCGCGACACGGCAACACCCGTCAGATGCGAGAGCACCGCAAGCAGGGCAAAAAAGTGGTTGAACGGCAGAAACAGCAGAACAACTGGGGCGAAGAAAGCCAGCAGAAACGAAATGATCCTCAGTTTCTCGGCGTGTCTGCGCCCCACGACATGCACGAATTCCCGCAGCAGATAGTTTGTCCCTGTGTGAGGTGGCTCAAACGCCCGAACCGCTCCGCGTGACCCCAGACCCGTTGCTGTGCCCAGGTTGGTTTCTGATTGGGCAAGCGCTTTGTCGCCCTGCCACCAATACAGCGCTTGAACAGTCGCGGCGACCAGCAACAAAGGAACCGCCAGCCCGGTTTGACCTGCAAGCAGCGCGCCTCCAGCCAGACTAAAACTCAGAAACAGCGCCGGTGTCAGTTTCATGTTCCAGCGCGGGATGGTTTTGAGTTGGGTATAGATCATGGACGTCGTAAAAACAGTCGCCAGCGAAAACGCAGACCCGATAAGCCCGAGCACGCTCCACCGTTGTCCCAGAAAGACGGCTCCGATCGCGTAAAGGCCCATAACGATCAGTGCGATGACTGCACACCAGCCTTCGCGGCTAAGCCAACTGGACCTCCATTGAGTGAACGCTTTCCAAGCGCGTTCAGGGTGCCCAAGGTGGAAGGTCGAGGCCATAAGCCCGCCAACAGACAGACCATAGGCGATAACAAAGAAAACGAACGCAACCCAGCCGGTGACGTCTGGCAACCCAAGGCCCAAAAAGAAGAGGAGACCGAAACCCAGGCCGGACAGGGTGGTGAAAATGATGACGGAAGGGGCTGGATGCATCAGAGCTTCTCCAGAGCTTTGTCGAGCCAGCCGATAAAACCCTTGGGTTCTTCGGCGACCGGGGCCAGCAGCGGTGCCAGAATATCAATCTGGTCTTCCACCTGGTCTTTGGGGCGTGGTGGCAGGTATTTGTTCACGGGCTTGGTGCCCATTTCGGGCATCAGGTCCATTCCCTCCCGTTCGGCAACCAATTTGCTGACATCGCTTTCGGGGTCTCCAAGATCGCCGAAATGCCGTGCCCCTGCGGGGCAAGTGCGAACGCAGGAGGGGACTCGGTCCACCTCGGGAAGGTTTTCATTGTAGATACGATCAACGCAGAGCGTGCATTTCTTCATCACCCCTTCCGCCATATCCATCTCACGCGCTCCGTAGGGGCAGGACCACGCGCAGAGGCCACAACCTATGCAGTCGTTTTCGTTGACCAGCACAATGCCATCCTCGACCCGCTTATAGCTGGCCCCGGTGGGGCAGACGGTGACGCAGGGCGCGTCTTCGCAGTGTAGGCAGGATTTTGGAAAGTGGATTAGTTGGGCGTGGCCTTCGGTGGGCTGAACCTCGTACGAGTGGACGCGATTCAGGAACGTGCCCGACGGGTCGGCACCATAGGCGTCCTGATCGGACAAAGGTGCCCCGTAGTTTTCGGTGTTCCATCCTTTGCACGAGATCACGCAGGCATGACAGCCGACGCAGGTATCAAGGTCGATGACGAGGCCCATTTTGCGCTCGGTCGATTGCGGGAGCTGGGTCATGACGGGCTTGCCTTTGTGCGTGTGGTGAGGATCGGCTGGGGCTCTGCCCCAGACCCCGGGATATTTTTAGCCAGATGAAGCGCGGACCCGGTCATTTGCCAACCTTCCATGCAATATCCTTTGGGCCGGTGCCGACGGGTGAGTTGATCGGGCCGAATTCCGGCTGGCTTTGCGCGTCGGTTGGGGCGGCGGCCTTTTCGATTTTGACCTTGAGGTCGAACCATGCCGCCTGACCTGTAACTGGGTCCGAGTTTGCCCATCGCATTCCATCGCCTTTGGGGGGGAGTAATTCGTGGATCAGGTGGTTGAGGAGGAACCCTTTGGTGGCTTCGGGCGCGTCTTCCTGCAAGGCCCATGCGCCTTTGCGTTTGCCGATGGCGTTCCATGTCCAGACGGTGTTGTCGTTCAGCGCGGCCATTTCCACAACCGGGACTGTGATTTCACCGTGAGGCGAGGTGACTTTGGCCCAATCGCCGTCTTGTAGGTTGTGTTCGCGCATCAATTTGGTGGGGACGTAGAGTGGGTTACGGCCGTGGAGCTGGCGCAACCATGCGTTCTGGGTGCCCCAGCTGTGGTACATCGCCATGGGGCGTTGGGTCAGGGCGTTAACGGTAAAGCCCTCGTTGCCCTGCTGGTCGGTTTCGTACCAGATCGGCAGCGGGTCCATTGTGTCTTTGATCCGCTGGCGCAGATGCTCGGGGGGCTGGCGGTCGCCATGCCCTTCGGCGGCCAGCTGGAATTTGCGCATCGGCTCGGAATAGAGTTGGAAAAGGTAGGGTTGCGGGCTGTCATAGAGGCCCATGCCCACCGCCCAGTCCTGATAGGCCGCGTTCCACGGTTTGTAGTAGTCCGCGCCTTCGGGGATATGCGCCACGTAGAAGCCACCGTTTTCGATGTAGCGGTTTAACTGGTCAGGATTGACCTCTCCGCGTCCTTCCTTGTCGCCATCCTCGCCCCGGAACCCGGCCAGAGGGCCAATGCCGGGTTTGCGCTGGTGGTTGACGATATAGTCGGCGTAGTCTTTCCATTTGGGCGTGCCGTCTTCGTTGGTGAAACCCGGCAGGCTCATGCGGTTTGCCAGTTCGATCAGCACCGATTGGAAGCCGCGCACGTCCCGGTCGGGCTCCACCACGGGCCAGCGGATCGCATCGGCGGCGGCGTCGGCCTCGCAGATCGGGCGGTCGAGCAGCGAGATGCAGTCGTGCCGCTCCAGATAGGTGGTGTCGGGGAGGATCAGATCGGCATAGGCCACCATTTCCGAGGAATATGCGTCGGAATAGATGATCTTGGGGATGACATACTTGCCGTCTTCGGTCTTGGCCGACAGCATCTCCATCACACCCTTGGTGTTCATGGACGAGTTCCACGACATGTTCGCCATATACATGAACAGCGTGTCGATCTTGTACGGGTCACCCGCAGCGGCGTTCGAGATCACCATATGCATCAGGCCATGGGCCGACATCGGGTTTTCCCATGTGAATGCTTTGTCGATGCGTTGCGCGTTGCCGTTTTCGTCCAGCAGCAGGTCTTCGGGACCGCGTGGGAAGCCCAGGTGCGGGCCTTCCAATGGACGACCGGGGCGGCGGTCGCCGTGTGGGGTAGGATGCGCCTCGACCGGTTTGGGGTAGGGCGGTTTGAAGCGGAAGCCGCCGGGGACCTCGACCGTGCCCAACAGGATTTGCAGCACGTGCAGGGCACGGCAGGTTTGGAAGCCGTTGGCATGGGCGGAAATTCCGCGCATGGCGTGAAAGCTGACTGGGCGGCCCGTCATTTTGCTGTGCTTTTCGCCCCGGAAGTCGGTCCATTCGTGATCCAGCTCGATCGCCTCGTCAAAGGCGACGCGGGCGATTTCGGCGGCAATGGCGCGGATGCGTTTGGCGGGGATGCCGCAGCGGTCGGCGACGGCTTCGGGGGCGTGATCGTCCGACAGGTATTTCTCGGCCATCAGGTGAAAGACTGGGCGGTGCGTAACGCCATCTTTGTCGTAGGTGGCCGACAGATCCGGGCGCACGCCGGGTTTGTCGAAGGCGGTGGGTTCGCCGGTCACGCGGTCGATTACCAGAGGTTTGCCGTCGGCGTCGCGTAGGAACAGTCCCTTCTCCGGACCCTCTGCGGCGTTCACCAGAACCGGCGCATTTGTGTAGCGGCTGAGATAGTCGAGGTCGATCTTACCCGCCTTCATCAGTACATGGATCAGTGACAGGATAAAAAGACCGTCGGTGCCGGGCGTGATCCCGACCCAGTCATCGGCAACTGCGTTATAGCCCGAGCGGATCGGGTTCACCCCGATGACACGCGCGCCGCGTGCCTTGATCTTGCCGATCCCCATCTTGATCGGGTTGCTGTCGTGGTCCTCGGCCACGCCGAACAGCATGAACAGTTTGGTGTGGTCCCAGTCGGGCTGGCCGAACTCCCAGAAGGCACCGCCCATCGTGTAGATGCCACCTGCGGCCATGTTGACCGAGCAGAACCCGCCATGGGCCGCGTAGTTGGGTGTGCCGAAATGCTGCGCCCAGAAGCTGGTAAAGCTTTGGCTTTGGTCGCGGCCGGTAAAGAAGGCCAGTTTCTGCGGGGCGGTCTCGTGCAGCTCGTTCAGCCAGCCGACGGCGGTGCTGATCGCTTCGTCCCATTCGATCTCGCGGAATTCGCCCGAGCCGCGTGGTCCGACCCTGCGCAGCGGTTTGCGCAGGCGCGACGGCGCGTTGACCTGCATGATCCCGGCGCTGCCCTTGGCGCACAGAACGCCCTTGTTGACAGGATGGTCGCGGTTGCCCTCGATATAGGCGACCTTTCCGTCTTTCATATGAACGTTGATGCCGCAGCGACAGGCGCACATGTAGCAGGTGGTCTTGCGAACCTCATCCGAGACCTTGGGCGAGGTATCTATGACTGGCTGGTTCAAATCGGCCCCCTGTAGTTAACGATCTGATCATTCTCACACTTTGCCGAGAACCGGAATAACTTTTGCATTTTAGCGGCTATCGGCGGCTCATTTCCCAATCTGGCCATGTTGCGCCTGAACGCTGGTAACGGCGATCATGTGCAGTATGTCTTCGGCCGTACAGCCACGGGACAGATCATTCGCGGGTTTGGCCAGCCCTTGCAGAACTGGTCCGATGGCTTCGACCCCGCCTATTCTTTGTGCAATTTTATACCCCAGGTTGCCTGCGTTCAGGCTGGGAAACACGAATACGTTCGCTTCGCCTTTCAGGGGCGATTCGGTCGCTTTTTGCGCTGCGACCTCGGGCACGAAGGCGGCGTCGAACTGCAGCTCTCCGTCAATCAACAAGTCCGGATCCTTGGCACGCGCGATATGGGTGGCTTCGACAACTTTTGAGACCTTCGGGTGCTCGGCGCTGCCGGATGTCGAGAAGGATAGCATCGCCACGCGCGCCGTATCTCCTGTCAGCGTGGTGTAGGACGCAGCCGAAGCGCGGGCGATTTCCGCCATTTCCTGCGCGTCGGGGTCCACGACCAGACCGCAATCGGCGAATATGCGCGCTCCCTTTACCTCGTGGTGGTCCTGGCAGAACAGCATCAGGAAAAAACTTGAAACCATGGCGGCGTCCGGGGCCGTGCCGATGATCTGCAATGCGGTGCGCACAGTGTCCGAGGTGGTCTCGACCGCGCCGCCTACTGTGCCGTCGGCAATGCCCTGTTGCACAAGCATGGCTGCGTAGGTCAGGCGGTTGGTGATCCGCTGGCGCGCGTCATCCAGCGTCATGCCCTTGTGCTTGCGTCGCTCGTACAAGGCTTCTGCCAGTTTGGGTGTCAGCGCAGATGTTGCCGGATCGTGGATTTCGATGTGTTCGCGGTTGAACTCGCCCTGCGCCTCCAACAGAGGTGTAACCTTGGCTGTGTCGCCAACCAGAATGATCCGCGCGACATTCTCTTTCACCGCCATGACCGCGCCCTCGACGACACGGGGATCATCGCCCTCGGAAAGGGCGATGATTTTGTCCGACGCGCTGGCCGTCCCGAGAATGGCGCGCAGAGGCTTCACGCGGGTTAAGCCCCGGCCTGCGGGGTCATGT
The DNA here is from genome assembly GCF_056539385.1 of Ruegeria sp. BB6. Taxonomy (NCBI): domain Bacteria; kingdom Pseudomonadati; phylum Pseudomonadota; class Alphaproteobacteria; order Rhodobacterales; family Roseobacteraceae; genus Ruegeria; species Ruegeria sp. BB6. The sequence goes on from NZ_JBQFUW010000008.1 coordinate 151,801, forward strand.
CATCCGCGCTGATGCCCGCAACCGCCACCGGTTTCTTCATCGCGTCGCGGCGGAAGGGCTCACCCAGTTCCTGGTTGATCATCGCTTCGATCAGGGTGGTGATGCCGTTTTTCTGGTCTTCGATCGCCTGGTTCAGCGCCGCTGTCAGCTCGTCCATCGTATGAGCCACGACACCTTTCAGGCCACATGCCTGCGCGATCCCGGCATACGAGACTTTGGTGCCCAGCTCGGTGCCCACGAAATTGTCGTCAAACCAAAGGGTCGAGTTCCGTTTCTCGGCCCCCCACTGGTAGTTGCGGAAGACGATCTGCGTGATCGCCGGCCATTCCTCGCGCCCGATTGCGGTCAGTTCGTTTACCGCGATGCCAAAAGCGCCGTCCCCAGAGAAGCCGACAACCGGAGTATCCGGGTTGCCGATTTTTGCGCCGACGACGGACGGCAGCCCGTAGCCACACGGCCCGAACAGTCCCGGTGCCAGGTATTTGCGGCCCGCCTCAAAAGACGGATAGGCGTTGCCGATGGCGCAGTTGTTGCCGATGTCCGAGGAAATGATTGCTTCGTTTGGCAGCGCCGCCTGTATCGCACGCCACGCCATGCGAGGGCTCATCCAGTCTGGCTTGGCGGCACGAGCGCGCTGGTTCCATGTGGTGCCAGGATCGTCATCCTCGTGATCCATGCTCGAGAGTTGCTGTGCCCAAGCCGATTTCTTTTGCGAAATTCGAGACTTGCGCTCGATCCGGCCTGCGTCCCCGGCTGTATCGCTGAGCTGCTCAAGGATGCCCTTGGCGACTTTGGCGGCGTCCCCGATCACGCCAACCGAGACTTTCTTGGTCAGGCCGATGCGGTCGGGGTTGATGTCGACCTGAATGATCTTGGCGTCAGCGGGCCAGTATTCCATGCCATAGCCCGGCAGGGTCGAGAACGGGTTCAGACGGGTGCCGAGGCACAAAACCACATCGGCCTCACTGATCAGCTCCATCCCCGCTTTTGAGCCGTTGTAACCCAAAGGACCGGCGAACAGAGGGTGGCTGCCGGGGAAGGCGTCATTGTGCTGGTAGCCGACGCAGACCGGCGCATCCAGACGTTCGGCCAAAGCGATCGAGGCGTCGATCCCACCTTCGGACAAAACCACACCCGCGCCGTTCAGGATCACCGGGTTCTTGGCGTTCGACAGCAGGTCTGCCGCCTGCGCCACGGCGCTCTCACCACCTGAGGGGCGCTCGAATTCCACAATCGCGGGCAGGTCTACGTCGATCACCTGAGTCCACATGTCACGTGGGATGTTCAACTGAGCCGGCGCGCTGGCGCGTTTCGCCTGCATGATCACGCGGTTCAGAACCTCGCACACGCGGGACGGGTCGCGGACTTCTTCCTGATAGGCGACCATGTCCTCGAACAGTTTCATCTGTTCGACTTCCTGAAAGCCGCCCTGACCGATGGTCTTGTTCGCCGCCTGCGGTGTGACCAACAGCAGCGGAGTGTGGTTCCAATAGGCGGTTTTGACGGCGGTGACAAAGTTGGTGATGCCGGGGCCGTTCTGCGCGATCATCATCGACATCTTGCCGGTGGCGCGGGTATAGCCGTCGGCCATCATGCCCGCGCTGCCCTCATGCGCACAGTCCCAGAACATGATGCCCGCCTTGGGAAACAGGTCCGAGATCGGCATCATGGCCGAACCGATGATCCCGAACGCATGTTCGATCCCGTGCATTTGCAGAACCTTAACAAAGGCTTCTTCCGTGGTCATTTTCATCTGACTGATCTCCGCGCATGTGTGGAATGGCCGGGCGATTTACCCTGCCTTTGAATACGGTTTTGGCCCAAGGGAACGGGTGGCGTTAGGGCCAGAACGAACGGCGGAATAGGTCCAGAGCTGACTTAGTATGCACCGATGGCGTCGGCGATGAGTTTCGCACCGGGTGCAATGCGATCAAGGGCGATCGAAGAATAGCCGAGGCGATAGAAATTCCGCGGCCGTTCAGGGCCGGAAAAGAACGGTGCGCCCGGCTCGATATGAACGCTCTGACCGCGCAGCCTTTGCGCGAGTTCCGTCGTGTCCACATGGGGCGGCGCAGACATCCACAGGGATGACCCACCAAGAATCCCGCGTCCGGCAACGGTCAGGCCATGCTGATCCACGGCCTTGTCCAGCGCGTCGCGCCGTTGGGCCAGCGCCTTTGACATCCTTCGGATTTGCGCATCGTAGTGGCCAAGCGACAGGAAGTATGCGGCTGTGCGCTGGATATGTCCGGGGGGATGGCGCAGCGCCAGCGAGCGCAGGGCGCGGGCCTCGCGAATGAACGGTTCCGAGCCCACCATGTAGCCAAGGCGCAGCCCCGGAAAGAGCGATTTGGAAAAGCTGCCCACATAGATCACCCGCCCGTCCCGGTCCATCGACTTGAGCGCGGGAGAGGGCGCGCCCAGAAAGGCCATCTCGAATTCGTAATCATCCTCGACCACCATCGCGTCAAGTTCGCGCGCGCGAGTCAGCAAGTCTGTTCGGCGGTCCACGGGCATGGTCGCGGTGGTCGGGCTTTGGTGGCTGGGTGTCGTGAAGATCACGTCTGTCTCATTCGGCAGCGCGTGGGCGGGCAGACCATCACGGTCAACCGGGACAGGGGCCACTTTACACTCGGAATGGTTCAAGAGATCGCGCAGCGCATAATAGCAGGGATCCTCGATCACAGCCGTGCGATTGCGATTCAGCAATATGCGCGAGGCTAGCCAAAGGGCGTTCTGCGCACCCATGGTGATCAGGATTTCTTCTGGTCGCGCAGCAATGCCTCGACGGGGCAGGGTGTGTCGGGCGATGAACTCGACCAGCAATGGATCGTCCTGATCGACGTAATCTCCGGTCAGAGAGTCAAAGTCCTTGTGACCCAAGGCACGCACTGCGCAGAGACGCCAGTTGGCGTGGTCGAAAAGCGTTCGATCTGCCTGTCCGTAGATAAAGGGATAGCGATAATCGCGCCAGTCGCTGGGTTTGGACAAAACTTCCCCGTCCGAGAAGCGCCGCGCCAGCGCCGTATTCCAGTCAACGGTTTCGTCCCCGCGCTGAACCGGCGAGTACTTTGGTGGCACTGGGGCATTTTGCGAGACATAGTACCCCGATCGGCCCTTTGCTGTCAGGTAGTCATTGGCCAGCAGTTCCGTATAAGCCAGCGTCACCGTAATCCGGCTTACGCCCAGATGCGCGGCCAGTTTGCGGGATGAGGGCAGCTTTTCGCCCACGTGAAAACGGCCCGACAGAATGCCCTCGGCAATCATCTGCTGGATCTGTGCCTGCAGCGTGCCTTGTCCGTTGAGTTCAAGAAAGAAGGTGTCGACCGAAATGCCCATAGGGTCTTATAGGGTGGACTTATGGGGTGGGCAATCTGGACTTACAAGGATTTGTCCATTTGCGTTGACAACGGAATTCGACTCACCTAAATAACTAGAAATCTAGTTTAATGGAGAATGCGATATGTGGAAAACCGCCGCAGCAGGATTTTCGGCCATGGGATCCGAGGCCCGGTTGAAAGTTCTGAAAACTCTGGTCCGGGCAGGTGAGGCCGGGTTGACCGTTGGCGAAATACAGGAACGCACGGGTATCGCGCCGTCGACACTGGCGCATCACCTGCGGTTTCTGGCGGCCGGTGGTGTCGTTGAGCAAGAGAAAATAGGGCGCACAACGATCAACCGCGCCAGCTATGACGAGCTTAGAAATCTGGCGCAGTTCATCTTGTCCGAGTGCTGCGCGGACGAAGTGGGAAAGGCCGCGAACGATGGCTGAACTGACACAGAACCAGAAGATTTCGGGAAAAGCTGCGCTGGACGTGATCAAAACGCCATGGGCGGTGATCGTCGCGATTTTGATCGCCGTGGCGGTTCTGGACCCCGGAAACTGGGCAGAGGTTGTCACTTTCGCAGGCAAGGCACTTGCGCATACCGGGCAATATATCCTGTTTGCTGTCCTGCTTCTGTCTTACCTCAAGGCGACAGGGGCCGAGGTCATGGTCGCCCGCGCCTTTGAAGGGCGCGAGACACGGATGATTTTCCTCGCCGCTCTGTTTGGCGGGTTGGCACCGTTTTGTTCCTGCGAGGTGATCCCCTTCATCGCGGGACTGCTGGCGCTGGGTGCGCCCTTGTCGGCGGTGATGGCGTTCTGGCTCAGCTCCCCTCTGATCGACCCGCCCACCTTGCTGATCACTGCGGGGGCATTGGGCTGGCCGTTCGCGATCGGGAAAGCCGTGGCTGCTGTCGCTCTGGGGCTATTCGGCGGTTTCGTCGTGCGTGGTCTGATGCGCAGCGGTGCATTCGCGCAGCCGCTACGGGAATACAAACCAGCCGGTTGCTGCGGGTGTGGCCCCAAGCAGGATGACAAACCCGTCTGGCGGTTCTGGCAAGAGCCCGAGCGTCGCCAGCGCTTTCGGTCCGAATTCGTTCACAACGGCCTGTTCCTGCTGAAATGGCTGGCTCTGGCCTATGTGCTCGAGGCGCTGCTGGTCAGCTATGTTCCGGCCGATCTGATCGCTCGGGTGGTTGGTGGTGAGGGTGTCTTGCCGATCGTCATCGCGGCTCTGGTCGGGATGCCTGCTTACCTGAACTCATACGTTGCACCGCCGCTGCTGGCCGGTCTGACCGAACAAGGGATGAGTGTCGGGGCCGCCATGTCTTTCATGGTCGCAGGTGCGGTCAGTTCGATCCCGGCAATGGCCGCCGTCTGGTCGCTGGTCAAACCGAAGGTGTTTGCGACCTATCTGGGGCTGGGCATAACCGGGGCCATTATCGCAGGGATCATATTTCAGATGATCTAGTGCGATTGGGGTCTCAAGCTGAACCCGAAACGCCTAAAAGGAAAAACCGCCCGGTGGTGTCACCGGGCGGTTTTGCGTGATCAGCTTGCTTCGCAATATCGCGGCAGCTTGAAGCGGTATCGCGGTTCGCCACTTTCGACGTAAACGCGTTTTTCTATGCAGGCTTTGTCGCCAACGGTCTGGGAAATCGGCGCTTCGGTGGATGAGATCGACGTCGCGGATCCGTCCGGCAACCGTACCGAGGCGATGACCCCGTTCTTGAGATCCCCGTTGATCGGCGTGGCAGACAGGACCGGGACCGTCATGAACGCTTCGTGCTCGTGCCGCCCGTCATCGTTGAGCAGCAAGAGCGCCGCTGCAACGGCAACAACTCCGACGCCTCCCAGCACAGCCAGACCCTTGGTCTTTATAAAGGCATAGATCGACACGGCTCGGTGCGGACCAAATACGGCAGACAATACGTTCAGCATGTGGTTCCCGTTAAAAAAGCCCCGGCCCGTTCAGGCAGGGGCTGTCTGTGCATTAGGGGCGCAGATCGTCTTCGTCTTCATCCTCGGCCCCGCCTTTGGGCAGGTTGAAGAAGCTGTCCGCGTCGATGACCGGCTCGTCGTCTTTTTCTTCGACCGGTTCGTCGGACAGCGAGAATGTTTCCAGACCTTCGATCGCGGTCGGGATTTTTGGCGCGGCGTCCATTTCCAGCGACTGCTCGGTCGAGACCAGCTTGCGGCGCTCATCATCGCTCATGACGCCACCTTCGGCGGCTTTCTTGGCCGCGGCCTTCTGAACGATCGCATCCAGTTCGGACTGTTTGCACAGACCCAGGGCGACCGGGTCGATCGGCTGCATGTTGGCGATGTTCCAGTGCGTGCGCTCGCGGATCGACTGGATAGTGGGCTTGGTGGTGCCGACCAGCTTGGCGATCTGACCATCGCTGAGTTCAGGGTGGAACTTGACCAGCCACAGGATCGAGTTCGGACGGTCCTGACGTTTGGACAGCGGCGTATAACGCGGGCCACGGCGCTTTTCTTCGCCTGCGGCAGCGGCGTTGAACTTGAGCTTGAGCTTGTGCAGTGGGTTGTTCTGCGCAGCGTCGATCTCGTCCTGGGTCAGCTGGTTGTTGGCGATGGGGTCGAACCCCTTGACGCCAGCGGCCACGTCGCCGTCGGCGATGCCTTGCACTTCAAGCTCGTGCATGCCTACGAAATCCGCGATCTGCTTGAAGCTGATCGTGGTGTTGTCCACCAGCCATACGGCTGTTGCCTTGGCCATAAGCGGTTTTGCCATCAGCCCGTCTCCTTTAAATACATCTGTCCCGTCGCCGGAATTCGGCGGCCCCGTGGTCTTGGGGCAGGTTTCCGTTGTCGGGGAACTTGGCCCGTGTATAGTCGCGCAAGGTCAAGAAGGGAAGAGGCGAATGCGCCAAGCGATTCTGGGGCTGACTGTATGGGCGATAAGCGCGATGTCAGCCGTGGCGGATGGCAAAGCGGCAGGTGCGTTCGACTACTATGTTCTGTCGCTCAGCTGGTCGCCCAACTGGTGCGCGCGCGAAGGGGATGCGCGTGGATCAGATCAGTGCGACGCGCGCCACGATCACGGCTGGATCCTGCATGGGTTGTGGCCACAGTTTCATCGGGGCTGGCCGTCCTATTGCCAAACCGCCGAGGCTCCACCCTCGCGCCGTATGACGCGGGAAATGGCGGATATTCAGGGCACGTCCGGTTTGGCGTGGCATCAGTGGAAGAAACACGGAACCTGCTCGGGCCTCTCCGCGCCGGATTTTTTCGCCCTGTCGCGCCATGCTTACGAGCAAGTCGTGCGGCCCGAGGTCTTTCGCAAGCTGGATGAGACCGTCAAACTTCCGGCCTCGGTGGTTGAAGAGGCGTTTCTGAAAGCCAATCCGGGGCTACAGCCGGACATGATCACCATCACGTGCAAGCAAGGCTATATCCAAGAGGTCCGCCTGTGCCTGTCGCGCGATCTTGAACCGGTGCCCTGTGGCCGGGATGTGATCCGGGACTGCACGGCGACAGACGCCCTGTTTGATCCGATTCGCTAGAGCTTTTTGTTCTGGCAGTCGCGCGCGTATTCCAGCGCCTTGGCCGTGCCGTTCAGGTCTATGGCCATGACGGTTTCTCCTGCCGGATTGTAAACGGTCATTGTGCGGTTCTGAGCAATGGCATTCACAAAGTTCCGGTCGGTGAAAAACACGGTCGCACCCGGCACGCGGTTCTGTTTGAACCCAATGGCGGTGGCGTCAAAGCTATTGCCGTCCAGCTCGAACCGGATGGGGTAGCTTTGGCCCTGTTCAATATCCCCCCACGCCTTGTTGAAAACCGTAAAATACCCGCGGTCGCCCAAAGCGTCATAGCCTAGACGAACGACCGACAGATCCTCGTACACCGTCTGGATCAGGCACCCGTTGCCAAGCGCGGGGTCCATCATGATGTTCCAACCCTCGGCAAAGCCTTTGTCGATGAGTTCCTGCGACCAAGCGGCGGTTGCGGTGAAGGCGGCGAGGGTGAGGGCGAGAAGGCGGGTCATGATCTCTTTTCATAGACTGTGAATTAACTTCTCGAACTCTAAATGACATGCAAATCGGAACAAAGGGTTTATCGGTGCCACAAAGTTGAATTTTTCCTTTTGACTTTGAAACGCCAGTTGTGCGTTTGTTGATTAAACCACATTTTCATCTTTCGGAGGCGGCGGCTACTTGATTCCGGGTCCTATTACTCTTCGAGTCTATGTTTTTAGGATACTCACTGCAATTTGCTGTGTAGTCGGACCAGTCGTTTGGGCAGAAGGCGAGCTACCTGAAAAACCCAGTGGTTTCCGATTTGACCCAAACGCCTATTGTGCGACCCACGGATGTCGCAAAGGTCCATCAATCCTTGATCCGCCAATTCAGGAGGAAGAATGGCAACCCTTTGAAAGTACAGATCCGGTGGTTTGGGGGGCCGACGCGTGCCTGGGATATTTCTTGACCAAAGATGAGAGTGCGTGGAATGGCGGCACGACTGAAGATAAGGCCGTCGACAAACACAGCATTTATGTAGTCCTAGGCAATTTCTTGGCGCGGTTTCACGTCTTTGACTGGCCGCCCATTGATGCAGCCAAACCCTATGCGAACTATGGGGTTTTTCAGTGCAAAAATACGCGCTGGCCTGAACACAAGCTGGACGCTGAGCGCAGCACGGAACTGAAAAAGTGGACGGAGTTCAGGCTGTCCAGTGCGAATGGTTGGGTCGGAAGTATCGAAAGCTTTGCCGGGTACTTGAAAGGATTATTTAGGAATGATGCCGTCGGTCTAACGGTTCATTTCGAGAACTACAGTGGCGCGCGCGTCCGGTTTGAAGCGGACTATTTGGGGCCACCGGTGCTGATTGACGAAACCGATGGGCTCTATTGACGCGCTACAGCCCGCAACGGCTCACAACTCCTTCCGCGCCCTCAAAGCCGCCGTAATCGTCCCATCATCCAGATAATCCAGCTCCCCCCCAATCGGCACGCCTTGCGCTAGCGAGGTCAGGCGGACCTGCCCCTCTAGCTGATCGGCGATATAGTGCGCTGTGGTCTGGCCATCGACGGTGGCATTCAGGGCGAGGATGACCTCGGTAACTCCTTCGGCCACCACCCGGTCCTTAAGGCGGGGGATGCGCAACTCGTCCGGGCCGACGCCGTCCAGTGCCGATAGCGTGCCGCCCAGAACATGATAGCGGCCTTTGAACACGCCCGCGCGCTCCATCGCCCAAAGGTCAGCGACGTCCTCGACCACGCACAGCTCACCAGTCGCGCGGACCTCGCTGTTGCAGATATCGCAGATATCGGTCGTCCCCACGTTACCACAGTTCAGACATTCGCGGGCGGTGATGGCGACCTGCTGCATGGCATCGGATAGGGGGGTCAGCAGCAGGGCGCGCTTGCGGATTAGGTGCAGCACAGCGCGGCGGGCCGAGCGCGGACCCAACCCTGGCAGCTTGGCCAACAGGTCGATCAGGTTGTCGATGTCGCTGTTCGAGCTCACTGCGCGTGCTCCTGCAAATGAGCCGGGCAGTGGCGCCCGGCCTGTGTTTCGTCAGGAGTGTCTATCAGAACGGCAGCTTGATGTCTGCGGGCAGGCCCATGCTTTCGGTAAGCTTTGCCATTTCTTCCTGCGACCGCTCTGCCGCTTTGGTCTGCGCGTCCTTGATGGCGGCAAGGATCAGGTCTTCGACCACTTCCTTGTCGTCGCCGTTGAAGATCGACGGGTCAATGTCCAGACCTTTCAGCTCGCCTTTTGCAGTGGCGGTGGCCTTGACCAGCCCGGCACCGGATTCGCCAACAACCATAATGGTGTTCAGTTCTTCCTGCATGTCGGTCATCTTTGTCTGCAAATCCTGTGCGGATTTCATCATCTTGGCCATGTCGCCCAGACCGCCGAGTCCTTTGAGCATCGTGTTTCTCCTGTAAGTCAGTTTGAAGTCTAAATACGGGCGGCACCCGCGCGGCACAAGGGCCGTAGGGCTCCCGCCCGTCGTCAAGGTCTTTGGCAAGACCTTTCCTCCCGTTGGGCCCGGCAGCGCGGGCTTTGCCCGCGCTGCCGGGCCCAAGTCCGCTCAGGGGTATCGGCGTCAGCCGATGGCCCGTGGCGGGCGCGGGAGTATCACGGGTATTGATTTCGCGAAGGGTTCAATCCTCCTCGAACGGGTCCCATTCGTCTTCGACTTCGGGCAAGGCTTCTGTTTCGACCTTGGCGGCGCGTTCCTCGGGCGTTTCGATCCTTTTGATCCAAGCTTTTGGGAACTGTTCCAGCACCGCCTGAACCAGCGGATGCTGCTCGGCCTGCGCACGCAGCGCGAGGTCTGCGGCGTCCCTGACCTCGGCGATTGTCGCCGTGTCACCGTCCGATACGACTGATACCGCCCAGCGATTTCCGGTCCAGCGTTGCAACGCCGATCCCAGCCTTTGCGCCAAATCCGTCGGAGCATTGTCGGCCGGAGTAAACTCGATCCGTCCCGGCTGGTACGAAACCAGACGCACGCCGTTTTCAACCTCGACCAGCAGTTTCACGTCCCGGTTAGTGCGGATCAGTTCGACCACATGTTCAAAGGTCGGATACCGGGCCAAGGCGGTCTGAGTGTCCCGCGCCAAAGCTGCGCTGGGTGCGCCCGCGCCGCCACCTGCTGGCGCCGCGTAAGACTGTACTGACGGCGCATGAGCCTGAACGGTGCCGTGCGACGGCGCTGGCATTCCGCCGCCGGGTCCGCCGTTGGGGGCAGGGGGTGGCGCGTCCTGAAGACGTCTGATCAGATCTTCCGGGGTGGGCAGGTCGGCGACATGGGTCAGCCGGATAATGGCCATTTCCGCCGACATCATCGCATTTGGCGCGGCCGAAACCTCTTCGAGCGCTTTCAACAGCATCTGCCACATCCGGGTCAGGATGCGCATCGGAAGGGCTTCGGCCATCTGAACGCCCCGCGCGCGTTCGTCAGGCGAGACAGTCGGGTCTTCTGCAGCGTCCGGCGTTATCTTGACCACCGAGACCCAATGCGTGATCTCGGCCAGATCGCGCAGCACGGCCAGTGGGTCGGCACCTTCGGCATATTGGCCGCCCAGCTCCGTCAAAGCTCCGGCGGTATCGCCGCGCAGGATCATGTCCATCAGGTCCAGCACACGCCCGCGATCGGCCAATCCCAGCATGGCCCGCACCTGATCGGCACTGGTTTCCCCGGCACCGTGCGAAATAGCCTGATCCAGCAACGAGGTCGCATCCCGGGCCGATCCTTCCGCTGCGCGGGTGATCAGCGCCAGAGCATCCTCGGCGATCTGAGCGTTCTCGGCAGTTGCGATCTTTTTCAGCAGGCCGATCATGTCCTCGGGTTCGATCCGGCGCAGGTCAAAGCGCTGACACCGGGACAGGACCGTCACCGGAACCTTGCGGATCTCGGTGGTGGCGAAGATGAACTTCACGTGCTCGGGCGGTTCCTCAAGGGTCTTGAGCAGAGCGTTGAACGCACTGTTCGACAACATGTGAACTTCGTCGATGATGTATATCTTGTAGCGTGCACTGGCGGCGCGATAGCGGACACTTTCGATGATCTCGCGAATGTCGTTCACACCGGTGCGGCTTGCGGCGTCCATCTCCATCACGTCAACATGGCGGCCTTCCATGATGGCCACGCAGTGTTCGCACTGGCCGCAGGGTTCGATCGTCGCTTTGCCCTCGCCGTCTGGTCCGATGCAGTTCATGCCCTTGGCAATGATCCGCGCCGTCGTGGTTTTGCCGGTGCCGCGAATGCCGGTCATGATGAATGCCTGCGCGATCCGATCGGCCTCGAATGCGTTTTTCAGCGTGCGCACCATCGCGTCCTGGCCCACGAGGTCGGCAAAAGTTTCAGGACGGTATTTACGCGCGAGCACCTGATAGGCGGGGCTTGGAGATTCGGTCATGTCTGCTCTGTCGGATTCGTATCAGCTTTGCAGCGTAGTGACCCCCGCCGTCTACGTCCACAGCAGGGTGCGATGAATTTCGATTTGGCATGACAGATCGCAGGAGGTACAGCTTTTGGTAAGTATGTTTGCCCCGTTCGCGGGCCTTCTATGCGGGCTGCGTGGTTATTTTGGACAAGTTTGAAATCTATCCCGTACCGATTGGTTCCGGCTTGGTGGCCTTGGCTCCGATACCGGGTCGGCATGGGGACTACGCTGGGGATCTGGGAACACTCCTTGAATGGCGGCCAGACCTGGTGATCTCAATGACGACGGACATCGAAATGGCAGATGCCAGGGTGAGCGGGCTGGGACACGATTTGCAGTGCAATTCGGTCAAATGGGTTCACCTGCCGATCGAAGACTTTGGTGCCCCGTCGTCAGGGTCGCAAACAGAATGGTCCGAAGTCAGCGCTGCGGCACGGCGGATACTTTCAGGCGGTGGCAAGGTTCTGGTGCACTGCCGGGGCGGGTGCGGGCGTTCCGGTATGACGGTATTGCGCCTCATGGTGGAAAGCGGCGAAAACCCTGAGCAGGCTCTGCGCAGATTGCGGGCCGCAAGGCCATGCGCCGTGGAAACCGCCGCGCAGCTTGCTTGGGCGACGGCACCGGTTCCGCGAGGCGTTTGACGTCACACCCCAAGCTGATGCTGCGCGGCGGACGCCGGTTGCGCCGCAAATGTCGTCACCTGGAGCATTGCGCACGGCAATTCAGAAACAACTCCGGCTGGCATGAAGGTTGTGTCCTGGCCGAACATCAGGTCGGCGTATTCATTCAGGATTGCGGAAGGCGTGTCAGAGCCAATGCCGCAAAACACCCTGATCTGAGCGTGATCCGCGCGAAAACGTGCGGTGCACCCGTCGGCGCAATGGTCCAGCTCGCCGCTGCCCTCCACCTCAAATTCACGGTTGGTCGCAGGCTGCGCGGTCGCCATCGCATCCGCCAATGCGCGCGCCATCTGAGCCAGCGCCGGGCAGGGTTTGCCGGTCTTCTGGCATACCGTTGCCGAAAATTCGTGAGTTTTTGTCTTCCAGATCATACTGCGCCCTCCGCGCGTTGGCCGGGGCATTGGTCAGGAAGGTTCAGCGAACTGAAGACCTGCCCGGACGCCCCGCCCGAGTTTCGGTTTTGGTTCGATGGCAGGTCTCCTGACTTGCGGGTCTTCGCGTTGCCGACCTTCCCAGCCATTTGGCCAGTGGTGTCTCGGCATTGCTCACCGCTTACAGTTGCGGGGGCAGTCGCGGCCTTGGTCCGTTCCGGTTTCTCCGGTTGGGACCGCACCGTGTTCCCTTTTCATCCCGCTCCCAGAGATCGGGAACGAGAACCATCACGCCATCGCTAGCGGGTGAAATCCTTCCGAGTCAAGCGTGCAGTAGAATTCAAACGGACGCATGGTCACTCTTGCGCGCTCTTGACTCTGTGGGCGCAAATGGCCCGATAGGAGAGTGAACCGAACAGTTCAGTAGCTTCGAGAGGGCCCATGTTGGATAACTTGCAGTCGGTGCTGACCGAGGATTTCTTGATTCCCTCTGGCCAGGCAAAATTGTCGGCGCGATTGTATTTGCCGATGACAAAGCCAGAGATTGCCGTCGTCGTGCACGGCGCGACGGGTGTTCCGCGAGACTATTACCAGCACTTCGCTCACTGGCTGGCGGCCGAACAGGGTATCGCCTGTCTGACCTACGACTACAGCGATTTCGGCCATTCCCTGACAGGGCGGAGGCAGGACGCGCAGGCGACAATGGCGGGTTGGGCCTTGAATGACATGCCTGCGGCGCGCGCCGAAATGCGTAGACGGTTCCCTAACGCGCAACAGTGGAGCATCGGTCATTCCCTTGGTGGCATGCTCGGCCCGGTTTCGCCCGATTGTGAACAGATCGACCGTATGATCTGTATCTGTTCGGGTCTGGCGACTTTGTCAGATCACCCGTGGCCCTACCGCGCCTTGGCTTCGATGTTCTGGTACGGCCACGTGCCTCTGGTTGTAAAATCTTTGGGCTACCTGCCGGGCAAGGCCACCGGGTTTGGCGCTGATCTGCCGTCAGGCGTGTATTGGCAGTGGCGCGATTGGTGCACTGCGCCCCAGAATTACCTGCCCGAAATCGGAAAAAGCCTACCGGCTGCGGACTGGTCCAAGCACGGAAAGCCCGTGGAATTGTTTGCGCTTGAAGACGACCAACTGGCGCCGCCAAAGGCCGTGTGGCGTCTGGCCAACCTTTATGGTCCAAGTGCACGTCGGAACTTGTTGTCAGCGCAAGATTTCGGACTGAAACAGATTGGGCATATCGGAATCTTTGCACGCCGAAGCGCTGCCATTTGGCCCCGTCTGATCGCCTGACGCGGCAACACATTTTCGGTTTGGAGAAGTGAGAGGTTGGACATCGACCCAAGCGGGGCTCGTTGTGGCTGCTTCCTTCCGGACCTGACCAGGTTGGCGAGGCGCTCGCCCGCGCCAACCTCTCAGGGGTGGATATAGGCATCTGCCGCGCAAATGACAACCCGTCAGAGTGTCAATCGAATTTGCGTAAACCCACTCTCGTCCTGCCCGATTGCCATTGGGTCGAATTCGTCCAGTTCGGCCAAGTGTTGCAGGGCTTTGGCCCCAGTTCTTAGGATGGCAAAAGCGCCGGGCACTGGCGCAAGCGTGAACGGAGGTTTGGCGTTGTCCAGCGGATCAGGGGCGGTCACGCCAGACAGGTAATCCCGCAGGGCGCGTTGAATTGGCAAGACCGGCAGGGGATTTTGCGGTGCGCTATCAACAAACGGAAAATGCCCGCCGCCATTTGCCCTGTAGTTGTTCAGGGCAACTACGAATGACTGCGACTTGCAAATGGGGTGGCCGTCGAACCGCAGGTCGCGAATCCGGCTGTTCAACGGGTTGGTCATGTCGCCGCCCATATCGAAACGGGCAGGGTGGCTGAGATCGATCTGGTAGGTCAGACCGTGCAGGACATCAAAGTTGTGACCGGCGCGCCCGGGGCTCAATAAGTCTCGCTGGTGGCCCGGCTGCATCTGGTTGAGGACACTGGCCGACATTTCGAGCCATTCCTTCACTTGCTCTGCCGTGACGATGACGGCCATCAATTCGTTCGGAAAAATGCTGAGGTCGTGAACATGGCGCAAGCGGATCTGGCCCGGCGGCACGTCGGTAAAAAAGCGCGGCCCGGCACGGCCCCCGAATTTTGAAGGCGAAACCGCCGATAGGACCGGAAAGCTCTCGAGCGGGGTGCCTTTCAGGTAGGGCCGCAGGGCCGCGGCCTGAGCCGACGCCACTAGCGCAAGCCCACGATCCGCAGCGCAAAAACTGAAGTAGCTGTGCAGATGCCGCCGTGTTTTCCCAACAGGCTGGTCAGATATCTTTCGCGTAGCAGCATGTCCTTCGGCAAACAGGCGTCGCATTTCCGGGTCTTCCACCGGCGGGTTCAAAGATGCGGTGGGTGATATGGGGCGCAGGTCTGCGCGTTGGCTGGTGACCCTCCATTTTCCGTTTTGTTCCGCGCTGAGGTTCAGGTCAATCACCCCCAGATGCGACCCCGCAGCGCCGGGCATCACGACCGGCTTTCCATGAACGAAACCTTTTTGCCAATCGACATGCTCCAATCCGTCATGCGCAGCCCCGGGAAGCGTCAGATGCGAATGTCCGGCGATGATCGCGTCGATGCCATCCACGGTGGCCAAGGGGATAATGGCGTTTTCGATCATGGGTTCCGGCGCCGAGGTACCCAGCCCGGTATGCGCCAGCGCAACTATCAGATCGCATCCGGCAGACTTTAGCTCTTTCGTTTTGGTTCGTGCGCAAGTCACGATGTCGTCTATGTCCACGACACCTTTCAAATGGTTGGCCTCCCACTTGGCCGTTTGCGGAGGCAGGACAGAAAAGACGCCAATTTTCAAAGTGGCTATCTGCCCGTTTGCGCTGATGGAGCGGTCTAGAATCGCGTGGCTTTGCCAGATCGGAGCCGCGTCCTGCCGGGTGGCATTGCTGCAAAGAACCGGGCACGGTGCCTGCCCCATCACTCGATCCAGGACATCCAGTCCGAACCCGAAATCGTGGTTACCCAATCCAATCGCGTCATATCCGAGCATGTCGAACGCCTGCATCAGGATGTGACGTTCATCTGTTTGCCCAACTGCCCACTCTCCGATCGGAGCACCCTGCAGCGCGTCGCCATTGTCGAATAGCAGAACCAGGTCTCCGCGCTCCTCGGCCTGCGCCCGCGCCTGTTTGATCAGGCTTGCGGTGCGTGTCAGGCCGATGGAAGGGTCCGGGCTGTCGCTGTAGTAATCAAACCCGGTCATATTCATATGCAGGTCTGTCGTGGCCAGAATTCGGACCCGCGCTTTCGTCAAAGAGGAAGAAGGTTTCAAAACTCTACTTTTGGCAGTTTTTTATTAATCAATTTCAACAAAAAGAGTATTCAGCGCAAAGATCAAGATGAGCCGCGGGTATTTAACGCCGCGGGTTCTTTTTCCGGTCGGTATGAATTGCCATTGCAACGCCATCGTTGTCATGGCAGCCCTGTGCGGACAACCCAAAGGAACTGCAATGAAAAACGCTGAGCATGTGACATTTGGTGGTTCTGGCCTGGATCGTGCGGCGCATTTTCGTGGAAACGCTGATGAAATCGCGTCGGCCCGGGCGAACCCCGGGGCGCGGTGTCTGTTGCTGTGGCGGGGTAAACTGCTGGCCCAGGGCGAGGCGCTGGATCGGCTGGGCTTTGTTCCGATGACACATGGCTTGGTTGAAAACGGACCGGGTGGCATTACCGAGGAACCGATCTTTCTGGGTATTTCCGACGACTCGCCAGTGTTCGCGGTCGATATTTCAAACTGGGCCGCAGATGATCTGGATTTGTCTCAGGTCGGCGCTTTTGTTGACCGGTCAGAGCAACAGCATCCTGACCTACCCGCAGGGTTTGTGTTTGCTGAACTGCGTCGAATCATGACCCGGTTATCGGCGCGCGACGCTGAATTGGCGGCGTCCGCCAAGGCGGTAATCGGCTGGCACGAGACGCATCGGTTTTGCGCCCGCTGTGGCGCGGCCAGCGAGATGTCTCAGGCGGGATGGCAGCGCAGTTGTCCGTCTTGCGGTGGGCAGCATTTCCCGCGAACGGATCCGGTCGTCATTATGCTGATCACGTATGGCGAATCCGTTTTGATGGGGCGGTCTCCTGGGTGGCCCGAAGGGATGTATTCCCTGCTGGCGGGATTTGTCGAGCCGGGCGAGACGCTGGAAGCCGCCGTCAGGCGCGAGGTAATGGAGGAGGCAGGCGTGCCGGTGGGTCAGGTGACGTATCTGTCCAGCCAGCCCTGGCCGTTTCCAGCATCGTTGATGTTTGGGTGCGCAGGTGAAGCTCTTTCGAGGGACATCAACATTGATCCTGTTGAGATCGAAGATGCGATGTGGGTCAGCAAGTCCGAGATGATGCAGGCGTTCGCAGGTGAGCATCCAAATCTTTTGCCTGCGCGCAAAGGTGCCATCGCGCATTTCCTTTTGCAGAACTGGCTTGCAGACACCTTGGACTGACAAAATACTGGGCTGAAAAGTATTAGAGCCACAAACTGAAATGCAATTCACGGCGCGCGAAGATATCGAAGCCCCGATCAACTCAGTGTTTGAGATGGTAGCTGATTTTGAACGCTTTGAGCGTATGGCCATGCGTCGCGGCATCGAGGTGCGGCGGATGTCGGGGCACATGGGAGTCGTTCCCGGTACTACTTGGGAAACCGAGTTCAGGCTGCGCGGTAAGCCGCGCCACGTCGAAATATTGATGGCCGAGTGTGAACCCCCGTCCCAGATGCGCTTTGAGGCCACCGGCAAAGGGCTGAGCGGCACGACGGTGATAGAATTCCTTGCTCTGTCCCAGCGCAGAACAAGGCTGAAACTGGATATGACCCTGGCAGCCAAATCCCTGCCGGCGCGCCTCTTTCTGCAGTCACTCAGACTGGGGCAGTCTCGGTTCCGGCGGCGCTTTCAGTCGCGGTTGAGTGAGTTTGCCCGAGAAATGGAAGAACGGCACAGGCACGGCCTCTGAAGCGCAGAAAAGCCCGAAACCGCTGGCGGGCAGCCCGCCGCCTATAGGGGATAGGTCAAGCGTTTCACTTCGCGACGCGTCTTATCCGCGCGGTTGGGCGGCTGGATACACGCCCAGAACCTCCACATTTGTGGTGAAATGCTCCAGTTCTTCCATGGCCAGCTTTACGTTTCGGTCGTCTGGGTGGCCTACGATGTCGGCATAGAATTGTGTGGCGGTGAATGACCCATCAACCATGTAGCTTTCTAGCTTGGTCATGTTGATACCGTTCGTGGCAAAGCCGCCCATCGCCTTGTAGAGGGCCGCGGGGATGTTGCGCACCTGAAAGACAAAACTGGTGATCATGCCGTGCTCGCCACGACGGGACATGTCCGCCTGACGGGACATCACAAGAAACCGCGTGGTATTGTTGTCACGGTCTTCGATATGGCGCGCCAGAACTTTCAGGCCGTAAATTTCCCCGGCAAGTTCGCTGGCCAACGCAGCCGAGTGCAGATCACCTTGCTCGGAAACCTCACGCGCGGCGCGGGCGTTGTCGGGGCTGACCCGTCCGCGAATCCCGTGTTCTTTCAGAAACCCCGCACATTGAGGCAGCAATACCAGATGCGAATGGGCTTCGGTTATGTCCGCAAGCGTGGCCCCCGGAACGGCCAGCAAATTGATGTGAACACGCACGAATGCCTCGTCGATGATGTGCAGACCACTGTGGGGAAGCAACCGGTGGATATCGGCGACCCGACCGTAGGTCGTGTTTTCGACGGGCAGCATCGCCAGATCAGCCTCGCCCGAGCGGACCGATTCGATCACATCCTCGAATGTGCGGCAGGGCAGGGCCTCCATGTCGGGGCGGGCATTGCGGCAAGCCTCGTGGCTATAGGCGCCGGGTTCTCCCTGAAATGCGATACGTTTGGTCATTTGGTCGATTCCGTGCAACAAGTTCTCGAATTGGGCGTTTAGTCGCGGTGTCTATACCTTGCCTCTTGTCAGGGGAAGCCTTAGACACCCCGCAGACAGCTGAAATGGACTCGCGATCAATGTTCGACACGATGACAGTTACCAAGGCCGCCGCAGGCCTGTTTGGCACCTTCCTGGTGCTGCTTCTGGCCAAATGGGGCGCCGAAGTTCTTTATCACGCCGATGCGCATGGCGAGACGGCTTCTTATATCATCGAAACCGAAAGCGCGGGCGAAAGCGCTGACGGCGAAGAAGTGGTGTTTGAAGACATGCTGGCCGCCGCTGACGTGGAAAAAGGCGCCAAGGTATTCCGCAAATGCACCGCCTGCCACAAGCTGGAAGATGGCGCGAATGGCACCGGCCCGTACCTGTATGGGGTTGTGGACCGCCCGGTTGCCTCGGCGAATGGGTTTACCGGCTATTCAGCCGCGATGCAGGCGCATGGCGGAAACTGGACGCCGGAAGCTCTGGACGCGTTCCTGGAACGCCCAAGCGCCTATATTTCGGGCACCTCCATGAGCTTTGCTGGTCTGAAAAAGCCGCAGGATCGCGCCGACCTGATTGCTTACCTGCAAACAATCGGCAACTGATCCCATACTCGGTATCGCCAAGATTCAAAGCCGCTGCCCCGCGCAGCGGCTTTATTTTTTGTTTAAGAAGAACTTCACAAAGCGTTCACGCATTCTAAACTTGCATATGACAGTGCTGGTCTTTTAGCTGGCGCTTACAAGGTTAAAGAAGTCAACGATCCAGAGGATGAGCACATGAAACCCCTGTCGCCCGCACCGCGCGTATCGAATGTTCGGCCTTGGGCGGCACTGATGGGGATTACTGCAGCGTTCATTTTGGGCATTGGAAACCAAGCCCATTCTGCCGAGGAAAATGTCACCCGAAGCCACGGCTATTCGTATTTCGGAAATCTCGACTATCCCGCAGACTACCCGCACCTGAATTATGTGAACCCCGAAGCCCCCAAAGGGGGAGAGTTGTCGCTGGCTGGTTCCGGAACGTTTGATTCTCTGAACCCCTATTCGCGCAAAGGTCGGGCCGGGGCGCTTACGACGCTGCAATACGACTCGCTGATCGACAGCACCGCAGACAGTGTCGGGCAGTATTACGGCCTGCTGGCTGAAAGCATGGAATATGATGAAGGCCGCAACTACGTGATCTTTCACATGCGGCCCGAGGCGACGTTTTGGGACGGCACCCCGGTAACGGCTGAGGACGTGGTCTATAGCCATCGCCTGTTTATCGAGCAGGGTCTGCCATCCTACGCGCAAGCTGTTGGTCGGATGGTAACGGGGTCCGAAGCGCTGGATGACCACACCGTCAAGTTTACCTTTAGCCCCGAAGTAACAAGACGTGGGCTGATCGAGACCGTCGGGTCAACGCCTGTATTCTCAAAAGCGTGGTTTGAAGCGGACGAGAGCCGCCGTCTGGATGAACCCCGGCTTGAGGTTGCGGTAGGGTCGGGGCCGTACAAGCTGGACAGTTACGACATCAATCGCCGCATCGTTTACAAGCTCCGTGACGATTATTGGGCGAAAGACCTGCCTATAAATGTGGGGCGCAACAACTACGATACCATTAGGGTTGAGTATTTCGCCGACCAGACCGCTGCTTTTGAAGGGTTCAAGGCGGGCGAGTATACGATGCGTATCGAAAGTGACCCCAAACTCTGGGCCTCCAGCTATGATTTTCCAAAACTGAGCGAAGGTTCAGTCGTGCGAGATGAGATTGTCGATGGCAGCCCTCCGACGCCATCGGGCTTTGTTTTCAACCTGGGCAAGCCGCAATTCGCGGATAAGAACGTGCGCAAAGCCTTGGCGTTGGCGTTTAATTTTGAATGGGCCAATGAATCGCTGATGTTCGGATTGAACTCGCCGCGGAACTCATTTGTTCAGGGAACGCATCTTGAGGCAGCAGGCGTGCCGGAAGGGGCTGAACTGGCGTTTCTGGAGACGCTGGGTGACGTGGTCCCCGCAGATGTTCTGAGCGAACCGGCGCTTTCGACGCATGAATCCAACCCGGCGCGCTTGAACGACCGCCGCAACCTGCGCAAGGCGTCGAAACTGCTGGATGAGGCCGGGTGGCCTGTGGGCGATGGCAATCTGCGCCGTAATGCGGCTGGTGAAACCCTCAAGGTGAACATCCCCTATGCGTCCAGCATTCCAACCTCGACCGCGACGATGATCGAAACTTTCGTGCAGAACTTGCAGTCGATCGGCGTGGACGCCTCGGCGGAAAAGGTGGACCCGTCTCAGTTCACGCTGCGCCGGCGCGAGCGGGACTATGACATGGTTCATTCCACCCGGTATGGGTCATTCCTGTCGACCGGCGGCGGTTTGAGCCAGATGTACGGTTCCGAAGAAGCCGCGTTCAGCTTGTTCAACCCGGCTGGGCTTGCCAGCCCGCTGGTGGATGCCGTGATTGAGGCGTCTTTTGACACAACAAATCAGGCCGAACAGGACGCCGCGCTTATGGCGCTGGATCGCGTGCTGCGGTATGAGTTCTTCATTATTCCCGATGGATACGTGGCGGACTACTGGACGGCCTATTACGACATGTACGAGTACCCCGAAAACCTGCCGCCATTTTCGCTTGGCTACCTTGATCTCTGGTGGGTCAACCCCGAGAAAGAGGCTGCGTTAAAGACGAAGGGCGCGCTGCGGTAACATGGGCGCCTATATACTAAGACGCCTGTTGCTGGTTATTCCCACGCTTCTGGGCATTATGATCGTCAACTTCACGCTGGTTCAGTTTGTACCGGGCGGGCCGATCGAACAGATCATCGCGCAGATCGAAGGGCAGGGTGACGTTTTCGCAGGTTTCGCGGGTGCCGGAGATGCCGGTGCTGCCGCCGAACCCGCCGGAGGCTCGTTCGACGACAAATACGTTGGTGCCCGTGGCTTGCCGCCGGAATTCATTGCAGAACTGGAAAAAGAGTTCGGGTTCGATAAACCACCGCTGGAGCGTTTCCTGTCCATGATGGGCAACTACCTGACACTGGATTTCGGCGAGAGTTATTTCCGGTCGATCAGCGTTATTGATCTGGTCCTCGAAAAAATGCCTGTCTCGATCTCGCTGGGTCTGTGGTCCACGCTGATTGCCTATCTGGTGTCGATCCCGCTGGGTATTCGCAAGGCGATCAAGGACGGCTCGACCTTTGATACCTGGACAAGCGGAACGATCATCGTGGCCTATGCTATTCCCGGTTTCCTGTTCGCAATCCTGTTGCTCGTGCTGTTTGCCGGTGGGTCATACTGGCAGATTTTCCCGCTGCGGGGGCTGACATCGGACAATTGGGACAGTCTAAGCCTGATGGGAAAAATCGCCGACTATTTCTGGCACATCACGTTGCCGATTATCGCCCTGACCATTTCGGCCTTTGCAACCCTGACGCTGCTGACCAAGAACTCGTTCCTCGACGAGATCAAGAAACAGTACGTGATGACAGCCCGCGCCAAGGGCTTGAGCGAGGGCAAGGTGTTGTACGGTCACGTGTTCCGCAACGCCATGCTGATCGTGATTGCGGGGTTCCCTGCGGTGTTTATCGGCGTGTTTTTTGGCGGGTCGATCATTATTGAAACGATCTTCTCGCTGGATGGGTTGGGCCGATTGGGGTTCGAGGCGGCCGTTGCGCGCGATTACCCGGTGATCTTCGGCACGCTGTTCATCTTTGGCTTGATGGGGCTGGTGGTCGGCATCATCAGTGATCTGATGTACGTGCTGGTCGACCCGCGCATCGACTTTGAAAAGCGGGAGGGGTAGATGGCGCTTTCTCCGCTTAATCAACGTCGTTGGCGCAATTTCCGGCGCAATGGCCGGGCCTTCTGGTCGCTGATCATATTCTCGATCCTGTTCGGTCTGTCGCTGTTTGCCGAATTCATCGCCAATGACAAACCGATCCTCGTGAAATACCGGGGCGAGTTTTACACGCCCGTCTTCAACTTCTACGCCGAAACCGAGTTTGGGGGCGACTTCCAGACCGAGGCGATCTATCGCGATCCCGAAGTGCGCTGCCTGATCGACAGCGGCGGGTTGGAGCAGTGTTTCGACGACCCCGAGGGCACTATCGAGCAGATCGATGCCGGTACGTTCCAAGCCGAAGGGTTCGAGCGCGGCTGGGCCATCTGGCCGTTGATCCCCTATTCCTTCAACACCAGCGTTGACCGGCCGGGTGCCGCGCCGCTGCCTCCAAATGGCCAGAACCTGCTGGGTACGGACGACACCAAGCGCGATGTGCTGGCGCGGGTGATTTATGGGTTCCGGCTGTCGATCCTGTTCACCCTGATGGTGACCGGCGTTGCCAGCCTGATCGGGATTTTCGCCGGTGCTATTCAGGGGTTCTTCGGCGGTTGGCTGGACCTGATTTTCCAGCGGATCATCGAAATATGGTCCGCGACCCCCTCGCTTTATGTGATCATCATCATGTTTGCCATACTGGGCCGAAGTTTCTGGTTGCTGGTGGCGTTGATGATCCTGTTCAGTTGGACAGGGCTGGTCGGGGTTGTCCGGGCCGAATTCCTGCGGGCGCGGAACCTTGAATATGTGCGCGCGGCGCGTGCGCTGGGTGTGGGCAACATGACCATCATGTTCCGTCACATGCTGCCGAATGCGATGGTCGCCACGCTGACCTTCATGCCGTTTATCGTCACGGGCACCATTGGTGGGTTGGCTTCGCTGGACTTCCTTGGCTTTGGCCTTCCGTCCTCGGCCCCGTCTCTGGGTGAGCTGACCTTGCAGGCGAAACAGAACCTGCAAGCCCCGTGGCTGGCGTTCACGGCGTTCTTTACCTTTGCCATCATGCTGTCGCTGCTGGTCTTCATCTTTGAAGGCGTGCGCGATGCGTTTGATCCCAGAAAGACCTTCTCATGAGCCTTTTGGATGTGAACAACCTCAAGGTCTCGTTCAAACAGGACGGGCAGGTCAGCGCGGCGGTGAAGGGGGTGTCATTCACCGTCGACCGTGGTGAAACAGTGGCTTTGGTGGGGGAGTCCGGATCGGGTAAATCCGTTACAGCCTTGTCGACAGTGTCGCTGCTGGGCGATAGCGCGATCGTCGAAGGTTCCGTCCGGTATGACGGGAATGAGATGATCGGCGCGTCCGAGGACAGGTTGATGGATGTGCGCGGCAACGACATCAGCTTTATCTTTCAAGAGCCGATGACCTCGCTCAACCCGCTGCATACGATCCAGAAACAGATGGCGGAATCCCTGGCCTTGCATCAGGGTCTGACCGGCGATGCAGCGCGTGACCGAATTGTCGAGCTGCTGACAAAGGTTGGTATTCGCGACCCGCAGGATCGTCTGGACAGCTATCCGCACCAGCTTTCGGGCGGACAGCGGCAGCGCGTGATGATCGCGATGGCGCTGGCCAACAAGCCCGACATCCTGATCGCGGATGAACCGACAACGGCGCTGGACGTGACCATTCAGGCGCAGATCCTCGAACTGCTGGCCGAGTTGCAGAAATCCGAAAACATGGGAATGTTGTTCATCACTCATGACCTTGGCATCGTGCGCCGGATCGCGGACCGTGTGTGCGTGATGAAGGATGGTGAGATCGTCGAAACCGGCCCCACGGCCGAGATTTTCGACGACCCGCAACACCCCTATACCCGCAAGCTGCTGGCGGCCGAGCCGTCCGGTCACCCACAGGCGGTGGCCTCGGATGCAGAAGAGGTCGCGCGGACTGATCACCTCAAGGTCTGGTTCCCGATCCAGCGCGGGTTCCTGAAGCGGACCGTGGGACACGTCAAGGCGGTCAACGACGCCACGCTCAGCGTGCGCGCGGGTGAGACGCTGGGGATCGTGGGCGAAAGCGGGTCGGGCAAGACAACGCTGGCTTTGGCGATCATGCGCCTGATCGCCTCCGAAGGTGGCATCACCTTCCGCGATCAGGATGTCCGACGTTGGTCCACGCGACAGCTGCGCCGGTTGCGCAAGGATATGCAGATCGTGTTTCAGGACCCGTTCGGCAGCCTTAGCCCACGCATGACGTGCCAGCAGATCATTGCCGAAGGTCTGGCGATTCACAAAGTTGACCCGCACCGCGCCCCGCGTGAACTGGTGGCTGAGGTGATGACCGAAGTGGGGCTGGATCCGGCTGCAATGGACCGGTACCCGCATGAGTTCTCAGGCGGCCAACGTCAGCGGATCGCCATCGCGCGAGCAATGGTGTTGCGGCCCAAGCTACTGGTTCTGGATGAACCCACCAGCGCGCTGGACATGACGGTGCAGGTTCAAATCGTCGATCTGCTGCGTGACCTCCAACGCAAATACGGGCTGGCCTATCTGTTCATCAGCCACGATCTGAAAGTCGTGCGCGCCATGTCCCATAACGTCATCGTCATGCGAAATGGCGACGTGGTTGAAATGGGCGCGGCCGAGGATTTGTTTGAAAACGCTCAGACGGATTACACCCGGGAATTGATCGCAGCGGCGGGCTGAAGCCCGCCCTGCGGTTTGCTCAGGCGCTGGCTTTTTCCTTTGCCGCCTGTTTTGGCACCGGGCCACGCAGTTCCTCATAGTGATCAAAGCTCAGTTTGACCCAACCGGTGCCGCGTGTGGCGCTGGCCAGACTGCGGTGCAGTTCATCCTCGGCCACCGCAGGAAGCTGCGCGTTGAAAATCTCCCACCCTGATGCGTTGGGATTGCCCTCAAAGCCCAGAACCTGACCTTGAAGCGAACTGATCGTGGGAACAAGATCGCCCACGAAATCCGATGGCAGGTGAATCTCGGCGTTCAGGATCGGTTGCAACACCACGGGTTTGGCCTGTGGCAGCGCCTCACGCACAGCGTTTTTTCCGGCCGTGCGGAAGGCATAGTCCGAGCTGTCCACGTTGTGGTGTTTGCCGTCGCTCAGCGTGATTTTCACATCTACAACCGGGAACCCCTCGGGGCCCTGTTCAAGCGCGTCCTTGGCCCCGTGTTCGACCGAGGGGATATAGTTGCGCGGCACGGCGCCGCCTTTGACCACCTCCTCAAACTGGAATCCTGACCCGCGCGGCATAGGCGCGACCGAGATGACGACATCGGCGAATTGCCCGGCCCCGCCGGACTGTTTGCGATGGCGGTGCCGATGTTCAATCGGCGTACGTATGGTTTCCCGATAGGCGGTTTCAACCGGGTCGGTTTCGATCTCGATCCCGAAATCCTCAGCCAGTTTCGCGCTGACACGGCGCATATGCTGCGGTCCCTGAGACCCCAGAACTGAGTGTCCGCTCAGCTCGTCCTGCTGGATGTGCAGTCCGGGGTCAATCTCGACCAACCGGGTCAGGGCATTGGACAAACGTACATCGTCGCGTTCGTGCGCGGGTGAGACCACTTGACGGTGGGCCGCTGGATGGGACGAGGCCCACTCGGGCAGCGGCGTGGCCTCTTTGCTGTCATAGAGATTGCCGGGGTTCAGGTGATCAGACTTGACCGCCAGCCCGATTTGTCCCGCGTCCAGCTTGTCGATCTGGGTTTTTGCATCTAAACCCGTCAGATTACCAACGGTCTCTCCGCCCAATGGCTCATGGGCTTTTACGCCGTCTCCCAGTCCGCGCAGGACGATGATCTTGCCGATATGCTTTTTCACATCGGCAAATCCTGCGATCGCACGGGCGTTTTCGGCGGCCTCATCGCGACCGGCTGCGATGTCAAACTCGGGCGCTTCGTGCCGCAAGGCTTTCATCAGGCGCGTCAGGCCGTTGCCATGGCTGGCGGATCCCAGACAGGCGGGGATAAGCTGATGGTTCTGCAATACCTGCGCGGCAAGGTCATAAATCTCGGCGCTGGGGGGCTGTTTGTCTTCGATCAGTTGTTCGAGCAGGTTGTCGTCAAAATCGGACAGAGTTTCCAAAAGCTCGGTTCGGGCTTCTTGTTCACGGTCTTCCACAGATTGGGGCAACTCGATCAGATTCGAGGGCTTCCCCTCTTGGTATTTCCAGGCCCGTTCCGAAATCAGATCGACCGCGCCAACGATGGATTCTCCGTCACGGATGGGGACTTGCCGCAACGCGATGTGATGAACGCAATAGGTCTGTAGTGCCGCAATGATGTCCCGAATGCGCCCGTTTGGGCTGTCCATACGGTTGATGAACAAAAAGCAGGGAATCCCGGCCTCCGCCACCAACCTCAGATAAGGAGCGCAGAGAACGGCCGCGTCCGGGTCCGGGGGTACAACCACAACAGCGGCGTCGGAAATGGCCATGGCCGGGCCGACATAGCCCAGATTATCCCCGCCGCCATCGACGTCGACGGCGCACCATTGTTCGTCCAAATAAGAAAAACCGTGCATATGCACGGTTCCGGATACGTCGAATGTGGTGGGTCGACCGTCGAGGCGGCTAATGGCCTCGACCAGGGTTGTCTTGCCCGACTGACTGGGGCCGAGGACGGTGAAAACGCGCATGAGTGCTGTCCCTCTTTCAGGTTGCAGTAATACCTGCACGAAAAGGACCGTCCCACGCGGATGCGTCGGCAAGAACTGTCTGCGAATTCACCTGCCTCAGGGTGCGGATCGCACAGCCCAAGTGTGGAGAAAATCGGATACCTGCGTCAAGCCCCTGCACGTATTTCAGGGCGACGGACCGCAGAGCCGGGCAATCTGCAAGACGTCAGATCGCCGAACTGTGCCCTGCTTTGCTGAGGTCATAGGCGTCGAAACTACGGGCAATTATCCGGGTCAAAGCCCGCGCTTCCGTAGGGATGAACAGGCCGTCCTCGGTAACGCTAAGCAGATTATCAAACGATGTGTTGGCGGTCTGATACATCTGGTTCAACTCGGCGGCAGAAATATCGTGGTCGCGCAGGATTTCGGCTGAGTTGATCTGAAAGTCGCACATCAGTGCCTCGATCAATCGGGCACGCAGCACGTCCTGCCCCTTGAACACATGTCCACGAGACGTCGAGAAGCGCCCCTCGCGGATCGCTTTCGTATGGGCCGACGTTGCGGGCGCATTCTGGGCGTAGCCCTGCGGAAAGCGCGAGATCGAGCTTGCGCCGACTCCGATCAAAACTTCGGCCTGATCGTCGGTATAGCCCTGAAAATTCCGCTTGAGCCGCCCAGTTTTCAGAGCTTGGGTCAGGCCGTCATCCTGCGTCGCAAAGTGGTCGATGCCGATTTCGGCGTAGTTGTCCCACATGAACAGGCGGCGTGCCGTGTCGAAAAGATCAAGACGCTGTTCCGGGGTGGGCAGCGCGTCGGACGGAATCAATTGCTGCCGTTTGGCCATCCATGGAACATGGGCATACCCGTATAGCGCCACGCGATCCGGGCTGAGCGACAGTAGCTTTTGCACGCTTTCGGTCATCCGCGACTTGGTCTGATGCGGTAGGCCGAACAGGATGTCTGCATTCAGGCTGGAAATGCCGCGTGCGCGGATCATCTCTGCTGCTTTGCGGGTGGTGTCGTAGCTTTGAATGCGGCCAATAGTTTTCTGAATTTCGTCGTCGAAATCCTGAACCCCGATCGAGGCCCGGTTCATTCCGGCCTCTGCCAGTGCGTCCAGACGCGCTTCGTCAATCTCGTTCGGGTCGATCTCGACCGAGAACTCGGCGTTCGGGCCAAGGGGAACAATCTCCAGAATACGCTTTGCCAGATCACGCATCAGATCCGGGCTCAGTAAGGTGGGTGTACCGCCGCCCCAATGCAAGCGCGACAGGGTCACCCCTTGTGGAAGACGTTCAGCCAGCAGATCCAGTTCGGCTTTCAGCACATCCACATAGGCGATGACTGGGTTGTCGGTCTGGGTGCCTTGCGTCCGGCATGCGCAGAACCAGCAGAGCCTGCGGCAGAATGGGACGTGGACGTACAAAGAGATGGCAGAGCCGGGCTTGATCCGGGAAATCCAGTCCCCATAAAGACTTGCCCCCACGTCATTGCTGAAGTGAGGGGCGGTAGGATAGCTTGTGTAACGCGGTACTTTCGCGTCAAATAGTCCAAGCCGTGCCAGTTGTGGTTTAACTATCATGGCGATACCGTTAAAGGACGGCCCGCAAAGATACCTTGATAGAGATCAAGTGGAAACGTGTATGACACCCACATTCAAGATCGACCATGCGAACTGTGCTGACTGCCCGATCCGCCATCGGGCCGTGTGCGCGCATTGCGATGCCGATGAGCTGGAAGAGCTGGAAACGATTAAGTATTACCGCAGTTTTGAGGCCGGTCAGACGATTATCTGGTCCGGTGATCAGATGAATTTTGTGGGATCGGTCGTGTCTGGCATCGCGTCGTTGACCCAGACTATGGAAGACGGCCGCACACAGATGGTTGGGCTTTTGCTTCCCAGCGATTTTGTCGGACGGCCCGGTCGCGAATCGGCGCCTTACGATGTGCAGGCTACGACCGATCTGGTGATGTGCTGCTTTCGCAAGAAGCCTTTTGAAGAACTGATGAACGAGACCCCGCATATCGCCCACCGCCTGCTGCAGATGACGCTGGATGAGCTGGACGCAGCGCGCGAATGGATGCTGGTTCTTGGGCGCAAAACCGCGCGCGAAAAGATCGCCAGCCTGTTGTCTATCATCGCCCGCCGGGATGCCTCGATCAGTCCAAAGGGGAATGCCGGGCCGATTGTCTTTGACCTGCCGCTGACGCGTGAGGCTATGGCGGATTACCTTGGTTTGACCCTGGAAACGGTCAGCCGCCAGATTTCAGCGCTGAAACGGGACGGCGTCATTAGCCTTGAAGGCAAACGCCACGTGACCATCCCGGACATGGGCCGTCTGATGGAAGAAGCAGGCGACGACTCAGACGGTGGTTTTCTGGTCTGACGTGACCTGACGCATCAGTCATGGTTTAGTGGGCTGAGTGCAGTCAGTTCAGGAGCAAACCATGGAATTCAGCAGCCTACTGGCCATGATCTTCATTGGTGCCGTAGCCGGTTGGCTTTCCGGCAAGATCATGGAAGGCCGGGGCTTCGGCCTGTTTGGAAACATCATCGTCGGGGTTGTCGGCGCGTTTCTGGCAGGAACGATCTTTCCGGCGCTTGGTTTTTCGGTTGGGGGCGGCGTGTTCTCGTCGATTTTGTTTGCCACGATTGGAGCAGTCATTTTGCTGTTCCTGATCGGTCTCGTACGGCGAGGATAAAAAAACCGCCCCTTGGGGCGGTTTTCTTTTGCTGGCCTCAATGCGCCAGAAATACAGGAACAGGCGATTGTTCCAGCATGTTTCGCGTTGCGCCGCCCAGAATGGCCTCTCGGAATCTCGAATGCCCGTAGGCACCCATGACGATCATGTCGGCTTCGGTGTCCGAGGCGTGACGATTC
Organism: Ruegeria sp. BB6; assembly: GCF_056539385.1. Classification (NCBI taxonomy): domain Bacteria; kingdom Pseudomonadati; phylum Pseudomonadota; class Alphaproteobacteria; order Rhodobacterales; family Roseobacteraceae; genus Ruegeria; species Ruegeria sp. BB6. The sequence continues at coordinate 181,312 of NZ_JBQFUW010000008.1, forward strand.
AGGATGTCTGATACACGGGTCATCGTCTTGCTGAGAACGTCGATTTCACATTTCACGCCGTGCCGTGCCAGCATTTGCGACAGCATCCCACCCGGATCGGACCGGTCCGGGCCGTGGCGAGGCGGGTCGATCACGACGATCCGTACAAGCTCGGCCTGTTTCAGGAAGGGCAGGGCGCGACGAATGGCGCGCATGGCCTCGACGCTTTCGTTCCAGCCGATCAGTATGGTGCCCGGCCGGTCGAACGGTTGCGCGTTTGCCGGAGTGATGAGAACGGGGGCGTGACCCTCGAACATGGCCGCTTCTACTATGGGTTCACACTCTGCGCCACGATCTTCGCCATATGGCTGAGGCAGAACCACCAGATCAGAGAATCGTGCACGGTGGGCAACATGACGTCCGATGTCCGCGATCTGCGCCACTCCGTTTTCGGCCGACCACCGGATGCCGGATTTACCCAGAAACTCTTTTGCGTGGGCCAGAATCTCCTCGGCTTCTGCATTCGCGCGGCTCAGCGTCTCTTGCAGGATCAGGGCGTTTGCGCCCGCATAGTAATACCCTGTCTGACTGCGATCGACCCCCAGACACAGGGCTTCGGCGTGGGCATCCTGAGCCGAGGCAAGCGCCGCCAACTGCGTGAGCGCTGCGTTCGATTGTTCGGTATTTGTCATGACAGTAAGAAGAGATTTGTAAGCCATTTTGACCTCTTGCCTTCGGACCACTGCAAAATGCGACTTTCTGGCCCAGTCGTTTCTATAGCATTGTCATAGTATTCGGCGGCTTGTCTTGACACAGATCAAGGCAGTTGAGGCGGCTGTCCGACAAAAGAGCAGCCAGTCAATAAGGTTCTGCGATATAAGAGAATCGCGCAGAGCATGGCAAAGGGACGCAATATGTCAAATTACATCAAGCTGATCGTGCTTGGTCTTATCGTGGTTTTTGCCGCGATCGGGACCAATTATGCACGCGATTTGGCGTATCAGGTGCATGCAATTCTGGTGATGCTGATCGCCGGCGGATTGTTCATCTGGACGCTTAGAAACACCGACGAGCCAGATATTCTTGTGGATCATTCGGCCGAATATATGGACGGCGTGATCCGCTATGGCGTTATCGCCACCGCCTTCTGGGGCGTGATCGGGTTCATCGCCGGAACATTTATCGCCTTTCAACTGGCCTTTCCCGTTTTGAATTTTGAATGGGCGCAGGGCTATCTGAATTTTGGCCGTTTGCGTCCGCTGCACACATCTGCAGTGATTTTTGCCTTTGGCGGCAACGCCTTGATCGCAACCTCGTTCTACGTGGTACAGCGCACCAGTGCCGCGCGTCTTTGGGGCGGCAACCTGGCGTGGTTCGTGTTCTGGGGGTATCAGCTGTTCATCGTACTGGCCGCGACCGGTTATGTTCTGGGTGGAACACAATCCAAGGAATACGCTGAGCCCGAATGGTACGTCGATCTGTGGCTGACCATCGTCTGGGTTGCGTATCTGGCCGTTTTCCTGGGCACTGTCGTCAAGCGGAAAGAGCCGCATATCTACGTGGCCAACTGGTTCTACCTGGCCTTTATCGTCACCGTCGCGATGCTGCACGTTGTCAACAACCTGACCATCCCGGTCAGCATCTGGGGGTCGAAATCGGTCATCGTCTGGTCGGGTGTACAGGACGCCATGATCCAGTGGTGGTACGGCCACAACGCCGTGGGCTTCTTCCTGACCGCCGGCTTCCTGGGCATGATGTACTATTTCATCCCGAAACAGGCCGAGCGTCCGGTGTTCTCGTACAAGCTGTCGATCATCCACTTTTGGGCACTGATCTTCCTGTACATCTGGGCCGGTCCGCACCACCTGCACTATACCGCGCTGCCTGACTGGGCTTCTACGCTGGGCATGGTGTTCTCGATTGTGCTGTGGATGCCTTCTTGGGGTGGTATGATCAACGGTCTGATGACCCTGTCGGGTGCTTGGGACAAGCTGCGCACCGACCCGATCATCCGTATGATGGTCATCTCGGTCGGCTTCTACGGCATGTCCACCTTTGAAGGCCCGATGATGTCGATCCGTGCTGTGAACAGCCTCAGCCACTACACCGACTGGACCATTGGTCACGTGCATTCTGGCGCTCTGGGCTGGAACGGTATGATCACCTTTGGTGCGCTGTACTTCCTGGTGCCTGTCCTGTGGAAGCGTGAGCGTCTGTATTCGCTGCAGATGGTCAGCTGGCACTTCTGGCTCGCCACGATTGGTATCGTTCTTTATGCCGCGTCGATGTGGGTCACCGGTATCATGGAAGGTCTGATGTGGCGTGAAGTTGATGCCAACGGCTTCCTGGTGAACTCGTTCGCTGACACCGTGGCCGCCAAGTTCCCGATGTATGTGGTGCGTGCGCTGGGCGGTGTGCTCTACGTCGCGGGCGGTGTGATCATGTGCTACAACCTGTGGATGACTGTGCGGAAGGCACCGGCTAAAGAAGCCAGCCTGTCCGTCGCGGTCCCGGCTGAATAAGGAGGGCCGGAGCAATGGCAATTCTCGACAAACATAAGATCCTCGAGACCAACGCGACCCTCCTGCTGGTATTCAGCTTTCTGGTCGTGACCATCGGTGGCATCGTTCAGATCACCCCGCTGTTCTATCTTGAGAACACAATCGAGAAGGTGGAGGGCATGCGTCCCTACACCCCTCTCGAAATGGCGGGTCGTGAAGTCTATCTGCGCGAAGGCTGCTATGTCTGCCACAGCCAGATGATCCGTCCGATGCGGGACGAGGTTGAACGGTACGGCCACTACTCGCTGGCGGCTGAGTCGATGTATGATCACCCGTTCCAGTGGGGATCGAAACGCACCGGGCCTGATCTGGCCCGTGTGGGTGGCCGTTACTCGGACCAGTGGCACGTGGACCATCTGCGCGATGCACAGTCGGTGGTGCCGGAATCGGTGATGCCCAAATATGGCTTCCTCGAGCACCGAAAGTTGGACGGCAAGTATATCGGCGACATCATGGCTGCTAACGCGGTCGTGGGCACGCCCTATACAGAAGAAATGCTGGCCAACGCCCAGGCGGACTTCCGTGCGCAAGCCGATCCGGACAGCGACTATGACGGACTGCTGGAACGTTATGGAGACAAGGTCAACGTGCGTAACTTTGATGGTCAGCCTGAACTGACCGAAGCCGACGCGCTGATCGCTTACCTGCAGATGCTGGGAACGCTGGTCGATTTCTCGACCTTCACCCCGGATCCGAACCGCTAAAGGAGGGTGTGATGGAAGAATACACAATCCTCAGGCAGTTCGCGGATAGCTGGATGTTGCTACTGTTGTTTGCCTTCTTTGTTGGCATCGTGATCTGGGTATTCCGCCCGGGTGCCAGCAAGGAATACAAAGACACTGCCAACATCCCCTTCCGGCACGCTGACGCACCAGCGCCCCTCCGGGGCGAAGACAAAGCTGCGCCCCTAGGGGGCGACAATCCCGCCACACCCAAGGAGGCGCGGCCATGAGCAAGACACCTGAAAAACTGCCGGGTGATCCGAAGACAACCGGACACAGCTGGGACGGTCTCGAAGAGTTTGACAACCCGATGCCCCGCTGGTGGCTGTGGACTTTCTACGTCACAATTATCTGGGGCGTGATCTATACGATCATGTATCCGGCGTGGCCGTTGGTTCAATCCGCGACCGCTGGCGTTCTAGGCTGGTCCTCTCGTGGGATGGTTCAGGAAGAAATGGTTGCCTTCCAGGAGGCCAACGCGCCTTGGAATGCCAAGCTGGTGGAAACACCGCTTGAGGACATCTCGAAGGATCCTGAATTGCAGCAATTCGCGGTAAACTCGGGTGGCGCGGTGTTCCGCACCTGGTGCGCACAGTGCCATGGTTCCGGTGCACAGGGCGCGCCCGGCTTCCCGAACCTGCTGGATGATGCGTGGCTGTGGGGCGGAACGCTCGAAGATATCGAGTTCACCATTGCCCACGGTATTCGGAACGAAGAAAGCGACGACGCGCGCTATTCCGAAATGCCGGCCTTTGGCGAGATTCTCGAGAAAGAAGAGATCACGCAGGTGGTTCAGTACGTCATGTCTCTGAGCAACGCTCAGACGGATGACGCCGCGGCGCAAGCGGGCAAGGTTGTCTTTGAGGACAACTGCGCTGCGTGTCACGGCGAAGACGGCACGGGTGACGTGTTCCAGGGTGCGCCGAACCTGACCGACGCGATCTGGCTCTATGGTGGCAGCGAAGAAGCTCTGACCGAGACGGTCACTTACAGCCGCTTCGGTGTGATGCCCGCCTGGGAAAACCGTCTGACCGATGCGCAGATCCGCGCTGTGACTGCCTATGTCCACCAGTTGGGTGGTGGTCAATAAGGTTTGAAGAATACCTTCGGACGGTTCGCCGCCCGAAGGTTGAGGCACCGGCTGTTCCATCTGTTCGCGCGTTTCCTGAACAGCCGGTGCTAATTTCCCAGACTACTAATCGCGAATGATGCAGTCCAGATGCACCTTTTCGTGCGCTGGGCTTTTTCTTTTCCAATGATCATGTGCCGACGAGTGCTTTGACCGCGACCCAACGCGGGGTTTGTCGATACTTTCATCGCGATCTCTGGTTTGAGTCGCGACCATGAAGGTTCTTGCAAGGATTGAGAGCATTTTGCCTCTCCTTTCCGGTTTGTGCATGCAGAAAAGATTGAACTTCTGGCGGAAAAATGCGACTCAATTACAATTCTATTATGTAAGCAGGGCTTACAGATGAACTGGATGAAAATGCCACCTCTGGCCTCGCTCCGGGCATTTTCGGCCTTTGCCGAGGCTGAGAATATTGTCCAGGCTGGTGCGGCGTTGAATGTCAGCCACGCTGCCATCAGTCAGCAGTTGCGGACGCTGGAAAAGTACTTGGGCGTTTCGTTGCTGGATCGGTCAGGGAAATCCATGACCCTGACCCCCGAGGGTGAAAAGCTGGCGCGTGCAGTCCGACTGGGGTTTGGCGCAATCGGAGCAGCCGTTGCGGACCTGACGCAAACAGATCAGGATCGTCCTGTCCACGTTTCGCTGACGCCCTCATTCGCTGCGTCCTGGCTGATGCCACGCCTGCCTGCCTTTCAAGCAGAATTTCCGAACATTCCTCTGGCTTTGGACCCGACGCCGAAATTGGTCAACCCAAGCCCCGGCGGTGTGGACGTGGCAATCCGGTACGGCAGCGGAGATTGGTCCGGCATTGACTCGGACCTGTTGCTGAGCAGCCCCATTGTGATCGTCGCTGCGCGGAATTTGCTTGGGAACCGGGTTGAGTGGACGCCACAAGAGCTAAGCCAGCTCCCTTGGCTGGAAGAACTGGGCACTACCGAGGCAACAACCTGGCTGGCGCGACATGGCGTCGAACACGGCCCGGGTGCCGGGCGGATTGCCTTGCCGGGGAACCTTTTGCTGGACGCATTGCGCGCCGGTCAGGGCGTAACAGTCACGGCGCGGCATTTTGTCGAGAGTGACATCGCCTCTGGGCAGCTTGTGGAACTGTTTTGCGAGCCTGAAAATAGCGGCTATTATATCGTAACGGGCGAAATACCGCTTCGTCCTGCCGCCAAAATCTTTGTCAGTTGGCTTAGGAGGCAAGTCGTCAGACTGTGACAAAAGGTGTCTGTACGATGCGCTTTTGACCCATGTCAAAGAGCCTACCTTTGTGATCTGGAAAAAGACGCCAAATACTGCCACATCTGGAGCCAGCCCGTGAGCGATTCCGACCCCGCCCCCAGCCTCTACGCCGCAAGGGAGCCCATCTTTCCCCGGCGCGTATCCGGGCCATTTCGCAACCTGAAATGGATCATCATGGCTGTCACACTGGGCATATACTACGTGACGCCGTGGATCAGATGGGATCGCGGACCCAGCCTGCCAGATCAGGCGGTGCTGCTGGATTTGGCCAATCGTCGTTTCTATTTCTTCTGGATCGAAATTTGGCCGCACGAGTTCTACTTCGTTGCGGGTCTATTGATCATGGCCGGGTTAGGGTTGTTCCTGTTTACCTCGGCGTTGGGCCGTGTCTGGTGCGGCTATGCCTGCCCACAGACGGTTTGGACAGACCTGTATATTCTGGTCGAACGCTGGATTGAGGGCGACCGAAATGCGCGTTTGCGCCTACACCGTCAAGAAAAGCTGGACTTCCGCAAGGCGCGGCTGCGCGTGACGAAGTGGACCGTCTGGCTGCTGATCGGTTTGGCGACAGGTGGGGCTTGGGTGTTCTATTTCGCCGACGCGCCAACGCTTTTGCGCGATCTGGTGACGGGTAATGCGCATCCGGTGGCCTATACCACGATGCTGATCCTGACCGGCACGACCTTCCTGTTTGGCGGGTTCGCGCGTGAACAGATATGTATCTATGCCTGCCCCTGGCCGCGTATTCAGGCGGCGATGATGGACGAGGATACTCTGGTCGTCGGTTACCGCGAATGGCGGGGTGAGCCGCGCGGCAAGGGCAAGCGTACTGCCGATTCCGAGTTGGGGGATTGCATCGACTGTATGGCCTGCGTGAATGTCTGCCCGGTTGGGATCGACATCCGCGATGGGCAGCAACTTGAATGCATCACCTGCGCGCTTTGCATCGACGCCTGTGATGACATGATGGCCAAGATCGGCAAGCCGCGTGGCCTGATCGACTATATGGCGCTGAGCGATGAAACGCGCGAGCGTGAGGGTCAACCGCCTCGGAACGTTTGGAAGCACATTCTGCGTCCCCGGACCATCATGTACACAGGTATGTGGGCTGCGGTCGGCTTTGCGCTGTTGTTTGCGCTGTTCATCCGGTCCGATATTGATCTGACCGTGGCACCCGTTCGGAACCCGACCTTTGTGACCCTGTCCGACGGTACGATCCGCAACACCTATGACGTGCGCCTGCGCAACAAGCATGGCGAGGAGCGGCCGTTCAAACTGACGCTGGCAGGGGACCCGGCCCTTCAGGTTCAGATCGAAGGCAATGACGGTGACACTGTCAATGTCGCTGCAGATACGGCACAATTAACGCGCGTCTATATCGTGGCCTCTGGTGGAACCGGCCCGGCGTCAACCGACGTTACCCCGGTGCGCATCTGGGTCGAAGACCTGCAAAGCGGAGAGCGTGCCTTCAAGGACACAACCTTTAACGGGCAAGGGAACTGAACATGGCCGAACGTAAATTCACCGGCAAACATGCCCTGGCCGTCTTTGTGACTGCATTTGGCGTGATCATCACAGTAAACCTTGTACTGGCCTACAGCGCGGTGAAGAATTTTCCGGGGCTCGAGGTCAAGAACTCTTACGTCGCCAGTCAGGAGTTTAACGAACGCCTGCAGGAACATCAGGCGCTGGGATGGGATATCCGTGCTGAGCTGTCCGGGGGGCTTTTGATTCTGCACATAACAGACCAGACCGGTGCGCCTGTCGAAGTGGCCGAGCTGCAGGCCGTCGTTGGACGGGCCACGCATGTAAAGGATGACTTCTCGCCGGACTTCAGCTTTGACGGAACTGCCTATGCAACGCCCGCGTCGCTGGGCAAGGGAAATTGGAACATCCGTTTGGTCGCAAAAGATCACAGCGGGGCCGAGTTCTCTCAGCGCGTGCCGCTGTATGTAAAGGGATAGGGAATGACGGCGCAGCTTTCATCTGGCACGGCCGCCTGTCCCGGTTGCATCGCAAACCCTGCGGAACCTGCGCGCCCGATCCCGGAAGATGTGCAGATTGCGCTGTCCCTGCCGGGCATCCATTGCTCGGCCTGTATCGCTACGGTCGAGCGTGAGCTGAATGCCCACCCCGGCGTGGAAGATGCGCGCGTTAACCTGACCCTGAAACGCGCGATGGTCAAAGCGGCGCCGGGCTTGTCTGCGGTAGACTTGATCCCGGTTCTGGAGCGCGCAGGCTATGAAGCGCATGAGCTGGACCCCGGTGCGCTGTCTGCGACGCAAGCGGACAAGGCGGGGCGTGACCTGTTGATGCGGCTGGCGGTGGCCGGGTTTGCCTCGATGAACGTGATGCTGCTGTCGGTCTCGGTCTGGTCCGGGGCGGCGGATGCAACGCGGGATATGTTCCACTGGATTTCTGCCGCCATCGCATTGCCCGCGATCGCCTTTTCCGCGCAGCCCTTCTTTGCGAATGCGTGGTCGGCTTTGCGGGTGCGCCGTCTGAACATGGACGTGCCGATCGTGCTGGCGATCCTGCTGGCGCTGATCACGTCCCTGTGGGAAACCGCGCTCAGCGGTGAGCACGCTTATTTCGATGCCGCCCTGACGCTGACCTTCTTTCTGCTGGCCGGACGCTATCTGGATTACCGCACCCGCGCCGCCGCGCGATCTGCGGCTGAGGAGTTGACCGCGTTGGAAGTTCCGCGCGCAATCCGCGTGGTAAGCGGGGTTGAGGAAGAAGTCGCCGTTGCCACACTGAATGTCGGCGATCTGGTTCTGGTCCGCCCCGGTGGGCGGATGCCTGTGGATGGCGAAATTGTTTCGGGCCAGTCCGAGCTGGACCGGTCCCTGCTAACCGGGGAAACCCTGCCGGTCTTTGCCGAAGCGGGCCTGACCGTCAGTGCCGGTGAGGTCAACCTGACCGGCCCCCTGACCATTCGTGCGACAGCGGTGGGTGAGGATACCTCGCTGCACCGTATGGCCGATCTGGTGGCCATCGCGGAATCTGGCCGGTCGCGGTACACGTCGTTGGCGGACAAGGCGGCCAAGCTCTATGCGCCGGGGGTGCATATCCTGTCAGCGCTCAGCTTTGTAGGGTGGTATATTTATTCCGGTGACGTTCGGACGGCGCTGAATATCGCCGCCGCCGTGCTGATCATCACCTGCCCCTGTGCGTTGGGTCTGGCGGTGCCTGCGGTGACCACAGCGGCCTCGGGGCGGTTGTTCCGCAAGGGGATGCTGATCAAACACGCAACCGCATTGGAGCGTCTGGCCGAGGTCGATACGGTCGTTTTCGACAAGACTGGAACGCTAACCTCGGGCACGCCCGAGCTGACCAATCTGGGCGATCATTCCCGCGCTAACCTTGAGGTTGCGCTGGCTCTGGCCGAGGCGTCCTCGCACCCTTTGTCCGTCGCATTGACGCAAGCGGCACGCGAAGCTGGGATCAAGCCCGCCACACTGAAAGACATCACCGAGGTTCCGGGATACGGCACCGAAGGCACGTACCACGGTCAGCGCGTCCGCCTTGGTCGGGCTGCATGGACGGGCGCGGAGGAGGGGGATCAGACCGCCGCGTGGCTCTCCATCGCCGGGCAGGCCCCGGTGGCTTTCCTGTTCTCGGACAGCCTGCGATCTGGTGCTGCCGAGGCGGTGCAAGCGTTCCGCGATGCGGGTAAAGAGGTCATCCTGATTTCGGGCGATACGCAGGGTGCGGTTCAGGCGCTGGCGGATAAGCTGGGCATCCAGAAATGGATCGCGCAGGCTCTGCCACAGGACAAGGCCAAGCACGTGCAGAACCTGAGCGATCAGGGCCGTCATGTGCTGATGGTGGGCGACGGTCTGAACGACACGGCGGCGCTGGCAGCGGCCCATGTGTCGATCTCTCCGGCCTCGGCACTGGATGCGGCGCGGGTGGCCTCCGATATCGTGCTGCTGGGCAATGACCTGTCGCCGATCTCTGACGCCTGTGACACGGCGGTAAAGGCAACGAAACGGATTCGCGAGAACTTTCGCATCGCGACCGTCTATAATATCATCGCGGTGCCGCTGGCGGTGGCTGGTCTGGCCACGCCCCTGATTGCGGCTTTGGCAATGTCGACCTCGTCGATCACCGTGTCTCTGAACGCGCTGCGTGTAAGGTAAAACGATGGAAGTTCTGGCCTATCTGATACCGATTTCCCTGTTTCTGGGCGGGGTTGGGCTGGTGGCGTTTGTCTACACGGTGCGCTCGAACCAGTATGACGACCCCGAAGGCGATGCGCGACGCATCCTCAGCGATGAATGGGACGACAAGCCCAAGCCCTGACAGCCCTTGAAATTGCCGCAATGCCCGGTTATGTCCGGCCCATCCGCTAGCAGAGAGAACACCGCCAAATGGCTACCATGAATCCGATCCAGTTCATTCAGCAAGTCCGCGCCGAGGTTGCAAAGGTCGTCTGGCCGACGCGCCGCGAGGTTCTGCTGACCACGGTCATGGTGTTTATCATGGCGGCCCTGACCGCCGTGTTCTTTGCGCTGGTCGATCTGGGCATTCGCGGCGGTCTGCAACTGATCCTGGGTGCGTTCGGGTAAACCCGTTCAGGCGCGCGGAAACACCGCTTGCCCCTTGCACCGCGCGCGATGTCAGAGTAGTGACGCGGGACTATTCGGAATGGGCGTGCGGCGATTCGGGCTGTGCGCCGCTTTTTATTCCGGGTCACGTGATGGAATTTCAATGACGGCCGCGTCTGATTGATCGGATGCGCCGAAGGTAAACAAGGACGACAGGTTCATGGCGAAACGGTGGTACTCGGTCAGCGTTCTTTCCAACTTTGAAAAGAAGATCGCAGAGCAAATCCGCACGTCCGTCGCCGAGCAGGGCCTTGAGGACGATATTGACGAGGTGCTGGTGCCCACCGAAGAGGTGATCGAAGTGCGCCGGGGCAAGAAGGTCACGACCGAACGCCGCTTTATGCCCGGTTACGTGCTGGTGCATATGGAGATGTCGGATCAGGGCTATCACCTCGTGAACTCGATCAACCGCGTCACCGGCTTTCTTGGTCCGCAAGGCCGCCCGATGCCGATGCGAGACGCCGAGGTGAACCAGATCCTGAACCGCGTTCAGGAAGGCGAAGAAGCGCCCAAGCTGATGATCAGCTTCGAGGTCGGCGAGAAGGTCAAAGTCAACGATGGCCCGTTCGAGGATTTCGACGGCATGGTCGAAGGCGTGGACGACGAGAACCAGAAGCTGAAGGTTTCGGTCTCGATCTTTGGTCGCGAGACCCCGGTCGAGCTGGACTTCACGCAGGTGACCAAGCAGGGCTGAGTGTTTCGCAGTCTAATTTTTCGACGCCGTGCTGCATTTGTAGCGCGGCGTTTTTTGTTCTTGGGGCTTGTTTGGCGTAAGTACCTGATTTCGAATTGACATTACGCTTGCTTGGTTTCTTTATCGGTTCGGAATGGTTTATTGCTTCATTGGAAAAATTGGATGCCACAGTCCCTTTCATCAAGTGTATTGATTTCTTTCTGCTTTGCTTTGAGTGCTGTGGGCGCCGCCGGAGCGGACACTGTTTCTTTTGCCTCGCAGGTGGAGGGAATCGAAGCTACTGCGCTTGTTGATTTGCCAGCTGGTCAGGCTAATCCAAATGATCCTGCAAACGAATTTTGTGTGATGTCATCCGGAGACTTCACCACTAAAGCAGGGCAAGCTGTTGCTGACAAAAATTGGCTTGTGACGGCAGAGGTCGAGCGGGAAGACCTAACGTTTATCAGCTTCGTAGAACGATCCCAAGCCGGAACGAGTGCTTCCTGTTTGTTGAGCGACGGAAACGTTGGAATTTTTCGGGGACGTGAACTCCTTGGGGTCATTTATTCGAATGAGGCTGTCAATCGCTCAATTGGTTTCATACAAAAGCTTGAAGATGATCGGTTGCGCATCTGGGATGGCGATTATTTGGCTATGCCGCTGGCTGACTTGCAAATTGTCGACCGCGATTTGGTAATCGTCAGAAGCGTTGCCGACAACGACAGTTTCTGCAGCGGGCAAGTTAGTGTTCCGAACATATTTGGATTAAAAATCCAGGATGCACGGCGCGTTTTGTTTGCGGAGGGTTGGGTAGTCAATCCGCTCCTGAGTGATCAGTCGCACGAATGGTATAGTGATTTGGTGGCATCCCTCCCCGAATTGGACGTTTGTTCCGGGACCGGCTTAGGGTTTTGCGCATTTGGGTATATTAAAAATGGCTCTGATGCACTCGGCGTGACTACTGCTGGAGAGGACTACCGGGTCGCGGGTTTCTCTGCTACGTGCGAGTAGCGAAGTCAGTCGTTGATCACTCGACAAAATTACACTGTGAGTATGTATGTAGCAGTTTCGCCCAATCCTCTTGCCAACCCCACCAATCCCCTGTAAACGCCGCCTCTATCGTCTTCGGGCGAGATTCTCTCGTGGGAGGTTGTCGGGATCGCGATCCCGGATCGGACCACGCAACATAAACCGGGTGGAACGCGTTTCACCTACGTTGAAAGGAAAACCAAATGGCCAAGAAGCTTGCTGGTACGATGAAACTGCAGGTTCCTGCAGGTCAGGCGAACCCGTCGCCGCCAGTTGGTCCGGCGCTGGGTCAGCGCGGCATCAACATCATGGAATTCTGCAAGGCGTTCAACGCCAAGACCGCAGACATGGAGCAAGGCGCGCCTTGCCCGACCGTGATCACCTATTATCAGGACAAGTCCTTTACCATGGACATCAAGACGCCGCCCGCGTCTTACTACCTGAAAAAAGCGGCTGGCCTGAAGCCGGTCGGCAAGCGTAACCGCCCCCGTGGTGCCGAGAACCCCGGTCGTGAGACCGTGGCCACCGTGACCTCGAAGCAGGTTCGCGAAATCGCCGAAGCCAAAATGAAAGATCTGAACGCCAACGACGTCGAAGGCGCAATGCAGATCATCCTGGGCTCGGCCCGCTCCATGGGCATCGAGGTGAAGTAAGATGGCAAAACTTGGTAAACGCACCCGCGCCGCGCGCGAAGCTGTCGCCGGCAAGGAAAACCTGTCGATCGAAGAAGCTGTTGCCCTGGTTAAGTCCAACGCGACCTCGAAATTCGACGAGACCATCGAAATCGCTCTGAACCTGGGCGTTGACACCCGTCACGCAGACCAGATGGTTCGCGGCGTTGTCGGCCTGCCGAACGGCACCGGTAAAGCGATGCGCGTTGCTGTATTCGCTCGTGGCCCAAAGGCGGACGAAGCGAAAGAAGCAGGCGCGGATATCATTGGCGCAGAAGACCTGATGGAAACCATTCAGGGCGGCACCATCGAATTCGATCGCTGCATTGCCACCCCGGACATGATGCCGATCGTCGGTCGTCTGGGTAAAGTTCTGGGCCCCCGCAACCTGATGCCGAACCCCAAGGTTGGCACCGTGACCATGGACGTGAAAGCGGCCGTGGAAGCAGCCAAGGGCGGTGAAGTACAGTTCAAGGCGGAAAAAGGCGGCGTTGTGCACGCTGGCGTTGGCAAAGCGTCGTTCGACGAAGCCAAGCTGGTTGAAAACGTCCGTGCTTTCGTTTCGGCAGTGGCCAAGGCCAAGCCGTCGGGCGCCAAGGGCACCTACATGAAGAAAATCGCGCTGAGCTCGACCATGGGCCCGGGCGTGACTCTGGATGTGGCGGCCGCTGCGGGCGAATAAGCCTCAGGCAGTTGTTGTTTTTTGAAACGGGCGGCATGTGTCGCCCGTTTTTCTTTTTGCGATCCTAAAATCTTGGTATGGCGATCCGAGTTGGGCCCAGGCTTGCATTCAATCAATGGGGTTTCGCGCCGACGAGAAAGCAACTACAGGTGTCTAAGGGTTATTCGCTAGCAGAAGACATGATGCGACTTCAAAAAACGGCTAAAGAACTCAGGCAGTTGCGGCGAACAATCACGGGGTTCCGCACCGACGTCAGCCTTCGGTACTTTGAGGAGGTCGAAGGGGTGGTTCAGGGCGGCTGTCTCACCGGTTTTCGGATCGTGAATGAGCACAGTTGGGGCACTGCGGATCTTTGCTCTAAGCTGCTGGGGTTTTACGAGCAGCAAAATCAGGACATTTTTACCCAAAGCTCGAAACCTACCCTGGTCGATCTCGGTGCGGCGGACGGGTATTGGGGTGTGGGCTTAGTGCAGGCCGGACATTTCGAGCGCAGTATTTGTTTTGAGCAAAAGCGGCGAGGCCGCCGTGTGATCCAGAAAACGGCGGCTGCGAATGGCGTGTCAGACAAGGTGTCTGTATTCGGAACGGCTACGCGCAACTCGATTGACGAAGCCCTTCACGACACACACCGGCCCGAGGAACTTTTCTTTCTCATTGATATTGAGGGCGCAGAGTTTGACCTGCTGACCTTTGAATTTCTGTCCAACTACCGGGCCTCGGAGTTTTTGATTGAACTTCACGCCGGGGGCGAATGGCTGGACGGTGAAAAGCAGGAACGCCTTTTGCGGGATGCCGCCATTCTTTTTGACTGTGAAATCATCGACGACACCAAGCGCGATCTTTTGCAACTTCGTACTGAACTGGCGTTGCCTGACGATCTGACGTGGATCTTGGCGTCTGAAGGTCGGCTGTACCCAATGCGTTGGCTGCACCTGAAGCCCCGGAAAGTTCCCGCAACTGCGCAACCTGCCAAGCCGATAGCAGAGACGGCGCAGACTTCTGATTTTGGAACCTTGTGGCTTGGCGATGAGCTGGGTCTTTTGGAGCGCGCGTGCCTGCAGTCCATGCAGTCGCAGGGATATAATCCTCTGCTTTATTCCTATTCTCCGCTGAAAAATGTCCCTCAAGGCGTCGAGGTCGTTGATGCGCGCGAGATATACGAGCCGAACCGGGTCATTCGCCACATCAGGTATAATAGCCCTGCAATCCACGCAGACGTTTTTCGTTACCACATGGTCAGGAAAACCGGGGCGATTTGGTTGGACACAGATATGTTCATGGTGAAACCGGCCTCGGAGTTGTTGGACTCTGTTGCAGCCCGCAAAGGTTTCTGCATCGGCGCTGTGCTGAAGGACTCGCCCAAGAACCGCTCGTATCATTCATTATTCAACAATGCCGTTTTTGGACTACCCGCCGACAGTCGAACGCTGCTGATGTTGGGTGAAGTTTTCGATGAGAACGAACGCATTTCGGATACATGGAGCGGTTTGAAGCGATTGTTCGCGCTGAACGATGCTGTTGACCGGCAAGAGCCGAAACCCTTCGGGAAATTGAGGTGGGGCGCAACTGGGCCGATGGCTCTTACCGAGGCATTGAATACTACAGGTGAAGCCTCGTTTGCGCATGACCATACCGGGTTTTACAACGTAACGGCCAAGCAGATGCCGGATTTGGCGCGACCGGATTCCAAACTGGTCGATTTTCTGGCCCCTACGACGTTCGGTCTGCATCTATGGGGCAGGGGCTTTCGTGCGGCGATTGCCAATGGACATCGTCCAGACACGCAAACCGCCCTGCGAGACATACTTCAGCACGCTGACTAGCGATCGAGGGCGAACACGTGGCCCGTCAGCGCCCGATGTCGAAGGCGATGCGCAGCCTGTAACCCAGCCGATCGCGCCGGTCTTCTTCGTACGCGCTACAGTCGTGATTTCTGTGCCAGAGCACGAGCCAGTCTTTCAGAAGGCGTCCCCGAATACAGAAATCCAGTATGCCTGTGTGGATCGGATGCCTGTAGCAACGAAAGAACATGTCCTTGTTGATTTTCAGAATACCACTGCGATCAACTTCACTGGGTTCGGCGTCTCTGAAAATATCCGACTTCAGGAAATCGACTATGTCGTACACCGCCAGCTTTTCCCGTGCTTCGGTGAAATCCAGGCCGATCATTTTGCCCTGTCCGACTATGAGGTTCTGACTGTGAAAATCTCCGTGCGAGAATACCTGAGTCTCGGGGATGCCCTTTAGGTTTCGGCTTTCGGCCAAAAGGACACCAAGCATCTCTTGGCTCTCGGAACGAATGTCCATTGGGGCGAAGTCCAGCAGCTCTTGAATGCTGTCCGTCATCCATTTGGGGCGAAACCCATAGTCTTTGGCGGGGTGATAGCCGTGCAGGTCGTGCAGCCAGCCCCCGGCGCGCCGGTATATCTGCGCGACCTGCTCATTGTCGGTGCTGTTGTGAATGATGTCCGCAGCCGTGGGCCGGTCAACGAACTCGGTCACGAAAAATGTGTTACCCGGCGATTCATAGACGGGTTGCACGACACGGGTCGTTTTTGAGGCTTCAAAATAGCGCGTCAGTCTAGTCAGAAGCTCATATTCCTTGCGCAACCGTCCTGACGTTGGGGAGTCGAGATCAATTTTCAGGGCGTAGTTCCCGAAAGCGGTTTCGACCTTTAGCAAAAACCGTGTGTCACCAAAATCGTGAGATCTGTAGATACACTGATAGCCTTTTACGGTTCCCGTCCGGTGGTGATCGGAAAATTCCTCTACGTAGCCGCGTGCCAGCTTGTGTTCTTGTTCAGAAAGGCGTGGCATGTGATTGTGAAAGCGACTTGGAATAGGGTTGAAAGGTTGGCTTGACAGGACCCCAGACCGCTGGACAAGTCAATGCGTGGTTTGCGCGGAAACCAGATCATGGGCACAGGCTGTGCAGAGCGATCAAAACCGCCCTGCAAGAGCAATTTTCCACTTGGAAACCCCTGCCATCTGCCCTAATAAGACCTGCGGAGTAAAGCGTGCGATTCGTCGTGCGCTTTATTTCGTTTCGTCCAAGACGGTGGGTGACCTTGCGAAAGGTCTTAATTCCCTGCCTGAGACGGGTAAGACCAAAGAATTCTGGGGGTCGCAATCCTCGGGCGCATTTTGGCCAATCCCGTAACAACGGACCTGAACGCCGGGGCGTATGCCGCGGCAAATATGAGCCGGGGTGAGTGATCGCCCCAAACTTGGAGAGAACTGTGGATAGAGCCCAGAAAGAGAAAGTGGTCGAGGAACTCGGCCAAATCTTCGAAAGCTCTGGCGTCGTAGTGGTTGCCCACTACGCCGGTCTGACAGTTGCCGAGATGCAGGACCTTCGCGCACGTGCTCGTGACGCGGGTGGTGCCGTGCGTGTTGCCAAGAACAGGCTCGCCAAAATCGCCCTCGACGGAAAGCCATGTGAAAGCATTGGTGACCTGCTGACGGGTATGACCGTTCTGACCTATTCCGAGGACCCCGTGGCAGCAGCCAAGGTGGCCGAGGACTTCGCCAAAGAGAACCAAAAGTTCGAGATCCTTGGCGGTGCAATGGGCGAGAACGCTCTGGACCGGGCTGGTGTTACAGCCGTGTCGAAAATGCCGTCGCGTGAAGAGCTTATTGCTACGATCGCTGGTATGCTTGGCGCGCCTGCAAGCAACATCGCCGGTGCAATTGGCGCACCTGCAAGCAATATCGCAAGCATCCTTTCCACCATCGAAGAGAAGGCGGAAGCTGCGTAAGCGGTTGGCACTGAATGATCTGCGTGGGGTGAATACCCTGACGTTGGAACACACACTGTAAAACGGAAAGAGCTAATACAATGGCTGATCTGAAAGCACTCGCAGAAAGCATCGTGGGTCTGACCCTGCTGGAAGCACAAGAACTGAAAACCATCCTCAAAGACGAGTACGGCATCGAGCCCGCAGCTGGCGGCGCCGTCATGGTCGCAGGTGCAGCTGGCGACGCCGGCGGTGCAGCTGCTGAGGAGAAAACCGAATTCGACGTCGTTCTGAAGAACGCCGGCGCTTCGAAAATCAACGTGATCAAAGAAGTTCGCGGCATCACCGGTCTGGGCCTGAAAGAAGCCAAAGAGCTGGTCGAAGCTGGCGGCAAGATCAAAGAAGGCGTGGACAAAGCCGAAGCCGAAGAGATCAAAGGCAAGCTGGAAGCAGCTGGCGCCGAGGTCGAACTGGCCTAAGTCAGTCCAATGGCGCATCGCTGATGCGTCGGAAATTTGGCTGGGCCCGGAGAAATCCGGGTCCAGCCGAACCTGTCTTAGAAAGGACCTCATGAATTGGGGTGTTTTCTAAGACGCGGTTCTTGGATCGGGAGGCTGCCTTCGGGACGGTGGCCATGAATTGATCCGGACGTGTCGTCTCGAATGTGCAAGATGCCGGGGCCCGACGGTGTCTTTGCCCGCTGAGAACATCGAAAGGTGACATCTGACATGGCTCAAACGTTCCTTGGCCAGAAACGTCTTCGTAAATATTACGGCAAAATCCGTGAAGTTTTGGAAATGCCGAACCTCATTGAGGTGCAAAAATCTTCTTATGATCTTTTTCTCCGCTCCGGCGATGCAGAGCAGCCAACCGATGGCGAAGGCATCAAAGGTGTGTTCCAGTCGGTTTTCCCGATCAAGGATTTCAACGAAACCTCCGTTCTGGAGTTCGTGAAATACGATCTGGAAAAGCCGAAATACGACGTTGAAGAGTGCATGCAGCGCGATATGACCTATAGCGCGCCGCTGAAAGTCACTCTGCGTCTGATCGTTTTTGATGTCGATGAGGACACCGGCGCACGTTCGGTCAAGGACATCAAGGAACAGGACGTGTTCATGGGCGATATGCCCCTGATGACGCCGAACGGAACGTTCATCGTGAACGGCACCGAGCGTGTGATCGTGTCCCAGATGCATCGTTCGCCCGGTGTGTTCTTTGACCACGACAAGGGCAAGACCCACTCGTCGGGCAAGCTGCTGTTTGCCTGCCGCATCATCCCGTATCGCGGCAGCTGGCTGGACTTTGAGTTCGACGCCAAGGACATCGTGTTCGCCCGGATCGACCGTCGCCGCAAATTGCCGGTGACCACGCTGCTGTATGCGTTGGGTCTGGATCAAGAAGCGATCATGGACGCGTATTACAACACCGTGTCCTACAAGCTGGACAAGAAGAAGGGCTGGGTCACACCGTTCTTCCCCGAGCGTTTGCGCGGCACCCGCCCGACCTATGATCTGGTCGATGCAAAATCCGGTGAAGTGATTGCCGAAGCGGGCAAGAAAGTCACTCCGCGCGCGGTCAAGAAATTGATCGAAGAAGGTGTGGTCACTGACCTGCTGGTTCCGTTCGATCACATCGTTGGCAAGTTTGTCGCCAAGGACATCATCAATGAAGAAAACGGCGCGATCTATGTCGAGGCCGGTGATGAGCTGACCCTTGAATACGACAAAGACGGAGAGTTGATCGGCGGCACCGTCAAGGAACTGATCGATGCGGGCATCACCGACATCCCGGTTCTGGACATCGACAACGTCAATGTCGGCCCCTACATGCGCAACACCATGGCTCAGGACAAGAACCTGAACCGTGAAAGCGCGCTGATGGACATCTATCGCGTCATGCGCCCGGGTGAGCCGCCCACCGTCGAGGCTGCGTCGGCCCTGTTCGACACCCTGTTCTTCGACAGTGAGCGTTATGACCTGTCCGCCGTTGGTCGCGTGAAGATGAACATGCGTCTGGCTCTGGACGCGCCGGACACCCTGCGCACCCTGCGTCGCGAAGACATCGTGGCCTGCATCAAGGCGCTGGTTGAATTGCGTGACGGCAAAGGCGACGTGGACGATATCGACCACCTCGGCAACCGTCGTGTGCGTTCGGTCGGCGAACTGATGGAAAACCAGTACCGCGTTGGCCTGCTGCGCATGGAACGCGCGATCAAAGAGCGTATGTCGTCGGTCGAGATTGACACCGTCATGCCTCAGGATCTGATCAACGCGAAACCAGCTGCGGCTGCTGTCCGTGAATTCTTTGGCTCGTCGCAGCTGTCGCAGTTCATGGACCAGACCAACCCGCTGTCGGAAGTCACCCACAAACGCCGCCTCTCGGCGCTTGGCCCCGGTGGTCTGACACGTGAGCGTGCGGGCTTTGAGGTGCGCGACGTTCACCCGACCCACTATGGCCGGATGTGCCCGATTGAAACGCCCGAAGGTCCGAACATCGGTCTGATCAACTCGCTGGCCACCTTTGCCCGCGTGAACAAGTATGGCTTCATCGAAACACCTTACCGCGTCGTCAAAGACGCCGAGGTGACCGATGAGGTTCACTACATGTCCGCGACCGAGGAAATGCGTCACACTGTGGCGCAGGCGAACGCGACTCTGGACGCCGATGGCAAGTTCATCAACGATCTGGTGTCGACCCGTCAGGCCGGTGACTACACGCTTGCCCCGCGCGAGAATGTAGACCTGATTGACGTGTCGCCGAAACAGCTGGTCTCGGTCGCTGCATCGCTGATCCCGTTCCTTGAAAATGACGACGCCAACCGCGCTCTGATGGGCTCGAACATGCAACGTCAGGCGGTTCCGCTGCTGCGCGCCGAAGCGCCGCTGGTTGGTACCGGGATCGAGGAAAAGGTTGCGATCGACTCGGGCGCTGCGATTCAGGCGAAACGCGCCGGTATCATCGACCAGGTCGATGCCCAGCGTATCGTTATCCGCGCCACCGAAGATCTGGAACTGGGCGACGCTGGCGTTGACATCTATCGTCTGCGCAAATTCCAGCGATCGAACCAGAACACCTGCATCAACCAGCGTCCGCTGATCAAGGTGGGTGACACCGTCCAGAAGGGCGAAGTCATTGCCGATGGTCCGTCGACCGATATGGGTGAACTGGCCCTTGGTAAGAACGTGGTCGTCGCGTTCATGCCGTGGAACGGTTACAACTACGAAGACTCGATCCTGATCTCGGAACGTATCGCGCGTGACGACGTCTTTACCTCGGTCCATATCGAGGAATTTGAAGTCGCCGCCCGTGACACCAAGCTGGGCCCGGAAGAAATC
The DNA here is from genome assembly GCF_056539385.1 of Ruegeria sp. BB6. Taxonomy (NCBI): domain Bacteria; kingdom Pseudomonadati; phylum Pseudomonadota; class Alphaproteobacteria; order Rhodobacterales; family Roseobacteraceae; genus Ruegeria; species Ruegeria sp. BB6. Next base: position 201,685 of record NZ_JBQFUW010000008.1, read on the forward strand.
ACCCGTGACATCCCGAACGTCGGTGAAGAAGCGCTGCGCAACCTCGACGAGGCGGGCATCGTTTACATCGGTGCGGATGTTGAGCCGGGCGATATTCTGGTCGGTAAGATCACTCCGAAGGGCGAAAGCCCGATGACCCCGGAAGAAAAGCTGCTGCGCGCCATCTTTGGTGAAAAAGCATCTGACGTGCGCGACACCTCGCTGCGCGTGAAGCCGGGCGACTACGGTACGGTCGTTGAGGTCCGCGTCTTCAACCGTCACGGCGTCGAGAAAGACGAGCGTGCGCTGCAGATCGAGCGTGAGGAAGTCGAACGTCTGGCCCGTGACCGGGACGACGAGCTGGCGATCCTTGACCGCAACATCTATGCGCGTCTGCAAGGTCTGATCCTGGGTAAAACCGCTGTCAAAGGCCCGAAAGGTGTCAAGGCAGGGTCGGTGATCACCGAGGATCTGCTGGAAACCCTGACCCGTGGTCAGTGGTGGCAGCTGGCACTGGAAGGTGAGCAGGACGCACAGATCGTTGAAGCTCTGAACGAGCAGTACGAAGTGCAAAAGCGTGCTCTGGACGCCCGTTTTGAGGACAAGGTCGAGAAGGTCCGCCGTGGCGACGACTTGCCGCCGGGTGTGATGAAGATGGTCAAAGTCTTCATCGCCGTGAAGCGCAAGCTGCAGCCGGGCGACAAGATGGCCGGTCGTCACGGGAACAAAGGTGTGATCTCCAAGGTTGTTCCGATGGAAGACATGCCGTTCCTGGCCGATGGTACGCCGGTTGACTTCTGTCTGAACCCGCTGGGCGTGCCTTCGCGAATGAACGTCGGTCAGATCCTTGAAACTCACATGGGTTGGGCCGCGCGCGGTCTGGGTCTGAACATCGACGACGCTCTGGGTGAATATCGTCGCTCTGGCGACCTGACCCCGGTGCGCGAAGCGATGAAGCTGGCCTATGGCGAGGATGTCTATGAAGAAGGCATCACCGGTCTGGACGAGGATGGCCTGATCGAGGCTGCGGGCAACGTGACCCGCGGTGTTCCGATCGCAACCCCGGTCTTCGACGGTGCCAAGGAAGCAGACGTCAACGACGCGCTGGTGCGTGCGGGCTTCTCGGAAAGCGGTCAGTCGGTTCTGTTCGACGGTCGCACCGGTGAGCAATTCGCACGTCCGGTCACCGTGGGCATCAAGTACCTGCTGAAACTGCATCACCTTGTGGACGACAAAATCCACGCGCGTTCGACCGGGCCGTACAGCCTGGTGACCCAGCAGCCGCTGGGCGGTAAGGCGCAGTTCGGTGGTCAGCGCTTTGGTGAGATGGAGGTCTGGGCTCTGGAAGCTTACGGCGCCGCCTACACCCTGCAGGAGATGCTGACCGTGAAATCGGATGACGTCGCCGGCCGGACCAAGGTCTATGAGTCGATCGTCAAGGGCGAGGATAACTTTGAAGCGGGCGTACCGGAATCGTTCAACGTTCTGGTTAAAGAAGTCCGTGGCCTCGGCCTGAATATGGAACTCCTGGATGCGGAGGTTGAGGAGTAAGGGCGCTGCCCTTTCTCCCGTCCCCCCTTCCGCAAGATTTGAGGTAACAAATGAACCAGGAAATCACCAACAACCCGTTCAACCCGCTGACGCCCCCGAAGGTTTTCGACGAGATCAAGGTCTCGTTGGCGTCGCCCGAGCGGATTCTGTCTTGGTCCTATGGCGAGATCAAGAAACCCGAAACCATCAACTACCGGACGTTCAAGCCCGAGCGTGACGGTCTGTTCTGTGCGCGTATCTTTGGCCCGATCAAAGATTACGAATGTCTGTGCGGTAAATATAAGCGGATGAAGTATCGCGGCGTTGTCTGCGAGAAATGCGGTGTGGAAGTCACCCTGCAGAAAGTCCGCCGTGAGCGTATGGGCCACATCGAACTGGCCGCGCCTGTTGCGCATATTTGGTTCCTGAAATCGCTGCCGTCCCGCATCGGTCTGATGCTGGACATGACGCTGCGCGATCTGGAACGCGTTCTGTACTTTGAAAACTATGTCGTCATCGAGCCCGGTCTGACCGACCTGACTTACGGCCAGATGCTGACCGAAGAAGAGTATATGGATGCGCAGGATGCCTATGGCATGGACGCGTTCACCGCCAATATCGGTGCTGAAGCCATCCGTGAGATGCTGGCCCAGATCGATCTGGAAGCCGAAGCCGAGCAGCTGCGTGCTGATCTGGCCGAAGCCACCGGTGAGCTGAAGCCCAAGAAGATCATCAAGCGTCTGAAGGTTGTTGAATCCTTCCTCGAGTCGGGCAACCGGCCCGAGTGGATGGTGATGACCGTGATCCCGGTCATTCCGCCGGAACTGCGTCCGCTGGTTCCGCTGGATGGTGGCCGCTTTGCGACCTCGGATCTGAACGATCTGTATCGCCGTGTTATCAACCGGAACAACCGTCTGAAGCGTCTGATCGAGCTGCGCGCGCCTGACATCATTGTCCGCAACGAAAAGCGGATGCTGCAGGAATCCGTGGATGCTCTGTTCGACAACGGCCGTCGTGGTCGTGTGATCACCGGTGCCAACAAGCGCCCGCTGAAATCGCTGTCGGACATGCTGAAAGGTAAGCAGGGTCGCTTCCGTCAAAACCTTCTGGGTAAGCGCGTCGACTTCTCGGGTCGTTCGGTCATTGTGACCGGCCCGGAACTCAAGCTGCACCAGTGTGGTTTGCCCAAGAAGATGGCGCTGGAACTGTTCAAGCCGTTCATCTACTCGCGCCTTGAAGCCAAAGGTCTGTCTTCGACCGTGAAACAGGCGAAGAAACTGGTCGAGAAAGAGCGTCCCGAAGTGTGGGATATCCTCGACGAGGTGATCCGCGAACACCCCGTGATGCTGAACCGTGCGCCGACGCTGCACCGTCTTGGCATTCAGGCGTTCGAGCCGGTCCTGATCGAAGGTAAAGCCATCCAGCTGCACCCGCTGGTCTGTTCGGCCTTTAACGCCGACTTCGACGGTGACCAGATGGCCGTTCACGTCCCGCTGAGCCTTGAGGCCCAGTTGGAGGCCCGTGTTCTGATGATGTCGACGAACAACGTTCTGTCGCCTGCAAACGGCGCGCCGATCATCGTTCCGTCGCAGGATATGATCCTGGGTCTCTACTATGTGACCCTCGAGCGCGAAGGCATGCCCGGCGAAGGCAAGGTGTTCGGTTCGATCGACGAAGTTCAGCACGCGCTGGATTCCGGCGAGGTACATCTGCACACCAAGATCACCGCTCGGATCACGCAGATCGACGAGGAAGGCAACGAAGTTCAAAAGCGCTATGAAACCACTCCGGGCCGTCTGCGTCTGGGTGCGTTGCTGCCGATGAACAACAAAGCTCCGTTCGAGCTGGTCAACCGTTTGCTGCGGAAGAAAGAAGTGCAGCAGGTTATCGACACCGTCTACCGTTACTGCGGTCAGAAAGAGTCGGTTATCTTCTGTGACCAGATCATGTCGATGGGCTTCAAAGAAGCGTTCAAGGCGGGCATTTCGTTCGGCAAGGACGACATGGTCATCCCGACCGACAAGTGGGGCATCGTCGATGACACCCGCGATCAGGTGAAGGACTTTGAACAGCAGTACATGGACGGCCTGATTACTCAGGGTGAAAAGTACAACAAAGTTGTCGATGCCTGGTCGAAGTGTAACGACCGCGTAACTGACGCGATGATGAGCACGATCTCGGATGTCGCCAAGGCCGAAGACGGGTCGGACATGGAGCCGAACTCGGTCTACATGATGGCCCACTCGGGTGCGCGTGGCTCGGTCACTCAGATGAAACAGCTGGGCGGTATGCGCGGCCTGATGGCCAAGCCGAACGGTGACATCATCGAGACGCCGATCATCTCGAACTTTAAAGAAGGTCTGACCGTTCTCGAGTACTTCAACTCGACCCACGGTGCCCGTAAGGGTCTGTCGGATACCGCTCTGAAGACGGCGAACTCGGGTTATCTGACCCGTCGTCTGGTGGACGTGGCGCAGGACTGTATCGTTCGTGAGATCGACTGTGGCACCGAGCGTGCGATCACAGCCGAAGCCGCCGTGAACGATGGTGAGGTTGTTGCCTCGCTGGCCGAACGTGTGCTTGGCCGTGTGGCGGCTGACGATGTTCTGCGTCCGGGCACGGATGAGGTGATCGTGGCCGCAGGTCAGCTGATCGATGAACGTATGGCCGACACTATTGACGAAGCTGGTGTTGCATCGATGCGCATCCGTTCGCCTCTGACCTGTGAGTCCGAGGAAGGCGTTTGTGCAACCTGCTACGGTCGTGACCTTGCACGTGGCACCATGGTGAACACGGGTGAGGCTGTCGGCATCATCGCCGCCCAGTCCATCGGTGAACCCGGTACGCAGCTGACGATGCGGACCTTCCACATCGGTGGTGTTGCCCAAGGTGGTCAGCAGTCGTTCCAGGAAGCCAACCAGGAAGGCGTTGTTGCGTTCGAGAACCCGCAAATTCTGGTCAATGCAGCAGGCGAAAGCCTGGTCATGGGCCGGAACATGAAGCTGGTGATCAACGACGAACACGGCGAAGAGCGTGCCAGCTTCAAACTGGGCTACGGCTCGAAGCTGTTCGTCAAGGATGGCGCAACCGTCGCCCGTGGCGACAAGCTGTTCGAGTGGGATCCCTACACCCTGCCGATCATCGCCGAGAAAGCCGGTACCGCGAAATACGTTGACCTTGTTTCGGGCCTTGCCGTTCGTGACGAGACCGACGAAGCAACCGGTATGACCCAGAAGATCGTGGTCGACTGGCGCGCGGCCCCCAAAGGCAGCGACCTCAAGCCCGAGATCATTCTGGTTGGTGAAGATGGCGAACCGGTCCGCAACGATGCGGGTAACCCGGTTCACTATCCGATGTCGGTGGATGCGATCCTGTCGGTTGAAGATGGCCAGACTGTCGAAGCCGGTGACGTTGTCGCGCGTATCCCGCGTGAAGGCGCCAAGACCAAGGACATCACCGGTGGTCTGCCGCGTGTGGCTGAACTGTTTGAAGCTCGTCGTCCGAAAGATCACGCGATCATCGCAGAAGCAGATGGTTACGTGCGCTTTGGCCGCGACTACAAGAACAAGCGCCGCATCAGCATCGAACCGGCTGATGAGTCCATGGAGACCATCGAGTACATGGTACCCAAGGGCAAGCACATCCCGGTGGCCGAAGGGGACTTCATCCAGAAGGGTGAATACCTGATGGACGGTAACCCGGCTCCGCATGACATCCTGTCCATCATGGGTGTCGAGGCGCTGGCGGACTACATGATCGACGAGGTGCAGGACGTGTATCGTCTGCAGGGCGTGAAGATTAACGACAAGCACATCGAGGTCATCGTGCGTCAGATGCTGCAGAAGTGGGAGATCCTGGATTCAGGTGACACCACCCTGCTGAAAGGCGAGCATGTCGACAAGCAAGAGTTCGACGCGGCCAACGAGAAGACCATCGCGCGCGGTGGTCGTCCGGCACAGGGCGAGCCGATCCTTCTGGGGATCACCAAGGCCTCGCTGCAGACGCGTTCGTTCATCTCGGCGGCGTCGTTCCAGGAAACCACACGCGTTCTGACCGAGGCTTCGGTGCAGGGCAAGAAGGACAAGCTGGTTGGCCTGAAAGAGAACGTCATCGTCGGTCGCTTGATCCCTGCCGGTACCGGTGGTGCGACACAGGCCGTGCGTCAGGTTGCGCAATCGCGTGACAACGTGGTGATCGAAGCCCGCCGGGAAGAGGCCGAAGCCGCCGCTGCCCTTGCTGCTCCGGTCATTGACGACGACATGGTCGGCGACGAGCTGGACGTGATGGTGGAGACACCGGAAAGCCGCGAGTAAGCGAAGTTCAGAAATGAAGATCAGGCCCTGCGTTTCGCGGGGCCTTTTCTTTTGCGCGCGGACCTCTCGTACCGCGTCATACGTGCCGGGTGGAGGATTGCGTCAGGCTATCGCGTTTTACGCTTTGCTTGGGTAATCATCAAAGAGCGGGCAAGTGCCGCAGATTCAACCGCAAGGGACCGGTAAAGAATGACGCCCAATGTCAAAGGTGCGTTGTTGATGATGGGTAGCATGGCTGCCTTTACTATCAACGATACGTTGGTCAAAGTCGCGGGGGCGGAAGTGCCTCTGTTTCAGATGGTGGCGATGCGCGGGGCGTTGGCGACTGTCCTTGTGTTTATTCTGGTTCGTCATTTTGGTGCGCTTCACCTGAATTTCCCGCGTCATGACAAATGGCTTGTCGCCGCGCGGTGCCTTGCCGAGCTTTCGGCGACATTCTTCTTTTTGACGGCGCTATTGCATATGCCACTGGCCAATGTGACAGCCGTTTTGCAAGCCTTGCCGCTGACCGTGACACTGGGCGCGGCCCTGTTTTTCCGCGAGCACATCGGTTGGCGCAGAATTGTGGCGATCGTGGTGGGATTTGTCGGGATGCTGCTAATCGTGCGTCCCGGGCCAGACGGATTCAGCGTCTATTCAGTATATGCCCTGATTGCCGTTGCAGCGGTTACTGTACGGGACCTGATCACGCGGCGCATGTCAAGCCATGTGCCCTCGCTGGTCGTGACCTTGGCGACGACCCTGACCATTACGGTATCGGCAAGTTTCGTGACGCTGGTAAAGGGCTGGCAGCCTGTACCAGCCGATGCGGGCATATTGATTGCTTCGGCGGCTGTTTTTGTTTTGATGGGGTACCTGTTCAGCGTCATGGTCATGCGCGAAGGCGAGGTCGGGTTTATCGCGCCCTTCCGTTATTCAAGCCTGATCTGGGCTTTGGGTTTGGGTTGGGCCGTGTTCGGCGACTGGCCGGACGCGATCACAATGTTGGGTGCCGTGCTGGTGGTCGGAACCGGATTGTTCACCTTGTTCCGTGAACGCGCCGGACAGCGTCCTGCTCGATCGCAAAACGCGCGATGAATTCCCCCTCAAGTTCCGGCGTGAGGGGCGAAAGCTCTGCCCTGTTGTGGCGCGCATGTGGGGAATCGTTGAACTGGTTCAGGGTCCGAACCCACATTGGCGCGTCAGGATAGCTGATCACCGGCATGAAGTTCCCGATCCTGTGGTGGGCGAAGTTCATGATCGTCAGGTCGCACCCGCCGCGGACATACATGCCCAACCCCACGCCCAACAGCGGTTGGAATTTCTGAGCGGCTAGTATTCCATCTGGTCCGAAACGCGCAAGAAAGCCGTTGTTGTAGTCTATGGCGACGGTTTTGTTCTTTTCGATCAGACCTTTGCCGTCTTCTGAGGCAATGCGCAGCCGTTCTATGAAATCCACGGAAACGGCGTCGTCGTCGTCATGACGAAATTGCAGACAAGGCGCGTCGGGGTTTTGGCGTGCGGCGTTCAGAACCTCTTTCATAACGCGGCGTTGTCGCATGGGTTCCCGTGCGATGATCCTGATCTGTTTCACGCCCGCTGTCAGGTCATGAAGCCGGTCCAGGGCCGGTTTCGGCAGGCATTCACCAATCACGACGAGAAGTTGAAAATCCTCGTCGGTCTGTTCCCTGAAACAGGGCAGGGTGGTCGTCTCGAACAGGCGAAAACGCTCTTCCAGGCGATCCGGGTTATAAAGATAGGCCCGGCGTTCTTCGATCGAGTCATGTTCGATCTGAAAGCCACCATATGCGGGATAGGAAAAGCGGCACAGGCCGATGACTTGCATGTTTCATCCGTAAGGCAGAGCGTTGCTGCGGACTATGCCGACACGACCGGCTGCCTGCAACGGCAGTTGTGCTGGAAGCATCCAGCGAAAAGGGATAAATCAATGCAAACCCGCCGGACCGGTGTCATGTCAGGTGTGCTGTTGACACTTGGGCCGACTCCCCCTATTACGCGCGACATCTCGGTACCGGGGGCCGCCCCAAAACCGATCTCAGTAATGGACTGGTCAAGACCCGGACAATTTTGCAGTTCGCGTCCTCTGATAACCAACCGCGACGTTCACCTCGGAATGGGAACGTTCGCGGGTTTTGCGCTTGTGGACGCATGAGCGCAGCAAAGTTTAACCGCACGCAATGCGCGTGCATGTCATGTGTGTTGCAAAACGGGGAAGAAACCGGAATGCCAACTATTCAACAGCTGATCCGCAAACCGCGGCAGCCCAAAGTCAAACGCTCGAAGTCCATGCACCTGGAGCAGTGCCCGCAGAAGCGCGGCGTCTGCACCCGTGTGTATACCACCACACCGAAAAAGCCGAACTCGGCTATGCGTAAGGTTGCCAAAGTGCGCCTGACCAACGGGTTCGAGGTCATCTCGTACATCCCCGGTGAAAGCCACAACCTGCAGGAACACTCGGTTGTTCTGATCCGTGGCGGCCGTGTGAAAGACCTTCCCGGTGTGCGTTACCACATCCTGCGCGGTGTTCTGGATACTCAGGGCGTCAAAGATCGTAAGCAACGTCGTTCCAAATACGGCGCGAAGCGTCCCAAGTAAGAAGGAGAGGCTGATATGTCACGTCGTCACGCCGCCGAAAAACGCGAAGTCCTGCCTGACGCCAAATTTGGCGACAAGGTTCTGACCAAATTCATGAACAACCTGATGATCGACGGCAAGAAGTCGGTCGCAGAGCGCATCGTCTACAACGCCTTTGACCGCGTTGAGAACAAGGTAAAGCGCGCTCCTGTCGAAGTGTTCCACGAAGCGCTCGACAACATCAAACCGTCGGTCGAGGTTCGCTCGCGCCGGGTTGGTGGTGCAACCTATCAGGTTCCGGTCGAAGTCCGCCCCGAGCGCCGCGAAGCTCTGGCCATCCGCTGGCTGATCACCGCTGCGCGCGGCCGCAACGAAAACACCATGGAAGAACGCCTCGCCGGTGAACTGCTGGACGCTGTACAGTCCCGCGGTACTGCCGTGAAGAAGCGCGAAGACACCCACAAGATGGCCGAGGCGAACAAAGCCTTCAGCCACTACCGTTGGTAATCCAGAGGCTTATCCAAAATGGCACGCGAATATCCGCTCGAACTATACCGTAACTTCGGTATCATGGCGCACATCGACGCAGGTAAGACCACCTGCTCGGAGCGTATCCTGTATTACACTGGTAAATCCCACAACATCGGTGAGGTGCACGATGGTGCAGCCACCATGGACTGGATGGAGCAGGAGCAGGAACGCGGCATCACCATCACCTCGGCTGCGACCACCACCTTCTGGGAACGCACCGAAGACGGTAAGACCGCCGAAACTCCTAAGCACCGCCTGAACATCATCGACACCCCCGGCCACGTTGACTTCACCATCGAAGTTGAACGTTCGCTGGCGGTTCTCGACGGTGCCGTCTGCGTTCTGGACGCAAACGCCGGTGTTGAGCCCCAGACAGAAACCGTGTGGCGTCAGGCTGACCGCTACAAGGTTCCGCGTATGGTTTTCGTCAACAAGATGGACAAGATCGGCGCTGACTTCTTCAACTGCGTCAACATGATCGAAGACCGCACCGGCGCACGCGCTGTTCCGGTTGGTATTCCGATCGGCGCTGAGACCGAGCTGGAAGGTCTGATCGACCTGGTCACCATGGAAGAGTGGCTGTGGCAGGGCGAAGATCTGGGCGCAAGCTGGATCAAAGCTCCGATCCGCGACAGCCTGAAGGACATGGCTGACGAATGGCGCGGCAAGATGATCGAAGCGGCCGTCGAAATGGACGACGACGCGATGATGGAATACCTGGAAGGCAATGAGCCCGACGTTCCAACCCTGCGCGCCCTGCTGCGCAAAGGTACTCTGGAAATCGCGTTTGTTCCGGTTCTGGGTGGTTCTGCTTTCAAGAACAAAGGTGTTCAGCCGCTGCTCAACGCTGTGATCGACTATCTGCCCAGCCCGCTGGACGTCGTTGATTACATGGGCTTCAAACCCGGCGACGAGGAAGAAGTTCGTGACATCGCCCGTCGTGCAGACGACGAGATGGCCTTCTCGGGTCTGGCGTTCAAAATCATGAACGACCCCTTTGTTGGCTCGCTGACCTTCACTCGGATTTACTCGGGCACCATGAACAAGGGTGACTCGATCCTGAACTCGACCAAAGGTAAGAAAGAGCGCATCGGTCGTATGATGATGATGCACTCGAACAACCGGGAAGAGATCGAAGAAGCGTTTGCAGGCGACATCATCGCGCTGGCGGGTCTGAAAGACACCACCACCGGTGACACCCTGTGTGACGCGAAGGATCCGGTGGTTCTGGAAACCATGACCTTCCCCGATCCGGTGATCGAGATCGCAGTTGAGCCCAAAACCAAGGGCGACCAGGAAAAGATGTCTCAGGGTCTGGCCCGTCTGGCCGCCGAAGACCCGTCCTTCCGTGTGGAAACCGACCTGGAATCGGGTCAGACCATCATGAAGGGCATGGGCGAACTTCACCTGGACATCCTGGTTGACCGTCTGAAGCGCGAGTTCAAGGTTGAAGCGAACATTGGTGCACCGCAGGTGGCCTATCGCGAAACCATCTCGATGCCGGTCGAGCACACCTACACCCACAAGAAACAGTCGGGTGGTTCGGGTCAGTTCGGTGAGGTTAAACTCGAGATCACTCCGACAGAGCCGGGCGAAGGTTACTCGTTTGAAAGCCGCATCGTTGGTGGTGCCGTTCCGAAGGAATACATCCCGGGTGTTGAAAAAGGCATCCAGTCGGTTATGGACAGCGGCCCTCTGGCTGGCTTCCCCGTGATCGACTTCAAGGTTGCCCTGCTGGACGGTAAGTTCCACGACGTTGACTCGAGCGTTCTGGCGTTTGAAATCGCGGCCCGTATGTGTATGCGCGAAGGCATGCGCAAAGCTGGCGCGAAACTGCTGGAACCGATCATGAAGGTCGAAGTGATCACCCCGGAAGAATATACCGGCGGTATCATCGGCGATCTGACCTCGCGTCGTGGCCAGGTGTCTGGTCAGGAACCGCGCGGCAACGCGATCGCGATCGACGCGTTCGTTCCGCTGGCGAACATGTTCGGCTACATCAACACTCTGCGTTCGATGTCGTCGGGCCGTGCCCAGTTCACCATGCAGTTCGACCACTACGATCCGGTTCCGCAGAATATCTCGGACGAGATTCAGGCGAAATACGCATAAGCGAAGATTTGAGGGAGCCCGGTCCACGGGCTCCCTTCATTACCGAAAAAGGAGGCCATCATGGCAAAGGAAAAGTTTGAGCGTACAAAACCGCACGTCAACATCGGCACGATTGGCCACGTTGACCATGGTAAGACGACGCTGACCGCAG